>NZ_JCAFTJ010000011.1:0-164943 GCF_059370155.1 Stenotrophomonas sp. YJH_SMC_73 | reverse complement strand
GAGTGCGACTCTCCAAAAGCCTCCCTGGTGAAATTAGCGCTGTGGAACCACCCGATCCCATCCCGAACTCGGAAGTGAAACGCAGCTGCGCCGATGGTAGTGTGGCTCAAGCCATGCGAGAGTAGGTCATCGCCAGGGTTTACATCCAAAACCCCGCTGCTCACGCAGCGGGGTTTTTCTTTGTGCGCAGAACATGCGGGTAGTGCCGGCCGCCGGCCGGCACCGCCATAGCTGCACACCGGCCGGTAGATGCACGCCATGCGTGGATATTCTCCGCGGGCAGCCCCAGCGCCAACCAGGGTTGGCGACTACCGAGGGCATGCGGGCGCACAGTAGATCCACGCCGTGTGTGGATGCGGCGCCAGCCAGGGTTGGCCGCTCCCCAAGGCAGGTCCGGAAGCGGCCTTTTTTCCTGACCCATCACGCAAAAGCAGGCAAAAAAAACGGCGCCCTGCGGGCGCCGTCTTGACCGGGATGGAACTGCAGGCCCGGATCAGGCGGCCCGCGAGACCTCGTGCGGTTCCTGCTGGCGGAACACCGATACCGCCTCGGTAAGCGTACCCGCCTGCAATTGCAGCTCGCGTGCGGCCGCGGTGGCTTCCTCCACAAGCGCGGCATTCTGCTGCGTCGCCTGGTCCATCTGCACCACGGTCTGGTTGATCTGCTCGATGCCGACCGACTGCTCCTGCGAGGCCGCCGAGATCTCGTGCATCAGGTGGCTGACATTCTCAACGCCCCCGACAATGCCCTGCATCCGCTGGCCCGCATCGGCCACCAGCTGGGCGCCTTCGCCCACCTGGCGACCTGCCTCATCGATCAGCTTCTTGATTTCTTGAGCCGCAGCGGCGGAGCGCTGCGCCAGCACGCGCACCTCGCTGGCCACCACCGCGAAGCCACGGCCCTGCTCGCCGGCACGGGCGGCCTCCACTGCCGCGTTGAGCGCGAGGATATTGGTCTGGAAGGCGATGCCATCGATCACGCCAGTGATGTCGCCGATCCGCTTCGAGGCTCCCTCGATCGCCTGCATGGTGTCGACGACCCGCTGCATGGCGACGTTGCCGTCGCTGGCGGCGCTCTGGGTGGTGATCGCCAGCTGGCTCGCCTCGCGCGCATGGGCAGCGTTCTGGCGCACGGTGGCAGTCAGCTCTTCCATCGAAGCGGCGGTTTCCTGCAGGTGCGCTGCCTGGCGCTCGCTGCGCTCGGACAGCGCGCCATTGCCCGCAGCGATTTCGCTGGCAGCGGTGCTGATCGAGGACGCGCACTGCTGGATACGGCCCACCATGCGCGCCAGCTGGCCGGCGGTGGCGTTGGCATCGCGCTGGATCGCGGCAAAGGCGCCGTGATACTCGCCATGCATGCGTCGATCGAGATCGCCGCTGGCCAGCGCCGAGAGCATCTGCCGCACCTCGTCAACCGTACTGCCCAACGTATCCAGCAGCTGGTTGATGCCACCGGTGAGGCCATCGAGGAAGCTGGCACCTTCGGTTGCCTGCAGGCGCTGGTCGAGGTCGCCGGCGGCGGCGGCCGCGACGATGCCGGCGACGGCGTTCTCCAAGGCGAGCTCATGGGTACGGTCATGCCACTCCACGGCAAAGCCCAGGCGCACGCCCTGTGCGTCGAAGACCGGAGTAACCACCTGTGCGAAGTGCACCGGGCCGATCTGTACCTTGCCGTTGTGGCTGACCTGCAGGCCATTGAGGATGGCGCGGATCCGGTCCGGGTTGGCGTGGAAGCGATGGATGCTGCTACCGACCAGGCGCTCGGCATCGAAATCGGGGAAGGCCTGGCGCAACGTTGCCTGCTGGTTGCGCAGCAGGGCCACCACCGAGCGGTTCACGTAGCGGATCACGTGATCGTTGTCGGCAATCATCATCGCGGTGCGCGAGGCATCGAGGGCCTGGCGGATCTGCGCGTTCTCGGCGTGTGCCTCGGCTTCGCGTCCACGCTGGGCCTGCACATGGCGTGCGGTGTCGGCCAGCGCATGGGCCAGCGAACCCGGTGCGTAGGCGGTGGTGTCAGCATGTGCACCAAGATCGGCGCCGGTGGCGATGTCGCGCGCCAGCGCGGCCAGCCGGCGGGGACCGTGGCCAAGTGCTTCGGTCTGCTGGCGGAGCCGCAGTGCGACCTGGCCAAGGAACAGGGTCAGGCCGGCCAGCATCGCGGCCTGCAGCAGCGCCGGCCCCACCGCAGCACCGGCCGGCAGCGGGGCCAGCAGTGCAAGCGTGCCGATGCTACCGGCCAGCCACACCGGCAGACGATCGCGATGGCCCAGCAGCACGCCCAGCAGCAGGGCGATCGGCAACGCCGGCGACAGGCCGGTGATCGCGGACAACAGGGCCAGCTGCAGCGCCACCAGGATTGCCAGGGCGTTGCGGGCGATGCCGCGGCCTGCCAGCGGACCGGCCAGCCACAAGGCGGGCAGCACAGCGCCCGCGGCCAACGCGGCGGCCACACCGTGCGGACCGCGCAGGGCCAGCACCAGCCCGGTCACGGCCAGTGCCGCGCTGCCGGTCAGCAGGCGGCGGTCAGCACCGCGGGCGAGCTGTTGCAGGTGCGACAGGCGGGCGGTATCGGGGGGACGGGCGGATGCAATGGACATCGGAGGCTCCTGGGTCAGCAGACGACAACGAGCACGCCGCAACGCACGCAGCAGGGCGTGACGAGGGCGGGTGCCGGGAATTCGAGGGATGCGGCGCGATCAGCGACGCGGAGACGGGACACCGCGGCCACATCCTGTGGGTGACGGTGCAGCAGAGCGGGCATGCGGACTTCCTTGCAGAACCAGACACATGCCGCAGGACCGACCGGGCCCGCGTGCAGCGGGCGCAGGGGCCCGCAACTGATGTATCGGCCGCAAACGCGCGGAGTGAAGCGCGCGGACGCCTGCGCTCAGCCGGCGTTGTCGTTGCTGAAGAAGTGCAGGATCACGCCTGCGATCTGTTCCGGATATTCCATGTGCAGGTGATGGTTGCCGGGAAACACTGCCAGCCGGCCATCCCGCAGGTGCTGCAGGCGATCGCTGCGCATCGGCTCGGGATAATACGACTGCGCCGGCGTGGCATAGATCACCTGTGTCGGGCAGGCGATGGCCTGCAGCAGGTTGTCGATCTGGCCCTCGCTGAGGCGGATCGCGGTGGGCAGCATCAGGCGCGGATCGCTGCACCAGCGATACCCGCCTTCGACCGGTTCCACGCCGCGCTCGACCAGCAGTCGTGCGCACGGTTCGCTGAGCTGGTTGGTCATCATCCGTGCGCGGATCGGCGCGGCCAGGTCGGGGAACACGCGCAGCTGCTTGCGCGCCAGCGCACGGGTGGCGTTCACATGCTCGCGCAGGCGATGGGCGGTCTCTTCTTCGGGGCCGCGCAGGCCGCCGAGAGCTTCGATCGCCACCAGGCGCTCGACGCGGTCGCTGACCGAGGCGGTGAGGCTGGCGATGCCGGCGCCCATCGAATGGCCGAGCAGGCTGAAGCGGTCCCAGCCCAGGGCGTCGGCCACATCAAGCACGTGGCAGATCGCGGCCGCCGTGGTGTAGCTGGCACCGGCCGGCAGGTGCGCGCTGTGGCCATGGCCGGGCAGGTCGATCGCCACCAGCTGCAGCGACGCCAGGTGTGGCGCCAGCGGCACGAAGCTGGCGGCATTGTCGAGCCAGCCATGCAGGGCCAGCACGCGCGGGCCGTCGCCGCTGTTGCGCAGGCCGGCGACGCGGGTGCCGCCCACCTCGAGTTCAAAGGGTTGCAGACTCATGCCAGCGAGGCCACGGCCAGTCGTGCCAGGGCGCGCGCGTGTTCCGGTTCGGCATTGAGGCAGGGGATGTAGCGCATCGTCGCGCCACGTTCGGCCAGCGTTTCGGTGAAGCCCATCGCGACTTCTTCCAGCGTTTCCAGGCAATCGGTGGCGAAGCCGGGGCAGACCACGTCGATCTGCTTCACACCGGATTCGGCCAACGCCCACAGGCTCGGCTCAGCGTAAGGCTGCAGCCAGCGCTCGCGGCCGAAGCGCGACTGGTAACCCATCTGCCAGTCGTCCTTGCCCAGGCCCAGCGCGTTGGCGATGGCCTGCGCGCTGGCCTCGCAGCGCTGCGGATACGGATCACCCGCGTCGGCCAGGCGCTGCGGGATGCCGTGGAAGGAGAACATCAGTTTCTGGCTGCGGCCGTGCTGTTCCCAGTAGCGGCGGATCGAGCCGGCAACGGCCTCGACCCAGCCCGGGTCGACCGAGTAGTCGCGTACCAGACTGACGGTCACGCCCGGGTTGCGCCGCTGCCAGGCGTCGACGCGGTCCTCGACCGAGGCGGTGGTGGTGGTGGAGTACTGCGGGTACAGCGGCAGCACCACGATGCGGCGTGCGCCTTCGCCGGCGAGGCGGTCGAGCTCGTGGGCCAGGGCCGGTTCGCCATAGCGCATTGCGTGGCGCACTTTCAGGGTTGGCAGCAGGGCCTGCATCGCCTGCGCCAGCTGCCGGGTATGGACCATCAGCGGTGAGCCATCCGGCAGCCAGACCTGGGCGTACTTGGCCGCCGAACGGCTGCTGCGCAGCGGCAGGATCAGTCCGCGCAGCAGCGGCTGCCACAGCAGTGGCGGGATCGCGACCACGCGGCGGTCGGATAGGAATTCGGCCAGGTAACGGCGTACGGCGGGGGCCGTCGGCGTATCGGGCGTGCCTAGGTTGACCGCCAGCACGGCGGTATCGGGTGCGTCGAGCATGGGGTGCATTGTCGCCGATCCGGTGTCGCACCGGGATGCAGGGTTCGGATTGCAGGCATAGCGGGCATCTATGTGAGCGGGGAGCGCTCATTGGCGATTCATGACAACACTACTAATTTCAGTCACTTGCTATATCTTCCTATGGACTGACTTCTGGAGCCTGCCATGCGTCGCCCGATCCAAGCCCTGCTGATCGCCGCCAGCCTGCTGTCCAGCCAGGCCATTGCCGGACCGCAGGAAGACCAGCGCGCCCGCAATGCCGTGCGCGTGCTGGCGGAGATCCAGGAAATCCCTGAACAGGGAATTCCGGACAAGTTGCTCGACGAAGGCCGCGCGGTCATCGTCATTCCCGACACGATCAAGGCCGGCCTGGTCATTGGCGGTCGTCGCGGCCACGGGCTGATGTCGGTGCGCATGCCCAATGGCGCCTGGTCCAGCCCGGTATTCGTCAAGCTGACCGGTGGCAGCATCGGCTTCCAGGCCGGCGTGCAGTCTTCCGACGTAGTGCTGGTGTTCCGCAACGACCGCAGCCTGGACAACCTGGTCAATGGCAAGTTCACGCTTGGCGCCGATGCCGGCGTTGCCGCCGGTCCGGTCGGCCGCAATGCCGCCGCCGCCACCGACGGCCAGCTGAAGGCCGAGATCTGGTCGTGGTCGCGCGCGCGCGGCCTGTTCGCCGGTGTCGCGCTGGATGGCGCGGTGCTGCAGATCGACGATGCCGCCAATCTGGACGCCTACGGCAGCAACACCACGCCGCGCATGATCTTCGAAGGTCGCGCCGTCGGTTCGCCGTCGATGGACGTGGTCGCCTTCCGCGATCGTCTGGAAGAGGCCACCTACGCCGCCCGCAACAACCGCAACGGCAACGGTGGCAATGCACCGCGTCCGGCGCCGGCGCCGGCTGCCGCCCCTGTGCCTGCGCCTGTTCAGGCAGCACCGGCGGCCCCGGCCGAAGCCACCACCGCGCCGCTGCAGAACGTTCCGCAGAACCCGCCGCCGCAGCAGCAGGGCTTCCAGCCGGTCAACGACGGCGAAATCCGCACGGAAACGCTGGGCGGAAACTGACTTTCGTCACGCGCGCCGGCTAACACCCGGTGCGCTATGCTCGACAGCCTGATCACTAACGTAACGAGCGTCTTTATGGGCAGTTTCAGCATCTGGCATTGGTTGGTCGTGCTGGCCATCGTCCTGCTGGTGTTCGGCACCAAGCGCCTGACCAGTGGCGCCAAGGACCTCGGTTCGGCGGTCAAGGAATTCAAGAAGGGCATGCGCGACGACGACAAGCCGAACGCGCAGCTGGGCGACGAGTCGCGCAGCCAGGACGCCTCGCGCACCGCGCAGGACGAGCACGACCGCACCCCTCGCTGATCCGGAGCGGTCGCGGTGTTTGATATCGGCTTCAGCGAACTGCTGGTGATCGCCGTGGTCGCCCTGGTGGTGCTCGGTCCCGAGCGCCTGCCCAAGGCGGCCCGCTTTGCCGGCCTGTGGGTGCGTCGCGCCCGCAATCAATGGGATTCGGTGAAACAGGAACTGGAGCGCGAACTGCAGGCCGAGGAGATCAAGCGGCAGATGCAGGACGTTCGCCAGGGCATGCAGGACACCGAGAACCAGCTGCGTGCCAGCGGCGAAGCGATCCGTCGCGAAGCGCAGGAGGCGCAGCAGCAGGGCGATACGCTGGCGCAGGAGGTACGCGCACCGGCGCCTGCGGATCTGCCGCCGCATATGAGCGGCCTGACCCGTGCCGATGCACCGGTACAGGAGGGCGTCGCTCCCGAGCCGACGCCGGCGACACCCCCTGAAGCCGGTGCGCCGCCGCCGCCGCGCACGGAGCGCCAGCCATGAGTGAACAGGATTTCGGCGAGAGCTCGCTGGTCGAACATCTGGTGGAACTGCGCGGCCGCCTGGTGCGCGCATTGCTGGGCCTGGGCGTGGTGCTGCTGGCGCTGCTGCCGTTCACCCAGAAGCTGTACAACGCGTTGGCCGAGCCGCTGGTCTCGCAGCTGCCGAACGGGCAGACGATGATTGCCACCAATCCGGCCGGCGCCTTCTTCGCGCCGTTGAAGCTGACCTTCTTCGTTGCCCTGTTCGTGGCGGTGCCGTGGCTGCTGTACCAGCTGTGGGCCTTCGTCGCGCCCGGCCTGTATGCGCGCGAGAAGCGCCTGGCGGTGCCGCTGCTGGTGTCCTCGGTGCTGCTGTTCTACACCGGCTGTGCCTTTGCCTACTTCCTGGTGCTGCCGGCGGTGTTCCACTTCCTCACCACCTTCAGCCCGGACGTGATTGCGATCACCCCGGATGCAAATGCCTACCTGGATTTCGTGCTGGCGATCTTCTTCGCCTTCGGCGGCAGCTTCGAACTGCCGGTGGCGATGGTGATCCTGGTGCTGCTGGGCTGGGTGACGCCGCAGCAGTTCAAGGAAGGCCGCGGCTACGCGATCGTCGGCATCTTCGTGCTGGCGGCGGTGCTGACCCCGCCGGACGTGGTTTCGCAGCTGATGCTGGCGATCCCGATGTGCCTGCTCTATGAGCTGGGCATCCACGCCGCACGCTGGCTGGTGCCGTCGTCGGCAGTCAAGAAGCCCGCCGCCTGAAAGAAAAAAGGGGACGGAGGGGATTAAGTCGTTTATGCCCAGTGTGTGCAGCTAACGACTTAATCCCCTCCGTCCCCTTTTTTCATCAGGCGTGGAAGATGTCGCTCGAGGTCGGCGTGGTCGGGATCGGCGGTGCGGCGCGGCTGCCACGGTGCACGAACATCTGCTTCCACGCGGCGTAGACCGCGCCGACATACAGCGGCATCAGCACCGTGGTCAGCACCAGCTGGGCGATGAAGGCGGCGGCCAGCGGGCCGCCGATCAGCATCGCGATCTGGATCACGATCACGAACAGGATGTAGATGCAGAACGCGGCGATCAGGCCGAGCACGGCGAACACGATCATTGCGCCGATGTTCTCGATGCAGCCCTGCAGGCTCAGGCGCAGCGCGTGCATGCCGCTCTGCTTGTCGAACACCACCAGCGCCGGCTGGGTGAACATTGCCAGCGACAGTGCGACCGCGCTCAGGAACACCAGCAGCATCCACAGTGCGATGCGCTTGGCCGGCAGGTTGGCCACCAGCGCCGCAGCATCGTCCGGCTTGATCTGCTGGCCACTGCGGCTGATCTCTTCCATCTTGGTCATGACCTCGCTGAAGGCGGTGAAGCCTTCGCGGCCGATCATCAGGAACAGCAGCGCGCCCAGCAGCAGCACCGCCAGCACCTGGATCGCCAGCGGCACCAGCAGGTGGCTGACGCGGTGGTCGCGGATCGGCTGCAGCAGGTGCGAGGCCAGGCCCGGGCGACCTTCGTCGATCTCACCCACGGCGTACAGCATGCCGCCGAACATGATCGGCGAGATGGCCAGGGTCATCAGCTGCACGGCCATGCCGGCGGCGCCGGGAATCAGCGTCGACAACAGGGTGACCACCCAGCTCACCAGCAGCCAGGTCAGACCGATCCGGGCCAGCTGCAGCGGCGCACGCCGATACAGCGAGAACGTATCCAGCAACCACTGGGCGCCCGCCGAGGCCGGCAGCTTGCGAATCTCTTTCATGGACATCCGGGAAGGACAGGAGGGGCCGGGCGCTTGCCCGTGCCGCCGATTATCCCTGTTTTGCCGCCGGCTGGGCTGAAGACAGCCGCGCCTGGCGAACGAAGCGGCGCAGCAGCTGGCGCGCCAGCGGTGCGGCGCTGACCGCGCGCTCGATGCTGCGGGCACAGCCGCCATGGCGGCCGATGCAGTCGGCGCGGGCACGCACGTAGCCGCGCATGTGGTGGGTGGCGAACTCGGGGTGGAACTGCACGCCCCAGGCCTGGCGCCCCCAGCGGAAGGCATGGCAGCCATCCAGCGGCGAGCGTGCCAGTACTTCGGCGCCGTCGGGCGCGCGCAACACGGTCTGCAGGTGGGTGGCGTGGGCGGCGAAGTGCTGCGGCAGGCCCTGGAACAGCGGGTCCTGCGCGGCCTGCGGCTGCAGCTCCAGTTCGATCGTGCCGGACTCGCGCCCGGCCGGGTTGTAGGCCACCTCCCCGCCCAGCGCGTGCGCCAGCAGCTGGTGCCCGTAGCAGATACCGAACACCGGCAGGTCGTCGTGGGCGGCCTGGCGCAGCCATGCGGCACTGCGCTCACTCCATTCGGCGTGGTCGGTGACGAAGGCGGCCGAGCCGGTCACCAGCACGCCGGCGAAGGCATGCGGGTCGGGCAGGGCATCCCCGTGTTCGACATCGACCACCACCGTCTCGTGCTCTTCCAGCCCGGCGGCCACCCGGATCCAGTGCGGGAAGCGCCCGTAGCGGCGCAGCGACGGCACCGGGCGGCCGGTTTCAAGGATCAGGAACGGGGCTGGGTTCATCCGGGGGCGGCAGGACTGACAGGACTTCCTCGATTGTAGTCAGCCCCTGCGCCACCTTTTCAAGCCCGGCCTGGCGCAGGGTTCGCAGCCCTTCAGCCCGCGCGGCACGGGTGAAACCGGCCAGATCCATGTCGGCGCGGATCTGCCCACGCAGCCGCGAGCCCAATGGCAGCAACTCATACAGGCCGATGCGGCCGAGGAATCCGGTGCGCCGGCACTCCAGGCAACCAACCGGCCGACAGGGCGTGGCGGCATCTGGATATGCAGCTTGGCTATCAGCCAGCACCGCCCAGTCGGCAGCACCAAGGGTGTGCGGCTGCTTGCAGTGCGGGCACAGGGTGCGCACAAGGCGCTGGGCGAGGATGCCGTTGAGGGTGCTGGCCAGCAGGTAGTGCGGCACGCCCAGGTCGAGCAGGCGGGTGACCGCCGACGGCGCGTCGTTGGTATGCAGCGTGGACAGCACCAGATGGCCGGTCAGCGAGGCCTGCACCGCCATCTGCGCGGTTTCCAGATCGCGGATCTCGCCGATCATGATGATGTCCGGGTCCTGCCGCAGCAGGGTGCGCACGCCGCTGGCGAAGTCCAGGTCGATGTTGGCCTGCACCTGCATCTGGTTGAACTCGGGCGCGATCATCTCGATCGGGTCCTCCACGGTGCACACGTTCACGTCCGGCGTGGCCAGCCGCTTCAGCGTGGAATACAGGGTGGTGGTCTTGCCTGAGCCGGTCGGGCCGGTGACCAGCACGATGCCGTGCGGGCGTTCGACCAGTGCATTCCAGTCGGCGGCCTCCTGCGGGCTGAAACCCAGCTGGTCGATGCTCTTGAAGGCGGCATCCGGGTCGAAGATGCGCATCACGCACTTCTCGCCGAAGGCGGTGGGCATGGTCGACAGGCGCATCTCGACCTCGCGGCCGCCCGGCGAGCGGGTCTTGATGCGGCCGTCCTGCGGGCGCCGGCGTTCGGCCAGGTCCATGCGGCCGAGCACCTTGATGCGGCTGACCACGGCGGTCATCACCGCCGGTGGCACCTCGAAGACCTTGTGCAGCACGCCATCGATGCGGAAGCGCATGCGCCCCATCTCGCGGCGCGGTTCCAGGTGGATGTCCGAGGCGCGCTGTTCGTAGGCATATTGCAGCAGCCAGTCGACGATGTGCACGATGTGCTGGTCGTCGGCATTGACGTCGCCGGTACGGCCCAGCTCGACCAGCTGCTCGAAGCTGGGCAGGGTGGTGCTGGCTTCGCCGCGGACATCGCCGCGCGCGCCACGCACCGAGCGGGTCACCCCGTAGAACTCCATGGTGTAGCGGTGCAGGTCGAGCGGATTGACCACCGCCAGCTCGATGCTGCGGCGGGTCAGGTGCTGCAGGTCGCGGCGCCACTCCTGCACCAGCGGCTCGCTGGTGGCCACCAGCACCCGTTCGGCATCCACCGCCAGCGGCAGGAAGCGGTGGCGGCGGGCGTAGGCATGGGAGACCAGCGCGGTGACAGCAGCGACGTCGACCCGGGTCGGATCGATGCGCAGGTAGCGGCTGCCGGTGCGCCGGGCCAGCCATTCGGTCAGGCGTTCCAGGGTCAGTTCGCCACCGTCGCGGGCGGCCAGCTTGAGGTTGGACAGCAACACCAGCGGGTGCACTTCACTGGCATTGCGCGCGCCCTGTGCGGAAAACCGCATGCGCTCGACGTCGTGCTCGGCCACCAGGCCATCGGCCAGCAGCGCTGCGCAGACCTGTTCGAAATGCAGGCGGCCCCACGGCAGCGGGATGTCGCCTGGCTCGCCGGGCGTGCCCACCGGCAGCCGATGTTCCATCTGCCTGCTCCTCCCGGGTACGGAATGCCCCGCAGGTCGGCCGTTATACTAACGCACCCCCTTGCCGGCCAAGACTCGTACGCATGTCCGCGACCCCGACCGTTCCGATCACCTTCCAGGGCCTGATCCAGACCCTGAACCAGTTCTGGGCCCAGCAGGGCTGCGTGCTCATCCAGCCGCTCGACCTGGAGGTGGGCGCCGGTACCTTCCACCCGGCCACCTTCCTGCGTGCGATCGGTCCGGAACGCTGGAACGCGGCCTACGTGCAGCCCTCGCGCCGCCCGACCGACGGCCGCTACGGCGAGAACCCGAACCGCCTGCAGCGCTACTACCAGTACCAGGTGGCGATGAAGCCGGCGCCGGACAACATCCAGCAGCTGTACCTGGATTCGCTGAAGGCGCTGGGCATCGACCCGCTGGTGCACGACCTGCGTTTCGTCGAGGACAACTGGGAATCGCCGACGCTGGGCGCCTGGGGCCTGGGCTGGGAAGTCTGGCTCAACGGCATGGAAGTGACCCAGTTCACCTACTTCCAGCAGGCCGGTGGCCTGGAGTGCCGCCCGGTGCTGGGCGAGATCACCTACGGTCTCGAACGCCTGTGCATGTACCTGCAGAACTGCGACAACGTCTACGACCTGGTCTGGACCTACGGCCCGGACGGGCAACCGGTGACCTATGGCGACGTCTACCACCAGAACGAAGTCGAGCAGAGCACCTACAACTTCGAATACGCCGACGTGGACGAAATGTTCCACCGCTTCGATGCCTGCGAGCGTGAAGCGCAGAAGCTGGTCGAGGTGGGCCTGCCGCTGCCGGCCTACGAGCAGGTGATGAAGGCCAGCCACACCTTCAACCTGCTTGATGCACGCCGCGCGATCAGCGTGACCGAGCGCCAGCGCTACATCCTGCGCGTGCGCGCGCTGGCCCAGGCGGTGGCCAAGGCGTACTACGAGCAGCGCGAGAAGCTGGGCTTCCCGGGTGCGAAGAAGGCCTGACGGGCCGTCGGCACCCACCCGCTTTTCATCAACTACCCGGGGCGCCGGACGCGTCGCGCGCTGCGCCCCCACCACAGGATCGAACCGATGAGCCAACTGTCCCCCCTGCTGATCGAACTGGGCACCGAGGAGCTGCCGGTCAAGGCGCTGCCGGGCCTGGCCCAGGCGTTCTTCGACGGTGTTGTCGAAGGCCTGCGCACGCGCGGCGTCGCGCTGGAACTGGGTGATGCACGCCCGCTGTCGACCCCCCGCCGCCTGGCCGTGCTGCTGCCGGGCGTGGGCCTGGAACAGCCGGAACAGCACAGCGAAGTGCTGGGCCCGTACCTGAACATCGCACTGGACGCCGAAGGCCAGCCGACCAAGGCGTTGCAGGGCTTCGCCGCCAAGGCCGGGATCGACTGGACCGCGCTGGAGAAGACCACCGATAACAAGGGTGAGCGCTTCGTGCACCGCGCGGTGACCCCGGGCGCACGCACCGCCAGCCTGCTGCCGGAGATCCTGCGCGAGGCGATTGCAGCGATGCCGATTCCCAAGCCGATGCGCTGGGGCGACCACACCTGGGGCTTTGCCCGCCCGGCGCACTGGCTGGTGCTGCTGCACGGTACCGAGGTGGTGGAGGCCGAACTGTTCGGCCTGCAGGCCGGCCGTGTCAGCCGTGGCCATCGCTTCCACCACGACCAGCCCGTGTTGCTGGCCCAGCCGCAGGACTATGTTGAAGCCCTGCGCGCCGCCTTCGTGCTGGTCGACCCGCGCGAGCGCCGTGCGCGCATCGTCGCCGAGGTCGAGGCCGCCGCGGCCAGGGCCGGTGGCAGCGCCCGCATCACCGACGACAACCTGGAGCAGGTGGTGAACCTGGTCGAGTGGCCGTCGGCGGTGCTGTGCAGCTTCGAACGTGCGTTCCTGGCAGTGCCGCAGGAAGCGCTGATCGAAACGATGGAGATCAACCAGAAGTTCTTCCCGGTGCTGGATGCCGCAGGCACGCTGACCGAGAAGTTCATCGGCATCGCCAACATCGAATCGAAGGACGTGGCCGAAGTGGCCAAGGGCTACGAGCGGGTGATCCGCCCGCGCTTTGCCGACGCCAAGTTCTTCTTCGACGAGGACCTGAAGCAGGGCCTGGCGTCGATGGGCGACGGCCTGAAGACGGTGACCTACCAGGCCAAGCTGGGCAGCGTGGCCGACAAGGTGGCGCGCGTGGCCGCCCTGGCCGAAGTGATCGCACCCCAGGTGGGTGCCGATGCCGTGCAGGCCAGGCGGGCTGCCGAATTGGCCAAGAACGACCTGCAGTCGCGCATGGTCAACGAGTTCCCGGAGCTGCAGGGCATCGCCGGCCGCCACTACGCCGTGGCCGGTGGCGAATCGACCGAGGTGGCGCTGGCCATCGACGAGGCCTACCAGCCGCGCTTCGGCGGTGATGACATCGCGCTGTCGCCGCTGGGCAAGGTGCTGGCCATCGCCGAACGCGTCGACACGCTGGCCGGTGGTTTCGCCGCAGGCCTGAAGCCGACCGGCAACAAGGACCCGTTCGCCCTGCGCCGCAATGCGCTGGGCCTGGCCCGCACGATCATCGAAAGCGGCTTCGAGCTGGACCTGCGCGCGCTGCTGGCCAGCGCCAACGCCGCCTTGGCCGCGCGCAACGTGCAGGCCGATGTCGGCGAGCTGTACGACTTCATTCTCGACCGCCTGAAGGGCTATTACGGCGACAGGGGCGTGCCGGCCACGCACTTCAACGCGGTGGCCGAACTGAAGCCGGCCTCGCTGTACGACTTCGACCGCCGCCTGGATGCGATCGGCACCTTCGCCGCACTGCCGGAAGCCGAAGCACTGGCTGCGGCCAACAAGCGCATCCGCAACATCCTGCGCAAGGCCGAGGGCGACATTCCGGCGCAGATCGACCCGGCGCTGCTGCAGGAAGACGCCGAGCGCGCGCTGGCCGAAGCGGTCACCGCCGCCATCGACGACACCGGCGCCAGCCTGCACCAGAAGGACTACGTGGCCGTGCTGGCACGCCTGGCGCGCCTGCGCCCGCAGGTCGACGCGTTCTTCGACGGGGTGATGGTCAATGCGGACGATCTGGCGCTGCGTGGCAACCGCCTGGCGCTGCTGACGATGCTGGGCGAGCGCCTGGGCAAGGTCGCGGCGATCGAGCATCTGTCGAGCTGATGCCCGTATCGGTAGTGCCGGCCGCTGGCCGGCATTACCCCCGCGCATCGCATCGCCGGTGGATGTCCATCGGGGTCATTGCCGGCATCGCGCACGATGCCGGCATCCTCGCCTGCATTCACGATGATCGCCACAAAGGTGCGTATTTTGACCGCCACTTAACAACCGATCCCGAATGACGTGATGCATTTCGCATCGTCACCTTCGGTCGGTATGCTGTCCCGCATGCAGCCAAAGAAATACGCCCTGCCGCTGATGGTCCTGTCGTTGGCCGCCACTTCCGTGGTCCACGCGCGCGGCACCATCGACAAGGTGGACATCAAGGGATTGGACAAGGGCGACGACGCCGCAATCATCGAGAACATCCAGGAATCGCTGTCGCTGTACGACACGATCGGCAAGGAACAGGGCGAATCGCGCCTGGAATACCTGCTGTCACAGGCCGAGCGGCAGACCCGCCAGGCACTGGAACCGTTCGGGTACTACAACCCGGTGATCAAGGTCGAGGCACCGCGCGAGGACGAACACGTGCGCGTGCTGATCCATGTCGACAAGGGCACCCCGGTGACCGTGCGCCGCGAGCACATCGACATCACCGGCCCGGCGATGTACGACCAGTACCTGCAGGATGACCTGGCCGCGTTCAAGCCGCGCAAGGGCCAGCGCTTCGAGCACACCCAGTACGAAGCCAGCAAGATCACCATCACCCGGCGCCTGGCCGAGCGCGGCTACTTCGACGCCGACTACACCCAGCGCCAGGTGCAGATCACCCGCGCCGACAACGCCGCCGACATCGACCTGACCTGGGACAGCGGCCGCCGCTACAACATGGGCCCGGTGCGCTTCCAGCAGGACTACTTCGTCGACAAGCTGTTCGATCCACTGGTCTACTGGGACCAGGGCAGCTACTACCACGAGGGCAAGCTGGACCGGCTGCGCGAGTCGCTGACCAAGCTGGACTACTTCAGCGTGATCGACATCCAGCCGCGCCCGGACCAGGCCGACGAGAACGGCGAAGTGCCGGTGGACGTGAAGCTGACGCGCGCCAAGCGCACCATCTATACCGCCGGCCTGAGCTACGGCAGCGAGAGCGGCCCGGGTGTGCGCGGTGGCATCGAGCGGCGCTTCCTGAACAACCGCGGCCACAAGATGAACACGCAGCTGGACTATGCGCAGAAGCGCAAGAGCCTGGTCACCAGTTACCGCATTCCGGCCTTCAACTGGCTCGACGGCTGGTACACCTTCGCCGCCAGCGCGTACGACGAGCAGACCGACTACATCGATCTGCGCAACTTCAAGCTGATCGCCAGCCGCAGCGGCGAGATCAACGAGCACTGGACCGCGATCGCCTCGATCAACGCACTGCGCGAGCGCTGGCGCTACGCGTCCGGCACCGAATTCACCGACGCCGTCTACAACACCTCGACGCTGGTGTACCCGCAGATGGTTGCCGACTACGTCAACGT
Organism: Stenotrophomonas sp. YJH_SMC_73; assembly: GCF_059370155.1. Classification (NCBI taxonomy): domain Bacteria; kingdom Pseudomonadati; phylum Pseudomonadota; class Gammaproteobacteria; order Lysobacterales; family Lysobacteraceae; genus Stenotrophomonas; species Stenotrophomonas sp. YJH_SMC_73. The sequence goes on along the minus strand of NZ_JCAFTJ010000011.1, from coordinate 149,428 downwards.
CGACGACGAGATGTTCCCGCGCAAGGGCATCAGCGGCGCGGCGACGGTGCGTGCCGGCGTGGAAGGCGCCGGCTCGGATACCAGCTTTGTGCAGGCCAACGCCGTGCTGCGCTGGTACATCCCGGTGGGTGAAAGCAACCGCCTGATCCTGCGCGGTGAGGGGGGTACCACCTGGACCAGCGATCTGGTGGCGATGCCGCCGAGCCTGCGCTACTTCGCCGGCGGTGACCGCAGCATCCGCGGTTACGCCTACCGCGAAGTCGGCCCGCGCACACCCAAACCCGACAAATACGCGCTGGGCGCCAAGAACCTGGTGATCGGCTCGGCCGAGTACGAGCACTACTTCAATGGCGGCCCGTGGGGCGCGGCGGTGTTCGTCGATACCGGCAGCGCATTCGACAACACCATTGACCTGCACACCGGCGTCGGCTTCGGCGTGCGCTGGAAATCGCCGGTGGGCCCGGTGCGGGTGGATATCGCGCATGGCCTGAACAACCCGGATTCACAGTTCCAGCTTTACCTCAACATCGGAGCGGACCTGTGAGCACGCCCGCACCGAGCCCCGGCACGCCACCGCCGCGCGTGCGCTTCTACCGACGCCGCCGCTTCTGGGCCTGGTCCGGCGTCGGCGTGATCGGCGTGGTGCTGCTGGCCCTGCTGGCGGTGTACTGGCTGCTGCAGACCGTGGCCGGCCGCGATGTGCTGCTGGCCCAGGTGGTGGCGCGACTGCCGGTGGGCGCCAGCTTCACCTGGGACAAGGTGGAAGGCCCGGTGGCCGGTCCGCTGACCCTGTACAACGTCGACTTCCGCTACGACGACATCCATTTCCACGCCGAGCGCGCGCACCTGGAGCCGGACCTGCGCCCGCTGCTGGGCCGCAAGCTGCTGCTGGACAAGCTGGAGCTGACCAACGCGACGTTGAACCTGGCCAAGAGTGATGAGCCGTTCAAGCTGCCATCGTGGCCGGATTCGCTGCCGCAGATCGAGATGCCGCTGGCGATCCAGGCCGATGCCATCGCCATCGACGGCTTCCGCATCAGCCAGGCCAACGAACCGGTGATCGACATCAGCCGGGTGCGTGGTGGCATCGAGATCGCCAATGGCGAGTTCCAGGCGCACAAGCTGGTGGTGGACAGCGACATGGGCAACTTCACCGCCCAGGGCCGTTACATTCCGGCCAAGGACTACGACACCGATGTGACGGTGACGGCGGTGCTGCCAGCACCGCGTGGGCGCACCGCCGCTACGGTGGGCCTGGTCGCACGTGGCGACCTGTCGCACATGGAAGTGGCCGTAGCCGGGCGCGCGCCGAAGCCGCTGCACGCGATGCTGGTGTTCGATGGCCGCACCGACCCGAGCTGGAGCGCCAGCATCCGCAGTGACGAGCTGGATCTGGCGCTGTTGTCGCCAGCATTGGCGAGCTCGGCGATTGCGCCGTTGTCGCTGGACTTCACCGCCGCCGGCAAGGGCGGCAATGCCAACCTGCGCGGCAGGGTGAAGCAGGGCGACCAGGAGCTGGAACTGGCACCGTCGGTGGTGTCGCTGCAGGACCAGGTGCTGAAGGTCTCACCGCTGCTGGTGAAGGGCCTCGGTGGCGAAGCGCGGCTGGAAGGCACCGCCGACTTCAGCCAGGACGATCAGCAGAAACTCAATTTCTCGGTGGTCGCACGCGATCTGACCTACGTGCCGGCACCCGACCCGAACACGGCTGGCAGCGCACCGGTGCCGGTCACCCTGAAGGAAGCACGCTTCGGCCTGGCCGGTACCCTGAAGGCCTGGGCCGCGATCGGCCGTGCCGAGATCGAACGCGAGGCGCAGAAGGCGCAGCTGCAGTTCGACGTACGCGGCAATGACCAGGCCGCGTCGATCCACCAGCTGCAGGCGCAGACGCCGGGTGGGCAGCTGCAGGTGGAAGGCCAGGTGGCCTGGGCGCCGCAGCTGGACTGGGACGCCAAGGCCACGCTGAAGGACTTCGACCCCGGCTATTTCGTGCCGGGCTGGAACGGCCGCCTGTCCGGCAACCTGGCCTCCAAGGGCCGTCAGCTGCCGCCGCCGGCCAATGCCGCACCGGGCACGGCCGGCACGCTGGAAGCCACCGTCGACCTGCCGTCGCTGAAGGGCATCCTGCGCCAGCGCAACCTTGATGCACAGGGCAAGTTCGCGCTGCAGGGCGCGCAGGGCCAGGGTGACCTGAAGCTGTCGCTGGGCAGCAGCCGGGTGACCGCGTCGGGCAAGGTCGGCGACCGCCTCGACATCGATGCACGTTTCGAACCGCTGCAGCTGAGTGACCTGCTGCCGGGCGCCGACGGTGGCCTGCGCGGCCAGGTGCAGGTGAAGGGGCCGCGCGATGCGCCGGACATCACCGCCGACCTGGTCGGCAACAATCTCAACTGGGAGGGCTACGGCGCCGAGAGCGTGAGCATCAAGGGCCACCTGCCGTGGCGCGGCGACAGCGGCACGCTGGCGGTGCAGGGCCAGCAGGTCAACGCCGGCATGCTGCTGGAGCGCTTGAACGTGGATGCGCAGGGCAGTGTGTCCAACCTGCGCCTGGCTGCGCAGACCCGCAACGAGATGGGCGCGATCGAGCTGCAGGGCAGCGTGCGCCAGCAGGGGGCGCAGTGGCGTGGCGAGCTGGCCTCGCTGCGCATCGCACCGGTGAAGGGTGATGCGTGGTCGCTGCGTGCACCGGCGGCGTTCGCGATCAACGGCAGCACCTACACCCTGTCCGAAGCCTGCCTGGCCGCCGCCAGCAGCGGCGCGCTGTGCGCACAGGCCAACTGGCCGCGAGAAGGCCTGGTGGTGCGCAGTGACGCGCTGCCGCTGGCGCTGGTGCAGCCGTGGCTGCCGCCGCAGTCCGGCCGCCGCATCTACCTGCGCGGCGACGTCAGCCTGGACGCGCAGATCCGCCCGCGCGGCGCGGCCTGGGAAGGCCATGTGGAAGTGCGCTCGAAGGAAGGCGGCGTGCGCCTGGGCGAGAACCGCAACACCGTGGGCGATACCACCCGCGGCGAGCTGGTGCGCTATGACCAGTTCTCGCTGAAGCTCGACATGACCCCGGCCAGCATCAAGGGCTACCTGGGCATGGGCTTCCAGGGCAATGGCTTCGTCGACGCGAAGATGCAGACCGGCTGGGAAGCCAGCGCACCGCTGAACGGTGAGCTCTACCTCAACATGTCGCGGCTGTACTGGCTGGAGCTGTTCTCGCCGGACATCGTGCGCCCGACCGGCTTGATCGAAGGCCACGTCAGCCTGCGCGGTACGCGCGGGCAGCCGTCGCTGGGCGGCGACGCGCAGCTGAGCAACTTCAAGGGCGAATTCCCCGCGCTTGGCCTGACCTTCGACCAGGGCAAGGGCAGCTTCGTGGCCCAGCCCGACGGCTCGGCCAAGATCACCGCGCAGGCCAACTCGGGCCAGGGCACGCTGTATGTCGACGGCGGCCTGTCGTGGTTCGGTGATGCACAGCCGCTGCAGCTGAAGATCCACGGCGAGAACGTGCTGCTGTCCAACACCAGCGAGCTGCGCATCGTCGCCAACCCCAACCTCGACTTCACGTTGGCCAAGGCGGCGATGGAGCTGCGTGGCACCGTGCACGTGCCCGAGGCCGACATCGACCTGGAGCGCCTGGACCGTGGCACCTCGGTGTCCGAAGACGTGGTGGTGCTGGACCCGGCCGATCCGGAAGAGTCGCGCACCTCGCCGCTGGACATGGACCTGACGGTCAGCCTCGGCGACAAGGTGAAGATGACCGGGTTCGGCCTGAAGGGCGCGCTGACCGGCAAGATGCAGGTCTGGGCCAAGCCCGGCCGTGAAATGACCGCCAATGGCGGCCTGGAAGTGAGCGGCCGCTACAAGGCGTATGGGCAGGACCTGACCATCACCCGCGGCAACCTCACCTGGAACTACAACGCGGTGTCCGACCCGCGCATCAACATCCGCGCCGAGCGCCGGATCGGTGATGTCACCGCCGGCATCGACGTGACCGGGCGTGCGCAGCAGCCGCGCGCGGACGTGTGGTCCGATCCGGCAATGTCGCAGTCCGAGGCACTGGCCTATCTGGTGCTGGGACGCAGCCTGACCGGTGCCAGCAGCGACCAGGCGCAGCAGGTCAACGCGGCCTCGGCGGCGCTCTCGGCGGGCAGCGGCCTGCTGGCTTCGCAGCTGGGCGCCAAGCTGGGCCTGGACGACGCCGGCGTGAGCCAGTCGCGCGCGCTGGGCGGCTCGGTGATCGGTGTCGGCAAGTACATCTCGCCCAAGCTGTACGTCGGCTACGGCGTGTCGCTGGTCGGTGCCGGTTCGGTGATCACGCTGAAGTACCTGCTGCGCCGCGGGTTCGACGTGGAAGTGGAGTCGAGCACCGTGGAAAACCGCGGGTCGATCAACTGGCGGCGGGAGAAATAACCCGCTGCCCCTCAACCACCCTCTGTGTCGGGATCGGTCTGGCTGACAACGGCGAAGCAGGGGGCTGGCCTGCGCGGACGAGGCCCGTGCGTGAGCATGCCGTGCCCATCAAGCGCCGACGGTGGCTCGACGGGCGCTGGCGCGGACGCCGTCCGCGATGGGGTGCCTCCAACGAAAGGCGTCAGCATGAGGACGCCAGACACGATGACCACCGAGGCATGGATTGCCACGTGTTTCATGCTGGACGTGCTGATCGCGATAGGGCGAGCGGCATCACCGAGCAATGCCAGCGCTGCCAGAACGGCCAGCACGACGAGAGCGCCCAGCAGGCAGCGGACAATGGCCACCTGCATCTTCATGAGATTGAAGTGCCCGGGTTGGGATACCGCCATCCAGAAGGCGACCTGATCCGTGTCCAGTGGCGCCAGCGTGTCACGGACACCCTGCACTCCCAGACGCTGCATCGTTTGCCGCATGATGCCAGCACGCCCGGGCACGCTGGCCGACAGCAGCGATTGCAGCCAGTGCCACGGTCGGGTCAAGCGTTCCATGCGGGCATGGGCCTCGGTTACGGACACCCGGTCATGCGGTCGGTCCAGGGCTGCGGTGAGGGCCGTGTGGTTGCGCGGCTGCAGCTGCCAGCGGCGATGCAGCAGGTTGCGCCGTGCGCGGACCCGGTAGGGATCGATATCAGCCCGGATCTCATCCCAGCAGAAGTATCGACCCAGCAGATCGAAGTTGGACTCGCACAGCGGCTGGCCCTGGTGCAGCAGCTGCTGCAGTACCACGTCACCGATACGCGGCCTGTCGGCCAATGACCACAGCTCCGGGCGATGGGCCAGCCAGTGCTCGAAGCTGGCCGGGTCGGCGTCGCCGGCGGTGTTGATCAGCAGGCGCGCAAACCGGGGCAGGTTCAATGATGGCTCCACCACATCGTCCGGCATGTCGGTGTCGGGCGTGCATGGATGATGCAGCAACGGCATGTTGTCCATCGGCGAATGGCTGTCGTACGGCGCCGGTGGGCCGGGTGGGCTGTTGTCTGCAGGTGGCGTCGACAGCGCTTCTGCACTGCTTTCCTCCTGCCATTGCGTGCGGCTGCGTGCCCACAGCAGGGCCTGCTGGTAAGCCTCGTGCAGCGCCTGGAATGCCACCGGGTCTTCGTCCGGGCGTGCCGCGCGCAGTCTCTGCGCGTAGGCGCGCTTGATCGCCTTTTCGTCGGCGCTGGCGTCGAGCCCGAGAGCGTCCAGTGCCCGGTTCACACGGTGTTTCCAGAAGCAGGTGGAGGCAGGTCGATCGACAGGCGACGGCACCTGTCACGCAGGAACCAGGTGGTCCATAGCAGCAGGACCAGGGCGCAGCCCACTTCGGGGACGAACATGCCGATGCCCGGTCCAATCAGGTTGCGCGGCCGGAATCCCCGGCCATCCTCGCGCCGGATCCAGCGTGCCGTCGCCAGAGCAAGGCCAGGGAACAGCAGCAACGTACCTTCCAGCCGCAGATCCAGGCCATGGACCAGGATCAGGCTGGCGAGGGCGATCAGCGGCGCTGGCAACGCCAGCAGCCATCCCCAGCGCGAAGGGGGCAGATCCAGCGTCAGCTGGCGCAGCACCCAACGGACATGGACCCACAGAGCGCCGGCCAGGGCGAGCAGGACCCCGAGCAGCACGCCGCCTATGCCGAGCGCGGCGGCGGTGCGCAGGTCACGCTGGGCAAGACTCATGAGAGTCGAGCCACCGGCAATCGCGAGCGTCAGGGCAGCCAACAGGCCGCCCCGCAGCGCATTGACCTGGCAACGCCAGCGGTTGGGACGGGAAACGTCGGCAAGGCTGCGCCAGAACTGCACCTGCTGCCGATCCCAGGCGGCGGGCAATGGCTCCTGGCCGCCGCGTTCCAGCGCATCCAGCAGCGCGTTGACCTCAATGATGTGCTCGGGCAGCTGCGCCTGCCAGAGGGATCGTCGCGCGTGCCATGGCTGCGACAGGTAGCGCAGGCAACGCGCAAGGGTGACCCTCCCCAGCCGCAGGCTGCCCTCTTGTTCAAGCAGTGCCGACAGCTCTGCCGCATTCCCGGTCTCGGCGGCCCAGCGTCGATGACCGCGCGACTGGATCGATGCCAGCCTGTCCGGGTCCACGCCATCGTGTACATCATCCCAGCCAAAGCAGCGTGCCAGCAGACCCATGTTGGCTGCGCTGACGCTGTTGTGACTGCGTGCCAGTTCATCCAGCAGCGCGTCGCCCACCAATGGCTTGTAGCGCAGCGACCACAGCACCGGCGTGGCCTCCAGCCAGGGGCCGAAGTCTTCAGGGGAAGACAGATGGGCCATGCGCAGGATCGTGTGCGCATGGCCCGATACGTGGACCGCTCCCTCCAGTTCCGCCCCTGGTGCCGTGCGCAGCAGCACAGGCGTGCCGCGAGGTGGCCATGGAGGCGAGTACGAACGCGTTTCGGGCGGCGCCCATGCCACGTCTGCGTCGGGCGGCCAAGGTGCGATGTCGGTTGCATGCTCCGCCGGTTCGTCTTCGTCCGCGATATCGGCCAGCGCTTCCTGGCGGACCCAGTCCAATGCCGCCTGATAGGCCTCATGCAGGTGCTGGAAGGCGACCGGATCCTCGTCGGGTCGAGTCACCCGCAGGCGCTTTGCATAGGCGCGCTTGACCGCGCGCTCGTCAGCCGTTTGGTCCAGCTCCAGGACGTGCAGTGCCCAGCTCATGCATCGCGCTCGAGGGCGTCGAGTGCCTCGTCCAGCTGACGGCGATGACGCTCGACGGCAACGGCATCCTGGCTCTCCAGCACATGGCGGAAGCTGCTCAGCCACGACTGCAACTGTTCACGGTGATGGATGCGTTCCTCGTACAGGCGCTCGGTGCGGGCGATCACCGCGAGGTTGGGCTGGGCGTCACGCGGGTGGATCTTCAGCGCTTCCAGCGCGCGCAGGCGCTGCTGGATCTCTTCGGGTGACAGCAGCCCGGGATTCTGTTCCAGGATGAGCTCGTGGCGCCTGCCGGTGGCATCCTCGGTGACTTCCACCTGCAGCAGCCCGTTCACGTCGTAGGTGAAGCGGGCGGTGACGCTGCGTTCCTGCATCGGGACAGAATGGGTCAGCGGCACGGTCAGCTCACCGAGCTTGATGTTGCGATCCACCGTCGGGCTCTCGCCCTGGAACACGTCGATGCGGATGGCACTTTGCCGCTCGTGCAGCGGGTAGAAGCGATCCTCGCGGCTGACCGGCACCACGCTGTTGCGCTGGATGATCGGGTGGAAATAGCCGCTGCGCTCGCCACCGGCAGCATCCTGGCGGGACACCTGCGTGCCAAGCGTGTAGGGGCAGACATCGGTCAGCACGACTTCGCGCAGCGATTCGTCGCGCGCCTTCAATCCCGCTGCAACGGCGGCACCCAAGGCAATCGCCTGGTCCGGATGGACATGGCGCAGCGGCAGCCGGCCGAACATGCGGGTCGCAAGCCTGCTGACCATCGGCATGCGTACCGCACCGCCGACCAGGATGATGTCGTCCAGCGCCTCGGGCTTGAGCCGGGCGTCGCGGATCGCGCGCTCGATGGGCGCGCGCATGCGCAGCAGCAGTGGCTCGCAGAGCTGGGCGTAGCGAGCTTCATCCAGCTGCCACTGGCGTTCGCTGCCGGCCAGGGGCAACTGCAGGCTGGCAGTGCCGCTCTGGCTGAGTTCGCGCTTGAACAGTTCCAGCCGACGCAGCAGCTGCGCCTGCTCGGCAGCGGACAGGTCGCTGGCGGACGTGCCCTGGTCGGCGTGGAAGGCCTGCACGAGTACCTGCAGGAAATCCTCGCCGCCCAGGAAATTGTCGCCGGCGCTGGCATGCACTTCGACCACGCCATCGAACAGTTCCAGGATGGAGACGTCGAAGGTGCCGCCGCCCAGGTCCAGCACCAGCACGCGGCCTTCGCCGTCACGCTCCTGCAGACCATAGGCCAGCGCAGCGGCCGTGGGTTCATTGATCAGGCGCTCGACGCGGATGCCGGCCAGTTCGCCGGCGGCCCGGGTGGCCTTGCGCTGGGCGTCGGAGAAGTAGGCCGGCACGCTGATCACCGCTTCCTCCACCTTGTGGCCCAGGGCGGCTTCGGCGTCGGCCAGCAGCGAGCGCAGCACCATGGCCGAGAGCTCCTCGGGACGGAAACTGCGCTCACCCAGCCGGGTCTCACGGTCGCTGCCCATCCAGCGCTTGAAATGGGCCACGGTCTGCTGCGGATGGCTGACCAGGCGGTCACGGGCCGGCTGGCCGACCAGTACGGCACCATCGACGAGGCTGACCACCGAAGGGGTCAACAGCTCGCCATGGGCATTGGGGAACAGCTGCGGCCCAGCTGCCGTGTGCCTGCCGATGAGGGAATGGGTGGTGCCAAGATCGATGCCGACGATCATCTGCGAACGTCCGATGTGCAGAAAACGGCAATTCTAGGAGCGCGGCGCAGGCCTGACTATCGGGCGTTGCCCGACAGCGCCCCACGGGCTATGGTCCCGGGCTGTTCTGTCGTACCGGATTGCCTCATGTCACCACGCAAAGCCCTTCCCACCGCCCTGGCCCTGGGCCTGACCCTCGCCACCGGCGCCCACGCCGATGAAGGCATGTGGATGCCGACGCAGCTGCCGGACCTGGCCCAACCGCTGCAGGCCGCTGGCTTCAAGGGCAATCCGGCCGACCTGGCCAACGTCACCGCGCCGCCGCTGAGCGCCGTGGTGCGCGCCGGTGGTGGCACCGGTTCGTTCGTGTCCGCCGACGGCCTGCTGCTGACCAACCACCACGTGGCGATGGGCGTGATCCAGTACAACAGCTCGCCCGAGCACGACCTGATCGCTGGTGGCTTCATCGCCAGGGACCGTGCCGACGAGCGCCCGGCCAACCCGGACTTCCGCGTGCTGGTCACCGTCGGCTTCGACAAGGTGACCGACCAGGTGCTGGCGCAGGCCCGTGGCAAGACCGGCCGTGCCTACTTCGATGCCGTGGATGCAGCCAGCAAGCAGATCGTGGCCGAGTGCGAGAAGGACGGCAGCGTGCGCTGCTCGGTGGCCAACATGTACTACGGCACCGATTTCTACCGCATTGCCCAGCTGGAACTGAGCGACGTGCGCCTGGTGTATGCGCCGCCGCGTGCGATCGGCAACTACGGCGATGAGATCGACAACTTCATGTGGCCCCGCCACACCGGCGACTTCACCCTGCTGCGCGCCTACGTGGGCAAGGACGGCAAGCCGGCCGCCTACAGCAAGGACAACGTGCCCTACCAGGCGCCGGCACACCTGCAGATGTCGGTGGAAGGCCCGAAGGAAGGCGATTACGCGATGCTGGCCGGTTACCCGGGCATCACCTACCGCCACCGCACCGCGGCCGAATTCGCCGGCCAGATCGATACCGTGCTGCCGCGCCGCGTATCGGTGTTCCAGCAGATGATCGACACCATCGAGGCCGCCAGCGCCAAGGACGCGCAGGCGCGTACCCGCTACGCCTCGCAGCTGCAGTCGCTGAAGAACAACCGCAAGCGCGCCGCCGGCGAACTGGAAGGCCTGCTGCGCAGCGATGCGAAGGCCCAGCGTGCCGCCGACGAGACGGCCATGCTGGCTGCCACCGACCGCAGGTACCAGGGTGACATCAAGGCGCTGCTGGCCAACCTGTCGCAGGGTGCGGCGGTGGGCGAGCGTGACCTGCTGCTGGAGCAGATGGCCGCGCAGAGCCAGCTGCTGCGCTCGGCGCTGCTGCTGGAGCGCCTGCGCATCGAATCGGCCAAGCCGGACGCGCAGCGCGAGAGCGGCTACCAGCAGCGCGACCAGGCGATGATCGAAGGGGTGCTCAAGCAGGTCCAGCGCCGTTACGCGCCGGAGGTCGAGAAGGCCCTGCTGACCACCCTGCTGACCCGCTACCAGCAGCTGCCGGACGCGCAGCGCGTGGCCGAGTTCGACGCGGCCTTTGGTCGTACCCCACAGCAGCTGGCCAAGGCGCTGGACACCCTGTATGCCGGTACCCAGCTGGGTGAGGAAGCGCAGCGCCTGTCGCGCTTTGCCGCCGCACGCGAAGGCAAGGCACTGGCCGCCGATCCGCTGATCAGCGTGGCCGGTCCGCTGGTGGCCGCGCAGCTGCGCATCGAGAACGAGAGCAAGACCCGCGAAGGCGAGCAGCTGCGCCTGCGCCCGGCGTACATGCAGGCGCTGTTCGCCTGGCGTGCCAGGCAGGGCCGCGCGGTGTATCCGGATGCCAACCGCACCCTGCGCATCAGCTACGGCAAGGTCGAGGCGCTGCACCCGCGCGATGGCGTGACCTACTCGCCGGTGACCACCGTGGCCGGCATCGTCGAGAAGAACACCAACGCCTACCCGTTCGATGCACCCAAGCCGTTGCTGGCAGCGATCGCCAAGGGTGACTTCGGCAGCACCGCCGATCCGGCACTGAAGACCCAGACGGTCAACTTCCTGACCAACCTGGACACCACGGGCGGCAACTCCGGCTCGCCGGTGCTCAACGCCAGGGGCGAACTGATCGGCCTGAACTTCGACAGCAACTGGGAGTCGGTCAGCGCCAGCTGGTGGTTCGACCCGCGCTACAAGCGCGCCGTGCACGTGGACATGCGCTACCTGCGCTGGCTGCTGGCCAAGGTCTACCCGGCGCCCGAGCTGCTGAAGGAAATGGGCGTGCCGGCCCAATAGCGCCGGTACCTGGCAGGCGCCCACCGCTTCCTGGTGGGTGCCCATTGATTCCCGGTAGGTGCCCACTGTTAGTGGGCACGGATGTCCCCGTCACGACCAACGGTCGTGACCCACCAGACGGATCAACGATCGTGACCCACCGCCATGACCTACCCGCACGACCAGCGGTCGTGATCTACTGACCCCTGTCCTGACGGAAACGCACGCGTGGTCTCCAGCTGGATCCTGCTGCTGGTCTCGGTTGCCTATGCCGCGCTGCTGTTCGGCGTGGCGTGGTGGGGCGACCGTCGGCCGATGTACCCCGACCGGCCGTGGCTGCGGCCGGTGGTCTACAGCCTGGCACTGGCCGTGTACTGCTCGTCGTGGACCTTCTACGGCGCGGTCGGCACCGCCGTGCGCAACGGCGTGGGCTACCTGCCCATCTACATCGGCCCACTGCTGCTGCTGCTGTTCGGCTGGCGCATCATCGAGCGCCTGGCGCTGATCGCGCGCAGCCAGAACGTGGTCTCCATCGCCGATTTCATCTCCTCGCGCTTCGGTCGCTCGCGGCGGCTGGCGGCGCTGGTGGCGATCATCGCGCTGATCGGCATCATTCCGTACCTGGCGCTGCAGTACAAAGCGGTGGCGATGAGCCTGCAGGTGCTGACCGGCAACACCGGCCCGACCGGCTTCTTCACCGATCCCGCGCTGTACGTGGCGCTGCTGATGGCGCTGTTCGCCACCCTGTTCGGTACCCGCCAGGTCGATGCCACCGAACACCACCATGGCATGATGCTGGCCATCGCCTTCGAATCGGTGATCAAGCTGCTGGCGATGCTGGCCGTGGGCGTGTTCGCCTACCTGTGGCTGAGCAACCGCACCGACGCGGTGGTCGAGTCGGTGCATACGCTGTTCACCGGCCTGCCGCCGGTGGGCTTCATCTCGCAGACGCTGCTCAGTTTCCTGGCCATCATCTGCCTGCCGCGCCAGTTCCACGTGGCCGTGGTCGAGTGCGGCGATGTGCGCGACGTGCGCCGCGCGCGCTGGATGTTCGGCGGCTACCTGGTGCTGATCTCGGGCATGGTGCTGCCGATCGCCACCGCCGGCGTGACCCTGTTCGGCACCGGCGGCAGCGTCGCCGACGACTCGATGGTGCTGGCCCTGCCGCTGGCCGAAGGCCGCAATGCGCTGGCGCTGATCGCCTACGTGGGCGGCTTTTCGGCGGCCACCGGCATGGTCATCGTGTCGTCCATCGCACTGGCCACCATGGTCAGCAACGACCTGGTGATGCCGGTGCTGCTGCGTCGGAGCGGTGACCACCAGGAGGCCGCCGACGTCGCTTCGCGCGTGCTGTGGATCCGCCGCCTGGCGATCCTGCTGCTGGCGCTGATGGCCTACAGCTACTACCGCACCAGCAGCAATGACAGCACGCTGGCCTCGTACGGCCTGATGGCGTTCGCAGCGGTGGCGCAGTTCGCGCCCGGCCTGATCGGCGGCCTGTACTGGCGCGGTGCCAGCCGGCGTGGCGTCGAGGTGGGCATGCTGCTCGGCTTCGCCACCTGGCTGTACACCCTGCTGTTGCCGGCGATGACCATGGCCGGCTGGGTCGATGCCGCCTGGGTGCAGCACGGCCCGTTCGGCATCGAGTGGCTGCGCCCGCAGCAGCTGTTCGGCATGACCGGCTGGGATCCGCTGACCCATGGCACGTTCTGGTCGCTGCTGGTCAATGCGGCGACGATGATGCTGGTGTCCGCACGCTGGCGACCCGGCGTCGACGAGCGCCTGCGCGCTGCCCCCTTCCTCGACCCGTATGCCGAACGCCCGTCGGTGGCCGGCGGCTGGCCCGGCCACGTGCACGTGGGCGACCTGCTGGCACTGGCCTCGCGCGTGGTCGGCGAGCGCCACGCGCGGCGTTCGTTCTTCGAGCAGGCGCAGTCGCTGGGCCGCGAGCTGCAATCCTCGGCGCCTGCGGACCGGCCGTGGGTACAGTTCACCGAGCGTCTGTTGGCGGCCTCGATCGGCGCGGCATCGGCGCGCCTGCTGCTGACCAGCCTGCTGCGTGGCTCGGGCATGGACCTGGGCGAAGTGGTGGCGGTGCTGGACGAAGCGGGGCAGGAGCTGCGCTTCAACCGCGAGATCCTGTCGACCACGCTGGAGAACATCAGCGCCGGGGTCAGCGTGGTTGATCCGGACATGCGCCTGACCGCATGGAACCGCCGCTACCAGGACATGTTCGGCTACCCCGACGGCATGCTCTACGTGGGCCGCCCGGTGGCCGACCTGATCCGCTACAACGCCGAGCGCGGCGAGCTGGGCGAGGGCGATATCGAAGTGCAGATCAACCGCCGCATCGGCTACATGCGCGCCGGCTCACCGCACGTGTTCGAGCGCACCCGCAGCGACGGCAAGGTGATCGAGATGCGCGGCCAGGCGCTGCCCGGCGGCGGTTACGTGACCAGCTACAACGACATCACCGACTACAAGCACGCGGAGAAGGCACTGCTGGAAGCCAACGAGACGCTGGAACAGCGAGTGGCCGAGCGCTCGCACGAGGCCGAGGTCGCGCAGCAGTCGAAGACCCGCTTCCTGGCGGCGATCAGCCATGACGTGCTGCAACCGTTGAACGCCGCACGGCTGTTTGCTTCGGCGCTGCGCGACAGCGACCATGTGAGCGACGAGCAGAAGCACCTGGCCGAGCGCGTGGATGCGTCGCTGCGTGCTGCCGAAGAACTGCTTGATGGCCTGCTGGACGTGTCGCGGCTGGATGCCGGTGGCCTGCACCCGGTGATCGGCGAGTTCGACGTGAGCGCGCTGATGCGCGAACTGGCCGCGCAGTACACGCCGGTCGCCGCCGGCCGTGGCCTGCGCCTGGACCTGTTCACGCGTCCGGCCTGGGTGCGCAGTGATCGCCGCCTGCTGCGCCGCGTGCTGCAGAACTTCCTGGCCAATGCGCTGCGCTACACCCGTCAGGGCCGCATCGTGCTGGCGGTGCGCCAGCGTGGCAACGAAGTGGAGCTGCAGGTATGGGATACCGGCCCGGGCATTCCCGAGCACCACATGCGGCAGATCTTCGACGAGTTCCACCGCTACCAGCAGCCGTTCGATTGGGGCGAACAGGGGTTGGGCCTGGGCCTGTCGATCTGCCAGCGCATCTCGCGCCTGCTTGACCATCGCCTCAATGCGCGCAGCCGGGTTGGCAAGGGCTCGATGTTCTCGATCATCCTGCCGCGGGTGGCGCCGCTGCCGGGCTATACCGAACTGGCCGCGCCGGTACAGGCCGCAGCCGCGCCGCTGCGCAGCGATTCGCTGGCCGGCCTGCGCGTGCTGTGCGTAGACAACGACGAAGAGATCCTCGACGGCATGCGCGCGCTGCTCGGTCGCTGGCAGGTGCAGGTGATTACGGCATCGACGGTGGATCAGGCGCTGGAGAAAGTGGCCGAGCGGCCGCAGGTGATGCTGGTGGACTACCACCTGCACGACCGCATGGACGGTCTGGATGCGCTGGTGGCGCTGCGTGAAGCCGCCGGTTATCCGCTGCCGGGTGCGTTGTTGACCGCCGATGGCCGCGACGAACTGAAGCGGATGGCACGCGAACGCGGCTACCGCGTGCTGACCAAGCCGATCAAGCCGGCCTCGCTGCGCGCCTTCCTGGGCGCGCTGCGCGATGCCGGCAATAGCGATGCCTGATCGGCAATTGTAGAGCCGAGCCCGTGCTCGGCTCCCGAACGCATGGCGGCGCCGATATAGCCATCGCTATACAAACCAGCCCTGCCTGCGCGTTTCGCTGGAAATGCGCCACGTGCGGATCGCGATGCTAAGCTTCGCGTCCCCTTGGGGAGTAGCCGGATTCCTTCGCAGGAATCGTCCACGTCAACATACTCGGCCAGTGCGCCGTGGCGTGGACAACCATGATGGTTGGCGAGACCAGCGGCCCGCGCGCGCAACGTCAGGTTGGGCGCGAGCGCAGGCCGTGCGTCCGTCCCAGCCCGACCTCAGCCACCGCCCATGTCCCCCATTTCGATCCTCCTGATCGGCTTTGCCATGTCCACCGATGCCTTCGCCGCTGCAATCGGCAAGGGTGCGGCCATGCGCAAGCCGGTGTTCCGCGATGCATTGCGTGCCGGCATCATCTTCGGCGTCATCGAGGCGATCACGCCCATCATCGGCTGGCTGCTCGGTCGGGCTGCCCTGCAATACGTCGAAGCCTTCGACCACTGGATCGCCTTCGGCCTGCTCGGCGCGCTGGGTATCCACATGATCTACAACGGCCTGCGCCCGGACAGTGCCGAGGACGACGAAGATCCGTCGCAGCACCACGGCTTCTGGAAGCTGGCGCTGACCGGTTTCGCCACCAGCATCGACGCGATGGCGGTGGGCATCGGTCTGGCCTTCATGGACGTGCATATCGGCGTGATGGCCGCGGTCATCGGCCTGTGCACGCTGACCATGGTCACCGTCGGCATCATGCTCGGCCGCGTACTGGGCAGCATGGTCGGCAAGCGTGCGGAGATCATCGGTGGCGTGATCCTGGTGATCATCGGCGCAACGATCCTGTACGAACACCTGCACGGCGTGGGGTAACGCCCGCCCCTGTAGAGCCGAGCCCATGCTCGGCTGCTTCACATGGCAGCCGAGCGTGGGCTCGGCTCTACATTGGAGCATTCGCCGACATGCAGCACGGCATTTCGCTGATGGAGAGGCTGTCATGCGTGCCATAGCCTCTTCGCATGGCCAGTCCCGCACTCCGCTTTGGTCGCTGGTCGCAGACCGACAATGTCTACGCGATCACGGCTGTGACACGCGCACGCCGTCCCTGGTTCGACGACAAGGCCAATGTCGATCTGCTGATCGAAGCGCTGCGCACCGTAGAGCGGACGGGGCGGACCTCCTCCCTCGCCTGGGTGGTCATGCCGGACCACCTGCATTGGTTGGTCGAGTTGCGTACCGGAACGCTGGCCGGCTGCATGCAGATCCTGAAGTCCCGGAGTGGAAGATCCATCGCCAGGCGCGTTGATGCGAACGCACCGATCTGGCAGGCGGGGTTCTACGATCATGCGCTGCGCAGTGACGAGTGCCTGCGCACGCAGGCGATGTACATTGCAGCCAATCCCGTGCGTGCTGGGCTGGCCACGCGCATCGGGGAATACCCCTATGTATGGAGTCGATGGCGGCTTTGGGGGTAATCGGTATTGAGGCCAAGAGCAGCCGAGCATGGGCTCGGCTCTACAGGGGCATCATGAAGGCTGCGGAGCCGAGCACATGCTCGGCTCCGCAGTCCGTTACGATCAATCTTCTTCCGGCGGCAGCACGATGGCGTCGTCGTCGATCGCCAGCTTGCCGGCCATCAGCACGGCCTGGGTGCGGTTGGTCACGCCCAGCTTGCGCAGGATGGCGGTGACGTGGGCCTTGATCGTCGCTTCGGAGACATTGAGGTCGTAGGCGATCTGCTTGTTCAAGCGGCCGGCGCCCAGCATCTGCAGCACGCGGAACTGCTGCGGGGTCAGCTCGCGCAGGCGCTGGCCGACTTCGCGTTCTTCGCTGCCGGTGGGCGGCACGTTGTGCGCTTCCGGCGGTGCCCAGGTCTCGCCATCGAGGATGGTGCCCAGTGCGTGGCCGATGGTGTCCGAGTCCGCAGACTTCGGAATGAAGCCCAGCGCGCCGTGGTCGAGCGCGCGGCGCATCACCGTGGCTTCTTCGCGTGCGGACACCACCACCACCGGCAGGTGCGGGTGCAGCGAGCGCATGTGCACCAGCGCGTTGAAACCCTGCGCACCGGGCATGTTGAGGTCCATCAGGACCAGGTCGGCGTCGTTGTGCTGGTCGGCCAGTGCATACAGCGCTTCCACGCTGTCGGCCTCGAACAGCTGCACGCCGGGGATGACCCGCTGCACGGCCCCACGCAGGGCTTCGCGGAACAGCGGGTGGTCATCGGCAATCAGGAGGGTGGTCATGGTCGGGGGGAACCGTGGGGGGAAACTGCATGGGGCCAGATCCTACGGCGGTCAGAGCCCGTTCCTGGCGGAACGGGATCCGGCCCCGGGTCGTACGTCAGCGCACCTTGCGCTCGTCCACCAGCGAGGCCACCACCGATGGGTCGGCCAGGGTCGAGGTATCGCCGAGCTGGTCCGGCGCGTTCTCGGCGATCTTGCGCAGGATGCGGCGCATGATCTTGCCCGAGCGGGTCTTCGGCAGGCCCGGCGCCCACTGCAGGTGGTCCGGCGTGGCGATCGGGCCGATCTCCTTGCGCACCCAGGCGACCAGTTCCTTCTGCAGCTCGTCGCTCGGCGCCTCTTCGGCCACCAGCGTCACGTAGGCGTAGATGCCCTGGCCCTTCACGTCGTGCGGGAAGCCGACCACGGCCGCTTCGGCCACCTTGGGGTGCGAGACCAGCGCGCTTTCCACTTCGGCGGTGCCGATGCGGTGGCCGGACACGTTGATCACGTCGTCGACGCGACCAGTGATCCAGTAGTAGCCGTCTTCGTCGCGGCGGCAACCGTCGCCGGTGAAGTAGCTGCCCGGGTAGGTGCGGAAATAGGTATCGATGAAACGCTGGTGGTCGCCGTACACCGTGCGCATCTGGCCCGGCCAGGAATCACGGATGATCAGGTTGCCCTCGGTCGGGCCGTCCTGGACCTCGCCATCGGCATTGACCAGCGCCGGCTGCACGCCGAAGAAGGGCAGGGTGGCCGACCCCGGCTTGAGGTCCATCGCGCCGGCCAGCGGCGAGATCAGGATGCCGCCGGTCTCGGTCTGCCACCAGGTATCGACAATCGGGCAGCGGCTGTCGCCGACCACTTCGTAGTACCAGCGCCAGGCTTCCGGATTGATCGGCTCGCCGACGCTGCCGAGCAGGCGCAGCGACGCGCGCGATGTCTTCTTCACCGGCTCCTCGCCTTCGCGCATCAGCGCGCGGATGGCGGTCGGGGCGGTGTAGAAGATGGTCACCTTGTGCTTGTCGATGACGTTCCAGAAACGCGAGGTGTCCGGGTAGTTCGGCACGCCTTCGAACATCAGCGAGGTCGCGCCGTTGGCCAGCGGCCCGTACACGATGTAGCTGTGGCCGGTGACCCAGCCGACATCGGCGGTGCACCAGTAGACGTCGTCTTCGCGCAGGTCGAACACCGCTTCATGGGTGTAGGCCGCGTACAGCAGGTAACCGCCGGTGGTGTGCAGCACGCCCTTGGGCTTGCCGGTGGAACCGGAGGTGTAGAGGATGAACAGCGGGTCTTCCGCGTTCATGCGTTCCGGTTCGCAGCTGGCCGGCTGGCTGTCCACCACATCGTGGAACCAGCGGTCGCGCGGGGCCTGCATGTCCACCGCGCCGCCGGTGTGGCGTACCACCAGCACGGTTTCAACCGTATTCGTGCCCGGCAGCTTCAGCGCGGCATCAACGTTGGCCTTCAGCGGAATCCTGCGGCCACCGCGCAGGCCCTCGTCGGCGGTGATGATCAGCTTGCTCTGGCAGTCGCTGACGCGGTCGGCGATCGAATTCGGCGCGAAGCCACCGAACACCACCGAGTGGATCGCACCGATGCGCGCACAGGCCAGCATGGCCACCGCGGCGTCGACGATCATCGGCAGGTAGATGGTGACGCGGTCGCCCTTCTTGACGCCGAGGTTGCGCAGCGCGTTGCCGAGGCGGCAGGTGCGCTCGTACAGCTCGCGATAGGTCACGTGCTGGGCCGGTGCATCCGGGCCGTCCGGCTCGAACAGCAGGGCGGTCTTGTCGCCGCGCGTTTCCAGCTGGCGATCCAGGCAGTTCACGCTGGCATTGAGCTCGCCATCTTCGAACCACTTGATGTGGAAGTCGGACAGGTCATAGCTGACGTTCTTGATCTTCGTCGGCTTGCGCATCCATTGCAGGCGCTCGGCGGCCTTGCCCCAGAAACCATCCGGGTCGGTCACCGACGCCTGGTACTGCTGTTCGTACGACGTCTTGTCGATGCGTGCCTTGGCGGCGAACTGCGGATCGACGGGGTAGATATCAGCCATGGCACCCTCACTTGCACGTTGACTTTGTATGTGCGGTCGCAGCATCGCAACGACCGATCCCCCTCAGTTTGCCCCATTCACCCCCGGCCGCGTCACCACCCTGGTTAGACCATGGTCGAAAGTGAGCGCCCAGCAGGGCCGGGTTCGACCAATGGCCAATAGCCGCTGTGCGCGAACGCCCCGCAGTCTCGGCTCGACCGTGCCCCACGCGCGGCATCACCTTGCCACTTGGGAGAGAGGGCAACATGAGCCACCGTACGTTGAAAGCCGTGCGCACACCTTTGGCGGCCTGCCTGTTGGTCGCCCTGGTCGCACCGGGCATGGCGTTCGCAGAGACCGCCAAAGAGAAGGCACTGGAAGCACGCGTTGCCGAACTGGAACGCCAGGTCCAGCTGCTGCTGTCTTCGCAGCAACAACAACAGACCCAGATCAGCCAGACCCAGCAGGCGGTGACCGAAGTGCGCACGGTGCAGGCCGGGCAGAAGCCGGTCGCCTCGGTGCCGGCGGGCAAGCAGCCGATCCAGGTCACCACCATCACTCCGGGCGCCGCGCCCGGCACCACGGTCAAGATCGGTGGCTTCATCAAGGCCGACTTCCTGGCCACCCAGACCAGCGATGGCCAGCTGGCCGACGACGCCACCGGCCGTTCGCTGTACCTGCCGGGCCAGACCCCGGTGGAAGGCGCCGGCGGCAGCGGCAAGCGTTCGGGCACCGACTTCAACGCCCACGCCAAGTTCTCGCGCTTCAACCTGGGCATCGACAACGTGAGCGAATCGGGCAACAAGGCCGGTGCGTTCTTCGAGATGGACTTCTTCGGCAACTCGCTGGGCAACCAGACCGCCACCAATACCTATGGCGTGACCCTGCGCCACGCCTACATGTACTGGAACAACTGGATGGCCGGCCAGACCTGGTCCAACTTCATGGACGCGGCCGCGCTGCCGGAGGCGGTCGACTTCGTCGGCCCCACCGACGGCGTGATCTTCGTGCGCCAGGCCCAGGTGCGCTACACCCAGGGCGGCTTCAGCGTCGCACTGGAAAACCCGGAAACCACCACCCTCACCGGTACCCGCAACCCGGTCACCGGGGCCTGGACCAACGCCAGCGCCAACTCCGACCGTGGCAGCCTGCCCGACCTGACCATGCGTTATGGCTGGAAGGGCGACTGGGGCACCTTTGGTGTCGGTGGCATCGTCCGCCAGTTGAAGGTGGACAACCAGACCACCGGCGCGAAGGCCGACAAGGTGGCTGGCGGCCTGACCCTGGGCGGCAAGTGGGTGATGGGTGACAGCGATTCGCTGCACTACCAGCTGACCGGCGGCGAAGGCATCGCCCGCTACATCGGCCTGGGCATCACCGCCGACAGCGCCTACGACGTGGCCCGCGACGAGCTCAACCCGACCGGCGTGCTGGCCGGCTACGTGGGCTGGCGGCATGCGTTCTCGCCGAAGCTGCGCACCAACCTGATCTACGCGCGCAGCGACTACGACAACGACAGCATCCTCGGCCCGCTGGTGACCAAGAGCGTGCAGAGCATCCGCGGCAACATCTTCTATTCGCCGCTGCCCAAGGTCGATATCGGCGCCGAGCTGATGTACGGCCGTCGCGAAGTGGAGAACGGCAACAAGGGTGACATCACCCGGTTGCAGTTCACCACGAAGTACAGCTTCTAAGAGCGTGCCGGCCAGCGGCCGGCACCTACCGAGATGGGGTGCCGGCCAAGGTCGGCATCTACCGAGATGGGGTGCCGGCCAAGGTCGGCATCTACCGAGATGGGGTGCCGGCCAAGGTCGGCATCTACCGAGATGGGGTGCCGGCCAAAGTCGGCACCTACAGAGATTGTGTGCCGACCAACGGTCGGCACCCACCCACAACGATTGCTTCGGAGGGGAAGCGTCTTATGTCCAGCACTGCACCAGGCCCGCACCATGCGGCGGGCACCCTGACCAAGGGCCACAAGAAAGTCATCTTCGCCTCGAGCCTCGGCACGGTCTTCGAGTGGTATGACTTCTTCCTGTACGGCTCGCTCGCGGCCATCATCGCCAAGCAGTTCTTCAGTGGCGTCAATGAAACCACGGGCATGATCTTCGCCCTGCTGGCGTTCGCTGCCGGCTTCTTCGTGCGTCCGTTCGGCGCGGCCTTCTTCGGCAGCCTCGGCGACCGCATCGGCCGCAAGTACACCTTCCTGGTCACCATCCTGATCATGGGCATCTCGACCTTCCTGGTCGGCGTGCTGCCCAACTACGCCTCGATCGGTTTCGCCGCACCGGTGATCCTGATCATCCTGCGCCTGGCCCAGGGCCTGGCGATGGGCGGCGAGTACGGCGGTGCCGCCACCTACGTGGCCGAGCACGCGCCGGACGACAAGCGCGGCCTGTACACCAGCTTCATCCAGTGCACCGCCACGCTCGGCCTGTTCCTGTCGCTGCTGATCATCCTGGCCTGCCGCATGACGCTGGGCAACGAGGCCTTCGAAGCCTGGGGCTGGCGCATCCCGTTCCTGGTCTCGATCCTGCTGCTGGGCATTTCGGTATGGATCCGCCTGCAGCTGAGCGAATCGCCGCTGTTCCAGCAGATGAAGGCTGAAGGCAAGGGCTCCAAGACCCCGTTCCGCGACAGCCTGAAGGGTGGCAACCTGAAGCTGATGCTGCTGGTCCTGCTCGGTGCGGCGGCTGGCCAGGCGGTGGTCTGGTACGGCGGCCAGTTCTACGCGCTGTTCTTCCTCAGCAGCATGCTGAAGGTCGATGCCACCACCTCCTACCTGCTGATCGCCGCTGCGCTGGCACTGGGCACGCCGTTCTTCATCTTCTTCGGCTGGCTGTCCGACCGCATCGGTCGCAAGAAGATCATCCTGGCCGGCTGCCTGCTGGCGGCCATCACCTACATCCCGATCTTCAAGGGCCTGACCCACTTCGCCAATCCGGCCATCGAAGAAGCCCGCAGCAGCTCGCCGGCCCTGGTCGTGGCCGATCCGGCTACCTGCTCGTTCCAGTTCGATCCGGTCGGCCTGCGCAAGTTCACCAGCTCCTGCGACGTGGCCACCGCCGCGCTGACCAAGGCCGGTGTGCCGTACGACGTGCAGCCCGCCGCCGCCGGTTCGCTGGCGATGGTGAACGTGGGCAGCGCCAGCGTCACCTCGTATGAGGCCGCCGGCCTGACCAAGGAAGAAGGCAAGGCCAAGGCCGATGCGTTCGGTGCGGAACTGAAGACCGCCCTGACCACCGCCGGCTACCCGGCCAAGGCCGATGGCGCCCGCATCAACATCGCCGGCACCATCTTCATGCTGTGGCTGCTGGTGCTGTACGTGACCATGGTCTATGGCCCGATCGCCGCCTACCTGGTCGAACTGTTCCCGACCCGCATCCGCTATACCTCGATGTCGCTGCCGTACCACATCGGCAACGGCTGGTTCGGTGGCTTCCTGCCGGCGATCTCGTTCGCGCTGGTGGCCGGTACCGGCAACCTGTACTACGGCCTGTGGTACCCGATCGCGATCGCACTGATGTCGGTGGTGATCGGCGGCCTGTTCCTGCGCGAAACCAAGAACGTGGATATCACCAAGTAGCCGGTGGGTTCCATGCAGTGAAGGAAAGGCCGCGGTGCAGATCGCGGCCTTTCTGCTTGTGGGCCGTGCCCACTCGGCCCGCATCCGGTAGTGCCGGCCGCTGGCCGGCAACCTCCTGAATCGCCGCGGACATGAAGCCCTTGCCGGCCAGCGGCCGGCACTACCATTGCGTTGCGCAGCACCCCGTATAGTCGGCCCATGACCACCACCACGCCGGCCGACCTTCCCGCCCTCCTGCACACCCTGCGCAGCGCCTGGCAGGCCCAGCGCCCCACGCTCGACCAGCGCGAAGCCGACCTGCGCCGTCTGCGCGAGGCATTGAAGCCACGCCTGGACGAAATGGCCCAGGCCATCGCCGAGGACTTCGGGCATCGCGCCCACGTTGAATCGAAACTGGCCGATGGCATGAGTGTGCTGTCGGCCATCGACCACCTGCGGCGCCACCTGCGGCGCTGGTCGAAGCCGCAGCGCGTATCGGCCGGCTGGAAGCTGTGGCCGGCGCGCGCGCAGCTGCGGCCGACGCCGCTGGGCGTGGTCGGGGTGATCTCACCGTGGAACTACCCGGTCACGCTGGCGCTGGTGCCGTTGGCCACCGCGATTGCCGCCGGCAACCACGTGCTGCTCAAGCCCTCCGAACACACGCCGCGCACCAGCGCGTTCCTGGCCGATCTGCTGGCCAGCGTGTTCCCGCCCGATCGGGTGGCGGTGGTGCAGGGTGGGGCGGATGTGGCCGCAGCGGTGTCGTCGCTGCCGCTGGACCATCTGCTGTTCACCGGCTCGACGGCGGTTGGCCGCAAGGTGATGGCCGCCGCCGCTGAGCATCTGGTACCGGTCACACTGGAGCTGGGCGGCAAGTCGCCGGCGATTGTCTGTCGCGATTTCCCGCTGGACAAAGCCGCTGCGCGGCTGGCCACCGGCAAGTGGTTCAACGCGGGCCAGACCTGCATCGCGCCGGATTACGTGCTGATCGATACCGTTCGCCAGCGCGAATTCGTACAGGCGCTGCAGCAGCAGGTGCGCGAGCGCTATGGCGACTTCAGCGATGCCGACGACTACACCCGCATCATCAATGAAGGTCAGTACCGGCGCCTGCAGGGCTATCTGGCACAGGCGCGGCAACGCGGGGTGCCGGTGATTCCGTTGGCGCAGGTGGATGACGCGCGCGCCGACCGCGAGCGCCTGCTGGTGCCGACCGTGGTGCTGGACCCGCCGGACGACCTGGACCTGATGCGCGAGGAGATCTTCGGCCCGATCCTTCCGGTGCGGGCCTACCCGGACCTGGAGGCGGCGCTGGGCGACGTGCTGTCCCGCGACCGGCCGCTGGCGCTGTATCCCTTCAGCCACGACCGCGCGGCGGTGGAGCGCATCCTCGGCCAGGTGGTGGCCGGCGGGGTGACGGTGAATGACACGCTGCTGCACTTCGCCGCCGATGGCCTGCCGTTTGGCGGGGTAGGGGCCAGCGGCATGGGCGCGTACCACGGCCGCGCCGGGTTCGATGCGATGAGCAAGCGGCTGCCGGTGCTGTGGCAGTCGCGCTGGGCGGCCAGCGACCGGCTGCGGCCGCCGTATTCGAAGATTGCGGGGTTGTTGAAGCTGCTGCTTCGGTAGTGCCGGCCGCTGGCCGGCAACTGCGGGGTCCTGCCGACGGTTCAAGGGGTTGCCGGCCAGCAGCCGGCACTACCGGTGGGTGCCAACCCGCGCGGCCCATTCTGGTAGCTGCCAACCTTGGTTGGCACAGGGTGATTGCCGGCGCCAACCAAGGTTGGCGTCTACCAAAGCTGGCCCGGGTAGAATGCCCCCATGAAGATCGCCTCGTGGAACGTCAATTCGCTCAATGTCCGCCTGCCGCACCTGGAGCAGTGGCTCAAGGACTTCGGCCCGGACATCGTCGGCATCCAGGAAACCAAGCTGGAGGACCACAAGTTCCCCGATTCGGCGCTGATCGCCGCAGGCTATCGCAGCGTGTTCGCCGGCCAGAAGACCTACAACGGCGTGGCGCTGCTGTCGCGTGAGCCGGCGCAGGACGTGCAGATCGGCATTCCCGGTTTCGAGGACGAGCAGAAGCGCGTCATCGCCGGCACCTTTGGCGACCTGCGGGTGATCAACCTGTACGTGGTCAACGGCCAGGACATCGGTACCGACAAGTACGACTACAAGCTGCGCTGGCTGGAAGCGGTGCATGCCTGGATCGCCGAAGAGCTGCAGCGCCACCCGAAGCTGATCGTGATGGGCGACTTCAACATCGCCCCGGACGCGCGCGACGTGCACGACCCGGCGGTGTGGAACGACAACCACATCCTGACCTCCACCGCCGAGCGCGGCGCATTGAACAAGCTGCTGCAGCTGGGCCTGCACGATGGCTTCCGCCTGCACAACGACGAGGCGGGTACCTTCAGCTGGTGGGACTACCGTGCCGCCGGCTTCCGCCGCAACCTGGGCCTGCGCATCGACCTGACCCTGGTCTCCGATGCGCTGAAGGGCAGTGCGGTGGCCTCGGGCATCGACCGCGAGCCGCGCACCTGGGAACGCCCGAGTGACCATGCGCCGGCCTGGGTGCAGATCGGTTGAACGAACAGGGCCCGACGATTGCCGGGCCCGTTCTGGAACATCTGCCGGCCAGTGGCCGGCACTACCCTCAGATCACCGTATGCTCTTGCGGGTGAACAGGTTGACGATCGCCAGCAGGATCACCGCACCGATCAGCGAGAACAGGAAGGTGCGGAGGGTGATCGCTTCGTTGATGCCGCCGCCGAACAGCCAGCCGGAAATCAGCGCGCCGACGATGCCGACCACGATGTTGAGGATGATGCCCTGCTGGGCATCGCGCTTCATGATGATGCTGGCCAGCCAGCCTACGATGCCGCCGACGATCAGCCAGATGATGATGCCCATGATCGAACCTCCGGTGGGGAACTGTGACCAGTTGACGCGCAGGGCTGTGAACCCGTCGTGGAATTGCGTGATGGGCGTGTGCGCATGAGCCTGCCAGCCACCCTCGATGGCCCCTGGCGCTTCGGTCCGGTGACGGTCTGGCGGCGCCCGCATGTGCCGGGCCAGCGTGGTGAACCGCAGGCGCGGCAGGTGCTGGCGCAGGCATTGGGCGCCGACCCGCAGACGCTGCCGCTGGTCCGTGATGACAAGGGCCGGCCGGAACTGAGCGGCCCGTTGGCCCACTACGGCACCGGCTGGAGCCACAGCGGCGAGGTGCTGCTGGTGGCGCTGGGCGAAGGCGTGCGGCTGGGCGTGGACCTGGAGCTGCTGCGGCCGCGACCGCGCCTGCTGGAAATCGTGCGGCGCTTCTTCCACCCGCAGGAGGTGGCCTGGCTGGAACGCCTGGATGAGGCCGGGCGCGAGCACTGGTTCTTCCGCGTGTGGTGCGTCAAGGAGGCTATCCTCAAGGCGCATGGGCAGGGCATCTCGTTCGGCCTGCACCGCCTGCAGCTGGCGCCCGGGCCCGATGGCGCCCTGCACCTGCGCTGGTGCGACCCGGAACTGGGCGAGGCCGCGCGCTGGCACCTGCACGAGTGGCAGGCCAGCGGCCAGTTCCGCGCCGCATTGGCCTGGTATCCACACTGAAGCGGGGAATCGGCGCGCAAAACCGGCGATAATGCCGGCATGAGCGAACACCCACTTCCCGCCAGCGTGTCTGCCACGCTGGAACAGGGCCTGGCCAGCATGGGCCTGGACGCCGCGCTGGCGCCGCCGTTGCTGCGCTACCTGGCCCTGCTGCACCGCTGGAACGGCACCTACAACCTCACCGCCATCCGCGACCCGCAGGAGATGGTCACCCGCCACCTGCTCGACTCGCTGGCGATGCAGCCGTTCGTGGCCGACGGCAGCCTGGCCGACCTTGGCACCGGCCCCGGGCTGCCCGGCATCCCGCTGGCGATCGCCTGCCCGGGCCTGCAGGTCACCCTGGTCGAGAGCAACGGCAAGAAGGCGCGCTTCATGCGCGAAGCCGTGCGCCAGCTCGGCCTGGGCAACGCCCGCGTGGCCGAGTCGCGCGCCGAGGCGCTGGACGAGGCCGGCCGCTACGACCAGCTGACCGCGCGCGCGATGGACACCCTGGCCGGCATCGTCCGCGTCGGTGGCCACCTGCTGCGCCCCGGCGGCGTACTGCTGGCCATGAAGGGCGTCTACCCGCATGAGGAGATCGCGGACCTGCCGGCGGGCTGGCAGGTGCGCGAGGTGACCCCGTTGAGCGTGCCCGGCCTGGCCGGCGAACGCCACCTGGTCGCTGTTACAGGCCCCTGATTCCCGCCGCCAGCCCCTTGTGGAACAACGGGTTGGCGATCCACGATTTCCGCAAGGGGCCGGTTGTACGCATAATGACCGGTCCCAGCACACGTCGACGAGGCACACCCGCATGGCCCGCATCATCGCCATCGCCAACCAGAAGGGTGGCGTCGGCAAGACCACGACCGCCGTCAACCTGGCCGCTTCCCTGGCCAACGCACCCAAGCGCGTGCTGTTGGTCGACCTGGATTCGCAGGGCAACGCGACCATGGGCAGTGGCGTGGACAAACGCGAGCTGGCCGCCTCCACCTGTGACCTGCTGCTCGGCGAGAACAGCGCTGCCGATGTACGCGTGCAGACTGCCGAGGGTTACGACCTGCTGCCCGGCAATATCGACCTGACCGCCGCCGAGATCCAGCTGATGGGCCAGAGCGAGCGCGAGCAGCGCCTGAAGCGCGCGCTGGCGCCGATCCGCGACGAGTACGACTACATCCTGATCGACTGCCCGCCGGCGCTGTCGCTGCTGACGCTCAACGCGCTGGCCGCCGCCGACTCGGTGATCGTGCCGATGCAGTGCGAGTACTACGCGCTGGAAGGCCTGAGCGCGCTGGTGGAAACCATCGAAGCGCTGCGCACCAGCCTGAACCCGGCGCTGGAGATCGAAGGCGTGCTGCGCACCATGTTCGACGTGCGCAACAACCTGGCCAACGCAGTGTCGGCCGAGCTCACCGAGCACTTCGGCGACCGCGTGTTCCGCACCATCGTGCCGCGCAACGTGCGCCTGGCCGAGGCACCCAGCCATGGCCAGAGCATCGTCGGCTACGACCGCGCCTCGCGCGGTGGCGTGGCCTACCTGGGCCTGGCCGGCGAGATCATCCGCCGCAACAACGAACGCAACAAGGCCGGCAAGGCCGTGGAGATCGTCTGATGACCAGCAGCAAGCCGGCAGCCAAGAAGCGAGGCCTCGGCCGTGGCCTGGATGCGCTGTTGGGCCCGAAAGGCGCGGTCAGCCAGGTGCAGGCCACCACCGCGGTGATCGAGCCGCTGCCGGGTGAAGTGCTGCGCAAGTTGCCGGTCGGCCAGCTGCAGCCGGGCAAGTACCAGCCGCGCCGCGAGATGGACGAGGGCAAGCTGTCCGAGCTGGCCGACTCGATCAAGTCGCAGGGCGTGATCCAGCCGATCCTGGTGCGCCAGCTGCCGGCAGGCAACTACGAAATCGTCGCCGGTGAACGCCGTTGGCGCGCATCGCAGCTGGCCGGCCTGGACGAAGTGCCGGTGGTGGTGCGCGAGCTGGAAGACCGCACCGTCATCGCGATGGCGCTGATCGAGAACATCCAGCGCGAAGACCTCAACCCGCTGGAAGAAGCCGAGGCGCTGCAGCGCCTGATCAGCGAGTTCACCCTGACCCATGCCGAGGCCGCCGAGGCCGTCGGCCGCTCGCGCGCGGCGGTGTCCAACCTGCTGCGCCTGCTGGAGCTGCCGGTGGCGATCCGCCTGCTGCTGGAAACCCGCCGCCTGGAAATGGGCCACGCCCGCGCGCTGCTGACCCTGGCTCCCGAGCTGGCCGGCAAGCTGGCCCAGGAAGCAGCCGATGAAGGCTGGTCGGTGCGCGAGGTCGAGCGCCGTGCGCAGGCCTTCGCCGCCGGCAAGGTGCCGAGCAACCGCCCGGCGGCCACGCCGAAGGTGCAGCAGGCCGACATCGCCTCGCTGGAAACCGAACTGTCCGAAGCATTGGGCGCCAAGGTGGCGATCAATCATGGCCGCGGTGGCAAGGGCAAGCTGATCATCCACTACACCGACCTGGATACCCTGGACGGCGTGCTGGAAAAGCTGCGCACGCGCCAGGGCTGAGCCCGGCGCAGTGACAGGGGGCGCGGCCCGTTCCTGCCGTGTCCCGCCAATGACAGGGAACGTACCGCCGCGCGCGCCGTGGGAATGCACTGCCTTCCGGTCCGTGGCCTCATCCAGGGAGCAGGACATGAGCAACGAATACGAGGACGTCAGCCCGGACGGCACCCAGATACTGGTACATCGCCGCGAAAAGGACTTCGTGCTCGCCACCGGCGAAGAACGCCACATCGAGGCGATCAGCGCCCACCTCGAACGCCATCTGGGCCCGGTGTCCGGTGTCTTCCACGAGATCATCTCCGACCTGGTGCACATCGACGTGCACGTGGTGCCGGCCAATGACCACTGCCCTTACCTGCGCCTGGTCACCTCCGGCATGAGCGACCTGCCGATGACCGTGCCCGCCGAGGTGGACGCGGACGTGCCGCGCTACATGGAACTGATGGTGACCCTGCCGGCGGACTGGCCCATCTCCCAGGACGCCTTCGAGGACGAGCGCAATTACTGGCCGGTGCGCCTGCTGAAGGGCATGGCGCGGTTGCCGCACGAGTACGACACCTGGCTGGGCTTCGGCCACACCATTCCCAACGGCCATCCCAGCGAGCCCTATGCGCCGGGCGTGGGCTTCGACGGCGCCATCGTGCTGCCGCCGGTAACCACCCCGGAGGACTTTGCCATGCTGGAACTGGACGACGGCAAGACCATCAGCTTCATGAGCCTGGTCCCGCTGTACCCCGAAGAGATGGACCTGAAGCTGAGGAAGGGCGCCGAGGCGCTGCTCGACCGCTTCGACGCGAAGAAGATCCAGGATGTAATCGAACCCGGCCGCACCAACGTGGCGAAGAAGCGTTTCGGTTTGTTCTGAGACCGGTAACATCAGGGGCCTGAACTTCGTTTCCAGGCCCCTGCCATGACCATCCTGCTCACCGGCGCTGCCGGCTTCATCGGTGCCTACACCGCCCGCGCACTGCTGGAGGCCGGCCAGGCCGTGGTCGGCCTGGACAACTTCAACGATTACTACGACCCGCAGATCAAGCGCGACCGCGTGGCCGCGCTGTGCCCGTCGCTGGACCTGCGCGCGCTGGACCTGACCGACCGCGAGGGCCTGGCTGCGCTGTTCGATGAAGTGCAGCCGACGGCGGTGATCCATCTGGCCGCCCAGGCCGGCGTGCGCTATTCGCTGGAAAACCCGCACGCCTACGTCGACAGCAACCTGGTCGGCTTCGTCAACATGCTCGAACTGTGCCGCCACCGTGGCGTGCAGCACCTGGTGTATGCCTCCAGCAGCTCGGTCTACGGCGATTCGGCCACGCCGCCGTTCTCCGAGGACCAGCGCGTAGACCAGCCGCGTTCGCTGTACGCGGCGACCAAGGCGGCCAATGAGCTGATGGCCCATACCTACGCGCAGCTGTACGGCCTGCATGCCACCGGCCTGCGCTTCTTCACCGTGTATGGCCCGTGGGGCCGGCCGGACATGGCACCGCTGCTGTTCTCCCGCGCGGTGCTGGCCGGGCGGCCGATCGACGTGTTCAACGAGGGCCGCATGCAGCGCGATTTCACACATGTCTCCGACATTGTGTCCGGTATCCTCGGCGCCCTCGCGCATCCGGCCGACGGCCCGGTGCCGCACCGGGTGTTCAACCTCGGCAACCATACGCCGGTCGAGCTGGAGCGCTTCATCAGCGTGATCGAGCAGGCCGCCGGCCGCCCCGCGCAGAAGGTGTACAAGCCCATGCAGCCCGGCGACATGGTGCGCACGATGGCCGATACCCGGCGCGCACATGACGCTTTCGGCTTCGATGCGGTGACCCCGATCGAAGAAGGCCTGCCGCCTGTGGTGCAGTGGTGCCGCGAGTATTTTGGCGATCGCGCCTGAGGATGGATCCTCACGCCGCGGGGTTCATCTTCGGATAACCTCGGCAGCGGAGAATGCGCGGTCTTTGTCCCCCCTTTGGCCGAGTGCCTTATGAGCCAACCCGAGCTTTCCGTTGTCGTCCCGGTATTCAACGAGCGCGACAATGTCGCCCCGCTGGTCGCCGAAATCACCGCCGCGCTGCGTGGCCGGCTGCCGTTCGAAATCGTCTACATCGACGATCACTCGCGCGATGACACCCTGGCGGTGCTGCAGGGACTGAAGGCGACCACCCCGGAACTGCGCGTGCTGCACCATGTGAACCAGAGCGGGCAGAGCACCGCGGTGCGCACCGGCGTCAAGCACGCGCGCGCGCCGTGGATCGCGACCCTGGATGGCGATGGCCAGAACGATCCGGCCGATATCCCCAAGCTGCTCGCCGCACGCGACGCCGCCGAGGCGCAGGTGAAGCTGTTCGCCGGCTGGCGCGTCAACCGCCAGGACAGCGGCAGCAAGCGCTGGGCCAGCAAATGGGCCAACGCCATCCGTGCACGCATGCTGCGCGACGATACGCCCGATACCGGCTGCGGCATCAAGCTGTTCGAACGCAGCGCGTTCCTCGACCTGCCGTACTTCGACCACATGCACCGCTATCTGCCGGCGCTGATGCAGCGCGCCGGCTGGAAGACCACCAGCGTGCCGGTCAACCACCGCCACCGTACCGCTGGCGTGTCCAAGTACAACAACCTCGGCCGCGCGCTGGTCGGCATCCGCGACCTGCGTGGCGTGGCCTGGCTGATCACCCGCAGCAAGCGCACCGCGGTGGAGGAGCGCTGATGGATCTGGAGCTGCATTGGCTCGACCAGCCGCTGACCTGGCTGTACTGGACCGGCCTGCACGTGACCGGCTGGAAGCTGATCGGCTATACCGGCGCGCTGATGTTCGGCGGCCGCTGGCTGGTCCAGTTCGTCGCGTCCAAGCGCGCCGGCAAGCCGGTGATCCCGCGCCTGTTCTGGTACATGAGCGTGCTCGGCAGCCTGATGACGCTGAGCTACTTCCTGTTCTCGGCCAAGCAGGACTCGGTGGGCGTGCTGCAGAACCTGTTCCCGGCGTTCACCGCGCTGTACAGCCTGCACCTGGACATCAAGCACCGCGGCTGGAAGCGCGACAAGGCCAGCCACTGAGGCCCCGGGGGTCGGATCCCTTTTCATGGGAAAGGGCTCTGACCCCGTCCGGATCACCCCGTCCGGATCCGCGGCGCATCCACGCATGACGTGGGTCTACTGCGTACCTGGCTACCGGGGCCCCGGTCTGCTGCGCAGGCAGGACCTTCGTCCCATGCCACGGGCGATGGGCGGTGCCATGATCGGGGTCTGCCTTCCCGGGAACCTGTGCTCGTGAAAACCCGTCTTGCCGTTGCCCTGCTGATCGCCCTGTCCGCCCCCGCCGTGGCCCTGGCCGCGCCGCCCGCCACCGCCGCACCGTCCGGCGTGGCCACTGAATCGCCCGCCGACGCCGCCTTCCGCGCGCTGTACGAGAAGGAATGGAAGTGGCGCCAGCAGGGCGGTGGCGAGGCCAGCGAGGACGAGGACGCCCCGGCCAACGCCACCCGCATGCCCGACGTCGGCCCGGCCGCGCAGCAGGCGCGCCTGAAGGTGTGGGATGAGACCCTGGCCGCGCTGAAGAAGATCGACCCGAAGACCCTGTCGGCCGACAACCAGGTCAACTACGCGATCTACCACGACCAGGTGTTCAACCTGGCCGAAGAGACGCGCCTGCGCGGCTACGAGATGCCGTTCAACGCCGATTCCTCGTTCTGGTCCAACCTGTCCTTCATGGCCCGGCGCGAGATGAAGACCGTGCAGGACTACCAGAACTACATCGCACGCCTGAATGATGTACCGCGCTACTTCGGCCAGCAGACCGAGAACATGCGCGCCGGCCTGAAGCGTGGTTTCAGCGTGCCGCGCGCGGTGCTCGATGGCCGCGAAGTGTCCATCGCCACCGTCGCCGAGCTGAAGGACCCGACCGAATCGCCGCTGTACGCGCCGTTCAAGAAGCTGCCCACCACCATCCCGACCGCCGAGCAGGCCAGGCTGCAGGCGCAGGCGCGCGCGGCGATCAGCGGCAAGGTGGTGCCGGCGTTCCAGCAGCTGCGCACCTTCTTCGTCAACGAGTACGTGCCACAGGCGCGCACCACCCTGGCCGCCGAAGCGATGCCCGATGGCAAGGCGTACTACCGGCAGCAGATCCACGAATACACCACGCTGGACCTGTCGCCGGACGAGATCCACCGCATCGGCCTGGGCGAGGTCGAGCGCATCCAGAAGGAAATGAACGACATCATCAAGCAGGTGAAGTTCAAGGGCAGCTTCGCCGAGTTCCTGGCCTTCCTGCGTACCGATCCGCAGTTCTATGCAAAGACGCCGGAAGAGCTGCTGTCGCGTGCCGCGTGGATCTCCAAGCGGGCGGACGGCCAGCTGGGCAAGTACATGACGTTGCCGCGCGCGCGCTTCACCATCGTGCCGGTGCCGCCGGACATCGCACCGTTCTGGACGGCCGGCCGCGGTGGCATGGGCACCTACTGGCTCAACACCTACAACCTGCCGTCGCGCCCGCTGTACAACCTGCCGGCGCTGACCCTGCATGAATCCGATCCGGGCCACTCGCTGCAGGGCGCGATCGCCGCCGAGCAGAAGAACCTGCCGGAGTTCCGCCGCAACGCCTACATCTCCGCCTATGGCGAAGGCTGGGCGCTGTACTGCGAGAAACTGGGCGTGGAGATGGGCATCTACGAAACCCCGTACGAGGATTTCGGCCGCCTGACCTACGAGATGTGGCGTGCCGCGCGCCTGGTGATCGACACCGGCGTGCACAGCAAGGGCTGGACCCGCGAGCAGGCGTTGGCCTACCTGCGTGACCACACCGCGCTGAGCGAGCATGAAGTGACCACCGAGGTGGACCGCTACATCTCCTGGCCTGGCCAGGCGCTGAGCTACAAGCTGGGCGAGATCGCCATCGTGCGCCTGCGTGCGCAGGCCGAGAAGGAGCTGGGCGACAAGTTCGACATCAAGGGCTTCCACGACACCCTGCTCAAGCAGGGCTCGGTGCCGCTGCCGGTGTTGGAACAGCAGATCCAGGCCTACATCGCCGAGCGCAAGAAGGCCTGACCGTGCAAGGGTAGTGCCGGCCGCTGGCCGGCAACCCGACCCGGTCACGGGGTCGGATCCCTTTCCTGTGGAAAGGGCTCCGACCCCCTCTCGCCTCACCCCACCGGCCGCGGCTTGGCCACCCGTGCTGCGAAGGTCGGCAGCACCAGCAGGGTCAGCACGGTGGCGGTGATCAGGCCACCGATCACCACCGTGGCCAGCGGCTTCTGCACCTCCGCACCGGAACCGCTGGCAATCGCCATCGGGATGAAGCCGACGATCGCCACCAGCGCCGTGGTCAGCACCGCGCGGATGCGGCTGGAGGCACCGTTGATTGCTGCCTGCAGCGGCAGGTCGCCGGCGTCCAGGCGTTCGCGGATCGCCTGCATCAGCACCAGGCCGTTCAACGTGGCCACGCCGGAGACGGCGATGAAGCCAACTGCCGCCGATACCGAGAATGGCATGCCTCGCAGCAGCAGCGCGAGGATGCCACCGACCAGCGCCAACGGCACGCAGCTGAACACCAGAATGGCTTCCTTGCCGCTGCGCAGGGCCATGAACAGCAGGCTGCCGATCAGCAGGAACACCACCGGCACCACGGTTGCCAACCGCTTCTCCGCGCGCTGCAGGTTCTCGAACTGACCGCCCCAGGTCAGGTAGGCGCCCGGCGGCAGCGCCACGTCGGCCACCGCGGCCTGCGCCTCGCCGACGAAGCCGCCCAGATCGCGACCGCGCACGTTGGCCTGCACCACCACGCGGCGGCTGCCGTTGTTGCGGCTGATCTGGTTCGGCCCTTCGCTCACGGTAATGCGCGCCACCGACGACAACGGAATCACGAGCCCCGATGGCGTGGCGATCGGCAGCGAGGCCAGCTGGTCCGGATCGTTGCGCGAGGCATCGTCCAGGCGCACCACCACGTTGAAGCGGCGGTCGCCTTCGAAGATCTTGCCGGCCGTGGTACCGCCGATGCCGGTGGACAGCGCATCACTCACATCTGCAGCGCTCAACCCGTACTGTGCCGCCGCCACGTGGTCGATCGCCACGTTGAGCGTGGGCAGGCCGGAGATCTGTTCTACCCGCACGTCGGCCGCGCCATCCACCGCACGCAGCTTCAACGCCACCTGGTCGGCCACCTTCTGCAGCTGGCTGAAGTCATCACCGAAGATCATTACGGCCAGGTCGGTACGCACGCCGGAAATCAGTTCGTTGAAGCGCAGCTCGATCGGCTGGCTGAACTCGAAGCTGTTGCCCAGCTGCTGCCCGGCCAGTTTCTCGAAGCGCGCCACCAGTGCGTCCTTGGCCAGCGTCGGATCGGGCCAGTCCTTGCGTGGCTTCAACACGATCACGCTGTCGGAAATGTTGGTCGGCATCGGGTCGATCGCCGCCTCGGCGGTACCGGTGCGCGAGAACACGGTTTCCACTTCCGGCTGCTTGGCAATCGCCTTTTCCAGCGCCAGCTGCATTGCCAGTGACTGCTCCAGCGAGGTCGATGGCACGCGCAGGGCCTGCATCGCCACGTTGCCTTCATCCAGGGTCGGCATGAACTCGCGGCCCAGCAGCGAGAACGCGCCGATGCCCACCACCACCATCATCACCGCACCGGCCAGCACCGTGCGCGGATGTGCCACGGCCTTGCGCACCACCGGTTCGATGCGCGCACGCAGCACGCGGATCAGCCTGGTTTCGTGCTCGCCGTCGTCCGCGTGCGCATCGCCGTCCTTCACCTTGGGCTCGCGCACCAGCAGCGCGGCCATCGCCGGCACGAAGGTGAAGGAAAACAGGAAGGCACCGACCAGGGCCAGCATGAACGTGGCCGCCATCGGGTGGAACGTCTTGCCCTCCACGCCCTCCAGCGTGAGGATCGGCGCGAACACCAGCAGGATGATCAGCTGGCCGAAGGCCGCAGGGCGCGCCATCTTAATGGCCGAATCGGCGGCTACGCGCAGGCGTTCCATCGCGGTCAGCGCACGGCCCAGTTCGGCGCGGCGCTGGCCCAGCATCAGCAGTGTCGACTCGACCACGATCACCGCACCGTCCACCAGGATGCCGAAGTCCAGCGCACCCAGGCTCATCAGGTTGCCACTGATGCCGAAGCGGTTCATGCCGATCACTGCGAACAGGAACGACAGCGGAATCACCAGCGCGGTGATCGTTGCCGCACGCAGGTTGCCCAGCAGCAGGAACAGCACCACCACCACCAGCAGCGCGCCCTCGGTGAGGTTCCTGGCGACGGTCTTGATGGTGGAATTGACCAGCACGCTGCGGTCCAGCACCGGTGCCGCCACGATGTCGGCCGGCAGTGACTTGTTTACCTGTTCCAGGCGCGCGGCCGCTGCCTGGGCCACGGTGCGGCTGTTGCCACCGGCAATCATCAGCGCGGTGCCCAGCACGGCTTCATGGCCGTTGCGGCTGGCCGCACCCAGCCGCGGCGCGCGGCTCAGTTCCACCGTGGCCACATCGGCTACGCGTACCACCACGCCATTGCGGGTCGCCACCGGGGCCTGTGCCAGGTCGTCGGTGGTCAGCGCCAGGCCGTCGGCACGTACCACCAGGCCCTCGCCGGCACGCTGTACGAAGCCGGCACCGGCCTGCACGTTGGAACGCTGCAGCGCAGTGACCAGGTCGGCCAGGCCGAGGCCATGCGCGGCCAGTCTGGCGCTGTCCGGATGCACGCCGTATTCCTTCACGTAGCCGCCGACCGTATCGACGCCGGCCAGCCCCGGGCTGGAACGCATCTGCGGCGCGATGATCCAGTCCTGCACGGTGCGCAGGTAGGTCGCACGTTCTTCGGGCGTACGCAGCAGGTTGCCTTCCGGTGTGCGGTAGACCTCGCCGGCCTGCCAGCCCGCTTCATCGGGTTTGGCCAGTTTGGCCGGATCGAACGCGGTGAAGTCCACCGTCCACATCAGCACCTCGCCAAGGCCGGTGGTGACCGGCGACAGCATCGGTGATGCACCATCGGGCAGGTCTTCCGATGCCTCGCGCATGCGTTCGGCCACCTGCTGGCGGGCGAAGTAGATGTCGGTGGCATCGGTGAAGATCGCGGTGACCTGCGAGAAACCATTGCGCGACAGCGAACGCGTGGTGGTCAGGCCGGGGATGCCGGCCAGCGCGGTTTCCAGCGGGTAGGTCACCTGCCGCTCGATCTGCTCCGGTGTCAGCGCCGGTGCCACCGTGTTGATCTGTACCTGACGGTTGGTGATGTCCGGCACCGCGTCGATCGGCAGCTTGCCCAGCTGGAACAGGCCCACCGCGGCGATCAGTGCGGCCATGAACACCACCAGCCAGCGGTGGCGCACCGCTGTTTCAATGATCAGCTTGAACATGGTCGCCTCCTCAGTGGCCGTGCTCGGCTTCGCCCTTGGCCAGCTCGGCCTTGAGCAGGAAGGCATTGGCACCGACGATGCGCTCGCTGCCGGTCAGCCCAGCGAGGATCTCGATGCGGTCACCGGCACGGCGCCCGGCCAGCACCGGCTGCGCCTTGAAGCCACCTTCGACGGCGACAAACACCGCGCTGCTGCCATCAACGTTCTGCACTGCATCGGCCGGGACGCTGAGCGAACCGTCCTGGCCTTCGGTGACCACCACGGCCGAGACCGGCGAACCGGCCGGCGGCAGCGACGCATCCACCGGGGTGGCGCGGATCACCGCGACGCCGCCCTGCTGGCGCACATCGGCGGCCGAACCGGTGACGGTGGCGGTGAAGCTGCCACCCGGCACGCTCACTTCCAGCGTCATGCCGGGCGTGACCTGTGCGGCCAGCGCCGGCGGTGCGGTGAACACCAGCTCGTTCATTGTCGGGTCGGCGACATCGGCGACTGCACTGCCGGCGGCGACTACACCGCCCGGAGTGACCTGCACGTTGCCGACGATGCCGGCCACCGGGCTGGTGATGCGCACGCGGCCACTGGCATCGGGCGCACCGTTGGCAGCGGCCTGGGCCTGCGCGGCAGCGGCCTGGGCCTGTGCTGCCAGCGACCGTGCGCGCGAGGCTTCCATCTCCTGGCGGGCGACCACGCCCTGGTCGACCAGCGCCTTGTCGCGACCATAGGCCAAGCGCGCGGCCTCGGCTTCGGCCGAGGCGGCCAGCGCATTGGCGCGGAACACCGCCGCTTCGCCGCTGACCACGATCGCCAGTGCCTGGTTCTGCTTCACCGCGGTGCCCGGTGCGACCAGCACGCGTTCGACGCGGCCGGTCACGGTCGACGCCACCGAGGCGCGTGCACCGACCGACGGTTCGACCCGGCCGGACAGGCGCGTGGAGCTACCGCCACCACGACCGACCGCGACCACTTCGATACCGGACGCCTTGATCTGCTCAGGAGTCAGCTGCACGACACCCTCATCGCCATCGGCGGGCGCCTTTGCGGATTCGGCCTTGGCCGCCTTGCTGTCGGCGGCATGGCCGTGGCCATCGTCGGTGCCGGCCTTGGCCGCAGCCGGGTCTTCATTGGCAGGTGTCTGCGCGTTGCCAGCGCAGCCGGCCAGCAGCGCGGCCAGCAGCACGCCGCCGATCAGCGGGAAAGTACGGGAGAGCGTCATGGGACCTCCACAAAAGGTGCGCGCCCTTCAAGGCGGGCAAGATCGATTTCCGCGGCGACGCGCGACAGGCGCGCATCCACGGCGGTGCCGCGGGCGGCGATGAGGGCGCTGCGCGTGCTGCGCAGTTCCAGCTGCGAGATGCGCCCGGCGTCGAAGCCGATGCGGGCCAGGCGATACGCCTCTTCGGCGGCGACCACGCTTTCATCGGCGGCGCGGGTACGGCTGCCGGCGGCCTTCAAACCGGCCACCGCGGAGAGGCGTGCCGCCTCGCTGTCGCGGCGCCGCTGGTCCAGGCGTGCCTCGGCCGCGCGCTGGTCGGCATTGGCGGCGCGTATGCCCCCGCGGTTGCGGTCGAACAGCGGGATGCTGAGGCTGACCCCGAGGTTGTAGGCGCGCTCGCCCCCCTCGCGGAAGCGGGTCTGCGCGGCAGTGACGCTCAGGTCGGGCAGGGCGCGCTTGCGCTCCACGTCGACCAGCTTGCCCGCCGCATCCGCTTCGGCTTCGGCGATGCGCACCGCCAGCGCGGTATCGGTGGCACCGCGTGGCAACGGCGGCGCGCGGTCGAGCAGGCTGTCGCCGATCGACTGCACCGGCGCATCCAGCAGCGCGGCACCGGCCAGGCGGGCCAGCGCGGCATCGCGGAAGGCCTGCGCCTCATCCAGCGCGGCGCTGGCGTTGGCGACTTCGCTCTGCGCCTGCACGGCGCGCAGCTGCGGCTCGCGGCCCTGCTTGACCATCGCGTTGACCGCGTTGGCGTCAGCGCGGGTGAGGCTCAGTGCTTCTTCGGCCAGGGTGTAGCGGCGCAGTGCACTTTCCGCCTGTGCATAGACCACCGCCAGCTGGCTGGCCACGTCGCTGCGGCTTTGGGCACCACGCAGGTTGGCGGCCTGTGCCTCGGCACGGGCGGCACGGACACGCGCGCCACGCTGGCCCCAGACCTCCAGCGGCTGGGACAGGGTGAGCACGGTATCGGCCTTGCCCATGCCGCCATAGGAGCCGGTGCCCCAGGCGTTTTCGGCGGAGTAAGAGAGGGAAGGGTTGGGCAACGCACGGGCCTGGTCGGCGCGCGCGTCGGCGGCCTCGGCCAGCGCCGCACCGACGCGGGTGCCGGGCAGCTGGTCCAGGCGTTCAAGCAGGGTGTCGTAGGAAGGGGCGGCTTGCGCCATCACCGATGCCGCCGGGGCCAGGCCCAGCAACACGGCGACGACCCGCCCGGCCGCACGCAGCGGCCGACGTGTCAGGGTCGACATGAAGAATTTCCGGAGGTGAGGGGAACCGAAGCCCGCGAATGCGGGACGCGCTCAACTCACGCCCGGGGAGGACGCGTCAGTTCATCCTGGGCGACCGCATAGGTCGCCGCGTCGCCGGCATTCATCCAGCGCGCCGGAAGCGGCGCACCGAAGGCGGCGAAGGTACTGGCCGGCAGGCTCAGATTGGAGTGGTGGCAGTGGTTGTGGCCACAGGCACCGACGTGCTTGCCGTCGGCATCGCCATCGGCATCCGGTGCGGACTCCACATGCACCGTGCTGGCATGCGGTTCCACCGTGCAGGCCAGCGCGTCGGCCACCGGCACGACCACGAATGCCGCCATCAGCAGCATCAGCAGGGTCGAACGGAGGTGGCGGGTGATCCAGCGCATGGACGGCAGGCTAGCAAGCGGTTTTCGCCGGATACAATATCAATGGACGCTTCGGGAATTCGTCGGAATCTCCCGTTCAGCTGGGCCGGGCGCGGGGTCGGATCCCTTTCCTCCGGAAAGGGCTCTGACCCCACCACATCGTTCGGGTGCGCGCACATGTGCTCTGGTAGGTGTCGACCTTGGTCGACACGCTTTTCGACCCCACCGCGTTGCCGCCAGCGGCCGGCACTACCCGTATCACGGCAGCTTCGCGATCACCTTGATCTCGAACTGGAACCCATACAGCCAGGTCACGCCGATACCGGTCAGGGTCGGGTGCGGCGCCTCGCCCCAATACTCCGGCACGATTGCCCAGGCCTTCTCAAAGTTCTTCTCTGGATCGACCAGGAACACGGTCACGTCGATCACGTCATCGAACGTGCAGCCGGCAGGAGCCAACACCGCATTGAGATTCTCGAAAGCGCGGCGCACCTGCGTTTCGAAGTCTGGCTCGGGCGAGCCGTCCTCACGGCTGCCGACCTGGCCGGATACGAACAGGAAGCCGTTGGAACGGATCGCAGGCGAGTAGCGGTTGCGCTCGTACAGGGCCTGGCGGCCGGCGGGGAAAACGACATCACGCTGTGACATGGGGAAGATCCCGTGGGAGAGAACGCCATCCTCCCCGTCAGCGCTGTCTGGATAAACCGCGATGATCGGCCTAGATTGATTGTCAATTCCAAACAATCATGGCCCGCCATGGACCGTTTCGAGGCGATGCGGGCCTTTGCCCGGGTGGTGGAAACCGGCAGCTTCACCCGCGCCGCGCAGACCCTGCAGATCAGCCGCACCACGGCCACCCAGCTGGTGCAGCAACTGGAGGCACACCTGCGGCTGCGCCTGCTCAACCGCACCACGCGCCGGGTCAGCGTCACCGCCGACGGCGCGGCCTACTACCCGCGCATCGCCCGCCTGCTGGCCGAGCTGGAAGAGGTGGAAGGCGGGCTGGGTGACGCGGCCAGCCAGCCGCGCGGACGCCTGCGCGTGGATGTGCCCGGGCCGTACGCGCGGCTGCGGCTGGTGCCGGCGTTGCCGGATTTCCAGGCGCGCTACCCGGAGATCCAGCTGGACATCGGCGTGAGTGACCGCGAGGTCGATGTCATCGCCGACAACGTCGACTGCGTGATCCGGGGTGGCACCCCGGCCGACCCGGCACTGGTAGCGCGGCCGCTGGCGGCGCTGCCGATCGGCTTCCACGCCAGCCCCGGCTATGTGCAGCGTTTCGGCCTGCCGACCGATCCGCGCGCGCTGCAAGGGCCCGATCACCACATGGTTGGCTTCCTCAGCCCGCGCAGTGGCCGCGCACGCGTGTTCATTGCACAGCGCGGCGATGAACGCGTTGAGGTGCAGGGCCGCTATACGGTCGGCTTCGATGATGGAAACGCCTATCTGGCCGCTGCGTTGGCGGGGTTGGGCGTGGTGGCGCTGCCCAGCTACATGGCCGAGCCGCACGTGGCGCGCGGCGAGCTGTTGCCGGTGTTGCCGGACTGGCAGCTGCCGCCGATGCCGATGCATGTGATGTTCCCGCCGAACCGGCACATGAGCCAGCGGCTGCGGGTGTTCATCGATTGGGTGGTGGAGGCGTTGGGTTGATCGCGCGCGCGCATCTGTAGAGCCGAGCCCACGCTCGGCTGCTTCTGGCATCACCAAGCCCGCGCTACGCGCGCCAGCCGGGCGTGGGCCCGGCTCTACCGGCATGCGAAAATCACTACAGCACGTAACAGGAAACATCGCCACGCATGAGTCGCATCGTCGCACTGGATACCGAAACCACCGGCATCTCCCACCGCCTGGGGCACCGGGTGATCGAAATCGGTGCCGTCGAACTGATCGATGGCCAGCTCACCGGCCGCCAGTTCCACACCTACCTGCAGCCGCAGCGCAGGGTCGACTGGGGTGCACAGCGCGTGCACGGCATCAGTGATGCGATGCTGGTGGGCAAGCCACTGTTTTCCAGCAAGGCCGCCGAACTGCTGGACTTCCTGCGCGGCAGCGAGATGGTCGCGCACAACGCCACCTTCGATGTGGGCTTCCTGGACAACGAGCTGCGTCTGTCCGGTATTCCCGGCACGCTGGCCCAGCATTGCCGCATCACCTGCAGCCTGAAGCTGGCGCGCGGGCGCTGGCCCGGCCAGGGCAACAAGCTCGATGATGTGCTGCAGCGCCTGCGCATTCCCAGCCAGCGCGGCCTGCACGGCGCGCTCAAGGATGCCCATCTGCTGGCGCAGGTGATCCCGCACCTGCGCTGAGGCCTGGCCGCTGTTACACCGGCCGTAACCAGCGCTCGATCATCGCCACGCCACAGGCCACCCCGTCCTCATGGCCCATCGCCACGCCCAGGGCCGCCGCGCGTGCGCGTGTTGCGTCGGT
The DNA here is from genome assembly GCF_059370155.1 of Stenotrophomonas sp. YJH_SMC_73. NCBI lineage: Bacteria > Pseudomonadati > Pseudomonadota > Gammaproteobacteria > Lysobacterales > Lysobacteraceae > Stenotrophomonas > Stenotrophomonas sp. YJH_SMC_73. Next base: position 107,153 of record NZ_JCAFTJ010000011.1, on the reverse strand, counting down.
TTCAACGAAGGTGATGGCTGCCGCCAGCGTTGCTGCATCCAGTCGCTTCGGTGACAACGGTGCCGGTGCCACGCCCAACCGATACAGGCGATCGGCCCAGAAGAACTGATCCGCGGCGAACGGCATCACCAGCGAGGGAATGCCGGCGCGGCAGGCCGAATGCGTGGTGCCGCTGCCACCATGGTGGATGGCGAGTGCGCAATGCGGGAACAGTGCTTCGTGTGGCGTCGGGCCGAGCACGAACACATCTGCTGGCAGCGCACCCGTCGGCAATCCGGCCCACCCTGGAAACAGCAGCACCCGGCGCGGTGCCAGCGCCTGCAGCAGGGCCGGCAGCACGCGCTCGCGATCGAATCCGGTCATGCTGCCAAAGCCCAGATAGACCGGCGGCGGCCCGGCATCGAGGAAGGCCTGCAGATCGGCTGGCGGCGTCCAGGGCGCATCAGGAAGCCGCCATTGGCCACAGGCGATGTGGTCGACCGGCCAGTCCGCCGGTGGCGGCAGCAGCTGCGGCGAGATGCCATAGAGCATCGGCAGGCCGGACCACAGCGCGCGACGCGGCGATTGCCCCAGTTGCTGGCGTGCCGCGTTGATCGGCCGACGGAACTGGCGCCAGATCAGGCCGTTGACCCACCCGTAACTGGCCCGGTTCAACCAGCCCGGCGAGCGTCCGGGCGGCAGGAACGGAGAGCGGAAGGCCCGCGTCGGGGTCAGCGGAATCATGCCGGTGCCGATGACCGGCAGACCCCGACGTTCGCCCACGCTCATGCCGACAAGGGCCGCCAGTCCGCCGGTCAGAATCGCATCGCAGCCTTCGGCGGCGGCATCGGCCTGGCGCATCCAGCCGCTGACATGCTGCAGCGCCATCCGTGCCAGACCGGTACTGGCGGCGGCAACACCGTTGCCCCGCGAGACAAGGGCGACCACTTCGTCATGGATGTCACCCTCAAGGGCCGCGTGGGGCACATCCAGGGCCTGCGCGCTGCCCAGGGTGCCGCCATCGGCCAGCAGTGTCACCGCGTGGCCTGCGCTGATCAGCCCATGGCAGAGCATGGCCAGCGGACGCGTATCGCCTTCGGTTCCGTAGGTCAGGGCCAGCAGCCGCATGGAAAGCTCCGCAGTGATCCGGGCCAGTATGCCGGTTGGCGAAGTCCCCCCGCCCCGCCGGTCCAGTCCCCGCCTGTGGGTAACTTGCGCAAGTGTTTGAACCCGTGCATAATGCGCGGCTCGCTGTGTCCGGTTTTCTACCGGGCGGCGCCCCCGGGAGCACGTCCCCGGCCGCCCAACGCCAGCGTAACCCTTTGATTCTCTTGACGTGTGGTGGGCAACCATCGAGGCCGCCGTCGCCCGGGCTACGGGCTGACAACTACTACTATCGAGGTGCGCAATGTCCCGCGTATGCCAGGTTTCCGGCAAGCGAGTGCAGACGGGTAACAACGTCTCGCACGCCAACAACAAGACCCGTCGTCGTTTCCTGCCGAATCTGCACGAGCGCCGTTTCTGGGTGGCCAGCGAGAACCGCTGGGTCAAGCTTCGTGTTTCCGCGCATGCACTGCGCACCATCGACAAGAACGGCATCGATTCCGTTCTGGCTGAGCTGCGTGCGCGCGGCGAAAAGGTCTGAGGAGTAAAGCATCATGGCAGGCAAGCGCGATAAGGTCCGTATGATTTCCTCGGCCGGTACCGGCCACTTCTACACGACCGACAAGAACAAGAAGAACACCCCGGGGAAGATGGAATTCCTGAAGTACGATCCGGTCGTGCGCAAGCACGTCCTGTACAAGGAAGGCAAGATCAAGTAATCCGCAAGGATTGCTGGTCCCCGCGAAGAAACCCGCCCTTGTGGCGGGTTTTTTCATGCCTGGCGTGCAGACTTCGGTAGCGGCCGACCTTGGTCGGCACTGCCGCACTCCCTGCGCACGCTGTCGCCAATGGCACCCTGCCTGAGGTGAAGGGCCGAATGCGATAAGTGATTGTTCCTACCGGTTCTGCCGCCTCGCGCGGTTCAAATCGATTGGAACGACGGGCCCCGCCGTGCCCATGATGGCTGGCCGCTGCGGTTGCAGTGGTCGGGCTTGCAATCCCGTCGAATCGGTAGCCAGTAAACTCGCCCGCCGTTGCCGGAAAGCTCCGCCGACGGCGGGCGACCCATCTGCCTCTATGGCGGACGGTGCGTGGGGGCCTCGCGCCCGCCGGTTTGGTGGCTACCGTTCCCGGTATTGCAACCACGCATCGTCCGCCACCTTCACGGTGGCCAGATCCGTTGAAGGAGGTTGCATGAACACCCCATCACACCGGCAGGACCTGGAACTGGGCTGGCTGCGCCTGCAGCGCATGCTGCAAGGCATCGAGGGCATGGCGCTGCTGCTGTGCGACCACCATCTGGCACTGGCCAACGGCGCGCCGTCGCCGCTGCCCGAGGCGCAGCTGGAGCGGGCCGCACAGGCGATCGCCTGCATGGCGCTCAACGGCCGCCGCCATGCCGACACGGTGCGGCAGCTGTGCGAGGTGCCGGTGCGGCATTGATCCATCCTGTAGAGCCGAGCCCACGCTCGGCTGCTGTGCGGTCGGACCGGAAGGCCGTCGAGCGCGGCTCGACTCCACAAGGGCCGGTGGGCAGAATGGCCCATCACCTCCCGACGGGCGACACGATGCTGTTCGAGTGGTTGCTGGGTTCGTACCTGCTGCTGATCGACTGGCTGATCCGGCTGGTTGCACTGTGCTGGATCCCCACCCGCACCACGCCGGGGGCGGCGCGTAGCTGGCTGCTGCTGGTCGGCTTCGTGCCGCTGCTGGGCCTGCCGCTGTACCTGCTGTTCGGCCACCCATGGCTGTCGCGCGAGCGCATCCGCCGCCAGGCCGAGGCCTCGCAGGTCATCCGCGAGGAACAGGCGCTGCAGCATCGCCTGCGCTGGACACCGCAGCCGGACACCGCCAGCGCCGAGATCGTGCCGCTGGTGCAGCGCCAGGGCGACTTCATGCCGGTGCACGGCAACGCCGTCGATCTGCTGACCGACTACGACGAATCACTGCACACGCTGATCGCCGACATCGACCAGGCCGAAGACCGCGTGCACCTGCTGTACTACCTGATGTTCGACGACGCGGTGGGCGAGGCGATCGTCGAGGCCCTGCAGCGTGCGGCTGCACGTGGCGTGCAGTGCCGCGTGCTGCTCGACGCGGTGGGCGCCAAGCGCGGCCTGCGTGCCTATCGCAAGCGCCTGCAGGCGCGCGACATCGAAGTGCGCGCGATGCTGCCCGGTGGCCTGCGCTGGCGCCGCAGCGGGCGCATGGACCTGCGCAACCATCGCAAGATCGCGGTGATCGACAACGAAGTGGCCTATGTCGGTTCGCAGAACCTGGCCGGCCCGCAGTTCGTGCCTGGCCACCCGAACCGCGAGCTGGTGGCGCGCGTGCGCGGCCCGGCGGTGGCGCATCTGGAAGCGGTGTTCGCCAGCGACTGGTACATGGAAACCGGCCAGCGCCTGGACGTGATCGCCGATGTGCCCGAGTGCAGCGACGACATCGCCACCCAGTTGCTGCCCAGCGGCCCCGCCTATCCCTACAGCAACGCACGCGATGCGGTGGCGGCGCTGATCCACCTGGCGCGGCGCCGGCTGGTGATGGTCACCCCGTATTTCGTGCCCGACGAAGCCACGCTCAGCGCCTTGCGCATTGCGGCCTTGTCCGGCGTGCAGGTGCAGCTGATCCTCTCGGCCAGCAACAACCAGCGGCTGACGTCGTGGGCGCAGGAGGCCTACTACGACGAGCTGCTGCGCTGTGGCGTGCGCATCGCGCTGTACGAGCCGCAGTTCCTGCACGCCAAGCACATGAGCGTGGACGAGGACATCGCCGTGCTCGGCTCGATCAACATGGATATCCGCTCGTTCGCACTGAATGCCGAAATCGGCCTGGTCTGCTACGACCGTGCGCTGGTGCAGCAGCTGTGCGCGATCGAGGATGGCTACCTGCGCGAGTCGCGGCAGCTGGACCTGCAGCAGTGGCGCAGCCGTCCCACGTGGCGGCGCAGCCGCGAAGGCATCGCACGGCTGGCCGATGCGTTGATGTGAAACGGCGGCAACCGCCCGCTTCGGCAATCCGGCCCGTCATCGCCGATGGCCTACAATCGGCGCATGACTGATTCACCGCGTAATGGCGAACTGGACCTGGCAATCATCGGTGGTGGTGCGGCCGGGGTGCTGGTGGCGATCCAGGTGTTGCGCCAGGCCCAGGCGCCGCTGGCGCTGGCCATCTTCGAACCGGCTTCGCAGCTGGCGCAGGGCATCGCCTATGCCACGCCGTGGCCGGAGCACCTGCTGAACGTGCCGGCGGCGAAGATGAGTGCGTTTGCCGACCAGCCCGGCGATTTCCTCGACTACCTGATGGCCGCCAACGCCTACCCGGGCGAGGCGCGCGAGGTGCTGGGCGAGCGTTACGTGTGCCGCCACTACTTTGCAGCGTACCTGCAGCGGCGCCTGCAGGAGGCCGCCGCGGCCAGCCCGGCACAGCTGCAGGTGATCGCGCAGCCGGTACTGGGCCTGCAGCCGGATGACCACGGCTACCAGCTGGCACTCGGCGATGGCCAGACGCTGCACGCCGCACAGGCAGTGCTCGCCACCGGCAACAGCATGCGGCCGCTGCCGGTAGCCGGTGCCGAGGCACTGCCCGCCGATGACGTGATCGAGGCCTGGGACTACGACGGCATACGCACCCTGGCCGGTGAGCAGGCCGTGGCCATCGTCGGCTCCGGCCTGAGCATGGCCGACACCGTGCTGGCGCTGGTTGCAGCCGGCCACACCGGCCCGCTGCACGTGATCTCGCGCCATGGCCTGCTGCCGTTGCCGCATGCGCATGGCGGCCCGCCCTCGTTCGACCCGGCTGCGCTGCTGCCGATGAGCCTGCGCCAGCGCCTGCGCGCGTTGCGCGGGTTCGCGCGCCAGGCGCAGGCCGATGGCCTGCCGTGGCAGGGGGTGATGGACCGCATCCGTCCGCACGGGCAGGCACTGTGGTGCAGCCTCGACGCGGCCGACCAGCGCCGCTTCCTGCGCCATGTGGTGCGCTACTGGGACGTGCATCGCCACCGCATCGCCGAAGAGGTCGACGCACAGCTGCAGGCGCTGATCGAAAGCGGCCAACTGCGTATTCACCGGTCCCGCCTGCAACGCGTCGGCCGCGAAGGCGATGCCCTGCGGCTGTCGGGCCGCGATGCCACCGGCAATGATCAGCAGTGGACGATCAGCGGGGTGATCAACGCCACCGGCGTGGAAACCCGCGCCAGCGCGCTGCGCAATCCCTTGCTGCAGCAGCTGCAGAGCGATGGCCTGGCCCGCCCCGGCCCGCACGGGCTGGGTCTGGACAGCACGGTGCCGGGCGACCGCCTGCGTGCCGCCGGTGGCCAGCCGCAGGCGCGGCTGGGCGTACTCGGCAGCCTGCGCATCGGCAGCCTGTGGGAAAGCCTGGCGGTGCCTGAACTGCGTCAGCAGGCGCAGGCACTGGCCACCCAGGTGGTCGCAGGAGCCGCGACGGCGATGCCGTAAAATGGGGGCATGGATGTCTCCCACCTGCTTGATGGCCTGAACCCGGCCCAGCGCGAAGCCGTCTCCGCTCCCCCCGGCCACCACCTGGTGCTGGCCGGTGCCGGTTCCGGCAAGACCCGCGTACTCACCCACCGCATCGCCTGGCTGCATGAAGTCGACGGCGTGCCGACCCACGGCATTTTCGCGGTGACTTTCACCAACAAGGCGGCCGGCGAGATGCGCCACCGCATCGACGCACAGCTGCCCCATGGCAGCCGTGGCATGTGGATCGGTACCTTCCACGGCCTGGCCAACCGCCTGCTGCGCCTGCACTGGCAGGATGCGAAGCTGCCCGAAGGCTTCCAGGTGATGGATTCGGACGACCAGCTGCGGCTGGTCAAGCGCGTGGTGCAGGCGCTGGAGCTGGACGACGGCAAGTACCCGCCCAAGCAGATCGCGTGGTGGATCAACGCGCAGAAGGACGAGGGCCGCCGCCCGCAGCACATCCAGCCCGAACCGCACGACGCGTGGCTGGAAACCATGCGCCAGGCCTACATCGAGTACCAGGCGCGCTGCGACCGCGCCGGCCTGGTCGACTTCGCCGAGCTGCTGCTGCGCGCGCACGAACTGCTGCGCGACAACCCGGCGCTGCTGTCGCACTACCGCGCCCGCTTCCGCGAGATCCTGGTGGACGAGTTCCAGGACACCAATGCCATCCAGTACGCCTTCGTGCGCGTGCTGGCCGGCGATTCCGGCCACGTGTTCGTGGTCGGCGACGATGACCAGGCCATCTACGGCTGGCGCGGCGCCAAGGTCGAGAACGTGCAGGGCTTCCTGCGCGATTTCCCGGGCGCGCAGACCATCCGCCTGGAGCAGAACTACCGCTCCACCGCCAACATCCTCGGCGCTGCCAACGCGGTGATCGCGCACAACCCGGATCGCATCGGCAAGCAGCTGTGGACCGACAGCGGTGACGGCGAGCCGATCGACCTGTACGCCGCGTACAACGAGATGGACGAGGCACGCTACATCGTCGAGCGTGCCCGCCAGTGGGTGCGCGACGGTGGCAGCTACACCGAAGTGGCCGTGCTCTACCGCAGCAACGCGCAGTCGCGCGCGCTGGAAGAAGCGCTGCTGAGCGAGCAGGTGCCATACCGCGTGTATGGCGGCATGCGCTTCTTCGAGCGTGCCGAAATCAAGGACGCGCTGGCCTACCTGCGCCTGCTGTCCAACCGCAACGATGACGCCGCGTTCGAGCGCGCGGTCAACACCCCCACCCGGGGCATCGGCGACCGCACGCTGGACGAAGTGCGCCGCGAGGCGCGCGCGCAGGGTATCTCGCTGTGGGAAGCAACGATGCTGGTCACCCAGGGCAACGCGCTGGCCGCACGCGCGCGCAATGCGCTGGCCGGCTTCCTGGGGCTGGTCAACGAGCTGCAGGCGCAGACCGTGCACATGACCCTGGCCGAGCGCGTGGACCACGTGCTGGCCCGCTCGCAGCTGCGCGAGCACTGGAGCAAGGAAAGCCGCAACGCGCTGGACTCGGAGTCGCGCACCGACAACCTCGACGAACTGGTCTCGGTGGCCTCGCGCTTCGTGCGCCGGGCCGACGACATCGAGGAAGTGGGCGAGGACATGGACGAGCTGGTCGCGTTCCTGGCCTATGCCGCGCTGGAGGCCGGTGAGGGCCAGGCGCAGGCGGGCGAAGAGGGCGTGCAGCTGATGACCCTGCACTCGGCCAAGGGCCTGGAATTCCCGCTGGTGTTCCTGGCCGGCCTGGAAGAAGGCCTGTTCCCCAGCGCACGCTCGCTGGAGGAAAGCGGGCGGCTGGAAGAAGAGCGCCGCCTGGCCTATGTCGGCATCACCCGCGCGCGCCAGAAGCTGGTGCTGAGCTATGCCGAATCGCGCCGCATCCACGGCCAGGACAACTACAGCCTGCCGTCACGCTTCCTGCGCGAGATTCCGCGCGAACTGCTGCACGAAGTGCGCCCGAAGGTGCAGGTCTCGCGCCCGGCTTCGATGGGCGCCAGCCGGGTGATGGGCCATGCCTCGATCGAGGCGCCGCCGGTCAAGCTCGGTGCGCTGGTTACCCATCCCAAGTTCGGCGAAGGCATGGTGACCGACTACGAAGGCAGCGGCGCGCACGCCCGCGTGCAGGTCGAGTTTGCTGATGCCGGCAGCAAGTGGCTGGTGATGGCCTACGCCAACCTGACGGTGATCTGATCACCGTCAGGGGGCGGGAATTCCTGTAGAGCCGAGCCATGCTCGGCTGCTTCAGGCGGGAAAACCAGCCGAGCATGGCTCGGCTCTACAACAGCGGTCGGCTATCAGCCGATGGTGAACTTCTCCACGGCTGCCACCAACCCGGCGCGGTCCATCGCTTCTTCATCCTGGCGGTTGCGGATCAGCGCGTAGTGGCCTTCCGCCGGCGACAACACCTCGATCACTTCGCCGCGGTAGTTGGTGATCTCGATGAAGCCGTTGCTCACTCCGCTAACGTTGTCGATCTCCGCTATCAATGTCTCCAGGCTCACAATGGCACCGTCCTTGTCCGTGCCGCCACCAGTGCGGGGATTGTCGAAGTACACGCTGATCTTCGGCTGCCTGGTCCTATGCCAGTTGTTGACGTCAACGATGTGATGTGTGGACCACCTGAAATCCTCTGCTGATTCGTTGCCGTTGAACTCACACCGGAAGATCGGCAGGCACAGGAACAGACCCGTGCGCTTCTCGATCCCATTCAGAAGCCCGTGATAAGTGCTGGGAACCACCATCGCATGAGTGAACCCATAGGCGTTGGAAGGAATTTCAAAGATCGTTGGCCCATCATGTGAAAGACGGGGCGGCGCGTTCAGCACAACGCTGGCGGCGAACTCCGGATCATCGACATTTTTGGACGCGATCGCGAGGTCATGTTCCTTGGCATTTCTGATGCAGCAATAGAGCACGTACGTCGCGACTACGTACTTGCTGAAGTAGCAGTCGTGCGCCTCGGCTACCTCTGCGAACGTCGTTAACAGGTCATCCTTGGTGATCATGGGCATCTGGACGGTGGAAAGGCCCATGATGGTCTTTCGAGTGTTTTCCGGCCATGCAACTTGTCCGAATGTACCTGAGTGGGGTCAGAGCCCTTTTCCGTTGGAAAAGGGATCCGACCCCGATTAGGCTGCGCTCATGACCCGCAATGTGCTCTTCCTCTGCAGCCAGAACCGCCTGCGCAGCCCGACGGCCGAGCAGGTATTCGCCGATTGGCCGGGCATCGAGACCGCCTCGGCCGGGCTGCTGGCCGACGCCGAGGAAGTGCTCAGCCCCGAGCTGCTGCAGTGGGCCGATATCGTGTTCGTGATGGAGCGCGCCCACCGCAACCGGCTGTCCAGCCGCTACAAGGCCTGGTTGAACGGCAAGCGGGTGATCTGCCTGGATATTCCGGATGACTACGAGTACATGGACCCGGTGCTGGTGGAACTGCTGAAGCGCAAGGTCACGCCGTTCCTGCGTTGACAGGCTGTTGTAGAGCCGAGCCCATGCTCGGCTGCTTTTCCGGCCAGAAGCAGCCGAGCATGGGCTCGGCTCTACAATAGGTGGCACTTCTTCCAGGAACGCCCCCATGACCGAACCCACGCTGCACGTCACCGTGAAGTTGAACGCCCGGCTGCAGCCGGAGCACCGCCACGAACTGTTCGAGGATCCGCTCGACGCGCTGCTGCAGGCGGCCCAGGTGGGCGAGCTGACCGGCGGCGGCACCGCGATGTCCGACCTGGGTGAGGTCGAATACGGCGATATCGAAGTGGCGCTGGTCGATGCGGCTGGCGTGCCGAAGCTGATCGACCTGCTGGAGCAGTTGGGTGCACCGAAGGGTTCGCAGCTGCAGGGCGCGGGTGAAGCCGACCGCAGCTTCGGCGTGACCGAAGGCCTGGGCATCTACCTGGATGGCCTGAACCTGCCGGACGAGGTCTACGAACAGTGCGATTCCAACCACGTGTTCGAGCAGCTGTCCGGGAACATCGACGGCCTGGGCGAGATCTGCAGCTGGTGGCAGGGCCCGACCGAGACCGCGCTGTACATGTACGGCCAATCGTTCGAGGCGATGCGCGATGCGATTGACGAGTTCGTGGCCAGCTACCCGCTGTGCCAGAACGCGCGCGTGGTGCAGATCGCCTGAGCGACGTTGTTGTAGAGCCGAAGGTAGCGGCAGGAGCCGCTGCCAACGTCGCTTGCGACGGCCCGAAGGGTGCCGGTCAGGACGACCGGCATAGCCCATGCTCCGCTGCTTTTCCCGCCAGAAGCAGCCGAGCACGGGCTCGGCTCTACAGAAGAGGGCGGGCCGAGCCTGTCCCCCGGACCACGTGACGGTGCGCACACGCCGCTGCGCGGCGCCGGATTGATCCTGCTCAAGGCGCCGCCTGCACATACGGTGTGCAATGGTGTCGTTCCCATCCGGCAGACCGCCACGGAGCCCCACCATGTACAAGCGCATCCTGATTGCCACTGACGGGTCCGAACTGGCCGACAAGGGCCTGGCCAAGGGCTTGGAGCTGGCCAAGGACCTTAACGCCGAGGTCGATATCGTCACTGTTTCCGAGCCGTGGGCCGTCGGCATGTACGACGCCATGGGCTGGAGCGTGGGCTACATGAACAGCCCCGAATACAAGGCCGACCGCGAGGAAGGCGCGCAGAAGGTGCTGCAGCCGGCGCTGGCCAAGGCCGCCGAGCAGGGCATCACCGCCAACCCGGTGCACGTGCTGGACCGCTATGCGGCCGACGGCATCATCGAGACCGCCGGCGAGCGCAACAGCGACCTGATCGTGATGACCTCGCACGGCCGCCGCGGCGTGACCCGTGTACTGCTGGGCAGCCAGACCGCCGAGGTGCTGGCGCGCAGCACGCTGCCGGTGCTGGTCATCCGCTGATCCATACCCGCTGATTCAAGCGTTCCCGGGGAGGGGACCCGACGCCGGCCGCAGGATGCGCGCCGGCGTTGTTTTTTGTGGGGGGATCGGGGCCGTGCCGGTGGCCCTGAGGGGGTCAGAGCCCTTTCCTGTGGAAAGGGATCCGACCCCGGTCACAACCCCGGTCACCTCACCAGCTGTACAGCTTCCAGTAGACCGGCGACACGCCGTCCTTGTCGTTGTCCATGCGGCCGTCGCCGTTCTTGTCGTACATGTAGAACGGGGCACCGCGCGACGGGGTCACCTTGACCATGCGCAGCTGGCCGGACACGCGGTATTCCTCGATGGTGTCACCGTTGTCCATGGTGCGCTTGGATACATCCGCGCCCTTGACGTCCACCGGGGGAGCGCCCGCGCCACCCATGCTGGCGCAGCCAGCGAGCAGGAGCAGGGAAGCCAGCATCAGGGTCTTCATCGGCGGGGCCTTTGCCTGGAAAGAGCCCTGATTATGCCCCATCGCGGTGTACGGGCCGTGTCGCCGCGGTGCAGGCACGGGCGCGTAGAATCGGCACATGAGCAGATTAGTCCTGATCGACGGGTCCAGTTACCTGTACCGCGCGTTCCACGCGCTGCCGCCCCTGTCCAATGCACAGGGTGAACCCACCGGCGCGCTGTTCGGCGTGGTCAACATGCTGCGTTCGACGCTGAAGGAGCGCCCGGCCTACGTGGCGTTCGTGGTCGACGCGCCGGGCAAGACCTTCCGTGACGACCTGTACGACCAGTACAAGGCCAACCGCCCGCCGATGCCCGATGAGCTGCGCAGCCAGGTCGAGCCGATGTGCCGCATCGTCGAAGCGCTGGGCATCAGCATCCTGCGCATCCCCGGCGTGGAGGCCGACGATGTGATCGGCACGCTGGCCCTTCAGGGCCTGGCGCAGGACCTGAAGGTGACCATTTCCACCGGCGACAAGGACTTCGCCCAGCTGGTGCGCCCGGGCATCGAGCTGGTCAACACCATGACCGGCAGCCGCATGGATTCGGATGCGGCGGTGATGGAGAAGTTCGGCGTGCGCGCCGACCAGATCATCGACCTGCTGGCGCTGATGGGCGACGCGGTCGACAACGTGCCGGGCGTGGAGAAGTGCGGGCCGAAGACCGCCGCCAAGTGGCTGGCCGAGTACCAGCACCTGGACGGCGTGATGGCGGCCGCGCCGGCCATGAAGGGCAAGATCGGCGAGAACCTGCGCGCCGCGCTGGAGCGGCTGCCGCTGAACCGCGAGCTGGTGACCATCCGTACCGACGTGCAGCTGGACGCCAGCCCGACCACGCTGGCCCTGCGCGAGCAGGATGTGCCGGCGCTGACCGAGCTGTATACGCGCTATGGCTTCACCCAGGCGCTGAAGGAGCTGGGCGCGCCGGTGCCGGCACCGGTGGCCGCCAGCGAGGCGACCCCGAGCCTGCGTGGCACCGCCGCTGGCTTCGCCCGTGGCAGCGTCGAGGCGCCCGCCGCTGGCACGCTGGATCCGGCACTGTCCGCGCCGGGTGAGTACGAGACCGTGCTGACCGCCGAGCAGCTGCAGGCCTGGGTCGAACGCCTGCAGCAGGCCGAACTGATCAGCTTCGATACCGAGACCGATGCGCTGGACGCGATGCGCGCGCGCCTGGTGGGCATCAGCCTGGCCGTCGAGCCGGGCAGGGCGGCGTACATTCCGGTCGGCCACGATTACCCGGGTGCGCCGGCCCAGCTGCCCATGCAGCAGGTGCTGGACGCACTGCGCCCGGCGCTGCAGGACCCGGCGAAGAAGAAGCTGGGCCAGCATGGCAAGTACGACCTGCATGTGCTGCGCCGCCACGGCGTGGCGGTGCAGGGCTACCACGACGACACCATGCTCGAGAGCTTCGTGCTCAATTCCACCGCCACCCGCCACGACATGGATTCGCTGGCGCTGCGTTACCTGGGCTACAGCACCATCAAGTTCGAGGACGTGGCCGGCAAGGGCGCCAAGCAGATCCCGTTCTCGCAGGTGGGCATCGACGAAGCCAGCCGCTACGCCGCCGAGGACGCCGACATCACCCTGCGCCTGCACCACGCATTGCAGCCGCAGCTGCTGGCCGAGCCGGCGCTGGACAGCGTGTACCGCAACATCGAGATGCCGCTGGTGCCGGTGCTGGCCAGCATTGAAGCCAATGGCGTGCGGATCGACACCGACGAACTGCGCCGGCAGAGCCAGGACCTGTCCTCGCGCATGCTGGCCGCGCAGCAGAAGGCCACCGAGCTGGCCGGGCGCAGCTTCAACCTGGATTCGCCCAAGCAGCTGCAGGCGGTGCTGTTCGACGAGCTGAAGCTGCCGGCGGTGGTGAAGACCCCGAAGGGCCAGCCCAGCACCAATGAAGAGGCGCTGGAGGCGATTGCCGACCAGCATGAGCTGCCGCGGGTGATCCTGGACTACCGTGGGTTGGCCAAGCTGCGCAGCACCTACACCGACAAGCTGCCGGAGATGGTCAACCCGGACACCGGCCGGGTGCATACCAGCTACCACCAGTCCGGTGCCGCCACCGGCCGCCTGTCCTCGTCGGACCCGAACCTGCAGAACATCCCGATCCGCACCGAGGACGGCCGCCGCATCCGCCGCGCGTTCATCGCCCCGGAAGGCTTCCAGCTGCTGGCGGCCGACTATTCGCAGATCGAACTGCGGATCATGGCCCACCTGTCCGAGGACCCGGGCCTGGTGCGTGCCTTCGAGCAGGGCGCCGACGTACACCGTGCCACCGCCGCCGAGGTGTTCGGGCGCACGCTGGAGGAAGTGACCCCGAACGAGCGCCGCGCCGCCAAGGCCATCAACTTCGGCCTGATGTACGGCATGAGCGCCTTCGGCCTGGCCCGCAACCTGGGCATCGACCGTGGCCAGGCGCAGGACTACGTGGCGCTGTACTTCAGCCGCTACCCGGGCGTGCGCGACTTCATGGAGCGGATGCGCCAGCAGGCTCGTGACCAGGGCTACGTGGAAACCCTGTTCGGCCGTCGCCTGTACCTGAACGACATCCACGCCCGCAACCAGGGCCTGCGTGCCGGTGCTGAACGCGCGGCGATCAACGCGCCGATGCAGGGCACTGCCGCCGACATCATCAAGCGCGCGATGGTGGATGTGGACCAGTGGCTGCGTGACAGCGGGGCGCCGGCACGGATGATCCTGCAGGTGCACGATGAACTGGTGTTCGAAACCGAAAGCAGTTTCGTCGAGGACCTGCGTTTGCAGGTGGTGGAGCGCATGTCGCAAGCGGCCAAACTGCGGGTGCCACTGGTGGTCGACACGGGCGTCGGCAACAACTGGGACGAAGCGCACTGACGGTGTTTCAGGCCGAAAACGACGTGAATTTGTTCATGAGTCGGGTGTTTCTGACTCGACCATGAATGTTGCCCCTATTGAAATTCATTAAATGGGGCCCCTTCACGAACCGTTAGTGTTCGAAGTGCTTCTATAACTCCCGACAGGCGCAACGCCTGTTGTGGATCTCTCCCATCCCCTGGAGCAGATCTCGGAACGGGGACTCCTCCCCAAGTGCCCGTTCCCCGGCCCCGTTGACCTCCCCCTGGTCAGCGGGGCTTTTTATTTGCGCCAACGGAACACACACTGGGGGTCAGATCCCTTTGCCCGCCGGGCAAAGGGATCTGACCCCAGGTGCTAGGCTGGGCCACCGTTCTGCAGGGGAAGACCACATGCCCGACCTGTTCGCCCTGGCCATGCCGTGGTGGGAATTCATCCTGCGCGCGGTGGTGGTCTATGTCGTGGTGCTGGGCATGGTCCGGCTGGGCGGCAAGCGGGCTCTGGGGCAGATCACGCCTTTCGACGTGCTGCTGATCGTGCTGCTGGGCAACGCGGTGCAGAACGCGCTGCTGGGCACCGACACCTCGCTGGGCGGTGGCCTGCTGCTGGCGGCCACCCTGATCGTGCTGAACTACGGGGTGGGCTGGTTGACCACCCGGAATCGGCGCATGGAGCGGATGATCGAAGGAGAGCCCACCGTGATCGCGCGTGATGGCCGGCTGTTGGAGGGCGTTCTCCGCCGCGAACTGATCAGCCGGGCCGATTTCGATGCCGCGCTGCGCCAACAGGGCGGCCTGCGGATCGAGGACGTGCAGATCGCCCTGCTGGAGACGACCGGGCACATCACGATCATCGCGCGGAAGAGCACCTGACCTCGTAGCGCCGGGCCCATGCCCGGCTCAACAGGTGCCTGGCCTCAGGGAGCGGCTTCAGCCTTCAGCGCCGGCCAGTTGCGCGTCGCGTCCACATCGCAGGCGACGTGGGTGCCCTTGGCGTCCTTCGCGCAGATCGCCGCCATGGCCTGCGGAATCTTCGGATCCGCAGTATGCGCATACACCGCGGCCATTGCCAGGCAACCTTCGCGCACACCCGCGCTGCACAGCGTCTGGAAGTAGGACAGCGATGCGGCCCATTGTTCGTTTTTGAACAGTGCCTCGCCGGCAACCTTGCAGCCCAGCAGCTTGCCATCGGTGCAGCAGGCCTTGGCGCCGTCCTTGCGGTCCAGGGTCGGGCAGTCCAGCGGCAGGGGGATCTCCACGAAGGCCACCGGCGGTGCGCAGCTGGCATTGCCTGAGCCCGGCTTGCGCTCGTAGTAGGCGAAGCGGTTGCCGCCGTCGACGCTGGCCAGGTTTCCGTTCTTCAGCGGCTGCAGTACGAAGTCGCTGCCGACGTCGCGATGGATGAGGATGCGCCCGTCCTGCAGGCTCGCGCGCAGGCGCTGGTCGCGGCCCCCGGCTTCCACCAGGCCACCATCGAGGAAGCGCAGCTGCGAGAGCACGCCGTACTCCGCTTCATAGCCCCCACAGGGCAGCGCGGAAGCCGGCACCGGGGCCAGTGCAGCGGCCGGTACCGAGGCCAGTCGGGCAAGCGCCTCGGCGCGGCCGCAGGCCACGCCCTCCGCGCGCTGGGCGCACGACAGCTGCAGCGCCTCATGGGCCTGCAACAGGCGCCCACCACTCCACAGCGCCTCGGCAACGTCGGCGCAGAACGCCTCGCCGTGCTGCTGCCGGCACAGTGCGGCCAGTTCATCGAGCTGTGCGGTCGGCAAGACAGGGTCGTTCGAATGCTGCAGGCCGAGCACGGCCTTGCCCATCATCTCGGCGCCGACCACCTCGGCGATCGCCCTGCAGCCCTGGGCATTGAACGACGCCGAATCCTCCTTGCAGATCTCCGGCATCGGCGGCTCGGAACGTGCAGGCGCCGGCGCTGCGTCCTTGGCCTGCCGCTGGTAGGTCTCCAGCAGCTGCAGGCAGGCCGCGCCCACGCCTTCGGCGCACCAGGCATGCAGCTTCAGCGGTTCGGCTTCCGGCAACGCCTCCAGGCACTCGGAGGTGTTCATTACGCAGCCGCCCTCGATGGGCTCCGGCATCGTCTTGCAGACGGCGGTGTGCTCGCGGGTGAATTCGCGATAGGGGGTGCTGATCGTGCGATCGTTGTCCGAGAAGTACCAGTTTTCCAGGCGGCCGGTGGACAGGTTGCCGGTGCCGAGCACGTCCTCCTGGCGGGCGATGCGCAGCTGCTCGGTGGCTTGGTAGGGGCCGGACAGGAAACCATGGCCTTCACTTTCGATGGTCAGCGTGGTGTTGCCGTCGACGTCCTTGTAGGTACCGCAGGCCATCGATTGCGCGGCGGCCGGCAGGCTGGCCGAGGCCAATGCAAGCAACAGCAGGGAGCGCCAGCCCGCGGCGCGGGGGCGGAAGGGAACAGCAGCAGGCATGGGGTCATCCTTGAAGGAGGCAGTGCAGGGCCTGTCCGGCGCGGGGCGCACCACAGGCGTAAGAAGGCGCCACGGATCAGGCGTGGCGCCGGACGATCAGAGCCAGTCGCGTGGCACCAGGTAGTCGGCCAGGCGCGCCTCGGCGCTGCCCGCTTCCGGGGTGAAGCCGTACTCCCAGCGCACCCGCGGCGGCAGGCTCATCAGGATGCTTTCGCTGCGGCCACCGCTCTGCAGCCCGAACAGGGTGCCGCGGTCGTAGACCAGGTTGAACTCCACGTAGCGGCCGCGGCGGTACAGCTGGAACTCGCGTTCGCGCTCGCCATATGCGGCGTCCTTGCGCTGCTGCACGATCGGCAGGTAGGCGTCGAGGAAGCCATCACCGACCGCACGCAGATAAGCGAAATCGCGCTCGAAATCGCCGTGCAGGTCATCGAAGAACAGGCCGCCGACGCCGCGCGTTTCATTGCGGTGGCGCAGGAAGAAGTATTCATCGCACCAGCGCTTGTGCGCGGCATAGCGCTCGTCGCCGAACGGCGTGCACAGGTTGCGTGCGACCCGGTGCCAATGCTGCACGTCCTCGTCGAACGGGTAGAACGGAGTCAGATCGAAGCCGCCGCCGAACCAGCTGGCCACCACTTCGCCGTCGCGCTGCGCCTGGAAGAAGCGCACGTTGGCATGGGTGGTCGGCACGTAGGGATTGAGCGGGTGGAACACCAGCGACACGCCGGTGGCGCGCCAGGAGGCGCCGGCCAGTTCCGGGCGGTTGGCCGAGGCCGACGGCGGCAGGCGGCTGCCGGCCACGTCGGAGAAGCCGATGCCGGCCTGCTCGAACACCGCGCCGTCGCGCAGCACGCGGGTACGCCCGCCACCGCCCTCGGCCCGCTGCCACAGGTCTTCCTGGAAGCGGGCCTGGCCATCGACGGCCTCGATCGCCGCACAGATGCGGTCCTGCAGGTCGGTGAGGTAGGTGCGCACGCGCTCGAATTCGTTCATGGCGCTACTTTACCGCAGGGCCCGCCCGAAGCTGCGGGCAGGCCTTGGCCGGCTCATCGCTTGCGGTTGGAAGCGCGCGGCGCCGGAGTGTCCTCGGCCGTCGCTTCGTCCACCGCCTCCTGCAGGACACGGCCCAGCTCCAGGGCGCTCCAGTTTCCGGTGTCCAGCACGTCGCAGGCGACGTGGCGCCCGCTGCGGTCGGCGGCACACAGCCGCTCCAGCGTCGCATGGGCGTCGATGTCGCTGCTGCGGCCCTGCGCTGCGACCAGGTTTTCGCAGCCCTCGCGCACGCCGGCACGGCACACGGTGGTGTAGTGCTCTGCCGCCTGCCGCCACTGGCCGGACAGCGCAAGACGGTTGCCAAGAATGTTGCAGCCCTGCAGCTTACCCTGCGCGCAGCAGGCTTCGGCACCGCCGCTGGCCAGCGCCTGCGGGCAGTCCTGAGGCAGCGGCAGCACCGTGTAGTGTTTCGGCGGGCTGCAGGTGCTCGCGCCCTCGCCGGTCGGCACGAACACCTGGAAGCGTGTCCACGTGTCCAGGCCCAGCAGCTGGCCCCCGGGCAACGGCCGCAGCACGAAGTCGCCGCCCTTGTCGTGGCGGATGCGGATGTCGCCGTCTTCGACACGAGCACGCAGTTGGCTGTCCCAGCCGATGCCGACCCGTCCTGCATCGCCGAAGTCCAGCGTATCCATCAGGCCACCTGCGGCGCGGAAGGTGCCGCAGGGCAGCGCCGTAGCCGGCTGCGGCCGCAACGAGGCGCCCAGCGCCTGCAATGCGGGCAGGCGCTCGCAGGCGGCGCTTTCCTTACCGGGCGCGCACGCTGTGGTCAGTGCCTGCACCGCCTGCAAGGGGTCGCCGGATTCCCACGAGAGCTCGGCCACGCGGCTGCAGAAGCCGCCATGGCCGACCTGCTGGCACAACTGCAACAGCTGCTGGCGCTGCGCGGCCGGCACCACCACCGGCGTGGAGGGTGACAGCACGGAGCTCACGGCTTCGACCATCGCCGCACCCATCGCGGCCTTGACGATCTGCTCCTGCAGCGCCGGATCCGCTTCCAGCGCCGCTGCACAGGCCGGTGTCTCGTTGCTGAAGCCGCCATTCCGGCACGGCACAGGCAGTTCGATGCCGGCCAGTGCGGTATCGAGGATGGCCTGTTGCTGCGCCTCATCCGGCGTGGCCGGCGCCCTGGCCTCGTCATGCCAGCGATCGGCCAGCTGCAGGCACATGCCGGGCACGCCTTCCCGGCACCCTGCTTCCAGCGCGGCCGGGGGCGCTTCACGGCGGTTGTCCAGGCACGCCGCCGCATCGGCCAGGCAGCTGCCTTCAGCCGGCCTGGCTGCGGCGGCGCACTGTGCGGGGGCCTGCAGGATGTAGACCGTGCCATCCACCTCGACCGTGCGGCCACGATCGCGCACCTGCAACGCGCTGGGCAGGCCGTACTCCAGATTCACCAGTTGCAGCTTTCCGTCGATCTGCTGGAACGCGACCGGAGACGGCGCACTGCCGAAGTGCTTCTGCTCGCCGCGGTTCGGTGAGCTGATGCGCAGCGTGCTGCTGCCTTCGTCGGCCTTGAACAGGCCGCATTGCGGTGACTGTGCGGCGGCCATCGGCGCGGCCAGCAGCAGCGCCCAGACCAGCCAGCGGCGGCGCGGTGCGGGTGAATGCATGTCGTCTCCTTGACGATCGAACGGGAAACTCCAGGCGCTACGGCGAACCACGGCCCTCGCGCGGGGGCGTGCATTGTGCCGTGCCGGGCACCGGCTGGTAGCGCTGGTAACCGGTCTGCGTATCCATGCCAAGCAGATCGCCGTTGCCCAGCTGGCGCAGGACAAGGGTTTCGCCGTCCTGCTGAAGGTGGATGGCGCCGTCTTCCAGTCGGCCGCGCGTGCCATCGCCGAAGTCGAGCCTGTCGATCGCGCCGCCATCGGCCTGATAGCGGCCACAGGGCACTTGCTGGAGAGGCACGAGGCGTAGATCGGTGCCGAGTTCACGCAATGGCGCACTACGTTCGCAGGCACTGGCGCGCCCAGCATCGCAGACCACCTGCAGCGCCTGCACGGCCAGCGCGGGTTCCAGCGCGATCAACTGCTGCTCGGCAACCTCGGTGCAGAAGCGACCACCGCGCTGGTGCAGGCAGAGCCGCTGCAGCGTGGTGCGCTGCGCGGCAGGCAATGGCGCGTCCTGCTGCCCGGCTGCGGCGGCGGGTGCAGCGAGAAAGTGGCGCAACAGCGCCGAGCACCCGGCGCCGACGCTTTCCTCGCACGCGCGTTGCGCCTGTTCCGGCGGCGCATCCGCGAGCCGCGCAATGCACAGCGCAGGTTGGCCCAGGCAGCCGTCGGTGACGGGCGCAGGGGCGCGCTGGCAGGCCTGGGGTCGATGCAACTCGAAGTCGGTCATGCCGTCGTTGATATGCGCCCCGTCAGCAGCCACGCTGATGGCGGTGGATACACCGTCGTCGAGAAATACCAGGCGCAGATCGCCGCCGCTGCGGTCGATGCGCACAGGCGCGTGTTCCTGGCCTTCCAGAGCGCGATAACCGGCAGCGGATGATTCGAACACCAGCGCCATGGCGCCCTCGGTGCTGCGGTACTCGCCACATCGCAACGCGTCGGCGGACGCAGGTTGCGCGGCGAACAGCAGCAGTGCGGGGAGCAGGGTCAGCACGCGCATGCGACGGTCCTTGTCCAGCGGGAATCGGATGGGGCTCAGCGGAAGCGCGAGCGGATGTCCGGCCTCAACAGGCGCCAGGCCAGCCAGCCCTGCAGGCCGAGGAACAGGATCGAGGTACCGACCACGATGAAGGTGACCATCCAGCGCCGCGGCTGCAGCTCCTGCTGCAGGGCCGGGTCATCGGCCAGCAGTGCGATGAGATCGCGCATGCACGCGTCCAGCCACCAGGCGATCGCGAAGTTGGCCAGTGCGCTCAGCAGCAACAGCGCCACGAAGCCCCACAGGCCCCAGCGGCGTTCGCGCAGCAGGCCCCAGCTGGCTGCGGTCGAGACCAGGCAGGCCAGCGCGATGATCATCGAGGCGCCCACCGGGTGGGCCAGCAGCCAGGTGACGCTGTGCACCCGGTGCGCCTGCGCCATTCCGGCGAGCGACTGCCACAGCGGGGTGCCGTGCAGTGGCCACAACAGCAGCGCCTGCAGCACGAAGTAGAGCGTCAGCAGCAGGCACAGCCAGAACGACGCCTGCGCCATCGGGCGCACCCAGGCGTGAGCGGGTGGCGTGGTGCGGGTGGGAAGCGGCGGGAGCGGCACTGACATCCGATGTCCTTGCAGTCGGCGCCCGCCTGCTCAGCGGGCCGTCACCCGGGTGGCGACCGCCGGCAGGATATGGTGTTCGCTCAAGGGTGCCAAGGGCAGGCCATGCGGTGGTTGCAGCGGCACCCAGGCCAGTTCGGCAATTTCGGCGCGCGCCTGCGGCGTGCCGTCCACCTGCACCCACCACGCCTGGGCCTGCACGCGGTGGCCGGGCTCGTTCACCGCCCAGTCCTCGAAGGTGCCCAGCGCGATGGCAGCATCGGCGCACAGCCGTACGCCCAGTTCTTCGTCCAGCTCGCGCGCCAGCGCCTGCAACGGTGCTTCGCCGGGTTCTGGCTTGCCACCGGGCTGGATGAAGCGGCGGGCACCGTGCTTGCGCACCAGCAGTGCCCGGCCGCGGTCATCCAGGATGACCGCGGCCACGATCCGGATCGTGCCCGCGGCGTTGCTCACTTCAGGTTCTGCTCGAACAGCTTGAGGATGCGCTTGTACTGGTCCAGCCAGGAATCGGCACGCACGTAGCCGTGGCGTTCCAGCGGGTACGGTGCGATCGACCAGTTGTCCTTGTGCAGTTCGATCAGGCGCTGGGTCAGGTTCACCGAGTCCTGGAAGAACACGTTGTCATCCATCATGCCGTGGGCGATCAGCAGGTTGTCCTGCAGGTTCTGCGCGTACTCGATCGGCGAGGACACGCGGTACGCCTCCGGATCGATGTCCGGGGTGTTGAGGATGTTGCTGGTGTAGCCGTGGTTGTAGTTGTGCCAGTCGACCACCGGGCGCAGCGCGGCGCCGGCCTTGAACGTGCCCGGTGCACGGAACAGCGCCATGAAGGTCATGAAGCCGCCGTAGGAGCCGCCGTAGATGCCGGCGTGGTCACGGTCGCCCTGCTGGGTGTCGACCAGCCAGTCCAGGCCATCCTTGTAGTCTTCAAGTTCCGGGTGGCCCATGTTGCGGTAGATGGCCGTGCGCCAGTCGCGGCCGTAGCCCTCGCTGCCGCGGTAATCCATGTCCAGCACGATGTAGCCCTTCTGCACCAGCAGGTTGTGGAACATCTGCTCGCGGAAGTAGGCCGGGTAGCGCTGGTGCACGTTCTGCAGGTAGCCGGCGCCGTGCACGAACATCACGATCGGGTACTTCTTCCCCGGTTCCTTGTTTTCCGGCTCGTAGTACTTGGCCCAGACCACGCCCGCACCGTGCCTGGACGGTACCGCGACCAGCTTCGGCTGGATCCACTGGCGTGCCTTGTAGTCGGCGGTGCGGGTGTCGGTCAGCACGCGTGCCTGGCCGCCGGTGCTGGGCAGCACCGCCAGCTGCGGCGGCAGGTAGGCACCGGAGTAACGCACCAGCAGCTGCTGGCCATCCGGCGACAGCGAGAAGTCTTCCACGCCATTGAGGCTGGTCAGCTCGCGTACCTGGCGGTTGCCGGTGTCGACCGCGCAGACTTCGTAGTCATGCGGCGCCTGCTGGTTGCACAGGAAATAGAAGCCCTTGCCATCAGCCGACGGCACCGGTGCCGAGGTTTCCCACTTGCCGCTGGTCAGCGCCTGCGGCTTGGCGGTGCCGGCCTGGGTGTACAGGTGCGAGAAGCCCGATTCCTCGGACAGCAGCCACAGCGTGCGGCCATCGGCCATCCAGCCGAAATCGTTGAAGCCCCAGTTGATCCAGGCGTTGTCGGTCAGGCGGTGGCGGTTCTGCACGCGACCGTCGGCGGCATTGACGCTGATGATCCAGCGGTCCTTGTTGTCGTTGGCACGCAGCATCACCGCGGCCTGCTGGCCGTCGGCGCTCCAGCGGATGCCGCCGCCCATGAAGTCGCTCATCACCTGCACGCTGCGCTCGCCCTTCAGCGCATCCTTGCCGGCCTTGCGGCGCAGCTCGGCCAGCGGGTCGGTGCTGATGCCCGGCAGGCTGGACAGCGAGACTTTCTCGGCCTTGCCGGTGCGCACGTCCACGTACCACAGGGTGTGTGGCTCGAAGCCGTTGCGGCCGACGCGGGTGCGGGTGTCCTCGGTTTCCTCGTAGCCCGACTCGGTCACGTACAGCGGCATCTTGCTGGTGCGGCCGTCGTCGAAGTCCTTCGGCTTGGTCACCACAATCAGGTGGGTCAGGTCCGGCGACAGCACGCTGTCACCGATCTCGACGTCGGCGCCCAGGTAGACCGGGCCCGGTGCGCGGGTCGGGTCGGCCTGGCGCCAGCGCTGGTCCTGGTCCTTCAATGCCTCGCGCTGCTCGCGGTCGCGGCGCAGGGTTTCCAGCGTGCGCAGCTGCTGGTCGCGCAGCACGTCGGCCTTCGGTGGCGTACGCGGGTCCTTCTCGGCCTTCAGGCTGGCCACCTGCTGCACGCCGCTGGCGGCGGTCCAGTGGAACCAGTTCTGGCCGACGCGCCAGATCACGCCGTTGTCGGCGGCAAAGTTCACGTTGCCCGCGCGCTCGTTGCTGCGGGTGAGCTGGGTCAGCGCGCCGCTGCGCAGGTCGCGCACGAACACATCGCCATTGCGCACGAAGGCGCTGCGGCTGCGGCTGCGGTCGTAGACCGGCTCGGCCACGTCCAGGGTGCCGCGCTGGTCATCGGCCACCTGCGCGGCCACGCCACCGGCCACCGGCTGGCGGAAGGTATCGCGTACCGGGCTGCCGTTGCGCTTGAGCTGGTACTCCACCTGCTGGCTGTTCCACGACCACCAGGCCTTCTCGACCGGCGGACCGATCCAGTCCGGGTCGGCCATGGCCTGTTCGATGGTGATCGGCGTCGGCGCGGCATGCGCAGCCGGTGCGGCCAGCACGGCCGACAGCAGGAGGGACAGGGGCAGCACTCGGGACATGGGCGGACGGCACCAGTAGAGGAAACCGGGCAAGCGTAGCAGCCGCACGGGCCCGGGGCAGGGGCCACAGGTCATGGCAGCGGAATCGGCAAAATGGCCCCCTCCAGGTCGCTGCGACGGCGTGTGCGGCATGATGGCCATTCCGTTCGGATGGAACCGATATGTACTGCTACGACTACAGGATTTCGCTGCGCGTGCAGCACCCAACAGAGGCCGGCGCCGGGATTGCCGCCCGGCTGGATCTGGAACCGGCGTTTTCCCGAGACGTCGGAACCGGATACCGGGATCGCGACGGCAGCCTGATCAGCGGGCATGCGGAGACCCGCGTGGTGTTCGTACTGGAGAGGGGCAAGGACGGCTGGCTGATGGACGCCTGGCCGGCGTTGGTCGATCTCCTGCGGGCACGCGCCGATGTGATCGGGGAACTGCTGCAGGAGGGGGCTTCGATCGGCGTGCGTGTCGGCATCTTTGGAAAGACCGCATGGGCGGGTTTTGTGCTGGATCAGCAGTTGCTGCGACTGTTGGCGGACCTGCAGCTGGGTTTCCAGGTGGAGACCTATTTCCCGGACCCGGCGGACACGCCCGGCGCCAGCGACGAGGTGGCAGGCAGCTAGTGCAACCGGTTGCCGTGGTCGCGCATCCATTCTCCTGAACCCGCATCATCCATCGAACAGGAGCCCGACCATGCAGGAACTGATCCCGATCACCCTCTTCATCTGCATCGCCTACGCGATCCATGCCATTGCCGATGCGCGCGCGCGCAGCAAGCTGGTGGCCCCGCACGTGCCGGAGGAAGTGATCCGCTCGCTGGCCGTGCTGGAAGAAGAGCGGCGCCGCCAGGGGGCGTTGCGCTGGGGCATCAGCCTGGTCTGCCTGGCCCTGGCCATGGCCCTGCTGGAGGCCATCGGTGCGCGTGACCTGACCTTCGGTGCCGCTGCCGCGCTGGTCGGCAGTGCCGGCCTGGGCCAGCTGCTGGCCTGGCACTTCACCCGTCCTGCCGCACGCAAGGGCTGAGCCGGCGCATGCCACGGGCACAGGGGGCGCCCCGCGCATGAGCCTGCTCGGCGAAGCGCTGTCGGCACTGCGGGGCCGTCGCCGCGAGGATACGGCGGCGACGGCGGCTCCCGCCAAAGCGCTGGACGCGGACCAGGCCCTGGTGCGGGCCATCATCGATGGCTCGCAGTCGGCCTTCGCGCAACTGGTTGAAGCCCAGCAGCGCACCTGCGCGCATGTGATCGGACGCATGGTGGGCGACCGCGACCAGGTGGCTGACCTGCTGCAGGAAACCTTCCTGGCCGTGTTCCGCCAGCTGCACCGGTTCCGCTTTGAATCTTCGTTGCGTACCTGGGTTTCGCGGGTGGCCTACACCACTGCACTACAGCACCTGCGCCGGCGGCGGCTGGAGGCGCAATGGATGGTGGCGGTGGAGGTGCCGGAGGAACTGGGGATCGGCGATGAAGGCCCCGGGCCCGCCGAGTTGAGCGAGGCGCTGCAGGCCGGGCGCCAGCTCGGCGCGGCACTGGAACGGCTGAGCGCGCCGCAGCGCCTGATCGTCGGCCTGCATTACCTGGAGGATTTCGATCTGGCCGAGATCGAGCAGGTGACCGGACTGGCACGCGGTACCATCAAGAGCCACCTGCACCGCGCGCGCCAGGTCCTGAAGCAGGAACTGACGCGGCATGCCACTGTCGGAGAGCTGCTGTGAACCCACCCACCGATCCTCGCGATGCGGAAGCGCGCGTGCTGGCACAGGCGTTGCGCGAGCAGGCGCAGCAGGAAGCAACGCCGGATGTGAGCGAGGCGCTGCAGAAGCGCATTGCCGCTGAGTCGCGCGACGGTGGCGTGGGCTATGTGGTGGTGCAGGTGCTGTTGTTTGGCGCGCTGCTGGCTGCAGCGGCCTGGTATTTCTGGCTCTGAGGCGCCCTCCGGGCGGTGGGCCGTTCCAGTCGCCGTTGGCAGATGCCGACCTGGGTCGGCGTTTGGGCGTGTGTGCCAACCAAGGCTGGCAGCTACCAGAACGGTTGACCCCTGCGACAAAGTGAAGCAGCGCGTCACCCGGTCGCATCCCACCTTAACGAAATCCTCCTAAAGTGGTCCGGTATCCCACCGGTCGCAGGCAGGAGGCGTCCCTTGGACGCGTTGTTGTTGTCCCGGATCCAGTTCGGATTCGTCATCAGTTTCCACGTGCTGTTCCCGGCCTTCACCATCGGCACGGCCAGCTGGCTGGCCTTCATCGAATGGCGCTGGCTGCGCACGAAGTTGCCCGTGTGGCGCGAGCTGTATTTCTTCTGGCAGAAGATCTTCGCGGTGTCGTTCGGCATGGGCGTGGTCAGCGGCATCGTCATGGCCTTCCAGTTCGGCACCAACTGGCCGCGGCTGAGCGAGGTGGCCGGTACGGTCATCGGCCCGCTGCTGACCTACGAGGTGCTGACCGCGTTCTTCCTGGAAGCCAGCTTCCTCGGCGTGATGATGTTCGGCTGGGGCCGGGTCTCGCCGCGCCTGCATTTCCTGTCCACCTGCATGGTGGCGCTGGGCACGTTGTTCTCCACGTTCTGGATCCTGTCGTCCAACAGCTGGCTGCATACGCCTGCCGGCTACGAGATGGTCAACGGCATCGTGCATCCGGTGGACTGGTGGCAGGTGGTGTTCAACCCCTCGTTCCCGTACCGCCTGGCGCACATGGCGCTGGGCTCGTTCATCACCACCTGTTTCGTGATTGGTGGCGTCGGTGCGTGGTACCTGCGCAGGGGCCCGCACGTGGAAGCGGGGCGGCGCATGCTGATCGCCGCCGTTGCATTCGCGGCATTGACCGTGCCGGTGCAGATCTTCGTCGGCGACATGCATGGCCTGAACACGCTCAAGCACCAGCCGATGAAGATCGCGGCGATGGAGGCGCACTGGCATGAAACCAAAGAAGGCGAGGGCGTGCCGCTGGTGGTGTTCGCGCTGCCGAACGAGAAGGAAGAGCGGAACGATTTCGAAGTGGCCATTCCGAAGCTGGGCAGCGTGATCCTTACCCACAGCCTGGACGGCACCTTCGATCCGCTCACCTCAGTACCGGCCAGCGAGCGGCCGCCGGTGACGCCGGTGTTCTTCGCCTTCCGCATCATGGTCGGGCTGGGCACGCTGATGCTGCTGTTGGCCTGGGTGTCAGCGTTCCAGCTGTGGCGCAGGAAGCTGCTGGATTCACCGTGGCTGCTGCGCGGATGGAACTGGATGCTGCCGAGTGGCTTCATCGCGCTGCTGTCCGGTTGGTTCGTCACCGAGATGGGGCGCCAGCCGTGGGTGGTCTACGGCGTGCTGCGCACCGCCGATGCGGTTGGCCCCCAGAGCGCGTGGATGACGGCGTTGTCGCTGGGAGTGTACGTGGTCGGCTACGCCTTCGTGTTCGGCTGGGGCATCTGGTACCTGGTGAAGATCCTGCGCCACGGGCCGCAGCCGTATGCCGAGGGGCCGTCGCTGGACCATGGCAGCCATACGCCGGCACGCCCGCTGTCGGCGGCTGACGAACCGCTGGAGGAGCGCTGACATGGACCTGATGACCTGGCTGCCGGTGGCGTGGTTCGCGGTGATCGGCTTCGGCGTGCTGATGTACGTGGTGCTGGACGGCTTCGTGCTCGGCATCGGCATCCTGGCCCCGTTCGCCGAGGACGAGGAGCAGCTGGACCTGATGATGAACACCGCCGCGCCGATCTGGGACGGCAACGAGACCTGGCTGGTACTGGGCGGCGCCGGGCTGCTGGCGGCGTTCCCGAAAGCCTATGCGGTGCTGTTGTCGGCGCTGTACCTGCCGGTGCTGCTGCTGGTGGTGGCGCTGGTGTTCCGCGGCGTGGCGTTCGAGTTCCGCTTCAAGGCACATCGTTCGCGCCGCTTGTGGAGCGTGGGGTTCGGCCTGGGCTCGCTGCTGGCCACCTTTGCCCAGGGCGTGATCCTGGGCACGCTGGTGCAGGGCATCCCGCTGGTGGACGGTGCCTACCAGGGCGGCGCGTTCGCCTGGTTCAGCCCGTTCGCGATGCTGACCGGTGCCGCGCTGGTGGCCGGCTATGCGCTGCTGGGCAGCACCTGGCTGATCCTGAAGACGGAAGGGCGCGTGCAGGCGCTGGCGCGGCAGATGACCCGCCCGCTGGTGGTGGCGGTGATCGCGGCGATGGGCCTGGTGAGCAGCTGGCTGCCGTTCCTCGATTCGCGGTTGATGGACCGCTGGTTCAGCGACGGCAACTTCTGGTGGCTGTCGCCGGTCCCGCTGCTGACCCTGGCGGTGGCGGCCGCGCTGTGGCGCAGCGCGACCCATCCGCGCCGCGACCTGCCGCCGTTCCTGCTCAGCCTGGCCCTGTTCGTGCTCGGCTTCCTTGGCCTGGTGCTGGGCATGTGGCCCTACCTGCTGCCGCCGTCGATGACCCTGTGGCAGGCCGCCGCGCCGGCCTCCTCGCTGGGCTTCACCCTGGTCGGGCTGGTCATTCTGCTGCCGGTCATCCTCGGCTACACGGCGTGGTCGTACCGGGTGTTCCGCGGCAAGGTGCACGCCGACACCGGTTACCACTGATCGTTTGAATGCGGGGCCGGCCGGTGCCGGCCCCCGCGTTGGGGAATGTGAAACCTGCACACCCCGCGCAGGACGTGCTAGCGTGCGCTCCTTTCCGGCGGCCAGGGGGGCAGCCGGCGACGTCCTGGACGGACGCACGGCTGCAGGAATGGGGGGCCGCCGCGCGTCGCCGTAATGGCTCGTGCCTATCGTTCTCCCGTTGAAGCACCATCGCTAAATGATCGAATTCTCCATCGTCGACTGGGCCGCCTGGGCGCCCGGCCTGAGCGAGCGTAGCCAGTGGCTGGGCTGGGCCGATGCGCCGTATCCGCCGCAGGGCGAAGACACGCCGGCGTTGGCCGAGATCCCGGCGATGCAGCGCCGCCGCATCGAGCGGCTGGGCCGGATGGCGATCCAGGCTGCCTGCTGGTGCGAGGACGGGCAGGGCGCTGACAGCCAGGTGCCGCTGGTGTTCGCCAGCCGCCACGGCGACGTGGCCCGTTCGATGGACCTGCTGGGGGCGCTGGCCAGCGATCAGCCCCTGTCCCCCACCGGGTTCGGCCTGTCGGTGCACAACGCGATCGCGGCGCTGTACTCGATCGCCCGCGGCCACCGCGGCAACTACCTGGCGCTGGCCGCCGGCCAGGCCACGGTCGAGACCGCCTGCCTGGAGGCCGCCGGGCTGCTGGCCGATGGTGCCCGCGAAGTGCGGGTGGTGGTCTATGAGTCGCCGCTTCCTGAAATTTACGCGACGTTTGCCGACGAACCCGACCCGTTCTTTGCCTGGTGCTGGCGTTTGACCGCGCCGACAGCGGGCCAGCCGACGCTCTCGCTGCAATGGGAGGCGGCGCCGGAGGCCACCGCCACCGCCCCGGGCACGCTGCCGCACGCGCTGGACCTGCACCGCTTCCTGCTGTCTGGCGCGCCGGCGCTGGAGCACGTGGCCCAGGGCCAGCGCTGGCGCTGGGGACGCCGTGGCTGAGGCGCTGCGCCGCCTCGATCATGCCTGGCGGGTGTTCGGCACCGGCCTGAGCTTCGCCGCATTTGGCGTGGGCGGCCTGCTGCTGGGCGTGCTGGTGATGCCGGTGTTGCTGCTGATGCGCGACCCGGTGGTCCGCCGCCGCCGCGCCCGCCGCGTGGTCCAGGTCGCCTTTGCCAGCCACCTGCGCCTGATGCGTGCGCTGGGGGTGATGACCTACCAGATCGAGGGCGGGGAACGCCTGCAGCGCGACGGTTTGCTGGTTCTGGCCAATCACCCGACCCTGATCGACGTGGTCTGCCTGATCTCGCTGCTGCCCAACGCCGATTGCGTGGTGAAGCGGGCCGTGGCCTGCAACCCGTTCATGCGCGGCCCGGTGCGGGCGGCCGGCTACATCGCCAACGATGACGGGGCCGGCCTGGTCGACGACTGCGTAGCGGCGGTGCATGCCGGCGGTACCCTGGTGATCTTCCCGGAGGGCACCCGCAGCGTGCCGGGCCAACCGCCGCGGCTGCAGCGCGGGGCCGCCAACATCGCCGTCCGCGGCCGGCTGGACATCACCCCGGTACGGATCACCTGCACCCCGCCCACGTTGACCAAGGGACAGAAGTGGTATCGTGTCCCCTCACGTCGCTTTCACGTTCGGCTGCAGATCGGCGAAGATATCCCGATAGCGCCCTTCCTGGCCGATGACGACTCGCCAAGGGGGGATGCCTTGGCAGCACGCCGCGTCACCGAGCACCTTTCTCGTTATTTCGACCTGTCTGGAGATCCGCCCCGTGCAAGCACTTGAGCACGAGATCAAGGAATTGATCATTTCCTCCCTTTCGCTGGAGGACATCACGCCGGAGGACATCGATCCGACCGCGCCGCTGTTCGTCGAGGGCCTCGGCCTGGATTCGATCGACGCGCTGGAACTGGGCCTGGCGCTGCAGAAGAAGTACGGTGTCAGCCTCTCGGCCGATTCGGAAGAAACCCGTCGCCATTTCTCCAGCGTGCGCGCGCTCGGCGAGTTCGTCGCCGCCCGCCAGTCGTAACGGCGCCAGGAATTGCCATGACCAAGAATGAACTGTTCGAACGCATCGTCAGCATCCTGACCGACAGCTTCGAGATCGAAACCGCCCGGATCACCCCCGAGGCCCGCCTGTACGACGACCTGGACATCGACAGCATCGATGCGGTCGACCTGATCGTGCAGCTCAAGCCGCTGCTCGGCCGCAATCTGCAGCCGGAAGCGTTCAAGGCCGTGCGCACCGTGCAGGACATCGTCGATGTCGTGCATGGACTGCTGCCGGACCAGGCAGCCGCCTGACCGCAGCGCCGGCGGCTTCGCCATGGCTCGCGCACGTACCGTCGTGGTGGCAGCGATTTCGCTTGCCTACCCGCTGCTGGTGTACCTGGCGATGGGCCGTTTCGAGCCGCGCTGGCTGTCGCTGCTGCTGTTCACCCTGGCCCTGCTGCGTGCGCTGAGCACGCGACAGCCGCTGTGGTGGGCCGCCGCCGCTGGCACCGGCCTGCTGGCGGTGCTGGCCACCGTGCTCAACCAGGCCCTGCCGCTGAAGCTGTACCCGGCGCTGGTCAACGTGGTGATGCTGGCGGTGTTCGGCACCAGCCTGCGCTTCGGGCCACCGCTGGTGGAGCGCCTGGCGCGGCTGCAGGAGCCGGACCTGCCGCCGTTCGCGGTGGCCTATACCCGCCGCGTCACCCAGGTGTGGTGCGGCTTCTTCGTTCTCAACGGCAGCCTGGCCCTGCTGACCGCGCTGTACGCGTCGGACCGGGTCTGGATGCTCTACAACGGATTGTTGGCGTACGTGATGATGGGCGTGTTGTTCGCAGGGGAGTGGCTGGTGCGGCGGCAGGTGAAGGCGGCGCACGCGCATGGCTGAGTGGATTGCCCTGGACCGGCTGCTGCTGGAGGCACGGCCGCAGCGCAGCGTCGGCCTGTGCGACGGCGAGGTGATCGACCATGCCGGCTTCCGCCAGCGCGTACTGGCCTGGCGCGCCGCCTTTGCGGCCGCCGAAGGCCGCGACTGGGCCCTGTACTTCGATGATGCCGTGGCCTTTGCCGCCGCGCTGTTCGGTGCCTGGCATGCCGGCAAGCGGGTGTTCCTGGCCGCCGACAACCTGCCAGCCACGCTGCAGGCGCTGCAGCCGCAGGTGAGCGGCTTCGCAGGCGACGTGTCCGCCGACTACCGCTCGCTGGTGGCGCTGGACGCCGCGCTGGACGATGAGCTGCAGGCGCTGGACGAGCGCGCCTGCGAGCTGTGCGTGTTCACCTCCGGCAGCACCGGCCAGCCCAGTGCGATCGGCAAGCGCCTGGACCAGCTGGCGCGCGAGGTGGAGGCGCTGCAGGCCGCGTTCGGTGCGCAGATGGAGGGTGTGCAGGTCCATGGCACGGTGTCCCACCAGCACATCTACGGGCTGCTGTTCCGCGTGCTGTGGCCGCTGGCCGCCGGCCGCCTGATTCATCCGCGCCGGTTCTTCCACGAAGACCTGGTGGGTGCGCTGGCCGGTACCGATACGGTGCTGGTGGCGACGCCGGCCCACCTCAAGCGCCTGCCCGGGCAGCTCGACTGGGCCAGCCTGCATGGCCGCCTGCGCGCGGTGTTCTCCTCCGGTGGTCCGCTGCCGGAAGACGCAGCGCGGCAGGTGCGGCAGTGGCTGGGCGTGGCCCCGACCGAGGTCTATGGCAGCAGCGAGACCGGCGGCATCGCCTGGCGCCGCTGGGACATCGACCTGCCGCCGTGGCAGCCGCTGCCGGGCGTGCAGTGGCGCATCGACGATGGCTGCCTGGCGGTGGCCTCGGCGCACCTGGACACTCCCGGTTGGTGGCGCACCCAGGACCGTGTCGAAGCCCTGGTCGACGGCCGCTTCCGCCTGCTGGGCCGGGCCGACCGCATCGTCAAGATCGAGGAACGCCGGGTGTCGCTGGATGCGCTGGAACGCGCGCTGCGCGAAGACGCCGAGGTGGATGACGCGCGCGTGCTGGTGCTGCCCGGGCAGCGCGAGCAGCTGGCCGCCGTGGTGGTGCCGGCCGATCCGGCGCTGCTGGAGGGCGGCGACGCTGCGCGGCGGGCGCTGGGCCAGCGCCTTGGCGCCCGCCTGGCGCATGCGCATGACGCAGTGACCCGGCCGCGTCGCTGGCGCCTGGTGCAGGCGCTGCCGATCAATGCGCAGGGCAAGGTGACCCAGGCCGCGCTGGCGGCGCTGTTCCAGCCGTTGATGCCGGTGCCGGCGTGGGATCACCGCGATGCCGCCAGCGCCACCCTGCGCATGACCCTGGACCCGGCGCTGCGGCCGTTCCAGGGCCACTTCCCGCAGGCGGCAATCCTGCCCGGCGTGGCGCAGCTGGACTGGGCGGTGCGCTTCGCCCGCCAGGCGTTTGTGATGCGGGGCGCGTTCGTGCGCATGGATGCGGTGAAATTCCAGCACGTGGCCCGCCCCGGTGACGAGTTGACCCTGCAGCTGGACTGGGATGCCGCACGCAACGTGCTGGCCTTCCGCTACACCTCCAGCCACGGTGTGCATGCCAGCGGCAGGGTGGTTTTCGCTGATGCGGACTGACCCGGCCGTTGCCGGTGCCGCATTCGCGCCACTGGTGGTGATCCCTGTCTACGACCACGAGCACGCCATCGCGGCGGTGGTCGATGGCGTGCAGGCCGCGGGACTGCCCTGCCTGCTGGTCGACGATGGTTCGCACGATGGGTGCGCGGCGGTGCTGCGCGCTCTGGCACAGCGCCAGGGCGTCGACCTGCTGCGCCTGGACGTCAACCAGGGCAAGGGCGGGGCGATGCTGGCCGGCTTTGCCGAGGCCGGCGCGCGTGGCTACAGCCACGTGCTGCAGATCGATGCCGACGGCCAGCACGATACCACTGACCTGCCACGCTTCATCGAAGCCGCGCGCGCCCATCCCGAGGCGGTGATCTGCGGCATTCCGGCTTACGACGCCAGTGTTCCCAAGGCGCGCCTGTATGGCCGCTACGCCACCCACATCTGGGTCTGGATCAACACGCTGTCGCTGCACCTGCGCGACACCATGTGTGGCTTCCGCGTGTATCCGCTGCCGCCGGTACTGCGCCTGATCGGTGAAGAGACCATCGGCCGGCGCATGGATTTCGATACCGAAGTGATGGTGCGGCTGTACTGGCGGCAATTGCCGGTCGAGCACCTGGCCACGCGTGTGACCTATCCATCCGATGGCGTGTCGCACTTCGATGTGTGGCGCGACAACGTGCGCATCAGCCGCATGCATACCCGCCTGTTCTTCGGCATGCTCTGGCGTGCGCCGCGGCTGCTGTGGCGCCGCCTGCGGGGGCAGCGCTGAGATGGCGGCCGCGCAGGGTGCCCCGCACTGGGCCGACATCGGCGAATCGACGTCGGTGGCCGGCGTGCTGTTCCTGTGCTGGGTGCACCGCTGGTTCGGGCGCTGGCCGTTCCGCCTGTGCGTGTGGCCGGTGGTGGCCTGCCATTGGCTGGGCAACCGTATAGGGCGCCAGGCTTCGATGCAGTACCTGCAGCGGCTGCAGGCGCACAGCGGCGTGCTCGGCCGCGCGCCGACACGGCGTGACAGCCTGCGCCACTTCTTCGCCTTCGCCGATACGATGCTGGACAAGATCCTCGGCCTGGGCGGGCGCTACCCGGCCGAGCGCATCCACCTGCATCGTGACCTGGTGCTGCAGAAGATCGCGCGCCGCGAGGGCGGGCTGATCCTCACCGCGCACATCGGCTGCTTGGAGCTGTGCCAGGTGCTGGCCGAACAGGTGCCGGGGTTCCGCATCACCGTGCTGGTGCACACCGCGCATGCGCAGCGCTTCAACCGCCTGCTGCAGCGGCTGGACCCGCTGGCGGCGGTGGAACTGGTGCAGGTGACCGAAATGGGGCCGGCCACCGCGGTGATGCTGGCCGAGCGCGTGGCGGCGGGGGGCTTCGTTGCCATCGTCGGCGACCGCACGCCGGTACAGGGTGGCCGCAGCGTCACTGCCGATTTCCTGGGCCACCGCGCGCCGTTCCCGATCGGCGCCTATGTGCTCGCCGCGGCGCTGGGCTGCCCGGTCTACACCATGGCCTGCCTGCACGAGGGCGACGGCTATCGGGTGGCATTCGAACAGTTCGCCGAACGCATCGTGCTGCCGCGTGGCTCGCGCGACGCCGCGCTGGCCGAACAGGCACAGCGCTTCGCGCGCTGGCTGGAACTCCAGGTCATCCAGTCCCCGTTGGACTGGTTCAATTTCTTCCCCTTCTGGGATCAGGCTCCGCATGACGACTGACGCCGTACCCGTGTGCCGCTTTGGCGACGCACCGTTGACCATCGAAGACGTGGTTGCCCTGGCCCAGCGCCAGTGCGAGGCCGCACTGAGCGACGCGCCGGCGTTCCGCGCGCACATCCAGCGCGGTGCCGACTTCCTCGACCGCCTGCTGCGCGAGGACGGCGTGATCTACGGCGTGACCACCGGCTACGGCGACTCGTGCACGGTGAACATCCCGCCGGCGCTGGTGGCGGAACTGCCGCACCACCTGTACACCTACCACGGCTGCGGCCTGGGCCGTTACCTGGACCCGGTCGAGACCCGCGCGGTGCTGGCCGCGCGCCTGGCGTCGCTGGTGCGCGGCATGTCCGGCGTCAGTGTGCCGCTGCTGGAAGGCCTGGCCACGCTGCTGCAGCACGACGTGCTGCCGATGATCCCGGCCGAAGGCTCGGTCGGTGCCAGCGGCGACCTGACCCCGCTGTCGTACGTGGCGGCGGTGCTGTGCGGCGAGCGCGAGGTGCTGCATGACGGCCGCGTGCAGCCGGCGGCCGAAGTGCTGGCGAAGATCGGCATGACCCCGCTGAAGCTGCGGCCGAAGGAAGGCCTGGCGATCATGAACGGCACCGCGGTGATGACCGGCCTGGCCTGCCTGGCCTGGCAGCGCGCCGATTACCTGGCGCGCATGGCCACGCGCCTGACCGCGTTCAACGTGCTGGCCAGCGACGGCAACGCGCACCACTTCGACGAAACCCTGTTCGCCGCCAAGCCGCACCCGGGCCAGGGCCGCATCGCTGCGCGCCTGCGCAGCGACCTGCACAGCGAACGCCCGCCGCGCAACGAACAGCGCCTGCAGGACCGCTATTCGCTGCGCTGCGCGCCGCACGTCATCGGCGTGCTGGAAGACAGCCTGCCGTTCCTGCGCCAGCTGATCGAAACCGAACTGAACAGTGCCAACGACAACCCGCTGATCGACGCCGACGGCGAGCGCATCCTGCATGGCGGCCACTTCTACGGCGGCCACATCGCACTGGCGATGGACACCCTGAAAAACACCGTGGCCAACGTTGCCGACCTGCTCGACCGGCAGCTGGCGCTGGTGGTGGATGCCCGCTACAACCATGGCCTGCCGGCCAACCTGTCGGCGGCCACCGGCCCGCGCGCGGCCATCAACCATGGCCTGAAGGCGCTGCAGATCAGCGTGTCGGCCTGGACTGCCGAAGCGCTGAAGCAGACCATGCCGGCCAGCGTGTTCTCGCGTTCCACCGAGTGCCACAACCAGGACAAGGTCAGCATGGGCACCATCGCCGCGCGCGACTGCCTGCGCGTGATCGAGCTGACCGAACAGGTGGTGGCGGCAATGCTGATCGCCGCGCGCCAGGGCCTGGCGCTGCGTGAGCGGGTTGGCCTGAATGCGCAGCTGCATGGCAGTCTGGCCGACATGTACGCCGACCTGGGGCAGCGCATCGCCCTGGTCGAGGAAGACCGCGCGCTGGATCGCGAACTGCGGGAACTGCTGGTGGAGATCCGCGCGCAACGTTGGGAGCTGTATGCCGGTGAATGAGGCCATCGAACGGGTTGGCGAAATTGCGTTGACCCCTGCCTTCCATGACTGCGATCCGATGAACGTGGTCTGGCATGGCAACTATTTCAAGTACTTCGAGATCGCGCGCTGCGCGCTGCTCGGGCGCTACGACTACGACTACCCGCAGATGCTCGAATCGGGCTACCTGTGGCCGGTGGTCGATGCGCGGGTGAAGTACGTGCGGCCGCTGCTGTTCAACCAGGCGCTGCGCGTGGTCGCGCGCATCGTGGAATGGGAGAACCGGCTGAAGATCGAGTATGAAATCCTCGATGCGCAGAGCGGCCAGGTGCTGACCCGCGCGATGACCATCCAGGTCGCGGTGGACGCGGCCAGCAAGGAAATGCTGTACCAGTGCCCGCCGGTACTGTGGGAACGCCTGGGAGTACCTGCGCCGTGAACCCCCTTGTCCGTCTTTCGAGCGTGCTGCTGTGCGCGCTGATCTTCGTTGCCGCACCGCAGGTGCAGGCGGCCGACCCCGCCATCGATGCGATCACCCAGGCGGTGGCGCGGCCGGACGTGCTGCGTGGCCAGTTCAGCCAGGAAAAGCAGGTCAGCGGCTTCAGGAACCCGCTGCGCTCGCAGGGCCAGTTCGTGGTCGCGCGCCGGCACGGCGTGATCTGGACCACGCTCAAGCCGTTCCCTTCCGAAGTGGTGGTCACCGCCGACCGCATCCTGAGCCGCCAGCGCGATGGCAGCACCCGTGTCGAGCTCGATGCACGGCAGCAGCCGGCGATGCGTTCGGTGAACGCGATCATGTTCGCGCTGATGAGTGGCGACGTGCAGGCGCTGTCCAGCCAGTTCAACGTGGCGGCCAGCCGTGAAGGGCAGGGCTGGCGGCTGCGGCTGACGCCGAAGTCGGCGATGCTGGCCAAGGCGTTCCAGTCGCTGACCCTGCAGGGTGACCGCTACGTGCGCCAGGTCGAGATCGTCGAGGCCAACAAGGACCGCACGCAGATCCAGTTCAGTGCATTGAGCGAGGCGCCGGCCACCCTCACCGCCGACGAGGCACGCCGCTTTGAGTGAGGCCGTCGCATCGAACGCACCGGAGCGGCTGCGGCGCTGGTGGCACTGGCTGGGCATCGCCTGGCTGTTGCTGCTGCTGGTACTGGGCGCGCAGCAGTGGCACCTGTGGAGCCAGCAATCGCGGATCGACACCGACATCCTCGCGCTGCTGCCGCAGGATGCGCATGACCGCCTGTTGAGCGACGTCACCCGGCGCATCGCCGACGGCAGCTCGCGGCAGGTGGTGGTGCTGCTGGGCAGCAGGGACGGCGCCGCCGCCAAGCGTGCGCAGGCGGCCTTTGCCGCGGCCATGGCCAAGGACACTGACCGAGCCCTGCTGGTGCCCAGTGGTTCGATCGAAGGCTGGTTCGATGAGGCGCGCGCGTTCTACGCGCCGTACCGCGACCGCCTGCTGACGCCGGCCCAGCGC
This sequence comes from Stenotrophomonas sp. YJH_SMC_73, assembly GCF_059370155.1. Classification (NCBI taxonomy): domain Bacteria; kingdom Pseudomonadati; phylum Pseudomonadota; class Gammaproteobacteria; order Lysobacterales; family Lysobacteraceae; genus Stenotrophomonas; species Stenotrophomonas sp. YJH_SMC_73. The sequence goes on along the minus strand of NZ_JCAFTJ010000011.1, from coordinate 70,149 downwards.
GAGCAGCTGCAGGGCAGCGAACCGGGCGCGTTGGCCGAGCAGGCGTTGGCCGCGCTGTACGGCCCGATGGGCGCTCCGCGCCTGACCGACTGGCGGCAAGACCCGTTGTCGTTGTGGCCGCAATGGTGGCAGCAGCAGGCGCAGGGGTCGGGGTTGCGGCTGGGCGATGACGGCCTGCTCGAAGCCGAGGGCAGGCACTGGGCCGTGCTGCAGTTCGATACACCGGGTTCGGCGTTCCAGCTCGACGGTGAGCGTCATCTCGACGGCCTGCTGGAACGTGCCGGGCGGGCTGCCAGGGCGGCAGCACCGGAGCTGGAAATCCTGCATGCCGGCGTGCCGCTGCACGCCGAGGCGGCCGCGGTGCAGGCCAACCAGGAAATCAACACGATCGGCTGGGGCTCGCTGGCCGCGGTGCTGCTGCTGGTGTGGCTGGCGTTCCGTTCGCTGCGGCCGATCCTGCTGGTCGCCGCGTCGTTGCTGATCGGTTGTGGCGTGGCGCTGGCGGTGACCGTGCTGGTGTTCGGCAAGGTGCACGTGCTCACCCTGGTGTTCGGTGCGTCGCTGGTGGGCGTGGCCGAGGATTACGGCATCCACTGGTTTGCCTCGCGCCAGGCCGAGCCGGCCGATCGCCGCTGGAAGCTGCTGCGGCACCTGTTGCCGGGCCTGTGGCTGGCCTTGCTGACCAGCGCGCTGGCCTACCTGGCCCTGGGCCTGGCCCCGTTCCCGGGCCTGCGCCAGATGGCGCTGTTCTCGGTGGTCGGCCTGGCCGCCGCGTTCCTCACGGTGATCTTCTGGTTCCCGTGGCTGGATGGCGGCGAGATCCGCCAGACCCGTTTCTCGCAGTGGCTGGGCAACACGCTGGAGCGCTTCCCGCGGTTGCATGGCCGCCGGCCGGTGACGGTGTTCGTGGTGATCACGCTGGCGCTGTCTGCCATCGGCATCGCCCGCCTGCACAGCAATGACGACCTGCGCAGCCTGCAGTCCTCACCGCCGGCACTGATGGCCCAGCAGATCCGCCTGAGCCAGCTGCTGGGCATGCCCAGCCCGGCGCAGTTCTATCTGGTGCAGGGCAGTGACGCTGCACAGCTGCTGCAGCGCGAAGAAGCACTGACCGAACGCCTGCGTGTACTGGCCAACGACAAGCGCATCGGCGGTTACCGCGCGATCAGTGACTGGCTGCCGTCGCCGGCACGCCAGCAGGCCGATGCGGCGCTGACCGCCAAGGTGGAACCGGGCGTGCTGCAGGCCGTGTCCGATGCGGTCGGAGAACCCTTGCCGCGCCCCGACTTCGCCACCACGCCGCTGACCGCGGAGGCGTTCCTGGCCTCGCCGGCCTCGCAGCCGTTCCGCCACCTGTGGGTGGGTGAGGTCGGTGGGCAGATGATCAGCGTGGTGATGGTCGATGACCTGTCGCGCGCCGATGCGCTGGCGACCCTGCGCGGGGCGGCCGAAGGCCTGCCCGGCGTGCGCTGGGTGGACCGCACCGCCGACTTCTCGCAGCTGCTGGGCCACTACCGCAAGCTGATGGGGGGGCTGCTGCTGGTCGGCATCGTGCTGGTGTTCGGCGCGCTGTGGCTGCGCTACCGCCGCCAGGCCTGGCGCGTGTTCGCGCCGACCCTGATTGCCGGTGCGTTGACCCTGGGCCTGCTGGGCCTGTTCGGCCAGCCACTGCAGCTGTTCAACGTGCTGGCACTGATGCTGCTGCTGGGCATGGGCATCGACTACGGCATCTTCCTGATCGAGCACCGCGGCGATGCCAGTGCCTGGCTGGCGGTGTGCGTGGGCGCGGCCAGCACCTGGCTGTCGTTCGGCCTGCTGGGACTGTCGCAGACCCCGGCGCTGCGCGCGTTCGGCCTGACCCTGCTGTTCGGCATCGGCCTGGTCTGGCTGATCTCGCCGCTGTTCCGGCCGCCGCCGCATGATCTGCCGCGGGCCTGAGCCTGCTTCCGACTTCCTTCTTTCCACTTGATCGAGCAACAAGGACGCACCGATGAATACTGCTGTGGATGCTGTCGAACGTACTGAAATCCTGATCATCGGTGCCGGCCCGGCCGGCTCCGTGGCTGCGGCGATGCTGCGCCAGCAGGGCCGCCAGGTGCTGATGCTGGAGCGCCAGCAGTTCCCGCGTTTCTCCATCGGCGAAAGCCTGCTGCCGCAGAGCATGGAGTACATCGAGGCCGCCGGCCTGCTGCAGGACGTGGTCGAAGCCGGCTTCCAGCACAAGAACGGCGCGGCCTTCGTGCACGGCGAAGCGCGTACCGCATTCGACTTCAGGAAGAAGTTCTCGCCGGGCTGGGGCACCACCTACCAGGTGCAGCGCGCCGACTTCGACAACGTGCTGGCGCGCGGTGCCGAGCGCATGGGGGCCACGCTGCGTTTCGGTGATGAAGTGCTGTCGGTCGAAGCCGGCGAGCAGCCGGCGGTGACGGTGCGCCGCCCGGACGGCAGCGAGTACCGCATCGAGGCCGATTTCATCCTCGACGCCTCGGGCTTCGCACGCCTGCTGCCGCGCCTGCTGCAGCTGGAATCCCCGTCCAACTTCCCGGTGCGCGGGGCGATCTTCTGCCACGTGCGCGACAACATTCCGGCCGAAGCGGACTTCGACCGCAACAAGATCCTGATCACCACCCATCCCGAGCACGTCGACGTCTGGTACTGGACAATCCCGTTCTCCAACGGCTGCTGCTCGCTGGGCGTGGTCGCCGAACCGTCGTTCTTCGAGCGCTACGAGGGCGACGACCTGCAGAAACTGCAGGCCATCGTCGGCGAGGACCCGAACCTGACCCGGCTGCTGGCCAATGCCGAATGGGCGGTGCTGCCGGTGCGCCGCATCACCGGCTACTCGGCCAATGTCAGTTCGTTGTGGGGGCCGGGCTATGCCCTGCTGGGCAATGCCGGCGAGTTCCTCGACCCGGTGTTCTCGTCCGGCGTGACCATCGCCTTCAAGTCCGCGCAGCTGGCCAGTGCATGCCTGGCGCGCCGCTATGCCGGCGAAGCCGTGGACTGGGAAGCGGAGTTCTCGGTCCCGCTGCGGGCGGGCGTGAAGACCTTCCGCCGCTTTGTCGAAAGCTGGTACGAAGGCGGTTTCCAGAAGATCATCTACCACCCGCAGCAGCAGCCCGAAGTGCGCGACATGATCAGCTCCATCCTGGCCGGTTACGCCTGGGACACCAACAACCCGTACGTGGCCGATGACAGTGGCCGCCGCATGCGCGTGCTGGAGCAGCTGTGCGGCGCCTGATCGCCCCTGCGACAGCACTGCTGCTGAGCCTGCTGCTGGTGGCCTGCGCCGGCCGCATGCCGAAGCCGTTGGTGGAACTGCCGCCGCTGCGCCTGTCGCCGGCCAGCCTGCCGGCGCCGCTGGCGTTGCAGCAGCAGTTGCATTTCCGGTTCGGCACGCATGAGCGCGACCTGGATGCACTGCTGGAAGCCGATGCGCAGCAGGTGCAGCTGGCGGTGCAGGCGATGGGCCAGACCGGCGTGCGCCTGCAGTGGGACGGCCGGCAGCTGACCCAGCAGCGCGCGCCGTGGCTGCCGCCGCAGGTGCGCGCCGAGCGCGTGCTGGATGACCTGCAGTTCGCGCTGTGGCCGACCGCAGCCATCGCGGCCGCGCTGCCAGCCGGCTGGCAGGTCCGTGACGATGGCCATCAGCGCAGCCTGTCGCGCGACGGCACGGTGTGGCTGCAGCTGCAGCGCCTGGACGATGGCAGCGTGCAGCTGGACAACCGCGCCGAAGGCTATGCGCTGCGCATCGAATCGATCGACATGGCCGGGCCGGATCGATGAGTGCACCGATCTATCTGAACGATCTGGGCGTGGTCTGCGCGCTCGGCGATGGCCGCGACGCGGTGGCTTCGGCGATGTTCGCCGGCGTGCCGGGCGGGCTCAGCGACAACGATACCCTGCTGCCGGGGCACACCCTGGCGCTGGGGCAGGTGCGTACACCGCTGCCGACGCTGGAAGAACTGCCGGCCGCCCTGCGCGGGCGCAACAACGCCCTGCTGGACGTGGCACTGGCGCAGATCGCACCGGCGGTGGCCGCCGCGATCGCCCGCCACGGCGCCGAACGCGTGGCGGTCGTGCTGGGCACCAGTACCTCGGGCATCGGTGAATCCGAGCAGGCCCTGCGCACCCATGCCGAACAGGGCCAATGGCCGCCCGGGTTCGATTACGCCCAGCAGGAAATGGGTACTGCCGCGCAGTTCGTGCGCCAGCGCAGCGGCGCTCAGGGGCCGGCGTGGACCCTGTCCACCGCCTGCTCGTCCAGTGCCAAGGCACTGATGTCGGCGGCACGCATGCTGCGGGCCGGTATCGTCGACGCCGTGATCGCAGGTGGCGCGGACTCGCTGTGCCGCTTCACCGTGGCCGGCTTCAGCGCGCTGGAATCGGTGTCGGCCCTGCGCTGCAATCCATTCTCGCAGCACCGTGCCGGCATCAACATCGGCGAGGGTGCCGCGCTGTTCCTGCTCACCCGCGAACCCGGCCCGGTATGCCTGGCCGGCTGGGGCGAATCGGCCGACGCGCACCATATGTCCGCCCCCGATCCGCAGGGCCTGGGTGCCATCGATGCCCTGCAGCAGGCGCTGCAGCGCGCCGGCTGGGCGGCCGATGAAGTGGACTACGTGAACCTGCATGGCACCGCCACCGGCCACAACGATGCGATGGAAAGCCTGGCGGTGTCGCAGGTGCTGGGCAACCAGGTGCCGGCCAGTTCGACCAAGCCGCTGACCGGCCATACGCTGGGTGCTTCAGGCGCGATCGAAGCTGCACTGTGCTGGATCGTGCTGGCCGGGAACCCGCAGCAGCAGCTGCCACCGCACTGGTGGGACGGCGTGGCAGACCCCGCGCTGCCGGCACTGCCGCTGGTCGCACCGGCCACCCGCCTGGCACAGGCACCGCGGCGGGTGCTGAGCAATTCGTTCGCCTTCGGCGGCAGCAATGCCGTGCTGGCGCTGGAGCGTCGATGAACACGCTGTACGCGATCGAAGAGGTGGTGCCGCACCGCCAGGACATGTGCCTGCTGGAGCGCATCACGCACTGGGACCAGGACACCATCGAGGCCGAACTGGTGGTGCCCGACGCGGGCCTGTTCGTCGAGGAGGGCCAGGTGCCGGCGTGGGTCGGCATCGAATACATGGCGCAGGCCATCGCGGCCTGGGCCGGTTGCCGTGCGCGTGCGGCGGGCAAGCCGCCGCAGTTGGGCTTCCTGCTTGGCAGCCGCCGCTACAGCAGCCCGCGCAGCAGCTTTCCCAGCGGATCGCGGCTGCGCGTACAGGCGCGCTGCGAGCTGTTGGGTGACAATGGATTGGGGATGTTCGCCTGCCGCATCCTGGCAGGCGAGGACGAATGGGCGACAGCCAACGTGTCGGTGTTCGAACCGGCCGATGCGATGGCCTATCTGGAGAGTGGACAGGCATGACAGGGAATCGAAGCGTGCTGGTGACCGGCGCCAGCCGGGGCATCGGCCGGGCCATCGCGCTGCGCATCGCGCGTGACGGCTTCGACGTGGTGGTGCATTGCCGCAGCCGCCTGGATGAGGCACAGGCCGTGATGGCCGAGATCCACGCGTTGGGCCAGCAGGCCCGCGTACTGATGTTCGACGTGGCTGATCGCGAGGCCGCACGCGCTGTGCTGGAGGCCGATGTCGAAGCGCACGGCGCGTACTACGGCGTGGTCTGCAACGCCGGCATCGCCCGTGACGGTGCCTTCCCGGCACTGTCAGCGGAGGATTGGGACCAGGTCATCCACACCAACCTGGACGGTTTCTACAACGTACTGCATCCGCTGATCATGCCGATGGTGCGCCGGCGCAAGCCTGGCCGCATCATCACCCTGTCGTCGGTGTCCGGACTGGCCGGCAACCGCGGGCAGGTCAATTACAGCGCCGCCAAGGCCGGCATCATCGGTGCCACCAAGGCCCTGGCGCTGGAACTGGCCAGCCGCCAGATCACCGTCAACTGCGTGGCCCCGGGCCTGATCGAGACCGAAATGCTCAACGATGAAGTGGTTGAACACGCGCTCAAGCTGATTCCCGCCGGCCGCGTCGGTCGTCCCGACGAAGTGGCGGCCACGGTGGCGTTCCTGCTGTCCGAGCCGGCCGGCTACATCACCCGCCAGGTGATCTCGGTGAACGGAGGCATGATCTGATGGCCGCCGATCGTCGCGTGGTGGTCACCGGTGCCGCCGCCATCAGTCCGCTCGGCCACGACTGGCCGACCATCGAGGCACACCTGCGCAGCTGCCGCAATGCGGTGCGTGCGATGCCCGAGTGGGATGTCTATGCCGGGCTGAACACCAAGCTGGCCGCGCCGGCGCAGGATTTCGAGCTGCCGCCGAACTACAACCGCAAGACCACCCGCTCGATGGGCAAGGTCGCGATCATGTCGGTGCGCGCCACTGAGGTGGCACTGCGTGAAGCCGGCCTGCACGAGCATCCGGTGCTGCGCAGCGGCCGTACCGGCGTGGCCTACGGCTCGTCCTCGGGCAGCCACGAGGCCACCGGTGAATTCGGGCGCATGCTCAACGAGTTCACCACCGATGGCATCAGTGCCACCACCTACCTGAAGATGATGAGCCACACCGCGCCGGTCAACATCGGCGTGTTCTTCGGCCTGTCCGGGCGCGTGTACACCACCTCCAGTGCCTGCACCTCCGGCAGCCAGGGCGTGGGTGCGGCCTATGAAGCGATCCGCAGTGGCAAGCAGACGGTGATGGTGGCCGGCGGTGCCGAGCAGCTCGATGCCACCGCAGCGGCGGTGTTCGACACCCTGTTCGCCACCAGCGTGCGCAACGATGCGCCGCAGACCACCCCGCGCCCGTTCGATGCCGGCCGTGATGGCCTGGTGCTGGGCGAGGGCGCCTGCACGCTGATCCTGGAAGACCTGGAGCACGCGCAGGCGCGCGGCGCCACCATCCTTGCCGAGGTGGTCGGCTACGGCACCAACAGCGATGGCCAGCACGTCACCCAGCCCAGCGCCGACACCATGGCCCAGGCCATGCGCCTGGCGCTGGAGGATGCCGGCCTGGACGCGGCGCAGATCGACTACGTCAACGCCCACGGCACCGCCACCGACCACGGTGACATCGCCGAAACCCAGGCGACCGCGCAGGTGTTCGGCAACCGCGTGCCGATCAGCTCGCTGAAGAGCTATGTCGGCCACATGCTGGGTGCCTGTGGCGCGTTCGAGGCCTGGCTGAGCATCCAGATGATGCGCGCCGGCTGGTTCGCGCCGACCCTGAACCTGGCCGAGGTCGACCCGCGCTGTGGCCAGCTCGACTTCATCACCGGGCAGGGCCGCGAACTGCAGGCCGAGTACGTGATGAGCAACAACTTCGCCTTCGGCGGCATCAACACCTCACTGGTGTTCCGCCGCTGGAGCGAGTGATCCACCGCCCCACCGCACTGTTTCCGCCATCCACCCGCACCCCTGACAAGGAGAAGTTTCGATGCGCCGCACTCTCATGATCGCCACTGCCACCGCGCTGCTGGCCCTGACCTCCACCGCCTCTGCCCGCGATACCCGCGTCGAGCAGTCCCTGCAGGAGCTGGTCAGCTCGCAGGCTGCCAAGGACGCCGGCATCGACGGCAGCGTGCGCTTCTACCTGGCCGGCCAGCCGGTCAGCGTGCAGCAGCGCCTGGGTGAAGACGTGACCAACAAGAAGACCAACGCCGCCAACAAGAGCGATGCCGAGGCCTGCCGCTGGGTCGCGCTGTCGGCGCTGCGCGCGCTGCAGGACGGCGCCAGGTCGCGCGGCGCCAACGCCGTGGTCGACATCGTCAGCTACTACAAGAAGAACGAGTTCAAGAGCAGCACCAATTACGAGTGCTACGCCGGCACCATCCTCGCCGGTGTCGCGCTGAAGGGCACCTACGCCAAGGTCAAGTAAGCGCCCGTGTGGCGGCGGCGTTGGCTGAACGTCGCCGCCACATTGCTGAACCCCGCAGGGGAAACGCCGCCGATCGCGCCGCCATCGTCGGCTGACGGCTTTCCCCGGTGTCGGCTTTCCGACACAATCATGGCTCTTCCCGGGTTATCGTCCCGCGGACATGCACGCCTACGTCTATAAAAGCCAACTCAAGCCGGACACCTACGTCTACGTTCCCCGACGCGATGACTTCAGCGCGCTGCCCGCGCCGCTGCTCACCTCGCTGGGGACGCTCACCTTCGTCCTGGAGGTGGCCCTGGATGTCCAGCGCCGCCTGGCCCAGGCCGATCCTGAAAAGGTCCGCAGCGAAATGAGCGAACGCGGGTTCTACCTGCAGGTACCGCCGTCGGTGGCCAGCCTGATGCCGCGACACTATGACTGACACCTCCCGTCCGCGTGCCCTGTCGATCGCCTTCGCCGTGGGTGCCATGCTGGCGTTGGGCGCTGCGGTGGGCGGTGTGCCGGGTGCCATCCTTGCCGCACTGGCGCAGCCGGCGTTCGCGCTGGGCGTGTCGTGGTGGCGTCGCAGCCGTGCGCTGCTGCCGCTGAAGGTGGTCGCACGCCAGGACCTGCCCGCACTGCTGGCGCTGTGGGCTGCCGCGCCATTGCTGCTGGCGCTGCTGCTGGCCTGGCCGCTGGCGGCCCTGCGTGACAGCGGCAGCCTGGCGGCGGTGTTGGGCCTGAGCGTGCTGGTCAGTGCCGGCCTGCTGGCGGCCTGGCGCACCTGGCCGCTATGGAACGATGTCGAACGCCTGGATGGCAGCCTGGCCCAGCACTGGCAGGCGCTGGCCGGCCGCGACCTGACCGCCTGGCGTGGTCTTGGCGTGGCGGCGCTGGTGATCGCCTTGGCCGCACTGGTGGTGCTGCCGGCCTGGCCGGGCCTGTTGCCGGACGGCGCACGCTGGCCCGCCGCACTGGCGGTCGTGCTGCTGTCGCCGGCGCTGCACCTGCTGCTGCAGCGGGTCGCGCCCGCGCCGCTGGTGTCGCTGCGCCCCAGCCCGTTCGCCGCTGCCAGCAGCGAACAGGAACCGATGTTCCCCGCTGCGGCCGAAACCGCGCCGCTGGAGGCGATGGCGCCGCAGGAACTGACACCGGCCCTGTATGAGGCCGCGCGCCAGGGCCGCGTCGACCGCGGCCTGCAGCTGCTGCAGGCCGGTGCTGATCCGTATGCGCTGCCGGACCCGAACTGGCGTGACCAGCGCAGCCTGGCGGTGCTGGCGGCGGTGCTGCCGGACCTGCGCCTGCTGCGCGAGCTGATTGCCCGCGGCGTTGATGTGAACGCGCCGCACCGGGGCATGACCCCGCTGCTGGCCGCCACCCGCGACAGCTGGCATGGCCGCCCCGAAGCGGTGATGACCCTGCTCGCCAACGGCGCCGATTCACGTGCCACCGACAGCGATGGCAACACCCCGCTGCACCATGCCGCACGCAGTTCCGACCCGGGCGTTGCCGCGCTGCTGCGCGATGCCGCTGCCGAAGTCGATGCGCTGAACCGCGAGGGCTGGTCGCCGCTGGCGGTGGCCTGCCAGGTCGGCAACTGGCGCCTGGCCCGCTTCCTGCTCGAGCGCGGTGCACGCAGCGAACCGGCCGACGGCACCCCGGTGCTGCTGGCCGCCGCCGCCACCGAGGACGACGATCCGGCCGGCGTGCAGCTGCTGCTCAAGCACAAGGCACGCGCCGACGCGCGTGATCGCCAGCGCCGCAGCGCGCTGCACGAGGCAGCGCTGGCCGGCCACGTGGAGATCATCGGCGTGCTGCTGGGCGCCGGCGCCAACCTGGAAGCGCGCGATGCACTGGGCCGCACGCCGTGGCTCGAAGCCGCCCGTGCCGGCCGTGCCGCCGTGGTCGAGCACCTGCTGCCGCACAAGCCGGACCTGGTCGCGGTGGACGGCGAAGGCCGCAATGCGGTGCAGCTGGCAGTGATGGCCGAGGATGTCTCGCCGCTGCTGATCAAGCGCCTGGTGGAACTGGGCATCGCCGCCGACGCCACCGACCCGGTTGGCCGCCGCGCGGTGGACTATGCGGCCGAAGCGGGCCGCTGGGCGATCGTGGCCTTGCTGGACCCGTCCTATCCGCTGCCGGCAGCCGTCAGTGATGGCCTGGCCGAGCGCGGTGAAGCGGCCAGCGCCAGCGGCCTGTTGCCGGACCGTCCGCCGCTGACCCTGCTGCGCGAAGCGCTGGGCTTCGGCAACACCGATGGCATGGCCGCGCTGGCCAGGCTGTGCCAGCCGGAAGAACTGGGCGGCCTGCTGCTCGATCCGGAGCTGGCCCTGGAGCCGCGCGCGGTCGATTGGCTGCTGGCCCACGGTGCCGATCCCTATGTGCGCGACGCCTGCGCCGATACGCCGATGTTCGCGCTGCTGTCGCGCGGCATCGACGCGGTGCCGGCGCTGCAGGTCATGCTGCAGCGCGGCCTGTCGCCGGCCGGGCGCGGTGGGCTGGCACGCTTCCTGGCCGCCTGCGCACAGCACGACCAGGCCGCCCGCGGCCTGGAACAACTGGCGCTGGAACTGCTGGAGCGTGGCGCCGATCCGTTCGCCGCTTCGCCGGCTGGTGACCCACCGCTGTCGCTGGCGGTACGCCTGGGCTGGCTGCGCCTGCAGCAGGCCCTGCTCAAGGCCGGTGTCGATCGCGAAGCGCGCGACAGCCATGGCATGACCGCATTGCACCTGGCCACCGCACTGGCCCGCGAAGGCGCACTGAAGCTGCTGGTGCAGCACGGTGCCTCGCCGGAAGCACGTGCCGCCGACGGTCAGACGCCACTGGGCGTGGCGCTGTCGATCGGTCGCCGTGACCTGGCCGACTGGCTGGACTGGCGGGTGTGGCCGCTGCCGCGCCGTACCCTGCGCGAGGCCGATCTGCCGGCCGCTGCGATGGCCGGTGATGTAGACGCCGTGCGCCGCCTGATCGATCTGGGATTTGCCGTCGACGCGGTCGACGCACAGGGCTGCACCGCGCTGCTGCGTGCGGCCGGTGGTGGCCACCTGGCCGTGACCGACCTGCTGCTGGCGCGCGGTGCCGATCCGCAGCACGCCGCTGCAAGCGGTGCGACGCCGCTGTCGGCGGCGGTCAGCATGCGCCAGGTCGACATCGTTTCGGCCCTGCTCGATGCCGGCGCCAAGCTGGAACACCGCCTGCCGGGCGGGGTGACCGTGCTGATGCTGGCCTCGGCGCTGGGCCTGCCGGACATCGTCGCGCGCCTGCTCACTGCCGGTGCCGACGTGCATGCCGGTGACGCGCAGCAGCTGGGCCCGCTGCACTGTGCCGCGCTGTACGGTTTCAGTGCCCGCGACCGCTCGCGCCTGCTGGCCCTGCTCGACACCCTGCTGTTGGCGGGCGCCGAGCCGGACCAGGCCGCCGCCGGTTCGGTCACGCCGCTGCTGCTGCTGCTGGGCGCACGCGCCGAGCCGGGAACCGCCTGCGACGAGCAGGTGGTGATGGCGGCGGTAGAGCGCCTGCTGGATGAGGACGTCAGCCTGGACGTGCGCGATCCGCGCGGCTTCGGCCCGCTGCATCTGGCCGCCCTGCATGGACTGCCGCTGCTGGTGCAGCGCCTGTTGCGCGCCGGTGCCGATCCGGAAGTGCGCGACAGCCTCAACCGCAGCCCGCGCGAGATCGCGGTGATGCGCGGCTTCATCGACGTCGCTGGAGAGTTCGAACCGCGCGTGCCGGGCGTTTCGTCGATGGCGCGGTTCCTGCGCGACAACGGTTGAGCACCGGGATCGGAATCCGCAGTGGGTAGTGCCGGCCGCTGGCCGGCAACCTCCTGAGACCTCCGGGATACCGAGGCTGCCGGCCAGCGGCCGGCACTACCGGGTCCGCCATCTATCGGGTCGGTGCCAACCCTGCCCCCGGTGGGTGCCGATCGTGCCCCCGGTGGGTGCCGACCGTTGGTCGGCACGCCTACTTGCCGTCGCTTTCCGCGTCGGCCTCGAACAGATGCATCAGGTCGTTGCGTGCGTCGCGCGAGGTCTGGATCACCGCTGCCTCGTCGTCGTACACCAGATACTGGTCGCGCAGCAGCTGCTCATCGTGCTCGCGGAAGCGCTGCACATGGCGTTCGGCCACGTCCGGCGCCACGCCCAGCGCGGTCAGCACGCGCCCGCTCATCTCAAGGCTGGTGCCGAACACTTCGCGGAACGGCTCGGCCGACATGTCCATCAGGCGCCACGCATGCTGGCGGTTGCGTGCACGCGCCAGCACCGTCGCGTCCGGGTACAGCCGGCGCACCATGCGTACCGCGCGCAGGTTGGTCTCCGGGTCATCCACGGTGATCACGAACACATCGATGTGCTCGCTCCCCGCCGCACGCAGCATCTCCGGCCGGGTCGGATCGCCGTAGTACAGCTGGTTGCCGAAGCGGCGCAGGTCGGCAACGGTGTCCGGGTTCGCCTCCAGCGCCACGAACGGCACCTTCTGCGCGGTCAGCAGGCGCGCGATCACCTGGCCGAAGCGCCCCATGCCGGCGATCAGCACCTTGGGCCGGTTGTCCGGCGCCACCTTGTCGGCCTCGGCCGCCGCGCGTGGTGCGGTTTTTTCCTGGCCGAGCAGCTTGAGCAGCGCGATCATCAGCAGCGGCGTGATCGCCATCGACAGGCCGACGATCGCCACCAGCCGGTCGTGGTTGGCGTTGCCCAGCAGGTGCGCGCGCTGTGCCTCGTTGAATACCACGAAGGCAAACTCGCCGCCCAGCCACAGCACGCTGCCCAGCAGCAGCGATTGCCGCGAGCTGAGCCGGGCGACACGTCCAACCGCGTAGAGCAGGCTGAACTTGACCACCAGCAGGATGCCGACACCCGCGGCGATCAGCCACGGCTCGGCGGCGATGCGGTCCAGGTCGATGCCCATGCCCACTGCGATGAAGAACAGGCCCAGCAGCAGCCCCTTGAATGGTTCGATCTGCGCTTCCAGCTCATGCCGGAACTCCGAATCGGACAGCAGCACGCCGGCCAGGAACGCGCCGAGGCTGGGGCTGAGGCCGGCTTCCTGCATGAACCAGGCGGTGCCCAGCACCACCAGCAGGGCGGTGGCAGTGAATACTTCCGGGCTGCGGGTGCGCGCAATGATGCTGAACACCTTGCGCAGCACCGGTCGTCCGCACAGGATCACCACCGCCAGCGCACCCAGCGCCACGGCCGCATCTTCCCAGCGCAGGGTCTCGTTCTTCACTCCGCCCAGCAGCGGGATGGCCGCCAGCAGCGGGATCGCGATCAGGTCCTGGAACAGCAGGATCGCGAACCCGAGCCGGCCATGGTCGCTGTTGATCGCCTTGTGCTCGGACAGCAGCTGCAGGCCGACCGCGGTGGATGACAGCGCCAGCGCCACGCCGACCACCAGCGCGCTCTTCCACTGGAAGTGATCGAGCAGCAGCAGGCCGCCCAGCACCAGCCCGGACAACGCCACCTGCGCCGCGCCGGCGCCGAACACCGAGCGCCGCATCACCTTCAGGCGTGCCGGTGACAGCTCCAGGCCGATCACGAACAGCAGCATCACCACACCGATCTCGGCGGCACCGAGGATGCGGTCGGCGTCCTGCACGAAGCCCAGCCCGTCCGGGCCCAGCACCACGCCGGCCGCCAGGTAGCCCAGTACCGCGCCGAAGCCGAACTTCTTGAACACCGGCACGGCGATGACCGCCGCCAGCAGCAGCACCAGGGCCAGTTCCAGACCACCGCTATGCATGGGAATACCTGGTCATCGGGGGAGCCCGCTGTGCGTCCGTTCGGATGGGGGAGGGCGTGGCGAGCGCCACCACGACATTATGCGCGCCGGCCTGTGTATGCACGAGAACAACCGGCCGGGCGGCCACCCAGCGCGGGGCGCCCAGGTTGACCTGCATGGCCCACGGGTCCAGACTGCCCGCCGCTGGCGGCGCGTCCGTTGGCATACGCATCCCGGAGTCCCCAACCCATGTCCAGCGACAGTAGAAGTCGACCTCGTTCGACGCCAGCGATGGCCACCGCCTGACACCGGGACGGTTTGCCTGCGTTGGCGTTGCGCGAGGTCGCATCCCCACAAGGCAAAACCGATGAACCAGAAGCAATTGCTGCGCCCGGTGGCCGATGCCGCCGCACTGGCCGCACCGCTGGCGAACTACAACACCGCCGACGCGGTGGAATTCCTCAACACGCTGGACCTGACCCGCGCCGCGGAAACGCTGGCTGCGCTGCCGTTGCCGCGTGCAGTGAAGATGCTCGAAGCGCCGGAGCTGCACCGCAGCGGTGAGCTGGTGGCCGCGCTGCCACCCGCGCGGGCTGCGGCGCTGCTGGGCCTGATGGCCGACGACCGCGCCACCGACATCGTCCACGAGCTGGATGAGGAAGAGCGCGCGCGGTTGATCCCGCTGCTGGGTACCGACGCCCGCCAGGTCATCCAGAAGCTGCTCAGCTACCCGCCGAACACCGCCGGCGCACTGATGACCACCGAGTACGTGGCGGTGCCCGCCAGCTGGACCGTGGCGCAGACCCTGCAGCACATCCGCCAGGTCGAGCGCACCCGCGAGACGGTGTACGCGATCTACGTGCTGGAGCCGGCCAGCCAGCAGCTGCAGCAGGTGGTGACCATGCGCCGGCTGATCACCGGCCTGCCCGAGGAATCGATCCTGGACGTGGCCCAGGTCAATCCGCCGGTAACGGTCGATGCGCTGATGGACCAGGAAGAGGTGGCACGGCTGATCCGCCGCCACGACCTGCTGGCGATTCCGGTGGTCGACGCGCAGCAGCAGATGCTCGGCATCGTCACCGTGGACGACGTGCTCGATGCGCTGATCGAGGAATCCACCGAGGACGCGCACAAGTTCGGCGGCATGGAAGCGCTGGACAAGCCGTACATGCAGATCGGCTTCTTCGAAATGCTGCGCAAGCGCGCCGGCTGGCTGAGCGTGCTGTTCCTGGGCGAGATGCTGACGGCCAGCGCGATGCAGCACTACGAGGACGAACTGGCGCGCGCGGTGGTGCTGACCCTGTTCATCCCATTGATCATGAGTTCGGGTGGCAATTCCGGCTCGCAGGCCACCTCGCTGCTGATCCGCAGCCTGGCACTGCGCGAACTGCGCCTGCGCGACTGGTGGAAGGTGGCCCTGCGCGAAGTGCCGACCGGCATGGTGCTGGGCGCCATCCTCGGCTGCCTGGCCATCGTGCGCATCGTGATCTGGCAGCTGGGCGGCCTGCACGACTACGGCGAGCACTGGATCCTGCTGGCGATCACCATCGGCGCCGCGCTGGTGGGCATCGTCACCTTCGGTTCGCTGTCCGGCTCGATGCTGCCCTTCATCCTGAAGCGGCTCGGCTTCGACCCGGCCAGCGCCTCGGCCCCGTTCGTGGCCACCCTGGTGGATGTGACCGGCCTGGTGATCTACTTCAGCATCGCCGCGATGATCCTGCACGGCACGCTGCTGTAACAAAACATGCACGCCGGGGTCGGATCCCTTCGCGCAGCGAAGGGCTCTGACCCCGGATATCCGCAGCAGGGGTCGGAGCCCTTTCCTGCGAAAAGGGGTCCGACCCCGCCTCCGACCCCATCGCCACGGAATTTGGGTACCGTAGGCGCATGAGTACCTACCACCTGCAGTCCGTGTTCCGTCCGCAGTCGGTCGCGGTGATCGGCGGCAGCCCGCGCGAGCGTTCGGCCGGGCGCGCGGTGATGCGCAACCTGCGTGGCACCGGCTTCCCCGGCAAGGTGGCGTGGATCAATCCGCGGCATGCCGAGATCGATGGCATCCGCACGGTCAAGCGGCTGAAGGACCTGGACTGGGTGCCCGACCTGGTGGTGATCACCGCACCAGCGGCGATCGTGCCGCAGGTGGTGCGCACTGCCGCCGAACGTGGCGTGCAGGCGGCGATCATCCTCACCGCGCACCTGGGCGAAGGCCCCGGTTCGTTGTCTGCACAGGTAGAGGCGGTGGCGCGCAAGCATGGCCTGCGCATCCTCGGGCCGCATTGTCTGGGCGTGATCGCGCCGCACGCGCGGCTCAATGCCAGCATCGCCGCACATTTTCCGCAGGCCGGCGACCTCGCGCTGATCTCCGAATCCTCGGCCATTGCCGCCGCGCTGGTGGAATGGGGCGTGGCGCGCTCGGTCGGGTTCTCCGCCGTGGTCTCGCTGGGCGATACGATGGACGTCGACTTCGGCGACCTGCTCGACTACTTCGCCACCGACTACCGTACCCGCGCCATCCTGCTCTACGTCGAGCAGATCAAGGACGCGCGCAAGTTCATGTCGGCCGCGCGCGCCGCCGCCCGCGCCAAGCCGGTGGTGGTGGTGAAGTCCGGCCGCGCCGAGCGCGTGCAGCCGGGCAGCCGCGATACCCATGTGCAGGCCCTGGCCTGCGCCGATGATGTGTACGGTGCGGCCTTCAACCGCGCCGGCCTGCTGCGCGTCGGTGCGCTGGACGAGCTGTTCACCGCCGCCGAATCACTGGGGCGGCTGGGCACCTTCCCTGGCCGCCGCCTGGCCATTCTCAGCAATGGTGGCGGCGTCGGCCGCCTTGCCGTGGACCAGCTGATCGCGCTGCGTGGCACGCTGGCCACCCTGTCCGACAGCACGGTGCAGAAGCTCGATGCGGTATTGCCACAGGGCTGGTCGCGCAGCAATCCGGTCGACATCGTGGTCGACGCCGATGGTGACCGCTATGCCGCGGCCATCGAAGCGCTGCTGGCCGACAACGAGAATGACGCGGTGATGGTGGTCAACGTGCCGACCGCATTCACCTCATCGGCGGACGCCGCGCAGGCACTCACCCGCACGCTCGGCCTGCGCCCGCGCCACCACCGCGACAAGCCGGTGTTCGCGGTGTGGCTGGGCAACGACGACCAGGCCACCGCCACGCTCAACGCGGCGCGGGTGCCGACCTATCCGACCGAGGCCGAAGCCGTACGTGGCTTCCAGCATCTGGTGCGCTACCGCGAAGCGCAGAACGCGTTGATGGAAACGCCGCCCAGCCTGCCGCAGGACTTCAGCGTCGACACGGCCGCCGCGCGCGCACTGGTCGATGCCGCGCTGGCCAACGGCCAGCAGTGGCTGGACCCGCTGGCTACGCATGAACTGCTCAAGGCCTACGGCATTCCCTCCGCGCCGGTGATGCATGCGCGTGATGCGCACGAGGCGATGGACCTGGCGCAGCCGCTGCTGGAACGCGGTGCCACGGTCGCGCTGAAGATTCTCTCGCCGGATATTCCGCACAAGTCGGAAGTGGATGGTGTGCGCCTGAACCTGTCCACGCTGCCGGCGGTGCAGAGCGCGGCCAACGCGATCCTGTCGCGCGCACGCCAGCTGCGGCCGGATGCGCGTGTCGATGGCCTGCTGGTGCAGCCGACCATCGTGCGTCCGAAGGCGCGCGAGTTGATTGTCGGCATCGCCGATGACGCGACGTTCGGCCCGGTGATCGTGGTCGGTCGCGGCGGCACTGCCGTCGAAGTGATCAACGACAAGGCACTGGCGCTGCCGCCGCTGGACCTGCGCCTGGCCCACGAGCTGATTGGCCAGACCCGCGCCTCGCGCATCCTCAAGGCCTACGGTGACGTGCCGGCGGCTGACGAGCGCGCACTGGCGCTGGCGCTGGTGAAGCTTGCACAACTGGCCGCCGACATTCCCGAAGTGCGTACGCTGGACATCAACCCGTTGCTGGTCGACGGCAAGGGCATCCTCGCCCTCGACGCCCGCGTGGCGGTGGCGCCGTCGCGCATCCTGCACAAGGGCCGCGGCCATCCACGTTTCTCGGTGTTCCCGTACCCGAAGGAGTGGGAGCGCACCATCGAACTGTCCGATGGCGGCCGTGCCTTCGTGCGCCCGGTGCGGCCGGAGGACGACGCGCTGTTCCGTGCGTTCTTCGCCCGCGTCAGCGACGAGGACCTGCGCCTGCGCTTCTTCCAGTCGGTGAAGCACTTCAGCCACGAGTTCATCGCGCGCCTGACCCAGCTCGACTACGCGCGCTCGATTGCGCTGGTGGCGATCGAACCGCGCAGCGGCGAGATGCTGGGCGCGGTGCGCCTGCACGCCGATGCCGATTACCACCGTGGCGAGTACGGCATCCTGATCCGCTCGGATCTGAAGGGCCACGGCATCGGCTGGCGGCTGATGGCGATCATGATCGAGTACGCCAAGTGGCTGGGGCTGGACGTGGTCGAAGGCCAGGTGCTGCGCGAGAACAGCACCATGCTGGCGATGTGCCAGAGCCTGGGCTTCAAGACGAAGCTGGACCCGGACGACCCGACGGTGATGATGGTGACCCTGCCGGTGCAGCAGGTCGAGGTGCCCGACGTCCCGCCGGTGGCCTGATTCCTGTAGAGCCGAGCCTATGCTCGGCTGCCTTGCATCACACGGGCACGCCTGAGCCGGGCATGGGCTCGGCTCTATAGCTTCAACGCATCGGCTCCACCACCACCGCCGTGCCATAGCACAGCACTTCGGTAAGCCCGGTCATCACATCGGTGGCGTCGTAGCGCATGCCGATAATCGCGTTGGCACCCAGCTGCCGCGCATGCTTGACCATGTCGCGGTAGGTTTCCTCGCGGGCCTGTTCGCACAGTTCGGTATAGATGGTGATGTTGCCACCGAAGAGCGTCTGGATACCGCCGAGGAAGTTGCCGACGATCGAGCGCGAGCGCACGGTGATGCCGCGCACCACACCGAGGTTGCGCACGACGCGGTGCCCAGGCAGCTCGAAGGCGGTGGTGACCAGCGCATCATCGAAGCGGAGCGCGGGTGGGGTGGGGGTACCGCTGTTGTAGGGGTCTGCCATGGTCGCGTCCGTATCGCTGCCTTCTGAGAGTCGAGCCATGCTCGACGGGCCGTGCAGCAGTCGAGCATGGCGCGACTCTACAACGCAACCGCCTGTTGCGGCATGGTTCCGTCACCGTGCTGGCGCGACAATACCCCCATGACCGACCGTATTCCCCTGCTGCTGCTGCCCGGCCTGCTCAACGATGCCGAGCTGTGGCGCGCGCAGCTGGCCGACCTGGCCGACATCGCCGACTGCACAGTAGGCGACCAGACCCGTGGCGAGACCCTGCAGGCGGTGGCCGAGGACGTGCTCGCACAGGCACCGGAGCGCTTTGCGCTGGCCGGTTTCTCATTGGGCGGCTTCGTCGCCCAGCAGATCCTGCGCATTGCGCCGGAGCGCGTGCTGCAGCTGGCGCTGATCGATACCTCGATCCACGCCGATTCACCGGAACGTGCCGAGCAGCGCCGCAGCCAACGTGCCAGCGTGCGCCTGCCGGGGAAGTTCCACGGCTTCGGCGATGTGCTGATGCGCAGCTACATCGATGCGTCGCGGCTGGATGACTACGTGCTGGTGCAGCGCGTGCGCGACATGACCGCCCGCCTGGACGCGGACGTGTTCCTGCGCCAGAGCGCGCTGGAACGCCGCGATGGCCATGATGTGCTGGCCGGCTACCGCGATCCGCTGCTGATCGTGTGCGGCGCGAACGATCGCATCACGCCGCTGGCGGTGAGCGAGGAAATGCACGCGATGGTGCCGCACTCGCAGCTGGTGGTGGTGCCTGACTGCGGGCACCTGGCACCGATGGAGAAACCGGACGAGGTCAGTGCGGCGATGCGTGGGTGGTTGCTGCAGGGCAGGGGATGATCCCCACCCTCTCGTAGGTGCCGACCTTGGTCGGCACGGTGTTCCAACGATCGATCAGGGCTCAGTGCCGACCAAGGTCGGCACCTACCTGTAGAGCCGAGCCATGCTCGGCTCCGGGGAGGCAGCAGCCGAGCGTGCGCTCGGCTCTACAGCACCACTGCCTCAATCCCAGGCCGGGGCGATGCCTTCCGGGTTGGCCAGGCGATGGCCGCGGTCGAGCTTGGCGATCTGTGCCATGTCTTCGTCGGTCAGGCGGATCGCTGCCGCTTCCAGGTTGCTCGCCAGGTTCTCGCGCTTGGTCGAGGACGGAATGACCGAGAAACCCTGCTGCAGCGCCCAGGCCAGCGCGACCTGCGCCGGCGTGGCCTGGTGGCGTCCGGCAATGGCCTGGATCACCGGGTCCTTGATCACCTCGCCGTAGGCCAGGCTCATGTAGGCGGTGATGTGGATGCCGTTGTCCTGCAGGAACTTCACCAGCAGGCGATTCTGCAGGTAGGGGTGGATTTCGATCTGGTTGGTGGCAATGGCACCGGCGCCGAGGATGCCGATCGCCTTGCGGGTCTGCGCGATGGTGAAGTTGGAGATGCCGATCTCGCGGGTCAGGCCCTGCGCCTTGGCTTCAGCCAGTGCGGCCAGGTACTCCTCCATCGGCACGTCGACCTTGTCGTTCGGCGATGGCCAGTGGATCAGCGCCAGGTCGACGTACTCGGTTCGCAGCTTTTCCAGGCTGGTGCGCAGGCTGGCCAGCAGCGCATCGCGCTTGAACGCGGTGATCCAGACCTTGGTGGTCAGGTAGATGTCGTCGCGCGGCACGCCGGAATCGGCGATGGCCTGGCCGACCTCGGCTTCGTTGCCGTAGATCTGCGCGGTATCGATGGCGCGGTAGCCGACCGCCAGCGCGTTGCGCACGGAGTCGATCACGGTCTGGTCTTTCAGGCGGAAGGTGCCGAGACCGAAGGCGGGGACAGTCATGGGGGCTCCAGCAGAGGGGGAGGGAGGCGGGAATGTCCACGAAAGGGTAGGCCAGCGGCCGTGTGCATGCCGGCAACGGTGC
This sequence comes from Stenotrophomonas sp. YJH_SMC_73, assembly GCF_059370155.1. Taxonomy (NCBI): domain Bacteria; kingdom Pseudomonadati; phylum Pseudomonadota; class Gammaproteobacteria; order Lysobacterales; family Lysobacteraceae; genus Stenotrophomonas; species Stenotrophomonas sp. YJH_SMC_73. The sequence goes on along the minus strand of NZ_JCAFTJ010000011.1, from coordinate 49,585 downwards.
ATTGCATCGACGTGTACGACGGCAGGTAGTGGTGGGTGCGGACCGTTGGTCCGCACTGTTCATGCCGCCACCCGTGCAGCGTTGGACGCTGCCGGGCAGCGGCCGGCACTCCCCCTGTCTGCGCTCCACGGTAGTGCCGGCCGCTGGCCGGCAACCGGATCAATCAAGCCGCGCGTGCCAGCCCGCCCTTCGCCGCCGCTGTGGTCGACAGGTCGAACACATCCACCGCATCGATCAGGCGGTTGGCCTGCTGCTCCAGGCTGCGCGCGGCGGCGCTGGCTTCTTCCACCAGCGCGGCGTTCTGCTGGGTCGTGCCGTCCATCTGGATCACGGTCTGGCTGACCTGTTCGATGCCCGCGCTCTGCTCCTGCGAGGCCGCGGAGATCTCGGCCATGATGTCGGTCACGCGCTGCACCGATGCAACGATCTCGGCCATGGTGTCGCCTGCCTCGCGCACGCGCTGTGCGCCATGGCCAACCTGTTCCACCGAGGCTTCGATCAGTGACTTGATCTCCTTCGCGGCTGCCGCCGAGCGCTGCGCCAGCGTACGCACTTCGCTGGCGACCACCGCGAAGCCGCGGCCCTGTTCGCCGGCGCGTGCCGCTTCCACCGCGGCATTCAGCGCCAGGATGTTGGTCTGGAACGCGATGCCATCGATCACGCTGATGATCTCGGCGATCTGCCGCGACGAGGTCTCGATCGCGCCCATCGTCGCCACCACCTGGCCGACCACGCTGCCACCGTGCGAGGCGACCGTATGGGCGCCGATCGCCAGCTGGTTGGCCTGGCGCGCATGTTCGGCGTTCTGGCGCACGGTGGAGGTCAGCTCCTCCATCGATGCCGCGGTCTCCTCCAGGTTGGCCGCCTGCTGCTCGGTGCGGCGCGACAGGTCATTGTTGCCGGCGGCGATCTCCGCGGCGGCGGTGTGGATGTTGCCGGAGGCGTGCTTGATGTCGGTGACGATGGTGGCCAGCTGCGTGGCGGTGGTATTGGCATCGCCGGCGATACGCGCGAACACCCCCTGGAAATCACCGTGCATGCGTGCACCGAGGCGGCCATCGGCGATCGCGCGCAGCATGCTGGAGACCTCGCCCAGGTTCAGCTCCGTCGTCTGCATCAGGCGGTTCAGGCCTTCGACCATTGCACGGAAATCATGCTCGAAGCGGGCACTGTCGCCGCGCTGGCTGAAGTCTCCCGCGCCGGCAGCTTCGGCCAGGCGGCGGATCTCGCCATTGATCAGGCCGAGGTTGTGCTTGGCCATGTCCAGCGCTTCGGTGATCACCGCCTTCTCGCCGGGCAGGCGTTCCATGTCCTGGCTGAGGTCGCCGACCGCGTAGCGGCCCATGATCGAGATCGCGCGCATCTTCACCCGGATGTGCGCATCGACCAGTGCGTTGCAGTCGGCCACCATGGTGCCGAACGCGCCGGGGAAGGCAGCGGCGTCCATGCGATGGCTGATGGTGCCGGCTTCGTGCGCCTGCGCCATCGCGGCCTGTGCATCCAGCACGCTGCGCAGCGTGGATTGCACCGCCTGCATGGCCTGCGCGAGGCGACCGATCTCGTCGCGGCTGCGCACCTGTACTGCGTGCTGCAGGTCACCGGCGGCCACCGCGCGCGCCGCTGCTTCCACTGCCAGCACCGGCTGCACCACCGCACGCCGCAGCCACCAGGCCAGACCGATCAGCAGCAGCACGGCGGCCAGCACGGTCAGCGCCGCGCACAGCAGCAGGGTCTGCCGGGCCTGCTGCGAACGTGCCGCCAGCGCCGCTTCAGCCACCTGCGTGGCGTGCGTGCTCAGCGCATCCAGAGCCATCGCCACCGGGCGATCCTTGCCGCGCACCAGGTTGTCGCCGGCCGCGGGATCGTAGCCGGCCGCGGCAAATGCCTGCAGCGCCGCGTGATAGTCCTGCTGCAGCTGCGCGTGCAGGCCAACGAACGCCTGCGCCAGCTCACGCGTGCGCGGGTCCGGGCTGGTGGCCAGACCCTTGGCCAGTTGCCCGACCAGGCGGCCTTCGCTGTCGAAGCCATCCAGGTGGCGTTGGCGCAGCGCATCGTCGTGCCCGCGCAGCAGCACGTTCTTCCATTCCTGCACCTGGCCACGGAACTCACGCTGCAGGCGTTCGGCATCGCGGCTGTGCGCGACTTCGGGCGGGACCTCGGTGGACAACTTCAACCAGGCGGAGGCCAGGCCTGCCAGCGCGCACAGCAGGACCACGGCCAAGCCAACAGAAACCGCGCCGAGCAGCTTGGACTGCAGGCGCGGAGCACGGACAGACGCATTCATCGGGAAGCACTCTCGGGAAGGGGCAATGCGGTATCGACCCGCTACGCTTCCGCTGAAGTGCGACGAACATCACATTAGCGTTTCGTTTAGTGATGTGAAGGAAGTGTTTCATAGGACAAATGTGTCCATATGGAACAAATACGGACCCTGGACAGGGGATATAAATGTAACTAATGTAGTTACATGAAATCCGCGAACCCGCTCTCTGACGCCCTGCACGTGATGGCGCATCTGGTCGGCCAGGATGGCCCGCGCACGTCCGGGCAGCTGGCGTCCTGCCTGCCGACCCATCCGGTGGTGATCCGCCGTCTGCTGGCGCAGCTGCACAAGGCCGGCCTGGTACGCAGCACCCGCGGTCATGGCGGTGGCAGCCAGCTGGCCCGCGACGCTGCAACGATCACCCTGCATGACATCTACCTGGCCGTGGGCGCACCACCGCTGGTGCAGGTCGGCGCCCGCGACGCCGGCGGCGGCTGCCCGATCCAGCAGCTGGTCAACAGCGCGCTGCTGGAGGGAGCACGCGAGGCACAGCGGTTGCTGGAGGCGCGCCTGCGGGCGACCACGCTGGACCAGCTCGGCGCCGACTTCGCCCGCCATCTCGCCCATCACCGTTCCCTGGAAGGTCCTCATGAATCCTGATGTGCTCATCGTCGGCGGCAGCTACGCCGGCATTGCCGCCGGCCTGATCCTGGCCCGCGCCCGGCGGCCGGTCACCGTCATCGACGCCGGCTCGCCGCGCAACCGCTTCGCCAGCCATTCGCACGGGGTGCCAGGGCTGGATGGCATCAGCGGCGCCGAGCTGCTGAAGACCGCGCGCCAGCAGCTGCTGGATTACCCCAGCGTGCGCTGGGTGCATGCCGAGGCTGTGCAGGCCAACGCCAGCGCAGAGGGCGTGGAAGTACGTACCGCCGATGGCCAGGTGCTGGCCGCGCGCAAGCTGCTGCTGGCCAGCGGTATCGCCGACCAGCTGCCGGAACTGCCCGGGCTGGCCGAGCGCTGGGGCAGCACCGTGCTGCACTGCCCCTACTGCCATGGTTACGAAGTGGGTGGCGGCGCCATCGGCCTGCTTGGCGGCCATCCGATGTCCGCCGGCAAGGCGCCGCTGTTTGCCGACTGGGGCAATGTCACCTTCTTCAGCCAGGGCCTGCCGATCACCGATGAGGAACGGGCTGCCATGCAGCAGCGCGGCGTGCAGATCGAGACCTCGCCGGTGCTGGGCGTGCAGGGCGACCAGCCGACCTGGCTGGAAGTGGAGCTGGCCGATGGCCGCCGCATCGCCCAGCGTGCGCTGTTCGTACCGGCCACCCAGGCGATGGCCACGCCATTGGTGCAGCAGCTTGGCTGCACCTTGGTCGAGAGCCCGCTGGGGGTGCTGATCGAGGTCGACATGATGAAGCAGACCTCGGTGCCGAACGTGTATGCCGCAGGCGATGCGACGACGGTCGGCAACATCACCCTGGCCATGGCCGAAGGCGTGCGCGCGGGCATCGGCGTGCATCATGCGCTGGTGGCCGAAGACAGCGTGCCGCGCTGAATGTGCCGGGGTCAGATCCCTTTCGCAGAAAGCGATCTGACCCCCGACGCGACGTGCTGCTCTGGTAGAGGCCGGCCTTGGCCGGCACCGCTCCGTTACCCCTTCACGCACAGCACCTGGCGCAGGGTGTGCACCACCTCGACCAGGTCCAGCTGTGCGGCCATCACATCGTCGATCGACTTGTACGCGGCCGGTGACTCGTCCAGCACGCCGCTGTCCTTGCGGCATTCCACGTGCGCGGTGGCCTCGCGGTGCTGGGCCAGCGTGATCTGCTGGCGCGCCGTGCCACGGCTCATCACCCGGCCGGCACCGTGGCTGCAGCTGTGGAAGCTGTCGGCGTTGCCCTTGCCGCGCACGATGTAGCTGCGCGTGCCCATGCTGCCGGGAATGATGCCCAGCTCGCCTTCGCGCGCACTCACCGCCCCCTTCCGGGTCACCAGCAGTTCGTGGCCGTGGTGCGTCTCCTTCTGCACGTAGTTGTGGTGGCAGTTCACCGCCATCGCTGCCAGCTGGAACTTCGGCAAGCGGTGGCGCATCTCGGCCAGCACGCGCGACATCATCGCCTCGCGGTTCTGCCGGGCGTAGTCCTGCGCCCACGACACGGCTTCGACGTAGTCATCGAACAGCGGCTCGCCTTCCATGAAGAACGCCAGGTCCTTGTCCGGCAGGTGGAAGCCGAGCACGCGCCGGGCCAGTTCCTCGCGCGCCTTCTCGATGAAGTAGGTGCCGATCAGGTTGCCGGTGCCGCGCGATCCGCTGTGCAGCATCACCCACACCGTGTCCGTCTCGTCCAGGCACAGTTCGATGAAGTGGTTGCCACCACCCAGCGTACCCAGCTGGCGGTCGAGCTTGTCGGTGCGGATTCTGCGGTGCCTGTCCTTGATCTTCTCCAGGCCGGCGGCCAGCCCGGACTGCACGAGCCGCGTGTGGATGCTGTCGGGCATGCGGTGATGCTCGCCGCCGCGTCCGTTGCCGACCGGAATGCTGCGCTCGATGCTGTTGCGCAGCTGCCGCAGGTCGTCGGGCAGGTCGTTGGCGCGCAGCGTGGTGCGTACCGCCGCCATGCCGCAGCCGATGTCGACGCCGACCGCGGCCGGGATGATCGCACCGCGGGTCGGGATCACCGAGCCGACGGTCGCGCCCTTGCCCAGGTGCACGTCCGGCATCACGGCCACCCACGGCCCGACGAACGGGATCGCGGCGATGTTGCGCAGCTGCTCATGCGCCTGCGCTTCCAGCGGCACACCGTTGACCCAGCCCTTGATCGGCGTGGTGCCCTCGGCGTGCAGCCATTGATAGTTGTGTTGAGTGTCCATGTCTTCGTGTATGTCCTTGATGGGCCGGCGGCGCGTCCCTGCGCCGCCGCTACCCCCTACCTGATCGTCACCAGCTGCTTCAGCACGCCATCCAGGCCGCCGAACACGGTGAGCGTGTCGATCTTCTCGGTGACCTTCTCCAGTGCCTCCAGCTCCTTCAAGCGCATCAGCACCGGGTTGTCCTCGATCAGCTTTGCGGTGTTGAGCTGCGAACGCGTGGCGTTGGCCTCCTCGCGGCGACGGATCACGCTGGCCTGGGCCTGCTTCTCGGCCAGCACCACGCCATTGAGGATCTCCTTCATCTCGCCCGGCAGGATCACGTCCTTGATGCCCACGCCGAGCAGCCGCACGCCGTGGCCCTCGATCGCGGCCTGCACATGGGCGGCGATCTCGCCGTCCAGCGCCGCCTTGTCGCCCAGCAGCTCGTCCAGGCTGCGCGCGGCAATCGCCTGGCGCAGGCCGAACTGCAGCTGCCGGTAGACGAACTCATCGGCATTGCTGAGCGTGCGGTGTGCACGCACCGGGTCGATCACCTGCACGGTCGCGGCCAGGTTCACCCGCAGGGTCACCTTGTCGCGGCTGAGCAGCTCCTGGCCGGACACGTCCAGCGAACGTGCACGCAGTTCCACGCGCTCCACCGACACGTTGCCGTTGAAGTTCCAGAACGCGTGCAGGCCGGCGTCCAGCGTCTGCCGCAGCGTGCCATCGATGAACAGCAGGCCGACCGACTCGCTTGGCACGGTGCTGATCACCGCCACACGCGGCAGCACGCCCAGCTGGCCCAGGCGTTGCTGCACGTCCGCCGGGATGCGCGGCTCGTCACCCAGCGCCATCACGCGTACCTGGGTGTCGACCGAACCCCGCCAGTACAGGCGGCGGCTGCCCGGCGGCAGCACTTCATCGATGCGGCCGTTGCGCAGCAACAGGCCGACTTCGGTGGCGCTGACATTGGCCATCACGAAGTGCGTGTCCAGCGTCGCGCCCAGTGCCTCGATCAGGCTGTCCTGGTCGCTGCCGGTATAGGCCGCGCCCTTCGATGCGGTGTGGATGTCCACGTGCGGGCGGCCGCCGAACGGCGACAGGCGGTGCACGCCCGGCAGCAGCATCTGCTGGAAACGACGGTTGCGATACACCAGGCCGCGCTCGCCGTCGCCGATCACGACCTTGATGGTCCAGAACATGGGAGTCTCTCCTTGTATGGCTCTGGTGGTTCGACCCGTTGCGGATGAATCGCCATGACCCGGGTCGATCAGGTCGTGGCGCGGCCGCCTGCACACCACGTGCAGGCAGCGGAAGAGGGCGGCCATCGGCGGACGGTCCGCGCGCGGAGCCTTCGGTGCGCCGGCAGTGCTGCCATCGCCGTTCCCGGCAGGCAGCACCGGGGCGGAACGTGGCTGGCAGTGGCGGCGGGCCGGGGCCCGGCGTGCGGTCCGTTGCCTTCCACGCCCCGCCCGAAGGCGATGGCGGTGGACGGCGACGATGGCCGCTGGGGCTTGCGCCCCGGGTGTTGCTTCAAGTCATGACGTGACAGGTCATGTGGTTTGGAGTGGGAGTCGAACCCACGACAGACGGAATCAGGATCCGTTGCTCTACCCTGCTGAGCTATCCAGTTGGGGACCGCGCGGAATCGAACCGCGTACCGGCGAACCGGCGCCTGCCTCCAGCAGGCGATCCAGGCGATGGCATGTCCGCGACCTCCGGCATACGCCACGGCAACGCCGCGCGCACCAGCCCGTGATGGAAACGGGACCGTTGGAGAATCGAGGGTGCAGGCCACCGACATTATCGACGAGCGATAATGTTTTGATGCGATGCAGATAATGTCCGGGCGCAGCCGATCGCGCGAAGTAAATCCTTCGGCGGGGCGGGAGAAACCTGGGTCAGTGAGCGGCGGGTTGCCGCGCGGGGTGCAGTTCTGGCATCGCGGGTCCTTGTGCCGACGCAAACGAAAACGCCCCCGGGACTTGCGTTCCGAGGGCGTCGTCAGGCCTCGGAGATCGGGGTGGCCGATCTCCGCAGGGCGGGTATCAGGCCGTTGTCAGCTGGTCTTCCTTGCCGAACGCGCGCGCCAGCCCGTCCATGCGCAGGCATGGCAGCAGTTTGGCGATGGCGACGGAATGCGCGTTCAAGGGAAGTTTCCAAGGGTTGTTGAAACGAGGTGCGCACGATAAACCACGATTTAGTCGCGTGCAACCATTTTGTTCAATTATTTTCTTCGCTGTTGTGCAATGCCGGCCAGCGGCCGGCACTACCGGGCCTCACGCTTCGGCGCTGGCGGCATCCAGCTGCGCGACATCCTGCACGCTCAGCGACACGTTGGCCGCTGCCAGCAGATCGTGCAGCTGTTCGACGCTGGTGGCGCTGACGATCGGCGCGGTGATCGACGGCCGCGCGATCTGCCATGCCAGTGCGATCTGTGCGGCGCTGGCATTGTGCTTGCTGGCCACGTCATCCAGCGCCTGCAGGATGCGCAGGCCGCGCGGGTTCAGATAGCGCTTCACCACCGTTTCGCCACGTGCCGGGCTCTTGGCCGCATCGGCCGGTGTGCGGTACTTGCCGCTGAGGAAGCCACTGGCCAGGGCGTAGTAGCCGATCACGCCGATCTGTTCGCGCTGCACCAGCGGTTCCAGCTCCTTCTCGTAGCCGGCACGGTCGTACAGGTTGTACTCCGGCTGCAGGGTTTCGTAACGCGGCAGCTTGTAGTCGGTGGACACCTTCAGCGCATCGGCCAGGCGCGTGGCGCTGTAGTTGGAGGCACCGATGGCGCGCACCTTGCCGGCTTCGATCAGGCGGCCGAACGCGGCCAGGGTCGCTTCCAGTGGCGTCGACTCATCATCCTCGTGGGCCTGGTACAGATCGATCACGTCGGTCTGCAGGCGGCGCAGCGAATCCTCGACCGCCGCATTGATGTTGTCCGGGGTCAGGCCGGGGCGTTCGGCCCATTTGGCCACCTTGGTCGCCAGCACCACCTTGTCGCGCTTTCCGCTGCGCGCGAACCATTTGCCGATCAGCGTTTCCGATTCGCCGCCGGCGTTGCCCGGCACCCAGGCCGAATACACATCGGCGGTGTCGACCAGGTTGAAGCCGGCGTCGACGAAGGCATCGAGCAGGGCGAAGCTGGCCTTCTCATCGGCGCTCCAGCCGAACACGTTGCCACCAAAGGCGAGCGGACGTACATGCAGGCCGGAACGGCCCAGTTCGCGGGTTGCCGTCATGGGCACGGACTCCTTGGGGGAAGTGCTCCAGAATAAAACGCGTAGTGTGACCGTGCTGCGGCGGCGACCACAAAACAGTGTTCCGCGATACGCACGCGGCTAACGTTTTGTGAACACCTGGGGCGCCGCGGCTGCTAGTCTCGCCGCATCTTCCGCTGGAGTCGCTCCGATGATGCCTGCTTCGTCCCTGCGTGGTTGCCGCCTGCTGCTTGCTTCGGCCCTGCTTGCCGCTGTTCCCGCGTTTGCCGCACCGGCCACGGTCGCGCCGGCGAAGATCCAGGTGTCGCCGGTCATCGACGCGGCGGTGAAGGCGCCCACCCGCGATGCCAACAACGTCAAGCGCGACGGTTTCCGCCACCCGGCGCAGACGCTGTCGTTCTTCAAGGTGACGCCGGAAAAGACCGTCATCGAGATCACCCCCGGCAACGGCTGGTACTCGGAGATCCTGGCGCCGCTGCTGCACGACAAGGGCCACTACGTTGCTGCGGTGGTCGATCCGATGGCGGTGCCCGAAGGCCGCGGCCGTGACTACCAGCAGCGCAGCCGCGACAGCCTGGAAAAGAAGTACGCCGCTGCACCGGCACAGTTCGGCAAGACTGCCGTGGTGGCCTACGATCCGGCCAAGCCGGTGTTCGGCCCGGCCGGTTCAGCCGATGTGGTGCTGACCTTCCGCAACGTGCACAACTGGCGCAAGGCCGGCCAGGCGCAGGGCATGTTCCAGGGCTTCTTCAACGTGCTCAAGCCGGGCGGCGTGCTGGGCGTGGTCGAGCACCGCGCCAAGGCCGACGTGGCCGACGACGATGACACCGGCTATGTCGGCCAGCAGCAGGTGATCGCGATGGCCGAGGCCGCCGGCTTCAAGCTGGACGCGCGCAGTGAGGTCAACGCCAACCCGCGCGACACCAAGGACCACCCGAACGGCGTGTGGACGCTGCCGCCGACCAACCAGCACGACAAGGCCGATGATGCGAAGTACCAGGCGATCGGCGAAAGCGACCGCATGACGCTGCGCTTCATCAAGCCGTAAGAGGGGTGCCGGGCTGGCGCATGCTGACTCTGTAGAGCCGAGCCCATGCTCGGCTGCTGTTGCGTTCCGCCGTGCTGTGCGCGATGAGCCGAGCATGGGCTCGGCTCTACAGCCGAGTGGCACGTGGCGCGGCATGGGACAATGCGCCACCCGCCGACTGCCGTGCCCGCAATGCTGATCGCCTTCAACAAGCCCTTCAACGTGCTCTGCCAGTTCACCGACCGCAGCGTACCGCCGCGGCCGACGCTGGCCGGGTTCGGCCTGCCGCCGCGCGTGTATGCCGCCGGTCGCCTGGACCATGACAGCGAAGGCCTGCTGCTGCTGACGGATAACGGCACGCTGGCGCACACGTTGACCGATCCGAAGCACAAGGCCGACAAGACCTACTGGGTGCAGGTGGAAGGCACGCCCAGCGATGATCAGCTGCAACGGTTGCGCGATGGGGTGGAGCTGAATGACGGGCCGACCTTGCCGGCGAAGATCGAGCGCCTCGATCCGGCGCCGTCGCTGTGGACACGCGATCCGCCGGTGCGCTTCCGCAAGACCGTGCCCGATGCCTGGCTGGCGATCACGATCCGCGAGGGCCGCAACCGCCAGGTGCGGCGGATGACCGCGGCAGTGAACCTGCCAACGCTGCGGCTGGTGCGGGTGGCGATGGGGCCCTACCGGCTGGACGACCTGCAGCCGGGGCAGTGGCGGCAGATCGGTTGAAACAGAAAGGGCCGGATACCTCGCGGCATCCGGCCCTCTCGTAGCTGGTAGGGTCAGAGCCCTTCCTGCGGAAGGGGTCTGACCCGGGCAGCTTCACGCGTCGCTGCCGATATCGCTGTGCTCGTCCACCACGGTGTCGTTGCGGCGGTCGCGTGCGTGGATGCGCTGCGCCTGCCCATTCACCACGTGGCCATTGGCAGCCTTCTTCTTCTGCTGCTTGCGGTACAGCGCATAGCCCAGCAGGCCGACGCCGACGGCAGCCGCGGCAATGGTCACGGCCGGGTTGCGGCGGGCGAACTTGGTGGCGACCTTGCCGCCGGTCTTCACTGCGCCGAGGGCGGCGCCGGTCTTGATCCAGTCCGCGTTGCGCAGGCTGCCACCGGCGCTCTTCAGGCCATCGCCGGCGGTGTGGGCCAGCTCCAGGGCGCGCTCCAGAGCGCGGTCGGTGATTACGGTCAGCTTGCTCATGCGGGGGTCCTTTGCCTCGGGTCGAAGTCCAGTGTCGCGTGTTGCCCGTAAACGGTATGTCAGTCGGGGACGCACGTGGTGTGACTTTACCGCAGCCATTCAGGATCAGGCAGGCTCCGCACCCGGTAGTGCCGGCCGCTGGCCGGCAATGCTCTCCGCCTGGTGCCAGGGGGCTGCCGGCCAGCGGCCGGCACTACCAATCAGGTTCCGCGCGGCTTGGCCCGGTGCGTGGCCGTCGCCGTCCACGGATCATCCGGCCATGGGTGGCGCGGGTAACGGCCCTTCATCTCCTTTTTCACTTCGGCGTAGGTGCTTTCCCAGAAGTTGCGCAGATCCTGGGTGACCTGCAGCGGGCGGCCGCCGGGGGAGAGCAGGTGCAGGGTCAGCGGCACGCGGCCATCGGCGATGCGCGGCGTGTCGGCCAGGCCGAACAGTTCCTGCAGCTTCACCGCCAGCACCGGCGGCAGCGGATCGCCGCTCTCGCTGTCCAGCGCATAGGTGATCGGCCGCTCCAGTCCGGACGGCACGGTGATGCGGGTCGGCGCATGACGCTCGACCAACTGCCGTTGTGACCACTCCAGTGGCGATTTCAGCGCTTCGCCGAAGCTGGATTCATCCAGCGCATCCAGTCGCGTCCTGCCGGCGAACGCGGGCTGCAGCCATTGTGCGCGCGTGGCCAGCAGGGCATCGTCGCTGCAGTCGGGCAGGCCGAGCTCGGGCATCCAGCGCCGCAGCGATTCCACCCGTGCCTGCCACTGGCGCAGGCCCTCGGTCCACGGCAGCGCCTGCAGGCCGAGCTCGGCCACCGCACCGGTCAGCGCCTGCGCGGCGTGCTGCGGATCGACCCGGCCGGCCGAGCGGCTGTCCAGCACGATCCGGTCGAAACGGGTCTCGCGCAGCGCCACCAGGGCGCGTCGCTCGCTGTCCCAGCGCACCACGTCTTCGGTGACGAAGCGCTCCGGCCATGCCTTGCGCAGCTGGCCTTCATCCACCGGTGCGGCACGCAGCAGCAGCGCATCGCGCGCCTCGAAGCGCAGTTCGCTGGCCACCAGCCACGGCTCACCGCGCAGGTCACTCAGTTCGTGCAGGCGCGCGCTGCGGCCATTGGCCAGCAGGTAGCGCAGCGGATCGCCGGGATGCTGGAAACCGATCCGGTCGGGAAAAGCGTGTGCAAGCAGATCGCCCAGTTCGTGCGCCTCGATGCTGGCCGGCGGCGTAGCCTCGCAGCGCAGGCGGCGACGCCACTGCTTGGCGGCGGCATCAATGGCGGCCAGCCCGCTGCGGTTGGCATCGCCCGGCGCGCGGCCAGTGCGGAACGCGGCCAGTGCGCGCCAGCGGGCCGCCAGCGCGTCACCGCCCTGGCGCAGCGGGTCGCGCGCTTCCAGCAGGGCGGCCAGATCGGCGGCCAGCGCCTGCGCGCGGGCATCGGGCGCTGCCAGCAGCATCGCCGCCATCCGCGGGTGCGTACCCAGCGCCAGTACACGGCGCCCGAGTGCGGTGATCGCGCCCGAGTCCGACAGTGCACCCAGGCGTTGCAGCAGTTCGCGCGCCGCACCCATCGGGCCGGCCGGTGGCGGGTCGAGGAAGCGCAGGTCGCTGCTGCCCCACGCGGCCAGTTCCAGCGCCAGTCCGGCCAGTTCCACCTGGTCGATCTCCGCGCGGCGCTGCGGCTCCAGCCGCTGCGACTGCGGCCACAGCCGCCAGGCCACGCCCTCGGCCACGCGACCGGCACGGCCCGCGCGCTGGTCGGCCGACGCCTGCGCGATGGCCACCACGTCCAGCCGGGTGAAGCCGCTGTTGGGGTCGTAGCGCGGCTCGCGCGCTTGGCCGCTGTCGATCACCACGCGCACGCCGGGCAGGGTCACCGACGACTCGGCCACGTTGGTCGCCAGCACCACGCGACGGCGGCCATCGCTGGCGGCCTGCAACACGCGCGCCTGTTGTTCCACCGGCAGCTCGCCATGCAGCGCCAGCACCTCGACGTTGCCATCGAGTGACTCCTGCAGGCCGGCCTGGACGCGCGCGATCTCGCGCTGGCCGGGCAGGAACACCAGCAGGTCACCGGGGTGCTCGGCCAGTGCCTGCTGCACCGCGCGGCGCACCTGCAGTTCCAGGGCTTCATCGCGGCGCGCCGGGAAGTGGCTGATCGCCACCGGATAACTGCGGCCCTCGCTGCTCAGCCGCGGCGCATCGAGGAAGCGTGCCAGCCGCTCGCCGTCCAGCGTGGCCGACATCACCACCAGGCGCAGGTCGTCGCGCAGCTGCGCCTGCACGTCCAGCGCCAGCGCCAGGCCCAGATCCCCACTGAGATGGCGCTCGTGGAATTCATCGAACAGGATCGCGCCGACGGTTTCCAGCATCGGGTCGTCCTGCAGCATCCGGGTCAGGATGCCCTCGGTGACCACCTCGATGCGGGTGCGCGCGGATACCTTGTTCTCGAAGCGGATGCGGTAGCCGACCGTGCCGCCGACCTCCTCACCCAGCTGCCGTGCCATGAACAGCGCCGCGCTGCGCGCGGCGACCCGGCGTGGTTCCAGCAGGATGATCTTGCGGCCCTGCAGCCACGGCGCGTCGAGCAGCGCCAGCGGCACCTGGGTGGTCTTGCCGGCACCGGGCGGGGCCTCCAGCACCAGCCGTGGTTGCACGGCCAGCTGCTGCTGGATCTGCGGCAGCAGCGGGGAAATCGGGAAGAGCGGGGCGTTCATATGCAAAGGATAAGGGGCCACGGCAGGCGCAGGTACAATGCGCGGGCACTTTTCCCCCGCGATGACCATGCACCTGATCGATATCGGCGCCAACCTGACCCACGACTCCTTCGACCGCGACCGCGATGCCGTGCTGGACCGCGCGCGCCAGGCCGGCGTGGTGCAGATGGTCATCACCGGTGCCAGCCGCGAGCACTCGCCACTGGCCCTGCAGTTGGCCCAGCAGCACCCCGGCTTCCTGTACGCCACCGCCGGCGTGCACCCGCACCACGCGGTGGAATACACCGAGGAATGCGATGCCGAAATGCGCGCGCTGCATGCCCACCCGGAAGTAGTGGCGGTGGGGGAGTGCGGGCTGGACTACTTCCGCGATTTCTCGCCGCGCCCGGCCCAGCACCGCGCGTTCGAGCGCCAGCTGCAGCTGGCCGCGGACAATGGCAAGCCCCTGTTCCTGCACCAGCGCGATGCGCATGCCGATTTCATGGCACAGATGAAGAACTTCGAGGGCCGCATCGGCCCGGCGGTGGTGCATTGCTTCACCGGTGAGCGTGACGAGCTGTTCGACTACCTGGACCAGGACTGGTACATCGGCATCACCGGCTGGCTGTGCGACGAGCGCCGTGGCGCGCACCTGCGCGAACTGGTGAAGAACATCCCGGCCAACCGCCTGATGATCGAGACCGACGCACCGTACCTGCTGCCGCGCACGCTGAAGCCGATGCCGAAGGACCGCCGCAACGAACCGATGTTTCTCTCGCACATCGTGGAAGAAATGGCGCGTGACCGTGGCGAGGACGTGGCAGTTACCGCCGCGAATGCAACGGCCGCGACGCGTACGTTCTTCCGCCTGCCCGGCGCAGGTTGATGGTAGTGCCGGCCGCTGGCCGGCAACACGGTTGATTGCCGGCCAGCGGCCGGCACTACTGGAGCAGGTCGCGCAGGCCCTCACGGTAGCTGGGGAACCGCGGCGCCCACGCCAGTGCTTCACGCGTGCCACGGCTGTCGATGCGCTTGTTGCTCTGGTAGAAGCGTCGCAGGGTCGGGCTGAGTGCAGGGTCGTCCCATGCCACGGCAGGTGGCATCGCAAACCCGCCCAGCTGCGCGGCGAAGGCCAGTACCTCCTGCGGCGGTGCCGGCTCGTCATCGGCCGGCAGATACAGGCCATCCACGCACGGCCGCTGCATCGACGCGATAACGACCGTCACCAGGTCATCCACGTGCAGCCGGTTGAATAGCAGCCCGGGACGCACTACGTGGCGGGCACGTCCCTGCGCCAGCTGCAGCAGCGCATTGCGCCCCGGCCCGTACAGGCCGGGCAGGCGGAACACTGCCGATGCGATGCCGCGTTCTCCTGCAAGCGCACGCCATTGCGCTTCGGCCCGCAGGCGCTGCACGCCGGCTGCTTCAGTGGCATCGGCTGCGCTGCGCTCGTCGACCCAGCCGCCGGTGCGGTCGGCATACACCGAAGTGGACGACAGATAGCCCACCCAGCGCAATGCCGGGCTGGCCCGCAGCGCGGGCAACAGCAGGCGCAGTGCAGGATCGCCATCGGCATCGGGTGGCACGCTGCACAGCACGGCCTCGGCCTGCGCGATCTCATCGAGCAGGGCGGGCGATGGCGTGGCATCAGCACCCAGCGGATGGCGACGCAGACCATCGCGTGGTGCCGATGCGGGATCGCGTACCGTGCCGGCGACGTGTGCGCCCAATGCCTGCAGATGTCGGGCCAGCGCACCGCCACTCCAGCCCAGCCCGAGGATCAGCACCCGCGAGGGCAATGCACTGGCGGCAGAGATGAAGCTCACGCGCCGCGCAGTGCCTGGTAGGCCTGCAGGCTGCTGTAGGCGACCTGCAGCAGCAGGGCTTCCTGGTCGGCCTTGCGCGCGCGGGCCAGCATGTCGCCGACGATCTGTTCGGCCTCCACCTGTTGGCCGGCTTCCAGGTCACGCAGCATCGATGCCTTCAGTGCCGAGCCGGCCTGGGTCAGGGTGCCGCGCGCGGTGTCCTGCGCGGCCTCGGGAACCGGTTCACCGGCGGCTTCGGCCACGGCCAGGCATTCGTCGTACAGGCCGCGCACGATCGCCTCGCCATCATCGGTGGCAACGATGGTGCCGATGTCGGCGCGCAGCAGGCAGGTCGCCGCCGCCAGCGCGGTAAGGAAGGTGTACTTGATCCATTGTTCCTGGCCGATGTGTTCGCTGGCCAGGTGATCAAGATGGGCCTGCGCGCAGACCGCAGCGAAGGCGCGCACGCGCGTCGAAGCCAGGCCGCCGTCGCGCTCGCCGAAGGTGAGCTTGGCCGGTTTGCCCAGGTGCAGCACCGCACCGTCGGGGGCCTTGGTGGCGCTGATGAAGCACAGGCCGCCAAGCACGGCGTCGCGGCCGAAGCGCGCGTCCAGTGCGTTGTAGTGATGCAGGCCGTTGAGGATCGGCAGCACGGTGGTGCCTGCGCCCACGGCCGGGGCAATGGCGTCGATCGAGCTGTCCAGGTCGTAGGCCTTGCAGCTGAGGATGATCAGGTCGAACGGCTTCTGCGCGGCCAATGCGGGCAGTGCATCAGCGGTGACATGCTGCACGGGGAAGCTGGCATCGCCGAGCGGGCTGCGGATGACCAGGCCGTCGCGATCCAGCTGGGCGGCGCGCGCGGGGCGCACGAGGAAGGTCACGTCCACACCGGCCTGGGCCAGGCGACCACCGAAGTAACCGCCGGTACCGCCGGCGCCGAGGATCAGGATGCGCATTGCACGTTCACCGTGTTCTGGGGAATCAGGATTTCGATTGTGCCGGAGATCGCGGCCAACGGCGGTGCCCCTCGTGGTGGTTCGCGGGAAGCACGGTTCAGTGGGGTTGGCCGGGTGCGGCCACCACGGAAAACAGATCAGGAGCGGAAGCGGGCCGCTCGCTGCGCGAGCGCGTGTAGAACCGCGCTCAGGGCAGCTGTTCGCTGAAGCCTTCGGTGTATCCCAATAGAAGCGCGGTGCGGGAGGACAGCGTTGCAGCCAGTTGTGACCAGGTGTCGTGCGTTCCGGCAGCGTAGACGCGCTGCAGGTCCGCGACCAGAGCGTCCGCTTCCGCAGGCGACGGCGCGCTGTCACGCTGGAAGCCCAGCCACGATGCGCCAAGCCCGAACAGGCGGTAGTCGTGGTGCTTTTGCAGGTGCCGGATCAGGGCGTGGTTCTGGAAGATGTTCCAGTCCGCGCTGAAGTAGCCGTTGGGCAGGGCGGCGATCAGCAGGTCGTCACGATCCACGGGCACCTGTTGCACGCAGACCACCTCGTCGACGATGAGATCCGGTGCGGCATTGGCCGCGACCAATGCCTCGATGTCTGCGTCATTGCACATCAGCGTGCCCGCCAGCGTGCTCCATTCCAGCCGATGCGTCGAATGCTCAAGCTGCGCGACCACATGCGCCAGCAACCGCCCGCGTGCCGCCAACGCATCGTCGGGGGTTGCCGGGTCTTCGTCCTCGTAGAGCGCGATGCGCGCGTCGTCTGATGCGTGCATGCTGGTGTAGCGGCACTGGCCGGCATCATCGAGCGTGCACAGGTAGCGATACCGGGGATCAGCCGCGTGCCGCGAGGCCAGGTATTCCAGCACCTCATCCAGCGTGGGTGAATCGCCCAGCAACGCATGGCTGAAGGCATCGATGGGGCCGTCCGACACGGCTTTGTCCAGCGCAATGGAAGTGATCTTCATCGCCACAGCCTAGCTGCAATCCCGAACGAGAAAAGCGGAACATCGGCTTTGCCGTGAAAGCTCCATCCACGCATGGCGTCGATCCATCGTGTCGACCAAGGTCGACACCTACCAGCAGCAGCGGAGAACGACATCCCGGCAGATCGCCGGAATTTGTCGAAGGCGGGGTGGGGCCGATTGCGGGGGTGTCCGCGGCATGGATGCCGCGGCCAAGCCCCCAGGGATGGGTTTACGGCGTCCCCCGCAATCGGACCCACCTCGCCAACCCAAGGAATGCCAGCTTTTGACGTTGCCGTTGAAGTTGACGTTGATTCGGCGGGTGCAGGGCCGCAGGCCCTGCAGGCCCCCCTTAGCTGCGCATGCCCACGCCACGGCGCAGCAGCCACAACGCCAGCGCCGTCAGCGCCACCACGAAGCCGATCATCAACCCATAGGCCACCGGCAGCGGCACATCGCTGCTGCCCAGCAGGCCATAGCGGAACGCATTGACCATGTAGAAGATCGGGTTCGCGTGCGTGGCCGCTTCGGCCCAGCCCGGCAGCAGCTTCACCGAATAGAACACGCCACCCAGGTAGGTCAGCGGGGTCAGGATGAAGGTCGGCACGATCGCCACGTCGTCGAACTTCTTCGCATACACCGCATTGATGAAACCGGCCAGCGAGAAGATCGTCGCGCCCAGGATCACCGTGGTCAGCATCACCAGCGGGTGCGGAATGCGCACCGGGGTGAAGAACATCGCGATGATCAGCACGATCACGCCCACCATCAGGCCGCGCAGCACGGCGCCGGCCACGTAGCCCCACAGGATCACCCAGTTCGGCATCGGGCTGACCAGCAGCTCTTCCACGTGGCGGCCGAACTTGGCACCGAAGAACGAGGAACTGATGTTGCCGTAGCTGTTCTGGATCACGCTCATCATCACCAGGCCCGGCACGATGAACTGCATGTACGTGTAGCCGCCCATGTCACCCACGCGCGACCCGATCAGGTTGCCGAAGATCAGGAAGTACAGGGTCATGGTGATCGCCGGCGGCACCAGGGTCTGGCCCCAGATGCGCATGATGCGGGCGACTTCGCGGCGCACGATGGTCATCAGTGCGATGCGGTTGCGCTGGCCGTCGGTCAGCTCGGTGGTGCTCATGCAGGCTTCTCCAGGTTGCCGGTGAGGCGCACGAACAGCTCCTCCAGGCGGTTGCTCTTGGTACGCATCGAACGCACGCGGATACCGGCCTCGTTGAGCGTGGCGAACACGCGGTTGAGGTCCATTGCGCGCGGCATGTCGATGTCCAGCGTGTGCGGGTCCGGCGCGGTCAGGGTCGCGCCCTCGATCACCGGCAGCTGCGCCGGCAGGTCACCGTCGATGTCCAGCAGGAAGCCCTCCACGTCCAGCTTGGCCAGCAGGGTGCGCATCGGCCCCTGCTCGACGATCTGGCCATGGTTGATGATCGCCAGGTGGCGGCACAGGTACTCGGCTTCTTCCAGATAGTGCGTGGTGAGGATGATCGTGGTGCCGGCAGCGTTGATCTCCTTCAGCACGCGCCACATGTCGCGGCGGATCTCGATGTCCACGCCGGCGGTCGGCTCATCCAGGATCAGCAGGCGTGGGCGGGTCATCATTGCGCGGGCGATCATCAGCCGGCGCTTCATGCCGCCGGACAGCGTGCGGCTCATCACCTGCGCCTTTTCCCACAGGTGGGCCCGCTTCAGTTCCTCTTCGGCGCGCTGCTCCGCTTCCTCGCGCGGCACGCCGTAGAAGCCGGCGTAGTTCACCAGGATGTCGAAGGGCTTTTCGAACAGGTTGAAGTTGATTTCCTGCGGCACCAGCCCGATCAGGCGCATGGTGGCGCTGCGGTTGCGCACCAGGTCGCTGCCGAACACCTCCACCTGGCCCTCGCTGAGGTTGACCAGGGAGCTGATGATGCCGATCAGGGTCGACTTGCCGGCACCGTTGGGGCCCAGCAGGGCGAAGAAGTCGCCCGGGGCCACTTCCAGGGAAACCCCCTTCAGGGCCTGGGTGCCGTTGTCGTAGGTCTTGCGCAGGTCGCGCACGCGCAGGGCGGGCGCCGTATCGTTCTGGGATGCCAAGCTCGAAGCCTTCGCGCCCATGGGCTGGCGCTGGAGAGGGGCGGGGAGGGGCTATTATAGAAGACCCCGAGGGCTTGCCCCGGCTACACACTGTCCCGAAAAGTCGTGCCTGTTCAATTCCCCCTCAAGCTGGTCGGCCGCCGCATGCTGGCCCCGACCGTCGGCCACTACCAGTTCGTGCGTGACGACGGGCAGCCGCTGGATTTCCAGCCCGGCCAGTTCATCCAGGTCCATTTCAGCTACGCCGATGGCACCGAAACCAAGCGCAGCTACTCGCTGGCGACCATTCACGACCACGCACTGGGCCCGGGCGAGGCGGTGGATATCGCGGTCAGCTTCGTGCCCGGTGGCGCCGCCACCGCGCTGTTCGAGGCGCTGGAGCACGGCGGCCAGATCAGTGCGTCCGGCCCCTACGGCCGCTTCTGCCTGAATCCCGGTGACCACAATGCCCGCTACCTGCTGATCGCCACCGGTACCGGCGTTACCCCGTACCGCTCGATGCTGCCGCTGCTGGAAAAGGCCATGGCCGAACGTGGTGCGCAGATCGTGCTGCTGCAGGGCGCGCGCAGCCCGGGCGAGCTGCTGTACAGCGAGGACTTCTACAGCTTCGCCGAAAAACACCCGAACTTCCGCTATGTTCCATGCCTGTCGCGCGAACTGCCCGCCGATCCGCATCCGGACGTGCAGCACGGTTACGTGCAGCAGGCGCTGGCCGGTTTCACGCCGGACCCGGCCACGGACATCGCCTACCTGTGCGGCAACCCGGACATGGTGGATGCCTGCGCCGAGCTGCTGAAGGCCGCCGGCCTGGGCAACCCGCAGATCCGCCGCGAGAAGTACGTCAGCAGCAAGTAAGTCCGGCTGGTGCCGGCCGCTGGCCGGCAACCCCACGAACCTGGTAGTGCCGGCCGCTGGCCGGCAACCCCACGAATCCCGGTAGTACCGGCCGCTGGCCGGCAACCGCATGAACCCCGGTAGTGCCGGCCGCTGGCCGGCAACCCCACGAACCCCGGTAGTACCGGCCGCTGGCCGGCAACCGCATGAACCCCGGTAGTGCCGGCCGCTGGCCGGCAACCCTGGAAACCGGAGGCGACCCCACGCCGCCCCCGGTGCCCTGCCTTCAGTACTCGATCCAGGCATCACGCCAGGCAGAGCCGGTACCCGGGCGGTAGGCCTCTGCATTGATGTTGCACCAGGCGCCTTCCGGGAACGGGCGGCAGGCATACAGCTTGCCGTCGGTGCCCTTCACCACGGTCTGGCCCGGCGTGTAGCTGCCGATACCCGCGGGGTATACGAAGTCGTAGTCGTCAGCCGGCGGCGGATCGATCGGATCGACCGGATCCGGCACGCGGGTATCGAGCTGGAACAGGTGGCCTGGCTTCAGATAGACGCGGTTCCCGGTAGCCGAGGCGACGGGCGTGATCACGCCGTTCTTCATCACCCCCACGCGCGCCTGCTGCGCAGTGCCATTGACCTTGTGGGCCAGTGCCAGCGGCCACTGGTTCGCAGCGGTCTGGCCGGCGGCAAGGGTGATCTGCGGGCTTTCCAGATCGTTGCCCTGGGCGTTGAAGACCCGCAGGGTCAGGATGGTGCCCACGTCCAGCGCACCACGGGCAGTGACCGGACCCGCGTCCTGCCACTGCGGCGGCGGGGTCACACCACCGTCCCCCTCGAAGCGCACGTCTGCGCAGGTATAGAACGCCTCGCCCGAATCCGAGCGCTGCCAAGTGTTGTAGATGATGTGCTGGCCGCTGCGCTTGGGTAGCGGGCAGTCCAGCTTGTAAACGTCACCGGAGACCGGCACGTTGCCCAGCGTGCAGAATTCCTGCAGGTCGGCCCAGCGCAGCGGGCTGCCCGGTTGCCAGCCATCGCGGGTGACATAGAACTTCCACTCGCGGGTGGCATGCGGGGCCGGCGCCTTGAACTCGAACGTGTAGCGGCCACGGGCGTCGGCTCGGATCGGCGAGGTCTGCCAGTCACTGCGGTTCAGATCCAGGCCGCGGTATTTGCTGTTGCCGCCGCTGCACAACTCGCCATCGGGCACGACGGCCTGGTGGTTGCCATGGGCCTCGGCCTGGTTGATCCCGGCCCAGTCATAGAACGGTTGCGCACCACCGATGGCCTTGGCGGCAGCGCAGGCGGGGTTGGTGGGATTTTCGGGATTGCCCTGGTAACAGGCATAGACACGGCTGGCGGGTTTGGACAGGGTGCCGTGGGCGAACGCGCTGCCAGAGGTGGCAATGCCTGCGATCACAGACAGCGCGATGACGGTCCGGTGTGACAGATGCATGGAGATCTCCTGTGGGTGGTGAAACCCCGCGAAGTCTCGGCATCCCGCCCGCCCGCATCCATCGGATTACGTTGAAAAAAGCACCGCGTGGTTGCATATGGGAACGGCTTCACACTCACGCGCTGGCGCGTCTCACGCTATGCAGGGAACGGCGCTCTGCCACCGTTCCCTGTACCCGGTCTCAGTATGCGATCCACGCATCGCGCCAGGCCGCACCCACACCCGGCCGGTACGCCTCGGCGTTGACGTTGCACCATGCACCTTCCGGGAACGGGCGGCAGGCGTACAGCTTGCCGTCACTGCCCTTCACCACGGTCTGGCCCGGCACATAGCTGCCGATGCCCGCCGGGTACACGTGGTCGAAATCACCGCCCGGTGACGGTGTACCCGGGTCGGGCACCTGGGTATCGAGCTGGAAGCGGTTGCCGTCCTTCAGGTACACGCGGTTGTCGGTGGCCGAGGCGGTCGGCGTGATCACGCCATTGGCAAGCACGCCCACGCGCGCGTGCTGGGCACTGGCATTGACCTTGCGGGCGAGCACCAACGGCCACTGCGCGGGTGCGGTCTGGCCGCTGGCCAGGGTGGCCTCCACACGTTCGACGTCATTGCCGTTGGCGTTGAACACGCGCAGCGCCAGCGTCGTGCCAACCGGCAGCTCACTGCGTGCGGTGACCGGGCCGGCGTCCTGCCATTGCGGTGCCGGTGCGGTCCCTCCGCCTCCCTGGAAGCGCACGTCCATGCAGGTATAGAACGCCTCGGTCGAATCCGAGCGCTGCCAGGTGTTGTAGATCACATGCTGGCCGGTGCGCTGCGGCAACGTGCACTGAAGCTTGTAGGTGCCGTCGGCCGACAGCGGCGTATTGCCCAGCGTGCAGAACTCCTGCAGGTCGGCCCAGCGCAGCGGGCTTCCCGGCTGCCAGCCTTCGCGGGTGACGAAGAAGCGCCAGTCGCGCGTGGCGTGTGGTGCGGTCGCCTTGAACACGAAAGTGAACTTGCCATTGGCATCGGCCTGGATCGGCGTGGTCTGCCAGTCACTGCGGTTCACGTCCAGGCCGCGGAAGGTCGGGTTGTTGCCGCTGCACAGCTTCCCGTCGGGCACCACGGCCTGATGGTTGCCGTTGGCGTTGGCCTGGTTGATGCCGTTCCAGTCGTAGAACGCCTGTGAACCGCCGATGGCCTTGGCCGCGGCACAGGCCGGGTTGGTCGGGTTCTCGGGATTGCCCTGGAAGCAGGCATAGACGCGGCTGACCGGCGTGGTCATCGTGCCGTGGGCGAACGCGCTGCCGGCCAGGCACAGGCCCGCAGCGGCGAAGGAGGTGGCCAGCAACAGCGGTGTGGATCGGAATGACATGGCGCATCCTTGTGGTCGTCGAAAGGGAACGGTGACCGCAGGAGCTGCGCTGCGCGGCGGACTTTCGGCGGCACCACGGCGAGTATCGAGTCGCACTGCAGGCGACGGAACCATCGCAGTGCCGATCCGTGACTGCGCATGTGAAGCCCTTCCCGCAGGCTTCACGCAGGGCTGAACGGATGCGCTGGACGTCACGTGACCGGCGTGGCATCGATCACGTCATGGAGATCACGCGACGCAGTCCCGGTAGCCACGCGATCTGCCTGGCACGAGAAACAGCCATGCGCCGCGTTGTGCAGCTGCACGAACGCCACCGACGGGTCGGCAAACAGTGCATCCAGGTGGTCGGCCACCTCGGTGCCCGCGCAGACCTGGGCACCGCACATCAGCGCGGCGTGGTCATAGGCACGCATCGAGATCATCCGGCGCTGCACATACGGGGGCACCTCGCCCGGCGGCAGGACGCAACGGGTCACGCCGCGCTGCACGAAGATCGGGCCGGCGGCGCGGTACGGCGAATGCAGCGGCAGGTGGACGTGGGACAGCAGGAGCAGCTCGCTGCCAGGCGCGGGGTCGCTCAGGCTGATCCGGCAGGGATGTCCGCCGTTGGCGCCGGCCCAGCGACGCTGGATGCCGAGCACGGCGAGCGCGCTGTCGCTCATCTCGAACAGGTGCAGGAACGGGCGGTGGTCGATGCCGCCTAGGTACCACGCGTGCATGGGCGTCTCCTTGGGTTTTCCGCGGATTGTGCGCATGCGCCGGTCGCCGTGCTCGCCGTTTTCAGACCCCGCATCGCCGTCGGGCCGGAACACTGGCCCTTGGGGTGCTGCTGGCCGCCGCCGATGCCGCCCTGCACGGGCCAAGGCCGAGCGCGGGACTGCCAGGTCTGCGCGCCGTCGGCGGCGGATTCGTCATTGCCCATCGCCGTCGGCGCGCTGCCCGTGTAAGTTGGGTCACATCTTCCGCGGCAGCCCGTCGTGGTCGACAGGAACGTCCTCCAGGGGAAACGAGCACGATGCAAAGACACCACCTCGCGCTGGCCGGGATGCTGGCCAGCCTGATGCTTGCCGGGTGCAGCCAACCGCCGCCGGCCGCCGCCGGAAGCGCCAGCGATGCACCCAGCCGCCGCTTCGGCACGATCGACTTCCAGCCCTGCACGTTGTCCACCGAAGGCGCCAGCGCCAACGTGGAGGCGCAGTGCGCCACCCTGCAGGTGCCGGAGAACCGGGCCCAGCCCGATGGCCGCCGGATCGGCCTGCGCATCGCCTGGCTGGAATCGGGCAGCAGCGGCGCCAGCCAGCCCGACCCGGTGTTCTTCCTGGCCGGCGGCCCCGGCCAGGCGGCCAGCGAGGTGGCGGTCATCGTCGATACCGCACTGCGCCAGGTGCGCAAGCAGCGCGACGTGTTCCTGATCGACCAGCGCGGCACCGGCGGCTCCAACCCGCTCAGCTGTCTGGGCGCAGATGGCAAGCCGCTGCAGATGGACGAGGATGCCGCGCCTTCCGAGGCATCGCTGCGCGACTACGCTCAGCGCTGCGCCGCATCGCTGCAGGGGCGTGCCGATGCGCGCTTCTACACCACCACCGAGGCGATCGCCGATCTGGATGCGGTGCGTGCGGCGCTCGGTGTGGACCAGCTGAACCTGGTTGGCGGCTCCTACGGTACCCGCGTGGCCCAGCGCTATGCCGGGGCCTATCCGCAGCACACCCGCAGCATCGTCATCGATGGCGTGGTACCGAACGAGCTGGTGGTCGGTGGCGACTTCGCGACCACCTTCGAGGATGCGATCGCCCTGCAGTCGGCGCAGTGCCGCAAGGATGCCGCGTGCAGCAAGCGTTTCCCGACCGACACCCGCGCGCAGCTGCGCAGCGTGGTCGACACCCTGCGCCGTGCACCGGTCTCGGTC
The DNA here is from genome assembly GCF_059370155.1 of Stenotrophomonas sp. YJH_SMC_73. NCBI lineage: Bacteria > Pseudomonadati > Pseudomonadota > Gammaproteobacteria > Lysobacterales > Lysobacteraceae > Stenotrophomonas > Stenotrophomonas sp. YJH_SMC_73. Next base: position 24,998 of record NZ_JCAFTJ010000011.1, on the reverse strand, counting down.
GAGTATCGCGACCCGGGTACCAACGCACCGCGGCAGGATGTCCTGACGCCGGACAGCGTGGTCGGCCTGGCCTTCGCCTTCTCCTACGTGCCGCAGTATTCCTCGCTGCTGCCACTGGTGCTGGATGAAGCCGCGCACGGTCGTTATGCCCCGTTGGCATCGCTGGCGCGCGGCGCGAACCGCAGCATGGATTTCCAGATCAACCGCGGCATGCAGTGGTCGGTGATCTGCAGCGAGGATGCGCCGCGCTACCACGCGCCGGCCGAGGATCCCGAGCGGCTGTTCGGCAACGAAGTGGCCAGCGCCTTCTTCGCCGCCTGCCCGGTGTGGCCGCACCGTCCGGCGCCGGCAACCGATGCCGTGCCGCTGCGCAGCGACGTGCCGGCACTGCTGCTGTCCGGTGAGCTGGACCCGGTGACCCCCCCGCGCTACGCCGCACAGGTGCTCAAGGGCCTGCCCAATGGCCGTGCGCTGGTCGCCCGTGGCCAGGGCCATGGCACGTTGACCGCCGGCTGCATGCCGCGGCTGCTCGGCCAGTTCATCGACAAGACCGATGCCAAGGCGCTGGATGCCGGCTGCCTGGACACGCTGAGCTACGTGCCGGCGTTCACCTCGTTCAACGGATGGGAACCATGATCGTCGCCGACAACCTGCACAAGGCCTTCGATACCCGCACGGGCCGCATCCAGGCGGTCGCCAACGTCGGCTTCCGCGCCGGCGATGGGCAGATCACCGGCCTGCTCGGCCCCAACGGTGCCGGCAAGACCACCACCATGCGCATGCTCTACACGCTGATGACCCCGGACCAGGGCAGCATCAGCGTCGATGGCATCGATGCCGCCGGCAATCCGGTGGAGGTACGTCGCCACCTGGGCGTACTGCCCGATGCGCGCGGCGTCTACAAGCGTCTGACCGCGCGCGAGAACATCGCCTACTTCGGCGAGCTGCATGGCCTGTCGGCCGAGCGCATCCGCGAACGCATCGAGGTGCTGTCGCACGCGCTGGACATGGGCGACATCCTCGACCGGCAGACCGATGGCTTCTCGCAGGGCCAGCGCACCAAGACCGCGATTGCCCGCGCGCTGGTGCACGATCCGCGCAACGTCATCCTCGACGAACCGACCAACGGCCTGGACGTGATGACCACGCGCGCGCTGCGCCGCTTCCTGCTGGGCCTGCGCGAAGAGGGTCGCTGCGTGATCCTGTCCAGCCACATCATGCAGGAGGTGGGCGCGTTGTGTGACCACATCGTGATCATCGCCAAGGGCACGGTGATGGCCGCCGGCAGCGCCGATGATCTGCGTGCGCAGGCCGGTGAAGCCAACCTTGAGGACGCGTTCGTGAAACTGATCGGCAGCGAAGAGGGCCTGCACGCATGAGCATGATGTCGACCCTGATGACGGTGATGCGCAAGGAACTGCGCGACCTGTCGCGTGACCGCCGCACGCTGCTGCTGACCCTGCTGTTCGGGCCGCTGCTGTACCCGGTGCTGCTGCTGGGCATGGGCAAGCTGGCCGAGAGCCGGGTGCGCACCCAGATCGAGGAGCCGTTGCAGATCCCGACGATCGGCGCGGAGAACGCGCCGAACCTGGTGCGCTTCCTCGCCGCACAGGGCCTCAATGCCGCACCGGCGCCGAAGGACCTGGCCGAGGCCATCCGCAGCCAGGATATCGATGTGGCGCTGCGCATCAGCGGGGACTTCGGCAAGGACTGGGCCGAGGGCAAGCCGGCGCTGGTGGAGGTGATCAAGGACAGCACGCGTCGCGCGGCCGAGGTACCCAGTGCACGCCTGGAGGCGGCGCTGGCCACCTACAACGGCCAGGTCGGTGCCTTGCGCCTGATGGCACGCGGCATCGATGCACAGGTGGCACGCCCGCTGGACGTGGCGCGCCAGGACCTGGCCAGTGCCGAGGCCAAGCGCGGCATGATCCTGTCGATGCTGCTGCCGGTACTGCTGACGCTGACCTCGTTCATCGGTGGCGCCTACCTGGTGATGGACGCCACCGCCGGCGAGCGCGAGCGGCAGTCGCTGGAACCCCTGCTGGCCACGCCGGGCTCGCGCAGCGCGATCGTCAGCGGCAAGATCGCCGCCGCCTGCGTGGTCGGTTTCGTGTCGCTGCTGCTGACCCTGGTCGCGTTCAAGGTGAGCGCGCAGATCGCACCCGGCAACATCGGCCGCCAGTTCAACATGAACGTCGGCTCGATGCTGCAGATGCTGCTGGTGATGCTGCCGATGCTGCTGATCGGCACCTCGCTGCTGACCTTCCTGTCGGCCGCGGCCAAGAGCATGAAGGAAGCGCAGAGCCACATGACCTGGCTGATGCTGCTGCCGATGCTGCCCGGCTACGCACTGGTGGCCTACCCGCTGAAGAGCGAGATGTGGCAGTACGCCGTGCCGTTCCTGTCGCAGAACCAGATGCTGCTGAAGGTGATCCGCCACGAGACCATCACCCCCGCAGTCTGGGCGATCTACCTCGGCGCCAGCCTCGGCTTGGCCGCCGTGCTGTGGTTCGCCGCCGTGCGCCGCTACCACAACGAGCGCCTGGCCATCTCCGGCTGACCCCAAAAAGGGGACGGAGGGGATTAAGTCGTTTCTGCCCCTCCCGTCCCCTCCTTGCGTGGGCGGCCTTGTCTTCGCATCGCCACCGGGCGCCCGAGCGTCTTCTCTACCATCCTCAGGAACGCAGCATCCCCCAACGGACGCTGTTTGGCGCTATGACTGCGGATTGCGGGCAGATCGGCGGACGCATTCACATCGCGCAGGAATCGCGCATACACCGCCGTCCTGTTGCGAGCGGTCGCGGCCAACGCTCTGAATGCGGGATGCGGGGTCAGCATGGGGTCATCGCGTCGTTGAAGGTTGCCGTGCACGCTGGACCACGGATGATCTTCAGCACTGACCGCAATGCCGGCGCGAACGGGATTGCGTTCGATGTAGCGGTATACGCTGAGCAGGTAAGCGTCGCTGTCGATCATCGAGGAATGGAAGCGGCCCTGCCACAGGGGACCGGTGCGGCCGTGCCGCTGGTTGAAAGCCTGCACATAGTTGTTGCCCTGCATGCGCATTGCATCGGCCAGCCCACGCTGCGTGGATGGCGTGGCCAGCAGGTGGATGTGGTTGTCCATCAGTACGTAGGCATGCAGTGCGACGCGGTGCTTGAGGAAAGCGCTGTGCAGCAGATGCAGGAACAGTTGCCGGTCGATGTCGTCGACAAAGATCGCACCCTTGTTCACACCGCGCTGGATCACGTGATAGGCCTGGCCGGCCAGCATCAGGCGCGCTTGTCGGGGCATGGGATTCCCAGGTCGAAGGGGGCCTCAGCCTGGCATCGGCACCGTGGCGTAGGGCATCAGGTAATGCCGCGCAGGCGTATCGGAGGAGTCAGAAGCGACTTAATCCCCTCCGTCCCCTTTTGCGTACCGCGCGGGCGTTACCCCCATCTCGCGCTTGAACACGTTGATGAAGGAACTGGGCGTGTCGTAGCCCATCGACAGGGCGACGCTGATCACCGGTTCGCCTGCCAGCAGGCGTGGCAGTGACAGCAGCACGCGCAGGCGCTGCCGCCACTGGCTCAAGGTCATGCCTGTTTCGGCCTGCCAACGGCGGGCGAGGCTGCGGCTGGACAGTCCGCTGGCGGCTGCCCACGCTTGGACGCTGCGCAGGTCGTCCGGCGAACGCGCCAGCGCCGCCGCGATCCGCCACAACCGGCGATCCCGCGGCTGTGGCAGGGCAAATGGCAAGGGAGTGCTGGCACGGATCTCATCGGCGATGACGCCGGCCAGGCGTGCCTGCGCAGCGTCCAGTGCCTGATGCGGCCAGCGCAGTGCGCGCGTCACCGCCGCCTGCAACAGCGCATCGGGTTGGAAAATACGGGGCAGCGGGGGCAGATCCAGGCCGGCATCGGCGCGGACGTACAGGCTCCAGCCATCGAACCCGTCTGCCCCGAGCAGCGCATGGGGCAGCAGCGGCGGTATCCAGGCAACGTGCCCGGCCGGAAGCAGCCACTGCAGATTCCCGGCTTCGATCCGCAACAGGCCCTGATGGGCGCCCAGCAATTGACCGCGCCGATGTTGGTGGCGGGCGGTGCGCCGCCTCCCGGGCACGCGCAGCTGGCCGGCCAGCACGATGGGGCCGTCGTCGGCGTCCGCCAATGCCGGATCAATCAAGCCGGTCGGTGTCTGATCTGCCATATCCATTGGCAGTTATACGGCAGAAGCGCCGATCCGCGCGCGCCACACTGGGCGCCCATTCCAACACGAGCCGCCCCATGCAGCCGCAGGACATTCTTCCCGACCATCAGAACGAGGTGCAGGTAAACGGCCTCACCGTGCGCAAGGGCAGCGTCGGCGCCTTCCTCGCCAGCGTCCGTGACTGGCAGGACCCCGCCAGCGATGACGCCACCCGCGTCACCGCCGAAGCAGATCTGCGTGGGCTGCTGCCGGGCCTGCATGCGCTGGGCCTGTTCCAGGTGCTGGCCGCGCGCGATCCGGCACTGCAACGCCTGATCGACAGCCTCTCCTGAAACGAACACGGCCCGGACATGCCGGGCCTTGTCCTCATTGCGGGGGCGGAAACGACTTAATCCCCTCCGTCCCCTTTTTGCGGTCAGGTGCCGCCCGGGGCGAATACCAGGGTACGGCGGGTGGTGACCGGTGCGCTGACCGGCTCGAAGCGCCAGCGCTTGACCGCGTTCATGGCTTCGCGATCGAAGACGCGCGACGGTGTTGCGCGCAGCACGCGGGCGTTGGTCACTGAGCCGTCGGTGCCGACGGTGATTTCCACCAGCACTTCGCCGGAGGTGCCTGCACGCAGTGCCTCGGACGGATAGCGCGGCGCCGGGGTGCTGACCGGGCGCAGGTTCGGCGCCGCAGCGGCCGCTGGAGCCGCGGCCTGGCGTGCGGCACTGGCCTGCTGGGCGGCGGCCTGCTGCTGCTTCAGCTCGGCTTCGCGGCGCGCGGCGGCCTGGCGTTCGGCTTCCTGGCGCTCGTTGTCGCGGCGGGCGGCATCCTGCTGCGCAGCGATCTGCTTGGCCGCGTCGGCTTCCTTGGCACGCTGCTCGGCCAGGCGCTGCTGTTCGGTCTGCTGCTTGCTGCGGTCCTCGGCGTCCTTCTTGGCCTTCTCGGCTTCGGCCTCGGTGCGCTTGGCCGCGTTCTGCACGCCCTTGGCCAGGCCGTCCTTCAGGCGCGGCAGGGCCGGCGCGGATGCATCCACCTTCTCGATCAGCGCCACCAGCCGCTGCGCTTCGGTGTAGTCCTCGCGCCCCAGGTGCTGCTCGGCGGCGATCAGGGTGTAGGGCAGCAGGTCGGTCAGCGCGCTCTTCACCGAGGCGTCGTCCGGGGTCTTGTCGCGCAGGGCGAGGTAGTACTCGATGGCGTTGTCGCCGGCCGGCGCGTACATGCGGTTCTCGCGCAGGGCCTGGCTGGCCGACTCACGCAGCTGCTCGGTGCCCATCGACTGCACCTTGGCGGCGACCACCGGTGCGGCCGGTGCAGCGGCGGTGGGGGCGGCGGCCGGAGCCGGTGCTGCGGATTCTTCCTTGCCCGAGCAGGCGGCCAGCGCCAGTGCCAAAGCAACCGGCAGCCACCGGCGCGCGGCGGTGATCGTTGAGACGTGCGACATCCTGCTCCCCTTTAGAAGACGACGTGACGTAAATCATTGATATGCATGGCCGGGACCCGTGGTCCAGGCGCGGCAGGGTGGCGTTTCCCGACGCCACCGCCGGCAACGGCGAGGATGCAATCTAGCATCCCGGCCACCGCCCCGCACAAGGGGTGGTGGCCGGGTGAGGCCGCGGCGATCATGTCGTGGCCGGCGGCGACCTCAGTGGTCGTGTGCCTTGTCGTGCGACTTGCTGTGGCCGTTGGACATCAGCTTGTCGGTCCAGGCGATGCCGATCGCCGACAGGATGAACACGCAGTGGATGATGGTCTGCCACAGCACGCCTTCCTGGGTCAGCATCGAGCAGCGGGCGACACCGATGTTGGCGGCGGCCACGCTCATCTGCTCCGGCGTGCACAGCGGGATACCGCCCAGCGCACCGCTGGCGATGAAGGTCTTCAGCAGGTGGATCGAGGAGATGCCGATGATCGCCATCGCCAGCTTCACCTTCAGCACGCTGGCATTGACGTGGCTCAGCCATTCCGGCTGGTCCGGGTGGCCTTCCAGGCGCAGGCGCGAGACGAAGGTCTCGTAGCCGCCGACGATCACCATTACCAGCAGGTTGGAGATCATCACCACGTCGATCAGGCCCAGCACGATCAGCATGATCTGCTGCTCGCCCATCGAGGCGGAATGCGAGATCAGGTGCCACAGTTCCTTGCCGAACAGGAACACGTAGACGCACTGCGCCACGATCAGGCCCAGGTACAGCGGCAGCTGCAGCCAGCGCGAGGCGAAGATCAGCGTGGACAACGGGGAGAGCGGCGGGCGGTTTGCACTCATGCGGGGGATGCTGCGTTTCGGGGGAGAGGCGAGGTTACCGGCCCGCCATGACGGTGCCAACCCAACTCACGCACTAGACTTCAGGTTCCTTTCCGCACCCCGAGCCGACGCCATGATCGACCTGTATTACTGGCCCACCCCGAACGGCCACAAAGTGACCCTGCTGTTGGAGGAAGCCGGCCTGGAGTACCGCATCCACCCGGTCAACATCGGCTCGGGTGACCAGTTCAAGCCAGAGTTCCTGGCCATCTCGCCCAACAACAAGATGCCGGCCATCGTCGACCACGCCCCGGCCGATGGCGGTGCCCCGCAGAGCGTGTTCGAGTCCGGTGCGATCCTGCTGTACCTGGCCGAGAAGACCGGCCGCTTCCTGCCCAGCGACCCGCGCGGCCGCGTGACCACCTTGGAATGGCTGTTCTGGCAGATGGCCGGCCTGGGCCCGATGAGTGGCCAGATGGGCCACTTCAACGTGTACGCACCAGAAAAAATTCCCTATGCCATCGAGCGCTACGACAACGAAGTGCGCCGCCTGCACGGGGTGATGGACAAGCGCCTGGCCCAGCACGCCTTCCTGGCCGGCGACGAGTACACCATCGCCGACATGGCCAGCTACCCGTGGATCGGCGCCTACGACAAGCTGCCGGTGGACTTCGCCGCGTTCCCGAACCTCAAGCGCTGGCACGAGGCCATCGCCGCGCGCCCGGCCACCCAGCGCGCCTATGCGCTGCGCCAGCAGGTGAACCCGAACGCCGGCAAGCCGCTCAGCGACGAAGAGCGCAAGCACCTGTTCGGCCAGCGCTGACCCGCCGCGGGGTCGGATCCCTTTGCAACGCAAAGGGCCCTGACCCCAGCACCGCAGCATGGGCAGAAGGTCATGCTGCCTTCCTGCACGGGCTTGGTTAGGATGGGGGAACGACCGCCCCGCGCCCGCCGCCGGGCGGACCTGCCGTTTGCCGGGATCCTCCATGCGCCACCTGTTCGCTTCGCTTGCCCTCATGCTCGCCACCAGTACCGCCGCCCACGCCGAAAAGCTGACCCTGGAGGCCATCACCGGCCCGCTGCCGCTGTCCGGCCCGACCCTGATGAAGCCCAAGGTGGCGCCGGACGGTTCGCAGGTCAGTTTCCTGCGCGGCAAGGACAGCGATCGCAACCAGCTGGATCTGTGGACCTACGACATCGGCAGTGGCCAGACCCGGTTGCTGGTTGATTCCAAGGTGGTGCTGCCCGGCACCGAGACCCTCAGCGATGAGGAAAAGGCGCGCCGCGAGCGCCAGCGCATCGCCGCGATGACCGGCATCGTCGATTACCAGTGGTCGCCGGACGCACAGCGCCTGCTGTTCCCGTTGGGCGGCGAGCTGTACCTGTACGACCTCAAGCAGCAGGGGGCGGTGGCCGTGCGCCAGCTGACCCACGGTGAGGGCTTCGCCACCGACGCCAAGCTGTCGCCCAAGGGCGGCTTCGTCAGCTTCATCCGCGGCCGCAACCTGTGGGTGATCGACCTGGCCAGTGGAAAGCAGCTGCAGCTGACCCGCGACGGCAGCACCACCATCGGCAACGGCGTGGCCGAGTTCGTCGCCGATGAAGAGATGGACCGCCACACCGGTTACTGGTGGGCACCGGATGATTCGGCGATTGCCTTTGCCCGTATCGACGAGGCACCGGTGCCGGTGCAGAAGCGCTACGAGGTCTACGCCGACCGCACCGATGTGATCGAACAGCGTTACCCGGCCGCCGGTGACGCCAACGTGCGCGTGCAGCTGGGCGTGATCGCACCGGCCGCCGAGGCGCAGCCGCGCTGGGTCGACCTGGGCAAGGAACAGGACATCTACCTGGCCCGCGTCGATTGGCGCGATCCGCAGCACCTGAGCTTCCAGCGCCAGTCACGCGACCAGAAGCAGCTGGACCTGGTGGAAGTGGCACTCGACTCCAACCGCCAGCGCGTACTCGCCCACGAGACCAGCCCGACCTGGGTACCGCTGCACAACAGCCTGCGCTTCCTTGAAGACGGCAGCGTGCTGTGGTCGTCCGAGCGCACCGGCTTCCAGCACCTGTACCGCATCGACAGCAACGGCAAGACCACCGCGCTGACCCACGGCAACTGGCCGGTGGACGAGCTGCTGGCGGTGGATGAGACGGCCGGCAAGGCCTACTTCCGCGCCGGCATCGAAAGCCCGCGCGAAAGCCAGATCTACGCGGTATCGCTGCAGGGCGGCGAGCCGCAGCGCCTGTCGAAGGCGCCGGGCATGCACAGCGCCAGCTTCGCCCGCAACGCCAGCGTCTATGTGGACAGCTGGTCCAACAGCACCACGCCGCCGCAGATCGAGCTGTTCCGCGCCAACGGCGAGAAGATCGCCACACTGGTGGAAAACAACCTGGCCGATCCCAAGCACCCGTATGCGCGCTACCGCGACGCGCAGCGCCCGGTCGAGTTCGGCACGCTCACCGCCGCCGACGGCAAGACGCCACTGCACTACAGCCTGATCAAGCCGGCCGGCTTCGATCCGTCCAGGCGCTACCCGGTGGCGGTGTATGTCTATGGCGGCCCGGCCAGCCAGACCGTCACCGACAGCTGGCCCGGCCGTGGCGACCATCTGTTCAACCAGTACCTGGCCCAGCAGGGCTACGTCGTGTTCTCGCTGGACAACCGCGGCACCCCGCGCCGTGGCCGCGACTTCGGTGGTGCGCTGTATGGGAAGCAGGGCACGGTGGAAGTGACCGACCAGCTGCGCGGCGTGGCCTGGCTCAAGCAGCAGCCGTGGGTGGACCCGGCGCGCATCGGCGTGCAGGGCTGGTCCAACGGCGGTTACATGACCCTGATGCTGCTGGCCAAGGCGTCGAACCAGTACGCCTGCGGCGTGGCCGGTGCCCCGGTCACCGACTGGGGCCTGTACGACAGCCATTACACCGAGCGCTACATGGACCTGCCGGCGCGCAACGACGCCGGTTACCGTGAAGCGCGCGTGCTGACCCACATCGATGGGCTGCGCTCGCCGTTGCTGCTGATCCACGGCATGGCGGACGACAACGTGCTGTTCACCAATTCGACCAGCTTGATGAGCGCGCTGCAGAAGCGCGGCCAGCCGTTCGAGCTGATGACCTACCCGGGTGCCAAGCATGGCCTGTCCGGCGCCGATGCCCTGCATCGCTACCGTGTGGCCGAAGCCTTCCTGGGGCGCTGCCTGAAGCCTTGAAACACAGACGGGAAGGAGCCCGCCGATGACACTGCCGCCGCCGATTCCCACCCACGGCCCGAAGCCCGCCGGCTGGTGGTCCCGCCACTGGCGCTGGGCGATGCCCGTGGCCGTGCTGCTGGTGCTGGCCGGGGCCGGTGGCACGGTGGCCTGGAGCGTGCTGCGCTGGAGTGAGGCGGCACGCGAGAGCCCACCGATGCGCGAGGCGATGCGTCGCGCCGGCTGCAGCATCGAACTGGTGGAAGCCTTCGGCGAGCCGCTGCGTACCGAATCGATGCCGCTGGGCAGCATGCAGACCGCGCTCAACGGCCAGCGCGATGTCGGCCTGACCGTGGCCCTGGAAGGCCCCCGCGCACACGGCCGGTTGTTCGTGAAGGGCACCCGCAGTGACGACGTGTGGGACTACCCGGTGATGTACGTGCTGGGCGAGAACAAGCAGACCTTCGACCTGACTGCGCTGGATGACGATGAGGCCGCGCAGGAATGCGAACTGCAGGCCTGCCGCGAACGCGGCGAATGCCCGCTGACCGCAGCGTTGTGACCTCCGGCCGATTGTCGCCACCGCGCTGAGCGCGTAGGGTGCGGGCAACCCTGTCCTGGAGTGCACCATGAAGCCGATCGCGTTGGCCGTTGCCCTGGCCCTGACCGCCGCCCCGCTGCTGTCCGCACCGCCGGCGCTGGCGGCACCCGCCGCCAAGGCCGCCACACCGGCCAGCCCGGCCTGGGTCGCCCGCAGCAACGCACTGGCGCAGATCCTGCTCGATGCGCAGGGCCCGTTCCAGCCGGAAGAAACCGGCTTCTTCGGCGTGCCCGGCTACGACGACAAGGTGGCCGACCTCGGCGCGGACAACGGCAAGCGCTACCGCGCCGCGATGGCCAAGGCCCGCGACGAACTGAAGGCGAAGCTGGCCACCGAGCAGGATCCCAACGTCCGCCAGGACCTGGAGATCATGATCCACGCCGCCAACCAGAACATCGAAGGCAGTGAGCTCAACGAGAAGTACCTGCTGCCGTGGAGTGACGCGCCGCAGACGGTGTTCAGCGGCCTCAACCTGCTGCTGTCCGACCAGGTGCCGGCCGAGCGCCGGGCCAAGGCGATCGACCGCCTCAAGGCTTACGCCGGCCTGCAGCCGGGCGGCACCGCGTTCACCACGCTGGCCCGCCAGCGCTACGAAGAGCGCTTGAAGGACAGCAGCCTGTTGCAGCCGACGAAGATCGAAGTGCAGCAGTCGCTGGACAACGTCGAGACCTACATCAGCGGCATCGAGTCGCTGCTGAAGAAGTACCAGATCGCCGGCGCCGATGAAGCGATGAAGGCCCTGGCCGGGCAGATGAAGGACTACGCCAGCTGGACGCGCTCGACCGTGCTGCCGAAGGCGCGCACCGACGCACGGCTGCCGGCGCCGCTGTACGCCTACCAGCTCAAGCAGGTCGGCATCGACATCGACCCGAAGCTGCTGATGCAGCGCGCGCAGCTGGAGTTCATGGAAACCCGCTCGGCGATGCAGCAGCTGGCGCCGCTGGTGGTGAAGGACAAGGGCCTGAAGGTGGCCGACCCGAGCGACCCGGTGGCGGTGATCCGCGCGCTGAAGGCCGACAAGATCGCCGACGACCATCTGGAAGGCCACTACCGCAAGGTGATCGATGCGATCGATCCGCTGATCCGCGAGCATGCCATCGTCGACGTGCCCAAGCGCGCCATGCAGATGCGCCTGGGTTCGGCCGCCGAGAGCGCGGCCAGCCCGGCCCCGCATTTCCTGCCGGCGCCGCTGGTCAACAACACCGGGCAGCAGGGCACCTTCGTGCTGCCGCTGGGCAACCCGGCCGCGGGCCCGGGCGCACAGTACGACGACTTCAACTTCGGTGCGGCGGCGTGGACGCTGAGCGCGCATGAAGGCCGCCCCGGCCACGAGCTGCAGTTCACCGCGATGGTCGAGCGCGGCGTGTCGCTGGCACGCACCATGTTCGCGTTCAATTCGGTGAACGTGGAAGGCTGGGCGCTGTATGCCGAGGCCGAGATGGTGCCGTACGAGCCGCTGGACGGGCAGATGATCGCCCTGCAGTTCCGCCTGCTGCGCGCCGCACGCGCGATGCTCGACCCGATGCTCAACCTCGGCCTGACCGACCGCGCCAACGGCGAGCGCGTGCTGATGGAGCAGGTCGGCCTGTCCAAGGCGATGGCCACCCAGGAACTGGACCGCTACATGGTGCGCATGCCGGGCCAGGCCGGCAGCTACTTCTACGGCTACACCCGTATCCTGGAACTGCGCATGCAGACTGAGCTGGCACTGGGTGCGAAGTTCGACCGCCTGGCGTTCAACAACTTCCTGCTCGACCAGGGCCTGCTGCCGCCGGACCAGCTGGCCGACGCGGTGAACAAGGTGTTCGTGCCGAAGTACAAGCGCTGAACGCCCTCCGGTAGTGCCGGCCGCTGGCATCAAGAGGATTTCTGAGGTTGCCGGCCAGCGGCCGGCACTACCTGCGGTGATGCTGCCGCGTCACCGCTGCGGGGTGATCACCTGCGTCGGCAGTCGTGCCGGCGGTTCCGGGTTCGGCACCCAGATCGCCACGCCGGCGGCGCGCTTCTGCGTGGTCGGAATACCGATGCCGACGCCACCGCCGACATGCGAGCCGAACGTGCCGGCACCCACCGACATGCCCACCGGTGAGCCGCTGCTGCCCACGCCCATCAGCACCACGCCATTGGCGCCCAGCGCTGCGGCCTCGCGCTTCAGGCGCGCCACCGCTGCATCGGTCTGGCCCTGCGTGCCGAAGCCCACGGCAGACGCCGATTCCAGCTGGGCGATTTCCTGGGAGCCGGCCGGCGGCGTCGAATAGATCTGCACCAGTGCCGGATCGATCGGCGCGCGGGCGCTCCCCAGCATGACCTTGGAGGTGCTGGCACAGCCAGCGGCGACCAGCAGGATGGCCGCCAACGCGGCCCAACGGATGTTCATGGCACGACCCCTGTAGGACTGGTTGCGATCATCGGCGGGCCACTCTGAATCGGCGCCAACACCCGGCCCAGAGCAGGCACGGCGGCACGCTAGCACGGTGCCGGTGACAGCCCCGCCAACGGCAGTAGGCGGCGACGGCGGGAACGACTATGGTGCACAGACAGGAACCAACTGCGGGAGAGTGGAATGGGCGTGATCAGTCTGTTGTGGGGCGTACTGGCGCTGTTGTGGATGATCCTGGCGCTGATTCCGCTGCTGGGCTGGGGCAACTGGTTCCTGATCCCGTTCGCCGCCGTGGGCGCGGTGATCGCCGCGCTGGGCATCCTGTTCACCCACCCGACCAAGCGCGGCCGGGCCTGGGCCGGGCTGGTGCTGAACGGCATCGTGGTGGTGGTCGGCATCCTGCGCCTGGGCCTGGGGGGCGGCGTGATCTGAGCCGCATCGCCGGGTGCGACAGGGCGTCGCAGGTACACGGCCGCGGGCCGGGCAGGGGCGTACAATGAACGGCTGCGCGAGCCCCCCGCGTGCCTGTGAATCCGCGCCCGGCGCGGCTGCCCCATGATCATCCGACCCCGTCCCCACGGCTGGCAACTGCTGTACATCCTGCGCGGCTCGATCGTAAAAGCGATCGCGCCGAAGGTGCTGGCCATCCTGATCCTGTCCATCGCGGTGGCCGCGGTGGTGGAGCTGGCGCCGCCGACCGGCATCGAGCGCGTTTCCGTCACGCCGTTCACCCTGCTCGGCCTGGTGCTGTCGATCTTCCTCAGTTTCCGCAACAGCGCCTGCTACGACCGCTGGTGGGAAGGCCGCAAGCTGTGGGGCCAGCTGGTCTACGAATCGCGTTCGCTGGCCCGCCAGGTGAACCTGCTGCTGGCCGATGACGCCGGTCGCCGCCGCCGCATCGCCTACCTCACTACGGCTTTTGCCCATGCGCTGGCCGCGCGCCTGCGCGGGCGCATCGTGGCCCTGGCGGCGTTGCCGTGGCTGGACAAGCCGCAGCGCGAGCAGCTGGGCCAGCGCGAGAACGTGCCCGACGCATTGCTGTCGATGATCGCTGCCGAGCTGGCCCAGGCCCTGCGCGCCGGCGAACTCGACCCGATCCTCTACACCCAGCTGGAAGAGCGCCTGCACGCGATGTCGTCGATCCAGGCCGGCTGCGAGCGCATCCTCACCACGCCGCTGCCGTTCGCCTACACCCTGCTGCTGCATCGCTGCGCATGGATGTTCTGCGTGCTGCTGCCGTTCGGCCTGGCCAGCTCGCTGGGCTGGGGCACGCCGGTGCTGTCGGCGGTGCTGGCCTACGCCTTCTTCGGCCTGGACCAGCTGGGCGAAGAAATGGAAGACCCGTTCGGCCTGGAGCCGAACGACCTGCCGCTGGACGCGCTGGTGCGCACGATCGAGATCGACCAGCTCGACGCGCTCGGCGAACGCCCGTTGCCCGAACCCCTGCTGCCGCAGGGCTACCTGTTGCAATAGCCACTCCTCGGAGCCTGCCATGTCCCACCCGCTTTACCGCCCGCGCCGCATGCGCCACGACGAGTTCTCGCGCCGCCTGATGCGCGAGAACACGCTGACCACCGACGACCTGATCTACCCGGTGTTCGTGCACGAACGGGCGGGCCGCACCGCAGTGCCGTCGATGCCGGGCGTGGAGCGGCTGTCGATCGAAGAGCTGCTGAAGGTGGCCGAAGAAGCGCTGGAACTGGGCATTCCAGTGATCGACCTGTTCCCGGTGATCGACCCGTCGCTGAAGTCGCTGGACGCGTCGGCGGCGTGGGCCGAGGACGGCCTGGCGCAGCGTGCGATCCGCGCGCTGAAGTCGCGCTTCCCGGAACTGGGAGTGATGACCGACGTGGCGCTGGACCCGTACACCACCCACGGCCAGGACGGCATCATCGACGACAAGGGTTACGTGCTCAACGACATCACTGTCGAAGCGCTGGTCAAGCAGTCGCTGTCGCACGCCGAGGCCGGTGTGGACATCGTCTCGCCGTCGGACATGATGGACGGCCGCATCGGCGCGATCCGCCGTGCGCTGGATGCCGACAACCACATCAACGTGCGCATCATGGCCTACTCGGCCAAGTACGCCTCGGCGTTCTACGGCCCGTTCCGTGATGCGGTGGGCAGCGCGGCCAGCCTCGGCAAGGCCGACAAGAAGACCTACCAGATGGACCCGGCCAACGGCGACGAGGCCTTGCGCGAGATCGCGCTGGACCTGGAAGAGGGCGCCGACATGGTGATGGTCAAGCCGGGCATGCCGTACCTGGACCTTGTGCGCCGGGTGAAGGAGACATTCGGTGTGCCGACCTTCGCCTATCAGGTGAGTGGCGAGTACGCGATGATGAAGGCCGCCTTCGCCAACGGCTGGCTGGAGGAACGCGCCTGCGTGCTGGAGTCGCTGCTGGGTTTCAAGCGGGCCGGCGCCGATGGTGTGCTGACCTATTTCGCGCCGCAGGTGGCGCGATGGCTGCGCGAGCGCTGACAATAGCGCCACGATAGACGGAGGACTGCGCGATGGGACCCGAACTGGGATGGATGCAATGGCTGATCTGGGGCACCGGTACGCTGGTGTTCGGCGCCATCATCGTCGCTGTCTTCATCGCCGCCTGGCGGGCCGGCAAGCGCCCGCCGGAACAGCTCTCCGCTGCCCGCCACGTGGCCCGTGAGCAGGCGCTGCCGGAGACCGTGCAGGCCGAGCTGGCCGCGTTGAACCAGCGCAAGGACAACGGCCAGCTGAGCGAGATGGAGTACGAGCAGTTGCGCGCCAAGGTGTTGTCGCGCTGACGGGGCGTTTCATCCACGCATGGCGTGGATCTACTGGTAGTCGCCAACCTTGGTTGGCGCTTTCATGTATGCCAACCAAGGTTGGCATCTACCAAACGGCCATCCACGCATGGCGTGGATCTACCGCGCGCACCCGGCCACCGCCGCCACCTTCGGCACCGCCAACCGGTACACGTCCACGCCACCGGCACGCGGCGCCTTCGCTGCACTGCTGGCCACCATCATCTCGCCCGGTTTGGCGTTGTCGACCACCGGCGCACCGGTCCAGCCGCCGGCCTGGTTGAACGACAGCCCCAGCGGCTGCAGCGCCGCGCCGCTCCACGCACAGCCGCTGCTCCAGACCTGCGCGGTACTGCCGCTGCCGCGGCTGAACACCACGGCGGCGTCCTGGCCCAGCCAGTCGCCGTCGGTCTCGTCGTCGGCGCTGTTCAACGCGCTCAGTGCGCTGGCCGGGCCGCGCAGGCCCTGCGCATCCAGCGTCGCCACGAACAGGTCCCAGCCGGCGCCACGGCCCTGCTGGCGGGCAAACAACAGCTGCTTGCCGTCCGCGCTCAGGGCCGGCCCGCGCTCTTCCCGGCGCCCGCCGTCACCGGCCAGCGGCTGCGCCGGGCCCAGCCGGCCGTCGGCGGCCAACGCGGCGCGGTACAGCGCCAGCGCGCCCTCGCGGCCGGCCGCGAACAGCAGCCAGCGGCCGTCACGGCTGAAGTAGGGATCGCGGGCTTCACCGGCCACGCCTACCGGCAGTACCTGTGCCTGCTGCCAGCGACCGTCCACCACGCGCGCCTCCCACAGGCCCCAGCCGGCCTCGCCGCGGCGGGCGAAGACGATGCGCTGGCCATCGGCGCTGATCGTGGCGCGACCCTCGTCGGCGCGGGTCGAGACCACGCCCATGCCTTCGATGCCGTACTCGTTCAACGCCATCGCCACGGGGGCAGAGAGTAGACTGGCGGCGAGCACCAGCAGGGGCGGGGTGATGCGCATCATCCGGTTCCGTGCACGAAAGAGCATCAGTCTAGCCAGCTTGAGGATTCCATGACCGACCGTTACGCCGTCTTCGGACACCCCGTTGCCCACTCGAAGTCGCCGCAGATCCACGCGACGTTCGGTCGCCAGGAAGGCATCGCCATCGACTACCGCGCGATCGACCTGGCCCCGGATGCGTTCCTGGCCGGACTGGAGGCCTTCGCCGCCGAGGGCGGTGTCGGCGCCAACGTCACCCTGCCGCACAAGGAAGCCGCGTTCTCGGTGTGCACCACGCTGACCGCGCGCGCGCGCCGCGCCGGCTCGGTCAACACGCTGCTGCGCAAGGGCGACCGCTGGCACGGCGACACCACCGATGGCATCGGCCTGGTGCGCGACCTGACCGACCGCCACGGCCTGGACCTGCGCGGCCGCCGCGTGCTGATGATCGGCGCCGGTGGCTCGGCGCGCAGCGTCGCCCCGGCGCTGCTCGATGCCGGCATCACCGAACTGGTGGTGGTCAACCGCACGCCGGAGCGCGCCGACGAACTGATCGACGCGATGGGCGAGCCCGGCCGTGCGATCAGCCGCTACTGGGAAGACCTGCGCGACCTCGGCGACTTCGAACTGATCGTCAATGCCACCTCGGCTGGCCGCGACCGCGACGTCGAGTTCAAGCTGCCGCTGTCGCTGGTCAATTCGATGACCACTGCTGTCGACCTGAACTACGGCGAGGCGGCCATCGCCTTCCTGGCCTGGGCCCGTGCGGCGCAGTGCCGCAATACCGTCGACGGCCTGGGCATGCTGGTCGAGCAGGCCGCCGAGAGCTTCCTGCAGTGGCACGGCGTGCGCCCGCAGACCGGCGAGGTCTACCAGTCGCTGCGCCAGGGCTCGGCCGTGCTGGCCGGCGAGGACTGACCGATGGACAGCACGACGTTGATGGTGACCGTGCTGAGCATGGTCGGCGTGCGCCTGCCGGTGCTGATCGCGCTGTGCGTCGGCCTGGTCTGGGTGGTCGGTGCGCCGCGCGATGCCACCCGCACCGGCGCGCTGGTCGGCCTGCTGCTGTTGCTGCTGTCCAGCCTGGGTGGCCTGGCGGCGGGCATGCTGCCGATGTGGCTGGTCAGCAGCGGCAACTTCAGCGCCATCTCGGGCATGAGCGCCATCTTCGGCGTGGTGCACTTCGCGCTGGCGATGGTCGAGGCCATCGGCGTGGTGCTGCTGGTGTGGGCGCTGGTGCGCCTGCTGCGTAGCCGTCCCGCCCCGGTCGCCTGAGCGCTGGCGCCGGGCCACGCCCGGCGTGTTTCGCCCCTGTGCGGCGCGGGCTTCGGACCGTGCGCGCCGGCGGGCGTCGTCGCTGGCTCGTTCAGGGTGCCAGCAACAGTGAACGCGGCCGGCCATGCGACAATGACCGGCCTGATCCAGCTACGGTAGTTCCCGGCGTGACCGAAACCGTCGCCGCTCCGCGCACGCTCGATGACACCTTGAAGGACGCGATCCGCAAGGCGTACACGACGCTGCAGGCCAACACCCCCGGCTTCTCCACCCGTCGCTCGCAGAGCCAGATGATCGGCGTGGTGTCGCGCGCGCTGTCGAAAAGCGGTGGCGTTGGCGTGGTCGAGGCGCCGACCGGCGTCGGCAAGAGCCTGGGCTACCTCACCGCAGGCGTGCCGATCGCGCTGGCCACCAAGAAGAAGCTGGTGATCAGCACCGGCACCGTGGCGCTGCAGTCGCAGCTGGTCGAGCGCGATATCCCGAATTTCCTGAAGGCCACCGGCCTGGAAGCGACCGTGGCGCTGGCCAAGGGACGCACCCGCTACCTGTGCACGCGCAATGCCGCCGAGGCGCAGGGCGAGGGCTCGCAGGGCGGCATGTTCGACGATGACGCGCCACTGTTCGACCGGCCGCTGGCGCCGATCGAGATGGACATCGCCAAACGCCTGACCGACGCCTTCACCAGCGGCAGCTGGGATGGCGATATCGACAATGCGCCGGAGACCATCAGTCCCGGCCTGCGCAGCCGCATCACCACGCCGGCCTCGGGTTGTGCCGGGCGACGCTGCGCCTATTCGGCGCAGTGCGCGGTGCTGCGCTCGCGCAATACGGTGCGCGACGCACAGATCGTGGTCACCAACCACGCGCTGCTGCTGTCGGCGCTGTCGATCGGTGACAGCGACAACGGCCAGCCGTTGATCGCGCCACCCTCGGACATGCTGCTGGTGCTGGACGAAGGCCATCACATCGGCAACGTGGCGATCGACCAGGGCGCGGCCAGCCTCGCGCTGGACGAGATGGCCAAGCGCACCGGCCGCCTGCAGATCCTGATCGCCGGTGCCTACCGCGCGGTCGACAAGGACCGGCTGGGCAACCTGCTGCCCAACGAAGCGATCGAAGTCGCCAGCAACGTGGCCAAGCAGCTGCGCGCGTTCCGTGATCACATCGAGCGGGTGTGGATGCCGGCGCCGGCGGACGAAGAGCCGATGTGGCGCGCGGCCAATGGACGCCTGCCCGAGGCCTGGCGCGAGCCGATCGAGGCACTGGCCGACGATACCCGCAGCCTCTACAACTGGGCGCATGCGGCCACCACGCAGGTGGCCAAGGGCAAGCCGGACGATGCCGCGCGCGAGCGCCTGCAGCGCAACCTGGGCATGGCGCTGGAGATGATCGAGCAGCAGTACAACCTGTGGCAGGCGTGGCGCCGCGAAGACAAGGACGGCGCGCCGCCGATGGCGCGCTGGGTGACTGCCACCCGCGATGGCGACCTGGTGCTGCACGGTTCGCCGGTGTCGGCCGCGCACGTGCTGCGCAAGCTGCTGTGGGATGAAGTGGACTCGGTGGTGATGACCTCGGCGACGCTGACCGGCGGTGGCGACTTCCAGTCGCTGGCGATCGACAACGGCATTCCGGAAGAGGCCGAGATGGTCTCGCTGTCGTCGCCGTTCGACCTGCCCAACCAGGCCGAACTGATCGTGCCGAAGTTCCCGGTCACGCCGGACGACCGCGAAGGCCACCCGCGCGAAGTGGCGCGCTACCTGGACACTGAACTGGACTGGGCCAAGGGCTCGATGGTGCTGTTCACCTCGCGCTGGAAGATGGAGAAGGTGGCCGGGCTGATGCCGGCCGCGCGCCGCAAGCAGGTGCTGGTGCAGGGCGAGATGTCCAAGACCCGGCTGATCGAGGAACACCTGCGGCGTGTCGAGGCAGGCGAGGGCTCGGTGCTGTTCGGCCTGAACTCGTTCGGCGAGGGCCTCGACCTGCCCGGCGAGGCCTGCACCACGGTGGTGATCACCCAGGTGCCGTTCGCCGTGCCGACCGACCCGCAGACCGCCACCCTCAGCGAGTGGTTCGAGGGACGCGGGCTCAACGCGTTCAACCTGATCGCCATTCCGCATGCGCTGCGCACGCTGACCCAGTTCGCCGGCCGCCTGATCCGCACCTCCACCGACACCGGCCGCGTGGTCATTCTTGATTCGCGGCTGCTGACCCGCCGCTACGGCAAGCGCATCATCGACGCGCTGCCGCCGTTCAAGCGCGTGATCGGCTGAAAAAAGGGGACGGAGGGGATTAAGTCGTTTGAGGCACAAACGACTTAATCCCCTCCGTCCCCTTTTCCCAGATGGCGGCCAGCGGCCGGCACTACCGGATCGGCATCAATCGCCGAGCAGGGCGGTGTTGCGTACGGCGCCCTTGTCGGCGCTGGTGGCCAGCAGGGCGTAGGCCTTCAACGCGCTGGTGACCTTGCGCGGGCGTGGCGCGCGCGGTTTCCAGCCACGTGCGTCGGCGTCGGCGCGGCGCTGGGCCAGCGTGGCCTCATCCAGCAGCAGGTCGATGCGGCGGGCGGGGATGTCGATGCGGATGCGGTCGCCGTTCTCCACCAGACCGATCGTGCCGCCGCTGGCGGCTTCCGGCGAGACGTGGCCGATCGACAGGCCCGAGGTGCCGCCGGAGAAGCGGCCATCAGTGAGCAGCGCGCACTGCTTGCCCAGTCCCTTCGACTTCAGGTAGCTGGTCGGGTAGAGCATTTCCTGCATGCCGGGGCCGCCCTTCGGCCCTTCGTAGCGGATCACCACTACCTCACCCGGTTGCACCTCGTCGGCGAGGATGCCGGCGACGGCCGCGTCCTGGCTTTCATAGACACGCGCGGGGCCTTCGAACACGTGGATCGATTCGTCCACGCCGGCGGTTTTCACCACGCAGCCATCCACGGCCAGATTGCCACGCAGCACGGCGAGGCCGCCTTCCAGTGAGTACGCATGCTGCAGCGAGCGGATGCAGCCCTCGGCGCGGTCCATGTCCAGGGTCGGCCAGCGCGTGGCCTGGCTGAAGGCCTCCTGGGTGGGGATGCCGGCCGGGCCGGCCTTGAAGAAGGCATGCAGGGTGTCGTTGTCACTGCGCACCACGTCCCAGCGTTCCAGCGCGTCGGCCAGGCTGGCGCTGTGCACGGTCGGCACCGTGGTATCGAGCAGGCCGGCGCGGTCCAGCTCACCGAGGATGCCGAACACGCCGCCGGCGCGGTGCACATCCTCGATGTGGTACTTCGGCGTGTTCGGCGCCACCTTGCACAGCTGCGGCACGCGCCGCGACAGCGCGTCGATGTGGGTCAGGTCGAAGTCGACCTCCGCCTCCTGTGCTGCGGCCAGCAGATGCAGGATGGTATTGGTGGAGCCGCCCATGGCGATGTCCAGGGTCATCGCATTGGCGAACGCGGCCTGGGTGGCGATGCCGCGCGGCAGTGCGCTGGGGTCTTCGCCGCCATACCAGCGATGGCAGAGTTCGACGATCAGGCGGCCGGCGCGGCGGAACAGCGCCTCACGGTCGGCGTGGGTGGCCAGCGTGGTGCCGTTGCCGGGCAGCGACAGGCCCAGCGCCTCGGTCAGGCAGTTCATCGAGTTGGCGGTGAACATGCCCGAGCAGGAACCGCAGGTGGGGCAGGCGCTGCGCTCGAACGCTGCGACTTTCTCGTCGGAGGCGCTGTCATCGGCGGCCACCACCATCGCATCGACCAGATCCAGCTTGTGCTCGGACAGCCTGGTCTTGCCCGCTTCCATCGGCCCGCCGGAGACGAACACCACCGGGATGTTCAGGCGCAGCGCGGCCATCAGCATGCCGGGGGTGATCTTGTCGCAGTTGCTGATGCACACCAGCGCGTCGGCGCAGTGCGCGTTGACCATGTACTCCACGGCGTCGGCGATGATCTCGCGGCTGGGCAGCGAATACAGCATGCCGTCGTGGCCCATCGCGATGCCGTCGTCCACGGCGATGGTGTTGAATTCCTTGGCGACGCCGCCGACCTGTTCGATCTCGCGCGCGACCAGCTGGCCGAGATCCTTCAGGTGCACGTGGCCGGGCACGAACTGGGTGAAGGAGTTGGCGATGGCGATGATCGGCTTGTGGAAGTCGCCGTCCTTCATGCCGGTGGCGCGCCACAGGGCGCGGGCGCCGGCCATGTTGCGACCGGCGGTGGAGGTGCGGGAACGGTATTCGGGCATGGCGGGCGGAACGGGCGGGCCGTACGACGTGGGGGTCAGCCGATCATGGCCAATTTTTTCGGTTGCTGCTGCAACCACCTTCACCGCTTGCAGCGGCTTGGCGGTCCGCGCATTTCCCCTTATCCCCGCGCCTTCGGCGCGCCCCCTTGAACAACAAGGGGGCTTCTTGCCGGAGACTTGGCTGCGCGCGCCGGGCATGACCGGGCGCCGCGGGATGTGTGCCAACCAAGGTTGGCACCTACCAGAGCGGTGCGTCGCCTGGGGTCGGATCCCATTGCGGCGCGATGGGCTCTGACCCCAATGCCGACGAAAATGAAAGTCCGTTCATCTTTCGCACTTTGCCGATTCCGGTTGCTGGCCCGGATTTGGCATCATTGGGGCATTGATCCGTCGACAGGGCATGAGGCCATGAAACGTTCCCGCACCACCGCGCTGCTGCTGATGAGCGCCGCGCCGCTGCTGTTCACCGCCTGCCAGAAGGAGCCGGAGGTGAAGGTGCAGGAAGGCCTGTATACCTCGGTGGAGGCCTGCACCGAGGCCACCGGCGATCCGTCGTCGTGCCGCAATGCGTTCGCTGAAGCGCAGAAGCAGGCCGCCGATGCGGCGCCGAAGTACGCCAGCAAGGAAGCCTGCGAGAAGGACTACAAGCCGGAACAGTGCGTGCAGCAGCACACCTCGGCCGGTACCTCGTTCATCGGCCCGATGATGATGGGCTTCTTCATGTCGCAGATGCTGAGTAACCGCGGCGGCCTCGCCCCGCAGGCGCCGGCGTCGGCACCGGCTTACCAGGACAAGAATGCGGGTTGGGCGCGCCCGGCACCGGGCGGCACCGGTGGCCTGAACACCGCCAGCGGCATCGGTGCTGGCAAGGCCGGCCTGGCGCCGGTCACCAGCGAGCCGAACCGTGCGGTCACTGCCAGCCGTGGTGGCTTCGGCAACACCAGCGCACGCCGCAGCACCAGCGGCAGCTACGGCGGCTGATCAACCCATGCAGCGCATCCGGATTGCCGAGCGTGCCCAGTGGCGGGCGCGCGCGGAAGAGGCGGGTTTCCGCTTCCACACCATCGACGGCCAGCCGTACTGGGATGAACGCGCGTATTACGCCTTCACCCTGCGCCAGATCGAACAGGACATCGAAGACCCCAGCGCCGAGCTGCACCAGATGGCGCTGGATCTGGTCGGTGATGTCATCGGCAGCGAACGCTTGATGGACCAGCTGGCGATTCCGTCGCACTACCGCGACTGGATCGCCGACAGCTGGCGCCAGCGCCAGCCGCACCTCTATGGCCGCCTGGACCTGGCCTACGACGGTACCGGCCCGGCCAAGCTGTACGAATTGAACTACGACACGCCGACCTCGCTGTTCGAAGCCAGCTTCTTCCAGTGGCAGTGGCTGGAAGACCAGCGCAATGCCGGCCGCCTGCCGCAGCATGCCGACCAGTTCAACGCGATCCACGAAGCGCTGGTCGAGCGTTTCGGCGACCTCGCCACGCAGCTGCCGCCGCCGCTGTACTTCAGCGCGGTCGGCACTTCGGAGGAAGACCGTGGCACGGTCGAGTACCTGCGTGACTGCGCATCCCAGGCCGGCCTGTTCGGGCAGGCCATCGCCATCGAGGACATTGGCCTGTCCGAGGACGGCCGCTTCACCGCGCTGGACGACTCGGTGATCGGCACGCTGTTCAAGCTGTATCCGCTGGAAGACCTGATGGCCGAGGAATTCGGCCGCGCGCTGCCCGGCTCGGGCGTGCAGCTGCTGGAACCGGCCTGGAAGGCGGTGCTGAGCAACAAGGGCATCCTGCCGCTGCTATGGCAGCGCAACGTGGGCCATCCGAACCTGCTGGAGGCGCATTTCGATGACGGCAGCGCGCTGGCGTCGGGCTGGGTGCGCAAACCGCTGTTCTCGCGCGAAGGGGCCAACATCGAGATGCACCTGGCCGATGGCAGCACCCAGCGCAGCGACGGTCCCTACGACGGCCCGGCGATCATCCAGCGTGCGCATCCGCTCACCCGCTTCGAAGACGGCTATCCGCTGATCGGCAGTTGGGTGATCGGTGACCATGCCTGCGGCATCGGCATCCGCGAGGATGACAGCGCGATCACCCGCGACAGTGCGCGCTTCGTGCCGCACGCGATCGTCGACGAGGCGCCGACGCGGATCTACGTCTGATGACGGTGCGGCGCAATCGCGGCCTGCGGCCTGCGCCGCTGCCGGGCCGGCATCTGGACGACGGCCACGCCCTGTGGCGCTATTCGGACCGCATCGCGGTGCGCTGCCACCGCTGCGATACGCCCGGCTGGGTGGTGCGGACGCCGGAATCGCGACGTTTCCGCTGCCTGGGCTGCAGCGCAGCCCTCGACAGTGGATGCGGCTGCGGTTGCTGTGCCGCGGGCGACTGGGTCGGGCCCGTGCGCTACAGCGGCTATCGTCCCTGCGGATACTGCGGGCACAAATGGGTCCGCGCCGAGCTGCACCGTGCGCGTGCAGTGTCGCCGTTGCGGACGCTGGCGGCGGACTGCAGTCAGTGCGGACGCAGCAGCGAGGTGGAGGTCACGTTGTCGCGATGGCGTGGCAATGAGGCGATCGATCCGCATTTTGGCTTGCCGCTGCGGCTGGTCGAAAAGACTGCGGCCGGCGTGCTGTGGGCCTACAACGAAGCCCATCTGCAGGCACTGCACGACTACGCTGCCGCGCCTCTGCGCGAGCGCGCGGGCGTTACCAACGGTTCGATGTTCTCGCGCCTGCCGCAGTGGATGAAGCTGGGCCGCAACCGAGTGCTGCTGCAGCGTGCGGTGGAGCGGTTGCAACGTCGGTTGCTTCAGGGGTAGTCCCGGCCGCTGGCCGGCAACCGGTTTTGGTAGATGTCGACCCTGGTCGGCGCTGTGGGTTCGTGCCAACCAAGGTTGGCACCTACCAGGGCGATGCGGCGGTTGTTGCAGGGGGTAGTGCCGGCCGCTGGCCGGTAACCGCCGTTGGTAGATGCCGACCTTGGTCGGCGCTGTGGGCGGGCCAACCAAGGTTGGCACCTACCAAGGCGATGCGGCGGTTGTTGCAGGGGGTAGCGCCGGCCGCTGGCCGGCAACCGGTTTTGGTAGATGCCGACCTCGGTCGGCGCTGTGGGTTCGTGCCAACCAAGGTTGGCACCTACCAAGGCGATGCGGCGGTTGTTGCAGG
>NZ_JCAFTJ010000010.1:0-206545 GCF_059370155.1 Stenotrophomonas sp. YJH_SMC_73 | reverse complement strand
GAGGCCGGGCAGGACGCGCGCGAACTGCTGGCGCGCTGAAGACGAGTAGTGCCGGCCGCTGGCCGGCAACGTCCGGATCTGCGATTGCCGGCCAGCGGCCGGCACTACCGATAATGAAGAACGCCGGCTTGCGCCGGCGTTCCTTGATTCTTACGGGGCCTTCTGGATCACCGCACACGCCAGGCGTGCGCCGGCGTTGCCGGTCGGCTGGGTCTTGTAGTCGTCCGCATCGGCGTGGACGATCAGGCCGCGGCCGATGATGTCGAAGTCATCACCCTTGCCGATGTTGACATTGCTCGACACCGGGCCGTCGATGGTGGCCACGCCCTTGTCGTCGGCCTTGATGTTGGGCATGTCGCCGCCGTGGTGCGGATCGGTGGCGACGTTGCCGTGATCCTGCTTGCCCGGGTTGAAGTGGCCGCCGGCGCTCATGCCGTCCGGGGCGCTGCAGTCGCCCTTCTCGTGGATGTGGAAGCCGTGCTCGCTGCCCGGCTTCAGGCCGGTGATCTGGCCGGTCACGTGGACCTTGCCGTCGACCACCTTGAAGGTGACGCTGCCCTTGGTTTCGTTGCCCTGGGTCGGTGCCAGTTCGGCGGTGGCCGAGGCATCGGCAGCCGGTGCAGCCGCCGGGGCTGGCGTTGCGGCCGGTTCGGTGGTGGCGCCCTCGGCCGGGGCGGCCGGCGGGGTTTCCGCCTGCGGCGCGGCCGGTTGCTGGTTACAGGCCGCCAGGCCCAGCGCGGCGATGGCCGCAAACAGCGAAGTGTGGATCAGACGCATTGGAATCTCTCCCTGGATGTTGCCTGCAGTGATCAGCGGACGACCCGGATCACGCCACAGGCGATGCGGACGCCGGCATTGCCGGCGGGCTGGCTGCGATAGTCGTCGGCGTTGGCATGCACGACCAGTGCACGTCCGGCGATATCGGTGGCGGCGCCTCCGCCAAGGGTAACGCCCTTGAGGTGGATATCGACGTTGGCGCGGCCCTGGGCATCGGCACGCAGGTTGTCCATGTCGCCCAGGTGGTGCTTGCCGGTGCCGGCGCGGCCATGCGCGGCGCCACCGGGGTTGAAGTGGTTGCCGGCGCTGCTGGCATCCACCGCGCTGCAGTCGCCGCGCTCGTGGATGTGGAAGCCGGCCTGCTGCATCGGCTGCAGGCCACCGATCAGGCCGGTGATGTGGATACCGCCGGGCTCCACCATCAGTGCGATGCGGCCACTGACGATGCTGGCCGAGGCCGGAGACAGATTGGCCTCACCCTGCTTCGCTGCGCTGACCACGGTGGGCGGCGGCGGGGTGGGCTCGGCCTTCTTCGGCGCGCTGCCACAGGCAGACAGCAGCACGGCGGCGGACAACGGCAGGATGGCAAAGGACAGACGCATCGAAGACTCCTTGCAGGTGACACTAAGCATTGCATCGTCCATGAACGATCAACGGTTCGGCAAGCGGGCGCGAGGATCGCGTGCAGGGACCGTTCAATGGCCCCCGCGACGGCGCCCGGCGCCCAGCTTGCGGGTAAGGGTATTGCGGCCGAGGCCGAGGCGGGCAGCGGCTTCGGCGCGGCGACCGTGGGTGATCTGCAGCGCTGCCTCCAGCAGGGCATGGTCGACCCGCTCGCGCACCTGCGCGTGCAGCCCTTCCACGCCCTCGGCCAGCTGACGGCGCGCCCATTCGGCCAGCAGCGCTTCCCATTGGCCCGGATCGGCTGCGCTGCCGCTGTTGCGGCGGCCGCGCGCGCGGTTCAGCGCGGTATCGACATCGGCCACGCCGATGGTGTCGGCGGCGGCCAGCGCGGCCATCCGCCAGCACACGTTCTCCAGTTCGCGCACGTTGCCCGGCCAGTCGTGTTCGCGCAGCGCCTGCAGAGCCGCGGCGGTGAGGCGCTTCGGCGGCGTATCCAGCCTGCGTGCGGCGGCGGCCAGGAACGTGCTGGCCAGTTGCGCGATGTCCTCGCGGCGCTCGCGCAGCGGCGGCAACTGCAGGCGCACCACGTCCAGGCGATGCAGCAGATCGGCGCGGAACTTGCCCTGCGCGACCAGGCCTTCCAGATCCTGGTGGGTGGCGGCCACCACGCGCACATCGACGCGGATCAGCTCGCGGCCACCGACGCGGAAGAACTCACCCTGCGCCAGCACACGCAGCAGACGGGTCTGCAGCGGCAATGGCATGTCGCCGATCTCATCCAGGAACAGCGTGCCGCCGTTGGCCTGCTCGAAGCGGCCGACATGACGGCGCTGCGCACCGGTGAAGGCGCCAGCTTCGTGGCCGAACAGCTCGCTCTCCAGCAGTTCGGCCGGGATCGCGGCGGTATTGAGCGCGACGAACGGGCCCTGCGCACGCGGCGATTCGCGGTGCAGCGCATTGGCCACCAGCTCCTTGCCGGTGCCGGTCTCGCCGGTGATCAGCACCGCCAGCGGTGCCTGCGCCAGGCGACCGATGGCGCGGAACAGCGCACGCATCGGGGGGGTATCGCCCACCAGTTGCGGCGGCTGGTCGCCGGGCGTTTCGGCGGCGGGGCTGGGGGCGGCCAGCGCGGGCGCCACGGCCGGCAGCACACGCTGCGCCAGCGCCACGGCATCGTCCAGGTCGAACGGCTTGGACAGGAATTCATGCGCGCCCCCGCGGAACGCACCGGCGGTGCTGGCGACATCGGTATAGGCCGACATCACCACCACCGGCAGCTGCGGCAACGCGGCCTTGAGTTTGTCCAGCAGTACCAGGCCATCGTCGCCGGGCATGCGCACATCGGTGAACAGCAGCGCCGGTGGCGGGCCCGCGCTCAACGCCTGCAGGGCGGGAGCGGCACTGTCGAAATCAACGACCTGGTACCCCGCCTCGCGCAGCGCGGTGCACAGTACGAAGCGCACCGCACGATCATCGTCGACCACCCAGATGCGCTGTGCGGTGGTGGGGGACTCAGACATCGCGCGGGGCCTCCTCGGCAGGAGCGGCGCCGTTGCCGATCGGCAACAGCAGGGTGAACACGGTATGGCCCGGACGCGAGCGGTAGGTGAGCGTGCCGCGATGCTCGCGCGCGACCTGCTGGGCCAGTGCCAGGCCCAGCCCGGTGCCTTCGGCACGGCCACTGACCAGCGGCAGGAACAGGTGTTCGGCCAGCTCCTCGGGCACGCCACGGCCGTCGTCGGCGATTTCCAGGCGCAAGGCCAACGTGTGCAGCTGCTCGGCGATACGCACCCCATGCTCCACGCGGGTGCGCAGGGTGATGCTGCCGGCACCGGCCTGGATCGCGTTGCGCACCAGGTTCCACACCGCCTGGGTGAGGCGGTCGGCGTCGCCGTGGAATTCGGGAATGCTGGGGTCGTAGTCGCGCTGCAGGCGTACCGCCCAGCCGGCCTCGTTCTCGGCCAGGCGCAGCACACGTTCCAGCGCGGCATGGATGTTCAGTTCCGCATGCGGCGCGGCCGGGGCCGGCGACAGCAGCTGGTCGAGAAGGCCGTTGAGGCGCTCGATCTCCGAGCCGATCAGTTCGATCAGCTCACGTTCGCTGGCGTCGCGCTGCGCCGCGCGGCGGGCCAGCAGCTGGGCCGCGCCCTTCAGCCCGGCCAGCGGGTTGCGCAGCTCGTGGGCCAGGCCCTTCAGCGCCGCGCTGAGCGCGCTGGGCAGCGCCTGGGTTGGGTCCAGCCCGGGGAATTCATCGACCGGATGCGCCTCCAGCAGCCAGCCACCATCGTCGCGGCGGCTCATCCAGCCCTCGGCGAAGCGCGGCGCCTCGCCGGGCACCGCCAGCGCCAGCCGGTTCAGGCGCAGGCTGTCGCGCTCATCGCGGGCCAGGAAATGGGCCAGCGCCTCGCCCTGCACTTCCAGTGCGGCCAATGGCCGACCCAGCAGGCGCCGGACGCTGACGCCCAGCCAGCGGGCGAAGGCCGGATTGCAGCCGGCAATGCAGCCATCGGCCCCGGCCCAGGCCAGCGGCGTGCCCAGGGCATCAAGGGACGGCGGGGGTGCGGGGTCGGACATTGCACCAATGTAGTGCAAAACGCGGGGTTCGGGGTCAGAGCCCTTTCCTGGCGGAAGGGGATCTGACCCCTGCTGCAGGTCGAGCAAGCTCGACCACTACCAGATGCAGGGCCGGTTACAGCTTCATGTTGAGGCCAACGAACACGCTGCGGCCCGGGGCTGGCGAGAACATCGGGCGGGCGCTGTCCCAGAAGAAGCTGTCGTACCAGGCGTAGGCGTACTCGCGGCCGGTGACGTTCTTCAGTTGCAGGTCCACACTGAAACGCGGGGTGAGCTGATAGGCAGCACTGAGGTCGAGCACGGCGAAGCCACCGAACTTGCCGGCCACGTTGCGCTCCTCAAGGTAGTAGTCGCCCTGCGCGCGTGCCTGCAGGCCGAGGCGCAGCGCGTCGCTGGCGCGGTAGTCCACACCCAGATTGCTGATGTGGCGCGGGGTGGCGGCCACTTCGCGGCCGTGCAGGGAAATGCCGGCATCGCGGTCGTCGCGGGTGATCTTCGCTTCCTGGTAGGCGTGCGACGCCCATACCGTCCAGTCATCGCCCAGCTGCAGGCTCAACTGCGCATCCACGCCGCGCCGGCGGGTCTTGCCCAGGGTGACCGTGGTGCCGGTGGCAGGCATGTTGGATACCTCGTTTTCCGCGTCCTGCTGCCACACCGCCAGGCGCGCCTGGGCGCCCTGGAACGGCTGGAACTTCAGGCCCAGCTCCATGCCCGTATTGGTGGACGGCTGCATCGGCGCCTGCCCCGGGGTGAGGTAGGCCGGTGCGGTGGACCCGGTCAGCACCTGGAAGGTGCGGCCCCAGTTGGCGTAGACGTGGGTGGTCTGGCCCAGGCTGTGGATGATGCTCAGCTTGGGCTGGCCGATGCTGCCGTAATCCTGCAGCCGGGCGGTGATGCCGTTCATCAGGTGCGTGCTGCCACTGAAGCGATCGATACGATAGGCCGGCACGATCTTCCACGCCTCGGCGGGCTGGTAGATCGCCTGCACGTAGGCGCCCCAGTTGTCGAAGCTGTGGCGGTCGTCGTTCTGCACGCGCGCCGGCGGCTGGCTGTAATCGGTCGGTTCGGCGTAGGCATAGCGCTCGCGGATATAGCCGTTGTCCTGCTGCTCGTAGTTCAAGCCGCCTTCGACGGTAAGCGCGGGGCTGGCCTGCCAGGTCAGCGTGCTGAGCAGGCCAGTCTGGCGTTCATCCCACACGCGGCGCTGGCGCGGCAGGTTGCCGGTGGGCAGGTCGCTGAAGGTCACGCGGCGGTCGTCTTCATAGCGGTTGTAGTAGAGCCGCGTGCCGAAGGTGAGTGCGTCGGACAGCTTCAGGTCGACGTGCGCGGCGATCTGGCGCATGTCGCGGTCATCGCCGTCGTTGCCGTTGCGCAGCTCGCTGCCACGGCGGTGCGTGCGCAGTTCCTCAGCGGTCATGAAGCCCGGTTCGTCGGCCTCATGGTGGTAGGCGCGCGCGGTCAGGCCCACGCGCAGCCCTTCGTCCAGCGTGCCGAAGAACCACTTGCCGCCCAGCGAGTACTTCCTGGAGGTGTCGTGGTCGCGATAACCATCGCTGGCCTGGGTGCCGACAAAGTAGTTCTGCGCGAAGCCATTGGCTTCGCGGCCAATCGCCAGCTGCGCATCACGGGTGTTGTAGCTGCCGTAGGCCAGGCGCGCATCGGTGTAGCTGCCGCCCTGGCGCGTACCGAAGTTCACGTTGCCGCCGATGTTGTGCAGGCCATAGCGCGGATCGTTGGTACCACGCACCACTTCGATGTAGCTGATGTCCAGCGGGAACAGCATGTCGATGAAGCGCTGGTTGCCGCTGTTGACGTTGCTGGGGATGCCATCGATCAGCGTCTTGATGGCATTGAGGTAGCCCTCGCCGTTGAAGGCGCGGAAGCTGACCTTGCCCGATTCGGCACCCTGCCGGGTTTCGGTGAGCTGGATGCCGGGCATCTGCCCGAGCAGTTCCCAGCTGTGCGAAACGTTGCGGTTTTCGATCTGGTCTGCACCCAGCACGTCCACCGAGGTCAGCACCTGGTGCGCACTGAGCTGGCCTTCGCCGTGCTGGTGCACCTGCACCTTGCCGAGGGTGAGCGCGGCATCGGCGGACTGTGCGAAAGCTTCAGGGGCGAACGGTGCGGCCGCCAGGGCGGCCACAAGGGTGGAAGTCTTCATGGGAAGGGGCGGTTACGGTGAAATGTAATCATATAACATTTCACATGCCCGCTTTTGCAGCGTCGAGCAAGGCTCGGCGCTACAAGGGCGGGAGCCGGGGGGATTACACCGGGTAGCCGGTGGCTTCCCGTGCCTTCTTCCAGGCGGCTTCGAATTCACGCGCGGAGATTTCGTCGTCCTCGTCGAAATCCAGGAACGACACCGGCTGGTCGGCCAGCAGGAAACGGTCATCGCTGTGGGCGTGCTCGTCGGCCCAGACCATCTTGGTGCCGTAGATTTCCACCTGCCGCACGATCTTGTCGCCGCGCGCTTCCATCAGCACGTTGCCCTTGCCCAGGCCCGATTCGGCCCAGTGCTTGTAGTACTTCTTTGCGGCGGATTTCGCGCCGGGTTTTGCGTTGTGCTTTGCGTAGGTCATTGCAGGGGTCCTGGCCGCAGGCGCGGCCGGAAAGTTCGGAATGGCGCCATTATCAGGCATCCGGGGCCAGAGCCCTTTCCTTTGGAAAGGGATCCGCCCCCTGCTGGTTCAGTTCGGCAGGGGCACGCCCTTCGGCCACAGCATCCAGATGTTGCCCTTCTGCTTCATGTCGCCGGCCAGCTTGCCGGCGGCATCGCCACTGCCCCAGTACAGGTCGGCGCGCACCTCGCCGGCGATGGCGCCGCCGGTGTCCTGCGCAGCCACCGGGCGTACCACGGGCGTGCCATCGGGACGCGTGGTCGACAGCCACAGCAGGCTGCCCAGCGGCACCACGGTACGGTCCACCGCCACGCTGTAGCCCGCAGTGAGCGGCACGTTCAGTGAACCGCGCGGGCCTTCCGGGCTGTCCGGATTGCGCACGAAGAACACGTAGCTGGGATTGCTGCGCAGCAGTTCCGGCACGCGCGCGGGATTGGCCCGGGCCCAGGCGCGGATCGCGTCCATGGTGACGTCTTCCTTCTTCAGCTGGCCCTGGTCCACCAGCCAACGACCGATGGCACGGTAGGGGTGGCCGTTCTGTTCCGCATAGGCCAGCCGTACCTGCTTGCCATCGGCCAGGCGCACGCGGCCGGACCCCTGGATCTGCAGCAACTGCAGGTCCATCGGATCGGTCAGCCAGGCCAGCACCGGCGCCTTGGCGCCCTTGGCCGCGATGGTGCCGGCGTCGTCATAGGGCTTGAGCACCTTGCCTTCGACGCGCCCGCGCAGGCGCTTGCCCTTCAGTTCCGGGTAGAGGCTGTCCAGCTGCACCACCACCAGATCATCCGGCGTGCCGTAGACCGGCACCGTCGCCTTGTCGGTGCGGGTCAGGCTGCCGGGGTAGATCGGCTCGTAGTAGCCGGTGATCAATCCGTCGGCCTGATGGCCACCGGCACGCAGCGCATAGGCATCGAGGTCGCGCTGCAGGAACTGGCGGATCGCGGCCGGGTTCTTGTCTGACACCGCTGCGGCGGTGGCGCAGGGCTTGGCCCAGACAGCGTCGTTTTTCAGGCGGGCGCAGCTGCTGCGCCAAGCCACGAAGCCGGCCTGCAGATCGCTGTCCGAGACCGCTGGCAGGGCTTTCCAGCCGACCTTGGCGTAGGTGGCCGCCGGCGGCGAGGTCGGCGTGGGCGCTTCGGAGCCCGTGCGGGGAGCGGTGGTGGCGCAACCGGCGAGCACGGCCGCTGCCAGCAGGGTCCAGTGCTTGCGCTTGAAGAAGGTGGCGGAATCGATCATGCCGCCATGGTGGCGGGCCGGCCGCTGGGCGGCAACCCAGCGCGGGGCCAAGCGTTCATGCGCGGAGTCACGGCGTCTGCAGCAGCAGCGAGTGCAGGATGCGGGCGTCCTCGGCATCCAGCGTCTTCGGCAGGTCGTCGCGGCCACGGAAGCGGCGGTGGAACGCAGCGACGGTGGCGTCGCGGTTGTCGAGCGGATAGCCGAAGCGGGCCAGCGCATTCCACGCGTCGAATCCTTCCGGTGCCGCGCCGTCGGCCGCGCGCGGCCACACGCCGAAGCCGGCCTCGGCCAACTGCTGCCATGGGAAGAAGCGGCTCGGATCCTGCTTGCGCGTCGGCGCCAGGTCGGCATGGCCGATCACCTGGCGCGGCGGGATGTTCAGGCGCGTGGTGAGATCGCGCAGCAGCACGATCAGCGATTCGATCTGTGCCGCACTGAACGGGCTGCGGCCATCGTTGTCGAGCTCGATACCGATCGAAGCCGAATTGAGATCGGTGATGGTGCCCCAGCGCCCGGCGCCGGCGTGCCAGGCACGGCGCTCATCAGCGACCAGCTGGTAACGATGGCCATCGGCGCCGATCAGGTAGTGCGCACTGACCGGCCCACCGCTGTTGGCCGTGCGCAACGTATGCAGGCTCTGCTGCACCGATTTCTGCTCGGTGTGGTGGATGACGATGATGACCGGGGTGCGCGCGTTCTGGTTGGGTGATGGGACCCAGGTGGCGAGCGGGTTGTGCTGCACAGGCGCGGTGGCGGTGCAGGCCGAAAGGGCCAGGGCCAGCAGTGTGGAAGCCAGAAGGCGGGGGCTGATCATGGACGGATTGTAACCATGACTGCAGCCGTGGTTCTTCGCTTCGTCCGGATCGCTGGAGAACTGGGGAGCTGTCATGCAAAAAACTCAATAACGCCCCCACCTCATGCCCAAATCTCAAACTCCAATTTGAATAGCCAAACGCCCAAGTTCCTCATCACCTACCTTCAATCCTCGAAACGGACCCAGCCATGCCGCCGAATCGATTCCAACACCGTGGACACGTGAACCCAGGAACAACCGTCATAACAACTTGAACAAAATGATTCATCAACGGCCCCTCAGATCCCGCCAGTGGCCGATCTGGTCAATCCCTCCGCGCCCGCATTGCGAAGAAATCTACCTTGGCGCGTCACCACTGCTTCGACCGGTGACATACAGACTGGCAACACCGTCAAGCCGAGCAACTTCATCGAGGCGGCCGTTTAACCCCAACCTCCATTGAACAAGCAACCGCCCAGAACCCTATGCCCTCACCTTCCTAACCGACTCCACCCACTCAGCCCAGACAGAGGAATCATCAAGACAACCGGAATCACCTAGAGGCGACATAAGGCGAACAACAACTTCGAACAGCGGAAGATCCTCACCAGATCGATCAAAAATCGACTCAAGGAATACCATCATTACCGAGAACGCATCCAGCAACGCCAAGTACTCGCCCGACGAATTAATTTGTGCGCTACAAAATTCAGAATTAAGAGCACTCCCCACGATGACAACCTCTGCAAATGCATCACACCAGTCATCCCACATTGCCGGATCGTTGGGCAAGCCATTCGCCCATAGAAATGACCCTCCCGAAGATAACAGATCAACAAGAGTGTCCTGCCCCTCCCCCCTCTCCATATACTTCTGAAGGAACACGCACATCAATACATATGCAGCCTGAACGGAAATTCTTCCAGCATCTTTCACATCACTAGCACTCATTTCGTGACCTTCTTTTGCTCCGACAGCCCGCCCGCCAGTGCGCCAACTGCCTGCGACAACGCCAGCACCATCTCTTTCTGCTCCGGGCTCAGCTTGGAGGGGTCTCCGCCGGTCAATGTATTAGTCAGTACCTTCGCGGCCAACTCGCCGCCGGCCGCGGACACGGCTCCGGTTCCCGCACTGCCACCATCGGCTTCCGCCAGCAGCGCACCCAACACCGCATGCGACAGCAGTTGCAGAGTCGCATTGGGGTCGCTGCCGTGGTTCGGGTCAAGCGTGCTGCCGATGAAGTGAGCGGCATAGGGCGCCAGTGCATTGGACGCGGCCTGGCCAGCGCCCTGTCCCGCCACACCGCCCACCAGCGCCGTCGTCACTGCGTTCAGTGCACGGTTGTACTCATCGATGCCCCCTACTTCCCCGCGCCGCTGTATGCCTGGCTATTTGCCGCCGCCATCTTGCTGCGCACAGGCACCCGATTCCATCGCCCTCAGTCACAAGGCCGTGTTGACCTTCATCATTCGTCCAATCCGCGGCCAGATCAACATGTAGAAGGCACCCACGGCCAACCCGATGAAAAGCATGATGCCAGCGCGCCTGGGAGCCCACCCAAACCAAAAGGAAGGACTGGTCCAGACCTTTATCCAAGCGCCAGGAGAGAAGGCACCCTCGAACGCGAGCCACGCCAACAAGGCACAGATTGGTGCAGCTACAACATAACGAGCTTTGAACCGCGGAAGAAACTTGTCCACAAGCATAACCCCGGGCACACCGAAGATGAGGCCCGACACAGCGGCTATGGCGCAAACCAGCGATGTGAAAATTGCAGCCTGCGAAAAGCTGCCTATCCGAGAACTCAGCGGAATGCCTATGAATAGAGCCGCTCCAAGCACGGAGCTGGCAATCACAGACACAATCTTTGCCCCCAACTCACGCTCACTCACTGGCAGATCTCCACCATCTTTCCATCAGAGCCCCGGTAGCTCATGCATTTCTGCCTTGAGGGAAAAGTACTCCAAGGCCACCGCAACTTGCCAACTTCGCCACCAGTATCGCGCGTATTGGAACTCCACACTTGGCCCATCAATTCGAGTTGAACATTGGACGCGAACCCGTACCCCAGCCTCTGGTTGAGACTGAGAATCCACCGAATCCATCCGGAAGCACCTGTCGGATCACAAAGCCCGGATCCAATGCATGTGCTCCAGGCACCATGATGTTGATCAGATTGCTGGTGCTCGGATCGACGATCGATGCTGGAAAGCCCCAGCTCCGGAGGCAGGCCGTAGGAGAGTCGCCACAGACCGGAGGAAAGGCAGCGATAGGTGAACTCCACAGCAAAGCTCCAGTGTTCTCGATCTCCTGCGCCGGCCACACTACGCACCAGCGCATGCGGACTGTAGTCGTCCAGGGTCAGCAGGTAGACATACCATTCGATGTCTTCCATCACTGCTGCGGAAGTCGCCTGAATCACGCCTACTCCGTTCTGTAGTCCATCGAGGTCGTTGGAGGCGAACACGCGCGCCTACAGACAGCCATTGAAGCAGGAACGTTAGAGCCACGCCATGCGTGGATGGGCTACCCGCTGTGCCGACCAACGGTCGGCACCCACCACGTCAGTGCGCCGCCACGTCAGGCCTCGTAGGCGGACTCGCCGTGCGAAGTCACATCCAGGCCGGTGCGCTCTGCTTCTTCGGTCACGCGCAGGCCGACCACGACCTTGACCACCAGCAGGATGACCGCGGTCATCACCGCCGACCACACCACGGTCAGGCCGACGCTGACCACCTGCACCCAGACCTGATGGGCGATATCCAGATCGGCCTTTGTGCCGCCCAGCGACTGCGCACTGAACACGCCGGTGAGGATCGCGCCGACGATGCCGCCGACACCATGCACACCGAACACGTCGGCGGTGTCGTCCACCTTCAGCAGGCGCTTCAGGCCGGTCACGCCCCACACGCAGACCACGCCGGCGACAAAACCGATCACGATCGCGCCAAGCGGCCCGACGGTGCCACAGGCCGGGGTGATGCCGACCAGACCGGCCACCGCACCCGACGCAGCGCCCAGCGCCGACGGCTTGCCCTTGCCGATCGCCTCCACCAGGGTCCAGCCAAGCACGGCAGCGGCGGTGGCCAGCACGGTGTTGAGGAAGGCCAGCGAGGCCACGGTGTCGGCCGCTGCTGCCGAGCCGGCGTTGAAGCCGAACCAGCCCACCCACAGCAGCATCGCGCCGATGTAGGTAAACGGCACATTGTGCGGCTTCAGCGCGGTCTGGCCATAGCCCAGGCGCTTACCGACGAACCACGCGCCGACCAGGCCGGCGACGCCCGCGTTGATGTGGACCACGGTACCGCCGGCGAAGTCGATGGCACCCAGCTCACCCAGGTAGCCGCCACCCCAGACGATATGTGCCATCGGGATGTAGCTGAGGGTGAACCACAGCGCCGAGAACAGCAGCACCGCGCGGAACTTGATGCGCTCGGCGAAGGCACCGACGATCAGCGCGGTGGTGATGCCGGCAAAGGTCGACTGGAACGCGACGAACAGATAGTCCGGCAGGCCCTTGATCGGCGTGTTGCCCACCGACTCCGGGGTGAAGCCCTTGAGGAAGGCGAATTCGGTGAACGAGCCGAAGAACGGATTGCCGGCGCTGAACACCGCGCTGTAGCCATAGGCCACCCACAGCAGCAGCACCAGCGAGAACACCACCAGGATCTGGCTGAGCACCGACAGCACATTCTTCGAACGCACCAGGCCGCCGTAGAACAGGGCCAGGCCCGGTACCACCATCAACAGCACCAGCAGGGTCGAGGTGAGCATCCAGGCGACGTCGCCACGATCATAGGCGGCGGCCGCTTCGGCCACGGCCGGCGCCGCGGCGGTGGCGGCCGCATCGTGCAGCGGCTCGACCGCCACGCTTTCGCTCGGCAACGGCGATACCTGGGCCTGGGCATGGGCGCTGCCCGGCCAGGCACCGGCGGCCAGTGCGCTGAGCAGCATCAACAGGCACACCAGGTGGAACCGGGCTTGCCACCCGGTGAGAAGGCGCATCTTCATGGGGGGAATCTCCGGAAGGGGGTTACAGCGCGTCGGCACCGATTTCGCCGGTGCGGATGCGGATGACCTGTTCGACGGCGGTGACGAAAATCTTGCCGTCACCGATCTTGCCGGTGCCTGCCGACGACTGGATCGCTTCGATCACCGCGTCGGCACGCTCGTCGGTGACCACCGTTTCGATCTTGATCTTGGGCAGGAAATCGACGACGTACTCGGCGCCGCGATACAGCTCGGTGTGGCCCTTCTGGCGACCGAAACCTTTCACTTCGGTCACGGTGATGCCCGACACGCCTGCATCGGACAGGGCCTCGCGGACCTCGTCGAGCTTGAACGGTCGGATGATGGCGGAGATCAGTTTCATGCGCATGTCCCGAGGGTGGATGGGGCCAGCGCGCCAGCGCGCGTTGGCATCAGGCAACCACGGGTCATCAGGATGATGACCGTGGCTGTTGCACCGGACACGTACAGGGCCGGGACGGCCGTGCCTCTCTCCTTGCACGACCGACGCGGGAGGGAGGGCGGCCCTGGTCGCGTATCCGGTCTCTCTCTTGCCCCTGGATAGGGATCAGCGCCCATTCGTAAACGAACGGGATCCGACCCCGATCTGACCGCGGCTCCCCAGCCGCGAAAACGGAAGCGATGGCGGCGGGTGGGAGGGGGAACCCACCGCCATCGCATCCGGTCAGCTGGCGTAGTACAGCTGGTATTCCAGCGGGTGGGTGGCCGCGCGGAACTTGGTCACTTCCTGCATCTTCAGCGCGATGTAGCCGTCGATGAAGTCATCGCTCATCACGCCGCCGGCCTTCAGGAACTCGCGGTCCTTGTCCAGCGCTTCCAGCGCCTGGTCCAGCGAGGAGCAGACCTGCGGGATCAGCTTCTCTTCCTCCGGCGGCAGGTCGTACAGGTCCTTGTCGCTCGGTGCACCCGGGTCGATCTGGTTCTTGATGCCGTCCAGGCCGGCCATCATCAGTGCGGTGAAGGTCAGGTAGCCGGACTGGATCGGGTCCGGGAAGCGCATTTCGATGCGGCGCGCCTTCGGGTTGGACACCCACGGAATGCGGCACGACGCCGAACGGTTGCGGGCCGAGTAGGCCAGCATCACCGGCGCCTCGAAGCCCGGCACCAGGCGCTTGTAGCTGTTGGTGCCCGAGTTGGCGAAGGCATTGATGGCCTTGGCGTGCTTGAAGATGCCGCCGATGTACCACAGCGCCAGCTGGCTCAGGCCACCGTAGCCGTCACCGGAGAACAGGTTGGTGCCGCCCTTGGACAGCGACTGGTGCACGTGCATGCCGCTGCCGTTGTCGCCCACGATCGGCTTGGGCATGAAGGTGACGGTCTTGCCGTTGCGGTGCGCGACGTTCTTGATCACGTACTTCATGCGCAGCAGTTCATCGGCCTTCTGCACCAGGGTGCTGAACTTGGTGCCAATCTCGCACTGGCCGGCGGTGGCCACTTCGTGGTGCTGCACTTCCACTTCGATGCCGACCTGTTCCAGGGTCTTGCACATCTCGGCGCGCAGGTCGTGCAGGGTGTCGGTCGGCGGCACGGGGAAGTAGCCGCCCTTCACGCCCGGACGGTAGCCGCTGTTGGCGCCGTCGTACTTGGCGCCGCTGTTCCAGGCGGCTTCTTCGGAATCGACCTTGAAGAAGGTGTTGCCCATTTCATTGGCGAAACGGACCGAGTCGAAGATGAAGAACTCCGGCTCCGGGCCGAAGAACGCGGTTTCGGCGATGCCGGAGGACTTCAGGTAGGCCTCGGCGCGCTTGGCGATGCCGCGCGGGCAGCGGCCGTACGGCTGCATGGTGGCCGGATCGAGGATGTCGCAGCTGATCACGATGGTCGGATCTGCGTAGAACGGGTCGACGTAGGCGCTGGTGGTGTCGGGCAGCAGGACCATGTCCGATTCGTTGATGCCCTTCCAGCCGGCGATCGAGCTGCCGTCGAACATCTTGCCTTCTTCGAACAGCGACGGTTCGACAATGCTGACCGGGAAGGTGACGTGCTGCTCGACGCCACGCATATCCACGAAACGCAGATCGACGAACTCGATCTGGTTGTCCTTGATCAGCTTCTCAACGTTTTCCACGGACATCGGTACGACCTCGGATGGGGATGAATGCCTGCTGAGGTACAGCAACGACCGTGCCAACTTTTCGCTGGCCGCAAGTCATTGATTTCAAAAAGGGCGCTCCGTGGCGGTGCAGGACGGTGCGCACCAAACGGGTGCACCTGCCACCAGACGCACCCGTTTGGTGCGGCAGGGATCGTCTATCCTCTCGACCTTCCTTCCGCCGCGCGTCACGCACCGTCCATGTCCGACCTGCTCTCCGCCCTGCTGCTGGGCATCCTCGAAGGCTTGACCGAATTCCTGCCGATCTCCAGCACCGGCCACCTGCTCATCGCCCAGCACTGGCTGGGTGCCCGCTCGGACTTCTTCAACATCGTCATCCAGGCCGGCGCGATCGTGGCCGTGGTGCTGGTGTTCCGCCAGCGCCTGCTGCAGCTG
The DNA here is from genome assembly GCF_059370155.1 of Stenotrophomonas sp. YJH_SMC_73. Lineage (NCBI taxonomy): Bacteria > Pseudomonadati > Pseudomonadota > Gammaproteobacteria > Lysobacterales > Lysobacteraceae > Stenotrophomonas > Stenotrophomonas sp. YJH_SMC_73. The sequence continues at coordinate 191,406 of NZ_JCAFTJ010000010.1, read as the reverse complement.
GCCACCGGCTTCAACCAGCGCGAGAACCGTGAGTACGTGTTCAAGCTGGGCGCCGCCTTCCTGGTCACCGCCGTGGTCGGCCTGGTGGTGCGCAAGGCCGGCTGGTCGCTGCCGGAGACGGTCAGCCCGGTGGCCTGGGCATTGATCATCGGTGGTGTCTGGATGCTGCTGGTGGAGGCCTACACCGCGCGCCTGCCCGACCGCGACCAGGTGACCTGGACGGTGGCGATCGGCGTGGGCCTGGCACAGGTCGTGGCCGGCGTGTTCCCCGGCACCTCGCGCTCGGCCTCGGCGATCTTCCTGGCCATGCTGCTGGGCCTGAGCCGCCGCGCCGCCGCCGCCGAGTTCGTGTTCCTGGTCGGCATTCCCACCATGTTCGCCGCCAGCGCCTACACCTTCCTGGAAATGGCCAAGGCCGGGCAGCTGGGCAGCGAGGACTGGGCCGACGTGGGCGTGGCCTTCCTTGCCGCGGCCATCACCGGCTTCGTCGTAGTGAAGTGGCTGATGGGCTACATCAAGTCGCACAGGTTCACCGCCTTCGCGATCTACCGCATCGCACTGGGCGCGGCGCTGCTGCTGTGGTTGCCCTCCGGCAGCTGAACAGCGCCGGGGTACGGTAACCCCGTTGCCGGCCCCACCCCGTTTCCCCCACGGTTCCCCAAGGAGAATCACCATGAACCGCAAGCTCACCCTGCTCCTCCCGCTGGCCCTGATGGCCGCCTGCAGCCAGACCCCGGCCCCGGCCGGCACCGGCGGCGACGACGTGGCCCCGGCCGCGGCCAAGGCAGCAGACCAGCAGACGCTGGCGCACCTGGATGCGCAGCGCCTGCAGAGCCAGCACTGGCTGCTGCAGCAGGCCACCGGCGCCGACGGCAAGCGCATCGACGCGCTGTTCGCCCGCGAAGACAAGCCGGTCACCCTGGACTTCGCAGATGGCCGACTGTCGGTCAGCAACACCTGCAACCGCATGGGCGGCGGCTACACCCTGGCCGACGGCAAGCTGACGGTCAGCGCGATGGCCTCGACCATGATGGCCTGCACCGACAAGGCGCTGATGGCGCTGGACGAAGCCGTGTCGAGCCGCCTGCAGGGCGAGCTGAAGGCCGAGCAGGATGCCAATGGCAAGCTGACGCTGACCAACGCCAAGGGCGACGTGCTGGTGTTCAACCCGGAGCCGACCGCTGAAACCCGCTACGGCGGCGCCGGCGAAACCGTGTTCCTGGAAGTGGCCGCCAAGACGCAGAAGTGCTCGCACCCGCTGATCCCGGACTACCAGTGCCTGCAGGTGCGCGAAGTGAAGTTCGACGACAAGGGCCTGAAGCAGGGTGAGCCGGGCAAGTTCGAGAACTTCTACGGCACCATCGAGGGCTACACCCACGAAGACGGCGTGCGCAACGTGGTGCGCGTGAAGCGCTACGAAGTGAAGAACCCGCCGGCCGATGCGCCGTCGCAGGCGTACGTGCTGGACATGGTGGTCGAGTCGGCCATCGAGAAGAAGTAAATAAACAGAAGGGCGGCCACGAGGTCGCCCTTCTACGTTCTGTAGCGTCGACGCAGCCCCACGTGCCAGCCTTGCCACGATGAAGATTCTCGCCATATCCGGCAGCGCGCGCCGGCAGTCGACCAACACCGCTCTGCTGGTGGCCCTGAAAGCCATCGCGCCGCCCGGCATGGAGATCGAGGTCTACGCCGGGGTCGGCGAACTTCCGGTGTTCTCCCCCGATCTGGAAGGCACCGATGAACCCTGCAGCGTGACGCGCTTCAAGGCGGCCATCGCCCGCAGCGACGGTGTGCTGGTGTGCAGCCCTGAATACGTGCGTGGCATTCCCGGCGGATTGAAGAATGCGATCGACTGGCTCGTATCCGGCGACCAGATCGTCGGTCGGCCCATTGCGTTAGTGCATGCGTCCCATCGTGGCGAGGACATGCTGCAGGCACTTCGCGCGGTGCTGTCCACGGTCAGTGCCGCGTTCAGTACAACGCTGTTCCTGCGTGTACCGGTGCTGGGCCTGGAACCGGAGGAGATCTTCGAGGTGCTTCAGTCGGAAGTGCATCGCGCCGAAGCGGATGCGTTCCTGGCAGGGTTTGCTGTTTACTGCAGGTCCATTGCGTAGCAGAAGCAGCCGAGCATGGGCTCGGCTCTACAAGGCAAAGTCGAGCATGGCTCGACTCTGCAGAAAGTAAAGCCGGGCATGCCCCGGCCCTACAAGGGCTCTCAGCCCAGCGCCGGGTTCAACGTGTAGGTGCCGTGCAGTGCCGCTTCGGCGAGCACGTGGCCGTGCATGGCGCGGTAGGCGTCGGCGGCGGTGAAGCGTGCCGGCAGCTGCAGCGATGCCACGTCCAGCGCGAACACGCGGAAGAAGTAATGGTGCAGGCGTTCGTCGTTGAACGGCGGGTACGGGCCGTCATAGCCCAGGTAGTCACCGGCCATGTCCGGATTGCCTGCGAACCAGCCGGTGAAGTCGTTCAGGCCCTGGCGGCTGCCGGCCGGGCCGGCCGGTTCGGACTTGCCCTTCACCACGAAGCCGTCGCTGCAGCTGCCTGCGGCGATCTCGCGCACCGAGGCCGGAATGTCGGCCATTACCCAATGCACGAAATCACAGCGCGGCTGGTCGCGCGGCACGCTCATGTCGGTGCGGCCGACCGTCTCCGGCACGGTCGGCACGTCCGGATCGACACACACCAGCAGGAACGAACGGGTGCCCTCCGGCACATCGCTCCAGGCCAGGTGCGGATTGCGGTCCGGTGCGAAGCCCGCGGCATCGCCGGCGGCGAATTCGCGGTCGATCGGTGCACCGTTGGTCAGGCTGTGGCTGCTCAGTTGCATCGGCGTGTCCTCACTCTTCCGGATAACCCAGGCGCACCGCGATCGGGGTGAGCTTGGCGAAGGCGGCGCTCATCACGTCGCGGTAGTTGCGCCAGTGGCCCGGCGGGAAGCGCGGCGCACCCAGTTGCGCGGCTGGCGGCATCGGCCGCTCGAACAGGCGGCCCAGCAGTTCGGCCATCGCCTGCGGATCGTTGCCGATCTGGTCGATGCGCAGCAGCACCTGCGGGTACAGATCGTCCTCGTGCAGGGCGGCGACCTGGGCCAGCGCGCGCGCCAGCCATTCGCTGGCTTCGGCCAGCGAGGTCATTGCCAGCGGTGCGGCGGCACCGTAGGCCACCCAGTCCAGCAGCATGTCGCGCGGATCGCGCAGCACCACCAGCAGGCGGCCCTGCGGCAGCTGCGGGCGCAGCGCCCACAGCAGCGCGTTGTCCCACCACAGCAGCCAGTCGATGATCGCGTCGTCCTGCACGCCGCGCGACGGCAGCTGTTCGCGCCAGCGCTGCACCAGCCGCTCCGGGGTCAGCACGCCCGAGGCAAGGTCCTGCAGCGTGTGGTAGTTCTGGAACGCGTCGTCGGGTGCGTTGGAGGTATAGCGGTCGCTGCGCAGCACCGGGCTGGCGGCGGCCAGGCCGGTCGCCACGCGCTCCACGCCCGAACCCGGCGCGCCCCACAGGAAGATCGGCGCGGAAGTGGCATCACCGTCGATCTCGCCCTTGTCCGGCCAGCTCGGCGGCGCCTTGGCCTGCGGCGGCAGCGGCAGGCGCTGCGGTGCCTGGTCGGCCTGCAGTGCCAGCCAGGTCTGCAGCGCGTCTTCGTGCTGCCCGGCGCGATCCTGGATCTCACCCAGCCAGGTGCGCAGGTCGGCGCGGTGGCCTTCCGGTGCCATGTCGATCAGCGCCTGCACGCGGGCGACCGCGGCGGCCGGATCGCGCTGCAGCAGGCCTTCGACCAGGCGGGTTTCGCCGCTGACGCGGCCCGGTTCGAGGTTGACGATGCGCTCGGCGATCGCTTCGGCCTGGGCGTGTTCGCCCACCATGTCGTGCAGGCGCAGGCGCGCTTCCAGCGCCGGCAGGTGGCCCGGCATCGCGTCCATCCAGCGCTCGACCGTGGCGGCGGCGGTGGCACTGCCGACCTCTTCCACCGCCAGGCGTGCCAGCCACAGGTCGTGCAGCTGCGGGTGCTGCTCCAGGGCGGCATCCAGGCGTGCGCGGGCCTCGTCTTCGCGGCCCAGGCGCTGCCAGGACATCAGCAGCAACTGCAGTACGTCGCGGTCGTCAGGCAGCGATTCCAGCAACGGCAGCAGGTGCTCCAGCGCCTGCAGCGGCTGGCCGCTGCGCAGTGCCAGTTCGCCGGCCAGGCGTCGCATCGATGGCGTATCCAGGCCCTGCTGCTGCAGCGCGATCTGCATCGCTTCGGCGGCAGCGTCCAGGTTGCCCTGGCGCATGGCCAGCTGCACCACCAGGCCATGCAGCGAGGCGATGGTCGGGTTCAGTTCCAGCACGCGGCGGAACGCCTGCTCGGCGAAGGCCAGCATGTTCTTGCCCAGGTAGGCGAAGCCCAGTGCGTAGAGCACGCGAATGTCGTTGGGCTGGGCCTGGTTGGCGGCCGACAGCAGCGTCAGCGCGCGATCGGCATCATCGCGGCGCAGCGCGATCATGCCGTCGATGGTCAGCAGTTCCGGGTGGTCCGGTTCGACACGCGAGGCCAGGGTGGACAGGCGCTGCGCTTCATCGAAATCGTTGCGGCCGATCGCCAGGTGGGCCTGCATCAGGTAGGCAGCGAAGGCGTTCGGGTCCAGCCCGGTGGTGCGCGTCAGTGCTTCGCCAGCGCCGTCGAACTGGCGCAGGGCCAGCAGCAGGCCGGCGTGCTGCAGGTGCAGCTGGGCATTGTCCGGGGCCAGCTGCAGCGCCTGCTGCAGGGCCTCCATCGCGTCCTCGGCCTTGCCCTGCTGCTGCAGCGCAAGCGCCAGCCAGCGGTGGGCCTCGGCCTGGCCGGGTTCATCACGGGTCCACGCCTGGGCCAGCTGCACGGCCTGGTCGGCCTCGTTCTGGCGCAACGCTTGGATGATCTGGTCTTGCATGGCGGTCCGGTTCAAGGGCAAACCCGCATTGTAGCGGCCTGCGCGCCCGTGCCGGTTCAGCCTTGCAGCACGCGCTGCAGGCGCTGCGCCACCCAGCGCTCGGAGAAGCCGTCACCGCGCCAGTTTTCCAGGAAGCCACAGTGGCCGCCCCAGCAGGCGGTTTCCAGGTGCGCGTTGCGCGGCAGCTGCCAGTCGCTGAAGGTCGCGTACGGGATCACCGGGTCGTCCTGTGCCATCAGGATGTCGGCCGGCACCTGCAGCGAGGACAGGCGATCGCCGGCAATCGAGTAGCCGTCGAAATAGGCCTGCAACGAGCCGAAACTGGTGTGGCGCTCGACCAGCCAGGCGGTCAACGCGCGGATGTCCAGCTTCAGCACGCGGTCGTCGCAGTCGCTCAGTTCGGGGAACAGGTCGCGCTTGCGCCGCAACGAACCGGCCCACTTGCGCCGGAAGTACCAGTCGTACATTGCCGGGCCGTTCTCGATGCTCTCCATGGTCAGCGCCGGGTCCAGCACCGGGCATACCGAGGCGACGCGCAGCAGCGGCACGCCGGCCGCCGGCGCACGCAGGGCCAGGCGCAGCACGAAGTTGCCGCCCAGCGAGTAGCCGGCGGCCACCAGCGGCAGCTGCGGCCAGCGCTGGGCGATATCGCCTGCGGCATGCACCACTTCGTCGATCAGGTTGGAGTGGAAGATGCCGGGGTTGAGGTGATGGGTATTGCCGTGGTCGCGGAAATTCAGCCGCACCACGTCGAAGCCCTGTTCGAGCATGCGCGCGGCCGCCATGCGCATGTAGCTGGATTCGGCACTGCCTTCCCAGCCATGCAGCAGCAGGGCCATGCCCTTGGGTTCGCGGCCTTCGACATGGCTGTGCCAGCCCTGCAGGCGCACGCCGTCGCCGCCGTCGAGGATCAGTTCCTCGCTGATCGCGCCGGTCGCGGCCAGCAGCAGCAGGCCGCGCTGCAGGCGCATGCGGCTGGAGCTGAGCATCGACTGCAGGTGCGGATTGCGCAGCCAGCGCGGTGGCTGGTAGTCAGCCGCGTGCAGCGTCGGCGTGCCGGCGTCCAGGACGGGTGGCGGGATCAGGGCCACCGCACCCTCACTGCGTGCTCATGGCCGCCACGATGCGCGCGCGCGACGTCTCCGCGATGCGCCGACGGCCTTCCAGGTCCTGCGCACCGATCGGTGCCAGGAAATGCACTTCCGCACGCCGCGCCGGCTCACCGAGCAGGCGCAGGAAATTGGCGAAGAAACTCTCGCCGGGGCCGAACGCGACAATGGTCTGCGCGTCGCCCTTGAGCCCATACACCAGAGCCACCGGCTGCACCGGCACGCCGGTCTCAACCGCCGCCTGGAAGATGCGGGCATGGAACGGGCCCACTTCGTGGCCACCGCGGGTACGCCCTTCGGGGAACACGCCCACTGCCTTGCCTTCGCGCAGGCGATCAGCCATCACCTGCATCACGCCACCGAGCGATTCGGTGTTGCCGCGCTGGTGGAAGATGGTCTGCCCGCGCGCGGCCAGCCACCCGACCAGTGGCCAGCTGGCGATCTCGCGCTTGGCGACGAAGCCCATCATGCGCTGGCTGTGCAGGATGCAGATGTCGACCCAGCTGACGTGGTTGGCGACGAACAGCACGGCGCCGGGCAGCGGCCTGCCGATCTGCACCAGGCGGAAGCCGAAGATCCACATCAGCCCCCCCTGCCACCAGTTGACCACTTTGGCCCCCAGGGTCGCCTCGCCCACGCGCAGTTCGCCCCACGGCCGAAGCATGCCGATCAGGATGAGCGGCAGGAACACGATGATGTGGACCAACAGCAGCGGTACGCGGTACAGGTAACGGCACACACGCGCCACGCCGCCGCGGGGGGCCGGAGTGGGGGAAGTCATCCGCGCACGATACCGGAGGGCCGTCATCGCTGCCAGCCGATTTAGGCCATAACACCCATCGACCGGGGCAATCGGCAGGGAACGCTGGGTTCCGCTGCCGTCACCGCCCGTCCGGGGCTCAGCCGTGGCCGGCCGCCACCACCGCCAGGGTCAGCCGCGAGATGCACACCAGCCGGCCCTGCTCGTCCTCGATGCGGATCTCCCACAGCTGGGTGCTGCGGCCCACGTGCAGCGCGCGGGCGGTGCCGGTGACCGTGCCCGAACGCACCGCACGCACGTGGTTGGCGTTGATTTCCAGCCCCACGCAGATCTGCTTGGCCGTATCCACACACAGGTTGCCGGCGCTGCTGCCCAGGGTCTCGGCCAGCACCACCGACGCGCCGCCATGCAGGATGCCGTAGGGCTGGCGGGTGCGCTCGTCCACCGGCATGGTGGCCTGCAGCCAGTCGTCACCGGCCGCGCTGAAGACGATGCCCAGCGACGCGATCGCGGTGTTGCGGCTGAGCGTATTGAGCTGCTCGAGGGAAACGGCTTCGCGGAACACCTGGGTCATGCGGGCACCTTCAGAGGATGGGAACGAGGCCGGCGCCGAATGCGGTCAGCATGCGTACCAGCAGCCACTTCGGGCCGACATTGACCTCGGGGAAATCACCCACGGCGACATAGCAGCGGTGGAAGCCCGGGTCCTGCCGGGGCAACGGCTGCGGGCAGTCCGGGCCGGGCTTGAACTCGTAGTCGGTGGCATAGCGCCACGGCCAGAAGTCGAGGATCGGCAGTGCTTCGGAGGCCTTGCCGACGCTGTAGTTGAGCCCGGACAGCACCGGCGGCTTGGCCCGCGGCGCCACCGTCCACGAGTTCTGCGGGTGGGTGTCACGCAGGATGCTCTCGGCCAGCTGCTCGGCGAAGGCCGGGTCATCGATGATCACCGCGCCTTCGGTGTTGTAGTTCTCGCTGCGCGGGTCGAAGTTGTGGGTGCCGACCACGCCGATGCGGCGATCGACCACCAGCGACTTGGCATGCAGGCCCATGCGCGCGCCCTTGCGGGTGACCGGCAACGGCTTGTTGACCGCCTTGCTGCCCAGGAACGAGGGCCGGGTCTCGGTGCGCAGCAGGCGGGTCTCGACCTCGCTGCCGGCCGCACGGCGGCGCTCGCGCGCGTTCTGGTAGGCACTGCCGGTGCGCGGATGGTTCACCGCCCCCTGCTTGCCGGTGGGTGCCGGGTGCTCATCGCGATCGCGACGGTCGCCGGCATTGCTGCCGGCAGCACTGCCGCCGATCAGCGGGTTGCGCCCGCCGTCGTCGTCGCCTTCCGGCGCGGCGATCGGGTCGGGCAGCAGGTTGCGGTAATCGACCGGTGCATCCAGCGGGAACGGCTTGTATTCGAAGATGTTGAAGCCCAGTTCGCGCATGTTGCGCCGCTTGTACTTGTACGACAGCGCATAGACGATCGGGTTGTCGGTCGCCGCCAGGCTGTTGCTGGACACCACCACGCGCGGCGGCTGCGGTCGCTTGCGCAGCTCGCGGAACAGCTTCTGGGCCGGTTTGGACAGCACCAGGTACGGCGTCTGCAGGATCACTTCCTTCTGCGCGCCGGCGATCAGCGCATCCAGCTGCGGCTCGGTCACGTGCTGTCCGGCCAGCGGCGCATCGGCCTTCTCGCGCCGGTGCTTGCGCGGCAGGTCGGCGACATAGCGCACCGAGGCCACCGGCAACGCGGTATCGACGAAGGAACGGCTGACGAAGTCCATGTCATTGGCTTCGGCACTGACCCGCTCCACCCGCTCGGGGCGGCGGAAGCTGGCCGGCGGCAGGGTCGGCACGCCCTCGCGCAGCAGGGTGCGGCCGACATCGTTCAGGCGCTCGGCCGGCACGCTGCGCCTGGCGCGCCAGAAGGCATCGAAGTTGGCCGCCATCGCCCGCGCCTCCGGGCCGGCGATCAGCACGTCGCGGTCGCGGAAGTTGTACTCGCGGTCCCAGTCGTAATAGTCGTCCTGGTAGTTGCGGCCGCCGACCACGCCGATCGCATCGTCGATCACCAGCAGCTTGTTGTGCATGCGCTGGTTGAAGCGGCGGAAGCAGCACAGCACGCTGCCGGCATAGTCGAAGTAGTTCAGCCGGGCCTTGCCGAAGGTCGGGTTGTAGACCCGCAGCTGGAAGTTCTGGTGCGCGCCGGACAGGGCGCCGAGGATCTGCAGGTCGGAGATCGCCGAGAGCTGGTCGATCAGCACCCGCACCTTCACCCCGCGCCGCGACGCGGCCAGCAGCTCGTCGATGACCAGCCGGGCACTGTCGTCCTTGTCGAAGATGTAGGTCTGCAGGTCGATGCTGCGGGTGGCGCTGCGCAGCAGGTTCAGGCGCGCCACCAGGGCGCCCTCGCCCTCGTCGAGCAGGGTGGCGTAGTGGCGTGGCTGTTCCGGGGTGGATTCGGTGAACGCCCGGCCCGCCAGCGCACGCAATGGCGAGTCCTGCGCGCAGCGGTCGGCGCGCCGGCAGTCGACGTCGGTCGAGCGCGCCTGCACGGCAATCGCTTCGGCACGGTCACGCTCGGCATGCGAGAGCGATGCACAACCGCTGCCCAGCAACACGGTTGCCAGCGCCAGGACGCGCAGCAGGAGGTTCACGGTTTCGGCGCCTCGCTCAGGCGCGCACGCAATACGAAGGTCACTCGGTCACTCAAGGCTAGCTGCCAGCTGTCCATTCCATACCGGCCTCGCTGCACGGTACCGCGGCTGACGACGTCGCAATCATAGCCGGGTCGGGCGCACTCCGCCTTCTCGACCTGCAATGACTCGGGGTGGCTGATGCCGCGCAGGGTCAGCCGGCCGTTGATGGCGCCGCCCTGCTCCACGGTCTCCGGCCAGTAGGGCAGCGAGTCGAACTCGACCACCGGATGGCGCCCGGCATCGAAGAACTCCTCGCCGCGCATCCAGCCGGTATAGCGCGCCTTGCCGGGGATCTCCACCGAGCGGGTGAACATCTTCAGGTGCACCTGGTGACGGCCGTCGGACAGGATCTCGATACGCCCCTCGAAGTGCGGGAACACGCCTTCGATGCGCTGGCCGAATCGGGTGCGCACCTCGAAGCCGATCCGCGAGCGCTGGGTATCCAGGCGCAATACCCGTGGCGCCTCGGCGGACACGGGCGGCAACGGGGTCGGTGGGGGCGCCGCGGCCCAGGCCGGGCCGAGCGCCAGCAACACGGGCAGCAGGAAGCGGCTGCGCCGCGCCAGGCTCATCGGATCACGGCCACCAGAACGCGTTCAGGCTGGCCACGCCGGGTTCGATCGAGGCCTCGCGCGGGAAGCCAAGCACGGCCACGCCACCCGGCGGCATGCCGCGATAGTCACTGCTGGTGCCGTCGGTCATCAGGGCCACCAGCTGCTCCAGGCCCGGGTTGTGGCCGACGATCAGCACCCGGTCCAGGTCACGACGCTCGTCCACCAGCGCCGCCAGGGTGCCCGGGGTGGCTTCGTAGATCCGGTCTTCCAGGCGCTTTTCGACATAGCCGATGGCCGTCATCACCGCTTCCAGGGTCTCGCGGGTACGTCGCGACGGCGAGCACAGCACGCAGTCGGGCAGCAGGTTGTTTTCCTTCAACCACTTGCCGGCGGCTTCGGCCTCGGCGAGCCCCACCGGCGACAGCGGCCGGTCGAGGTCGGCCTGGCCGGAAACGGCGGGTTCGGCATGGGCATGGCGCAGCAGGATCAGTTCACGCATCGCGGGTTTCCATGGAGAAGAGGATGCAGCAGGAGAAGTGAGGCAGGCATCAAAGCTTGAGCCAGGACAGCAGCGGCTCCCAGTCGGCCTGGTGTTCGCGCACCTGGGCGGAGCGATAGTCGAACAGGCTGCGGCCCAGGCCGGTCATGACCACGTAGCTCTGGCTGTCACGCAGCTGCGCGACCACCGGGTATGGCCATTCGGCCAGCATCTGCAGCGCCTGCTGCGAGGTCTGGGTCCAGGGTTTGGTGCGGTTGAGGACCAGCCCCACCGGCAGCTTGCGGCTGTGCACGCGCGGGTTCTGGGCCAGGCTGTTGAGGAAGCCGACGATGGCTTCGATATCCAGCGCCGAGGGCAGCACCGGCACCACCACGGCGTCGGCCGCGTCCAGGAAATGGGGGATATCGTCGGCCAGCGCACCGGCCGGTGCATCGATGATGACGGTATCGGTACCGTCGGGCAGCTTCTGCGCCCACTGCTTCTTCCGATACACATCGATGGGGAGCACCGCGCTTTCCAGCCCTGCACGCCGTTGTGCCCAACGGGTGCTGGAGCCCTGCGGGTCGGCATCGGCGATCACCGTGGCCTTGCCCTGCAATGCCGCGTACGCGGCCAGGTGGGTGGCGACGGTGGTCTTGCCCACCCCGCCCTTGGAACCGGCCACCAGGATCGTCTTCATGCCAGCCTCGCTTCCGGGTACGTGCCCCGAGCGTACACCGGCGGTGGTGACGGGAGGTAGCACCGTGCTGAACCAGTGGCCATCGCCTTTGCTATCGTGGCGCCCCCGAAGGATCGAACCGGCATGAGCGAACTGCAGGACCTGAGCGCACTGATCCGCGCCAATACCCCCCTGATCGTGATCGAGACCCAGGATGAGGCCCGCATCGTCGAGCTGTTCCGGCAGACGCTGATGCACGTGTGGCGGGCCCTGCACCGCTGGTCCATCACCGAGGGCCTGCGTCGCATCGACCTGGACCGCGAGGACCCGCCGGTCGGCCCGCCCGATGCCAGCGCCGCCCTGCAGATGATCCGCCAGGCCGATCAGCGGGGTGTCTACCTGCTGCTCGATTTCCACCCCTACCTGGGGTATGCCAGCCACCAGCGCGCGCTGCGCGACCTGATCCAGCGCCGCCATAGCGAGCCGCATGTGCTGGTGCTGATCGGCGCCAAGGTCGAGCTGCCGGCCGAGCTGGAGGCCCTGGCGGTGCGCTTCAACCCGCGCCTGCCCGATGCCAACGCCCTGCTGAAGATGCTGCGCGAGGAGGCCGACGCCTATGCGCGCGAACACGGCGGCCGCCGTGTCGAGGTCGACAGCGAGGCGGTGAAGAAGATCCTGAAGAACCTGCAGGGCCTGAGCCTGGTCGATGCCCGCCGCATCGCCCGCCAGCTGATCTACGCCGATGGCGCGCTGCGCGACGACGACCTGCCGCAGCTGGCACGGCTGAAGTTCGAGCTGCTCAACCGCAGCGGCCACCTGTTCTTCGAGCATGACAGCGCGCGCTTCGGCGACGTGGCCGGTGCCAACCGGCTCAAGCGCTGGATCAGCCAGCGCCGGGTGGCCTTCATCGCCGGCTCGGCACCGGCCGGCCTGGATCCGCCGCGCGGCATGTTGCTGCTGGGCGTGCAGGGCTGCGGCAAATCGATGCTGGCCAAGGCCACCGCCGCCGGCTTCGGCGTACCGCTGCTGCGCCTGGACGTGGGCGCGCTGTACAACAAGTACCACGGCGAGACCGAGGCCAACCTGCGCCAGGCGCTGGCCTCGGCCGAGCAGCTGGCGCCCTGCGTGTTGTGGATGGACGAGATCGAGAAGGGCCTGGCCAGCGGTGGCGAGGACGGTGGCGTATCCCGCCGCGTGCTCGGCTACCTGCTGACCTGGATGGCCGAACGCAAGGCGCCGGTCTTCATCGTCGCCACCGCCAACCAGGTACACGAGTTGCCGGCCGAACTGCTGCGCAAGGGCCGCTTTGACGAGATCTTCTTCGTCGACCTGCCCACGCCTGAGGTGCGTGTGGAGCTGCTGCGGCTGCACCTGGGGCGACGCCAGCTCAACGGCGACGACTTCGCGCTGCCGGCGCTGGCGGCCGCGGCCAATGGCTTCTCCGGCGCCGAGATCGAGCAGGCGATCGTGGCCGGGCTGTATGCGGCGCACGCCGAAGGCCGGCCGTTGGATACCGAGCTGCTGATGAACGAGATCCGTGCGACGCGGCCGCTGTCGGTGCTGATGGCCGAGCAGGTAGAGGCATTGCGGGCATGGGCGTCGGGACGGACGGTTTCCGCGGATGATTGAAGTGGAAGCGCAAAAGCAAAAGCGCTTGGCTGGCTGCTCTTGAGGGCATGGGGGTCAGATCCGTTTTCCTCTGGAAAACGGATCTGACCCCAGTTCGATTTCTATCCCTGGCAGATCTCATCCACGCATGGCGTGGATCGACCGTGTCGACCAAGGTCGACACCTACCAACAGCCGCCGGAACCTGTCGAAGGCGGGGCACTGTGGGTTTGCGGGGTGCGAGCCGCATGGATGCGGCGACCAAGCCCCCATGGATGGGTTTACGGCGGCCCCGCAAACCCACAGTGCCCCGCCATCCCGCAGGAAGCCCGCTGTTGCTTCGGCTGCTGCAGTTGCTCCAGCCGTTGCCTCTGCGGGTGCCGGGTGCAACCCGGCCCCCCCCTCCCTCAGGGCCAGGCCGGCGGCGCGGCCGCCCAGGCCTGCTGCACTTCCGCCAGCGAGGCGCGCTCGTCGTCACGCCACAACGGCAACAACTGCGCAAAACGGCTGCTGTCGCTCCATTGCGTCGGCTCGGTACGCACCGCTGCGGCATACCACTGCACCGCCTCCTGCTTCTGCCCGGCCCGCCACAGCGCCAGCGCATAGGTGGGTGGCAGCCAGCCCGGCTTGCTCAGCGAACCACCGGCAGCGGCCTGCCATTGCTCCAGGGCGGCTTCGGGCTGGCCCTGACGCAGCAGGTCCCAGCCGTAATTCCAGCGCACGCTACGGCCCAGGCTGCCCTGCACCGGCGCATCCTTCAGTGCTTCGCGATACAGCTGTTCACCCAGCTCGGTGCGGCCCTGCGCAATGGCCACCGACGCCAGCTGCACGGTGGCCTCCACGGTACGCCGGCCGCGCTCGCGCTGTTTGAGCAGCTGCGCCACCAGCTCATCCCCGTCGGACTGGACCACGATCATGGGCACGGCGGCCGCATCGCTGTCGAAGTAGAACTCCTGTGGTGCCGGCACCGCCGGCGCGGCCCACACGGGGGCCGTTCCCGAGACCAGCAACATGCTGCCCAGGATCTTTCCTGCAACTGACATCCCTTCTCCCCAGGCCGCAACCGCAGCCTCCCTCTCTCTCCCCGATCCTAACCCCAGCATGGCCGCCGGCGCGAGTGCCGGGCCGGTCGGGCCTCGCTGCTACAATTCGCGCCTTTCCCGCCGCGTGCCTGCACGCGGCCGGTGCCAGCCGATCCTGACCGGGCCAGCCATGACCAGTACCGCGCAACTCACTTCGCCCTCTTCCGCCGACCTGATCGACCGTGACTACACGCTCGACCACAAGTACACCCGCAACGAGGGGCGGATCTACCTGAGTGGCGTGCAGGCGCTGGTGAAACTGCCGTTGATGCAGCGGCTGCGCGACGCGCACGAAGGCATCGACAGCGCCGGTTTCGTCAGTGGCTACCGTGGCAGCCCGCTGGGCGGCTTTGACCTGGAGCTGTGGCGCGCGCGCAAGCACCTGGACGCGGCCAAGGTGAAGTTCACCCCCGGCCTGAACGAGGACCTGGGCGCCACCATGGTGTGGGGCACCCAGCAGACCAACCTGTTCCCCGGCGCCAACGTGCAGGGCGTGTTCGGCATGTGGTACGGCAAGGGCCCAGGCGTGGACCGCTGCGGCGACGTGTTCAAGCACGCCAATGCCGCCGGCACCTCGCGCCATGGCGGCGTGCTGGCGCTGGCCGCCGATGATCACGCCTGCCGCAGTTCAACCCTGCCGCATGGCAGCGAGGACGAGTTCGTCAGCGCGATGATGCCGGTGCTGAATCCGGCCGGCGTGCAGGACATCCTGGACATGGGCCTGCTGGGCTGGGCGATGAGCCGCTATACCGGCCGCTGGGTCGGCTTCAAGACGATCGCCGAGACGGTGGAATCGTCGGCCTCGGTCGAGGTCGACCCGATGGCGCGCCGCATCGTGCTGCCGGAAGACTTCGAAATGCCTACGGGCGGCCTCAACATCCGCTGGCCGGACCCGCCGCTGGACCAGGAAATGCGCCTGCACCGCTATGCGGTGAAGGCCGCACAGGCGTTCGCCCGCGCCAATGGCATCGACAAGGTGGTGATGGATGCGCCGCGCGCGCGGCTGGGCATCGTCACCACCGGCAAGAGCTACCTGGACGTGCTGCAGGCGCTGGAATACCTGGGCCTGGACGAAGCCGCCTGCGCCGACATCGGCATCCGCGTGTACAAGGTCGGCATGACCTGGCCGCTGGAGCCGCAGGGCATCGCGCGCTTCGCGCAGGGCCTGGAAGACATCATCGTGGTGGAGGAGAAGCGTGCCTTCATCGAGCGCCAGATGAAGGAACAGTTCTTCAACTGGCCGGCCAGCTGGGGCCAGCGCCCGTCCATCGTCGGCAAGTACGACGAGAGCGGTGAGTGGATCCTGCCGTCCACCGGTGAACTTACCCCGGCCACCATCGCCGGCGTGATCGGTCGCCGCATCCAGAAGTTCTTCAACAACGCATCGATCGAGCAGCGCCTGCAGTGGATGCAGGAGAAGGAAGCCGAACTTGCGTTGCCGCGCGCCAGTTTTCCGCGCGTGCCGCACTACTGCTCCGGCTGCCCGCACAACACGTCCACCAACGTGCCGGAAGGCTCGCGTGCGCTGGCCGGCATCGGTTGCCATTACATGGTGACCTGGATGGACCGCAGCACCGACACCTTCACCCACATGGGCGGCGAAGGCGTGACCTGGGCCGGGCAGGCGCCGTTCACCGATACCCCGCACGTGTTCCAGAACCTCGGCGACGGCACCTACTTCCACAGCGGTTCGCTGGCGATCCGCCAGGCGGTCGCTGCCGGCGTCAACATCACCTACAAGATCCTCTACAACGATGCGGTGGCGATGACCGGCGGCCAGCCGGTGGACGGTCCGCTGAGCGTGCCGGACATCGCAAAGCAGATGCGCGCCGAAGGCATCCACACCATCGTGGTGCTGTCGGACAACATCGGCAGGTGGACCGGCCAGCGCGAGCACTTCCCCAGCGACGTCGAGTTCCATGACCGCAGCGAGCTGGACGAAGTGCAGAAGCGCCTGCGCGAAGTGAAGGGTGTTTCGATCCTGATCTACGAACAGACCTGCGCCACCGAGAAGCGCCGCCGCCGCAAGCGCGGCAAGCTGGAAGACCCGCAGAAGCGGGTGCTGATCAATTCGCTGGTCTGCGAAGGCTGCGGCGACTGCGGCAAGAAGAGCTTCTGCGTGTCGGTGCTGCCGAAGGAAACCGAGTTCGGGCGCAAGCGCGAGATCGACCAGTCCAACTGCAACAAGGACTATTCCTGCGTGAACGGCTTCTGCCCGAGCTTCGTCACCGTGCACGGTGGCCAGCCGCGCAAGGGCAGCAAGCGCGATGCGTCCACGCTGCTGGACAACCTGCCGGCACCGACCCTTCGCGACAGCCT
This sequence comes from Stenotrophomonas sp. YJH_SMC_73, assembly GCF_059370155.1. Taxonomy (NCBI): domain Bacteria; kingdom Pseudomonadati; phylum Pseudomonadota; class Gammaproteobacteria; order Lysobacterales; family Lysobacteraceae; genus Stenotrophomonas; species Stenotrophomonas sp. YJH_SMC_73. Next base: position 175,227 of record NZ_JCAFTJ010000010.1, on the reverse strand, counting down.
GGAACAGCCCTGGAACATCCTGATCACCGGCGTCGGCGGTACCGGCGTGGTGACCATTGGCGCGCTGCTAGGCATGGCCGGCCACCTGGAAGGCAAGGGTGCGACCGTGCTCGACCAGACCGGCCTGGCGCAGAAGGGCGGCGCGGTGACCACGCATATCCGCATTGCCCGTCGCCCTGAAGACATCCACGCCGTGCGTATCGCCGCCGGTGAAGCCGACCTGGTGCTGGGCTGCGACATGGTGGTGGTCAACGATTACTGGGCGCTGTCGAAGGTGCGCGCCGGCCGTTCGCAGGTGGTGCTGAACACCTACGAAGCGATGCCGGGCACGTTCACCACGCGCCCGGACATGCAGTTCCCCGCCGCCGACATCATCGCCGGCGTGCGCGTGGCACTGGGCGGCCAGGAACCACTGCTGCTCGATGCCACCCAGCTGGCCACCGCGCTGCTGGGCGATGCCATCGCCGCCAACCTGTTCATCCTCGGCTACGCCTGGCAGCAGGGCCTGGTGCCGCTGTCGTTCGACTCCCTGATGCGCGCCATCGAGCTCAATGGCGCCGCCGTGGCGATGAACCAGCAGGCCTTTGCGTGGGGCCGCCTGGCCGTGGTCGATCCGCAGGCCGTGCAGCAGGCGGCCGGCCTGGTGCGCAACCGCCACACCGATGCCGAATCCACCCCGGGCCCGCTGCATCCGCTGCCGCCAGGCGAGTGGGAGGGCAATGAATGGGGTGCCACTGCGGCACCGCGCAACACCGGCGACGAACGCGAACTGCGCGGCCTGCCCTCGCACGGTGGCGACGTGGCGTTCCTGCCGCTGGATGACGCCCGCCTGTCGCGCTCGCTGGATGAAATGATCGAGCGCCGCGCCGCGTTCCTGGTCGAGTACCAGGATGCGGCCTACGCCAACCGCTACCGCCGCCTGGTCGAGCGCGTGCGCACCGCCGAAGCCGACCGCATCGGCGGCTCCACTGCGCTGACCGAGACCGTGGCCCGCTACCTGTTCAAGCTGATGGCCTACAAGGACGAGTACGAAGTGGCCCGCCTGTACACCAGTGGCGACTTCCAGCGCCGCCTGCAGCAGCAGTTCGAGGGCGATTACCAGCTGCGCTTCCACCTGGCGCCGCCGCTGTTCGCCAGGAAGGATGAGCAGGGCCGGTTGCTGAAGAAGGAATACGGCCCGTGGATGTTCAAGGCCTTCGGCCTGCTGGCCAGGCTGAAGTTCCTGCGTGGCGGCCGCTTCGACATATTCGGGCGCACCGCGGAACGCCGCATGGAGCGCAAGCTGATCGGCGATTACGAGGCCACCGTGCAGGTATTGCTGGACGGCCTGGATGACGACCGCCTGGCCCTGGCGGTGGAGATTGCCAGCATCCCCGAGCACATCCGCGGCTTCGGCCACGTCAAGGAAGCGCATTTCGAGCAGGCCAAGGCGCGCGAAGCGGCCCTGCTGGCGCAGTGGCGCAATCCGAAGGCGCTGCATATCGTGCAGGTGGCCTGAAGGGAGTGCCGGCCGCTGGCCGGCATTCATCCCGGCAATCGGTTGCCGGCCAGCGGCCGGCACTACCGATGGTTTACCCCAACCGCCACAGCAGCAGGCGGTTGTTGGCCGGCATCGCCACATCCCCCAGGCGGGTGAATCCGTGGTCGGCGGCCAGCGCCTGCACCGCTTCGCTATCGCGGATGCCGCTGCGAGGGTCGCGCGCCTTCAGCCAGGCATCGAACTGCGCGTTGCTGTCGCTGCTGTAGCGGCCGCCGTAGTTGAACGGGCCGTACGCCGCCAGCAGCGCGCCGCGACGCAGCACCGATGGCAGCGCGGCGAACAACGCCTGCACGTGCGCCCAACTCATGATGTGCAGCGTGTTGGCGCTGAACGCGGCGTCGAACGTGCTGCCCTGTGGCAGGCTGAGCCCAGGCGCCGGTGGCAGTTCCACCTGCAGCGCCACCGGCGGCAGCAGGTTCAGAAGCGCCGCTTCCGCGCGCCAGGCCTCGATGCCGGGCAGATGGTCCGGATGGTCGCTGGGCTGCCAGCGCAGCCAGGGCCAACGCTCGGCGAAGAAGGCCGCGTGCTGGCCGGTGCCGCTGCCGATTTCCAGCACCCGATGGCGGTCGCCCATCCACGGGTCGAGTGCGGCGGCGATCGGTTCGCGGTTGCGCTCGCAGGCTTCTGAATGCGGCTTGCTCGACATCAGGACGGTGTCCAGGCGGGGTCGGCCCATTGTGCACGAGGGGGGGTGTTCCGAGCAGGGCTGCGCCCTGCACCTGCTTCAAGCCACAGCAACGGCAACAGCCAAAGCAACAGCAACAGCGGGCTTCCTGAGGGATGGCGGGGTGGATCCGGTGGCAGGGGACGCCGTAAATCCGTCCATGGAGGCTCGGTCGCGCCATCCATGGCGCTCACGCCCCTGCCACTGGACCCACCCCGCCTTCGACAGTTTCCTGCGGTCTGTTGGAACGGCTCTTGGGGTCAGATCCGTTTTCCGCAGGAAAACGGATCTGACCCCGAATTTCATTCGATATCTGACAGATGTGTCGACCAAGGTCGACACCTACCAGCAGCGCACGGAATCTGTCAGAGGCGGGGCGGTGTGGGTGGGCAGGACCGTTGGCGCCATGGATGGCGCCATCGAGCCCCCAGGGGTGAGGGCGCTTTGCTTGCGAAGCACTGCTTCGCAAGCGCCCGAACGCACAGCCGCCAGCGGCTGGGCCGGACCCCGGAGGGGGGTTTACGGCGTGTCCTGCCCACCCACACCGCGCCGCCATCCCTCAGCAAGCCCGCTGTTGCTGTGGCTGTTGCTCCGGCTCTGAGCAGGTGCAGGGCTGCAAGCCCTGCCGAAACACCCCCAACCATGACTGCAGTCACTTGCCCGGATGCCCCGCGCTGGCGAAAGTCGAGTGGTTGACGTGATCGGCTCGGCCCGTTGCCGGCCGCACGCAAGCGAGAGAGAGAAACGCTGTGCAACGACGTGAGTTCCTGGCTTTTTCCGGTCTGGGCCTGGCGGGCCTGCTGCTGCCGCATTCCCGTGCCATCGCCGCCGAGCAACTGCTCGCCCCGGTCGACACCCTCCAGCGCAGGCGCCTGGCGGACGTGGCGCTGGCCACCGCACGCACGGCCAAGGCCAGCTACTGCGATGTGCGCATCGGCCGCTACCTCAACCAGTCGGTCATCACCCGCGAGCATCAGGTCGGCAACGTGACCAACCGCGAATCGTCCGGCGTGGGCGTGCGGGTGATCGTCAACGGGGCCTGGGGCTTCGCTGCCACCCACCAGCAGACCGAGGCCGCCGTACGCGCTGCGGTCGAGCAGGCGGCCGCGATCGCCCGCGCCAACGCCAGCATCCAGACCCGGCCGGTGCAGCTGGCGCCGACGCCGCCGGTCGGGGAGGTGCGCTGGCAGACCCCCGTCCGCAGGAACGCGATGGCGGTGCCGATCCAGGACAAGGTCGAACTGCTGCTGGCCCTCAATGCCGCCGCGCTGGATGCGGGCGCCGACTACATCAATTCCACCCTGTTCCTGGTCAACGAACAGAAGTACTTCGCCTCCAGCGATGGCTCGTTCATCGACCAGGACATCCATCGCATCTGGCTGCCGTTCACCGCCACCGCCATCGACAAGGCCAGCGGCAGGTTCCGCACCCGCGCCGGCCTGTCCTCGCCGATGGGCATGGGCTATGAGTTCCTCGATGGCGATGCGCGCGGCAAGGTGCACCTGCCCGGTGGCATCACCGCTTACCGCGATTCCTACGACCCGGTCGAGGACGCCATTGCGGCCGCCCGCCACGCGCGCGAGAAACTGAAGGCGCCGTCGGTGAAGCCCGGCAAGTACGACCTGGTGCTGGACCCGTCCAACCTGTTCCTGACCATCCACGAGAACGTCGGCCACCCGCTGGAGCTGGACCGCGTGCTCGGCTACGAAGCCAACTACGCCGGCACCAGCTTCGCCACGCTGGACAAGCGCGATGCGGGTTTCCGCTGGGGCAGCGACATCGTCACCTTCTTCGCCGACAAGACCCAGCCGGGCAGCCTCGGTGCGGTCGGCTACGACGACGAGGGCGTCAAGACCCAGCGCTGGGACCTGGTGCGCGACGGCATCCTGGTCGATTACCAGGCCACCCGCGATGAAGCCCATATCCTCGGCCGCGATGCATCGCATGGCTGCAGCTACGCCGATTCCTGGTCCAGCGTGCAGTTCCAGCGCATGGCCAATGTCTCGCTGGCGCCGGGCAAGCAGCCGCTCAGCGTCGAGGACATGATCAAGGACGTGGAGAACGGTATCTACATCCACGGCCGGGGGTCGTACTCGATCGACCAGCAGCGCTACAACGCGCAGTTCGGTGGCCAGCTGTACTACCAGATCAAGGACGGAAAGATCGCCGGCATGGTCGAGGATGCGGCCTACCAGATCCGCACGCCGGAATTCTGGAATGCCTGCACGGCCATCTGCGATGAACGGGATTTCCGCCTGGGCGGTTCGTTCTTCGACGGCAAGGGCCAGCCCGGCCAGGTCTCGGCGGTCTCGCACGGTTCGTCCACCACCCGCTTCAACGGCATCAACATCATCAACACCGCGCGCAGTCTCGGCGCTTGAGCCACCCATCCTTCGACATGGAGAGCAGCCTTGCAAAGACGTGACTTCCTGGCCCTGACCGGGCTTACCGCGGGCGGGCTGATCGTGCCCTCCTTCTTCGGCAAGGTGATCGCCGCCGAGCAGCTGCAGTCCAGCCTCGACCCGGCATTGAAGAAGCGCCTGGCCGACGCGGCGCTGCAGGCGGCGCGCAGCGCCGGTGCCACCTACTGCGACGTGCGCATCGGCCGCTACCTGCGGCAGTTCGTGATCACCCGCGAGGACAAGGTGCAGAACGTGGTGAACACCGAGTCCACCGGCGTGGGCATCCGCGTGATCGTCAACGGCGCCTGGGGCTTTGCCGCCACCAACGCACTGGGTACCGCCGACGTGGCCAGGGCCGCGCAGCAGGCGGCGGCCATCGCCAAGGCCAATGCCGGCGTGCAGACCGCACCGGTGCAGCTGGCCAAGGCGCCGGGCGTGGGTGAGGTGAGCTGGCGCACGCCGATCCGCAAGAATGCGATGGAGGTGCCGATCAAGGACAAGGTCGGCCTGCTGCTGGACGTCAACGCTGCCGCAATGGGCGCTGGTGCCAGCTTCGTCAACTCGATGCTGTTCCTGGTCAACGAGCAGAAGTACTTTGCTTCCACCGATGGTTCCTATATCGACCAGGACGTGCACCGCATCTGGGCGCCGATGACGGTCACCGCCATCGACAAGAGCAGCGGCAAGTTCCGCACCCGTTCGGGCCTGTCCTCGCCGATGGGCCTGGGCTACGAGTACCTGGACGGCGCCGCCGCCGGCAAGGTGGTCAGCCCGAATGGCGTGGTCAACTACAGTTCTTCCTACGACATGAAGGAAGACGCCATCGCCGCCGCCCGGCAGGCGCAGGAAAAGCTGAAGGCCCCGTCGGTGAAGCCGGGCAAGTACGATCTGGTGCTCGATCCGTCGCATACCTGGCTGACCATCCACGAGTCGATCGGCCACCCGCTGGAACTGGACCGCGTGCTCGGCTACGAAGCCAACTACGCCGGCACCAGCTTCGCCACCCTGGACAAGCGCGAACAGCATTTCCAGTACGGCAGCGAGCTGGTCAACATCTTCGCCGACAAGACCCAGCCCGGCAGCCTCGGCGCGGTGGCATACGACGATGAAGGCGTGAAGTGCAAGCGCTGGGACCTGATCAGCAACGGCAAGCTGGTGGACTACCAGACCATCCGCGACCAGGCCCACATCCTCGGCAAGACCGAGTCCGACGGCTGCTGCTATGCCGACTCGTGGTCCAGCGTGCAGTTCCAGCGCATGGCCAACGTGTCGATGGCACCGGGCAAGACGCCGCTGAGCGTGCCGGACCTGATCAAGGACGTGGAGAACGGCATCTACATCATCGGTGATGGTTCGTTCTCGATCGACCAGCAGCGCTACAACGCGCAGTTCGGCGGCCAGCTGTTCTACGAGATCAAGAACGGCCAGATCACCCGCATGCTGGAAGACGTGGCCTACCAGATCCGCACGCCGGAGTTCTGGAACGCCTGCACCGCCGTGGCCGACGAACGCGACTACCGCCTGGGCGGTTCGTTCTTCGACGGCAAGGGCCAGCCCGGACAGGTCTCGGCGGTCTCGCACGGCTCGTCCACCGCGCGCTTCAACGGCATCAACGTCATCAACACCGCACGCAGCCTCGGCTGACCGGTCAGGAGCCCTTACACCATGAGTATCTTCACCGAAGCCCAGGCCAAGGCCATCCTCGACAAGGTCATCGCCCTGTCCAAGGCCGACGAGTGCACCGCCGTGCTGGCCGGCGCGATCAGCGGCAACATCCGCTTCGCGCTGAACAATGTCTCCACCAGTGGCATCGTCGACAACACCGAACTGGCAGTCACCGTCGCCTTCGGCAAGCGCGTCGGCACCGCCTCGATCAACGAGTTCGACGATGCCGCGCTGGAACGCGTGGTGCGCCGTGCCGAAGACCTGGCCCGCCTGGCCCCGGAGAACCCGGAGTTCATGCCGGCCATCGGCAAGCAGAGCTACCGCGCCAGCCCCACCTTCAGCGAATCCACTGCTGCCATCGATCCGGCGTTCCGTGCCAAGGTCGCCGCCGATTCGATCGCCCCGTGCCGTGGTCACGGCCTGATCGCCGCCGGCTTCCTCGAGGACGGCCAGGGCTTCCAGGCCACCGCCAACAGCAACGGCAACTTCGCCTACCAGCGCACCACCAACTTCGATTACACCTGCACCGTGCGCACTGAAGATGGCCGCGGCTCGGGCTGGGTCGGCCGTAACCTGAAGGATGCGGCCGACTTCAAGGCCGACCAGGACATCCGCATCGCCATGCGCAAGGCCACCGAGTCGGCCGAAGCCAAGGCGCTGGAACCGGGCAAGTACACGGTGATCCTGGAGCCGGCCGCAGCGGCAGGCCTGATCAGCTTCATGATGAACTTCTTCAGTGCGCGCTCGGCCGATGAAGGCCGCAGCTTCCTGTCGAAGAAGGGTGGTGGCAACAAGCTGGGCGAGCAGGTCTACGACCCGCGCGTGACCATGATCGCCGATCCGTGGCATCCGGACGCACCGGTGCTGCCGTGGGACAACGAAGGCCTGCCGCGCGAGCGCATGGCCATCATCGAGAACGGCAAGATCGCCAACCTGGACTACTCGCGCTTCTGGGCGCAGAAGCAGGGCAAGACCGCCAAGGCCTCGCCGGGCAACCTGCTGATGAGCGGTGGCGACAAAAGCACCGCCGAGCTGGTGCGTGGCACCCAGAAGGGCATCCTGGTCACGCGTACCTGGTACATCCGCATGGTCGATCCGCAGACGGTGCTGCTGACCGGCCTCACCCGCGACGGCACCTTCTACATCGAGAACGGCCAGATCAAGCACCCGGTGAAGAACTTCCGCTTCAACGAGTCGCCGGTGATCATGCTCAACAACATCGAAGAGCTGGGCAAGCCGGTGCGTGTGGCCGGTGATGAGTCCAGCTACGTGATGATGATCCCGCCGATGAAGCTGCGCGATTTCACCTTCACCTCGCTGTCCGACGCCGTCTGATGGATCGCCGGGCCTGCCTGCGCTGGTTGGCCGCTGCCGCTTCGGCGGCGGCGCTGCCGGCCTGGGCACAGGCAGGCCCGCGCAGTTCGCGCTACGACTTCTGGTTCACCCGCCTGCAGTACGACTCCGGTGACTGGGACGTGGACGCGCGCATGCCGTCCAACCTGATCACCTCGCTGATCGACTACACCTCGCTGCGCGTGGACCCGCAGGAGCACGTGGTGGCACTGGCCGACCCGCGCATGCTGGAAGCGCCGTTCTGCTACCTGGCCGGCCACACGCTGGTGGAGTTCAATGCCGCCGAGCGGCAGAACTTCGTGCGCTATGTGCGCAATGGCGGCTTCGTCTTCGTCGACGACTGCAACCACGATATCGATGGGCTGTTCGCCACCTCGTTCGAGGCACAGATGGGCCGCCTGTTTGGTCCCAGGGCACTGCAGAAGCTGCCCAACAGCCACCCGCTGTACCGCAGCTTCTTCCGTTTCCCCGATGGCCCGCCGGCCACCAGCTTCGAACTCAACGGCTGGGGCGACGACCTGGTGCACGACTACCTGAAGGGCATCGAGATCGATGGCCGCCTGGGGCTGCTCTACAGCAACAAGGACTACGGCTGCGAGTGGGACTACGACTGGCGCAACAAGCGTTTCCTGGCCGAAGACAACACCCGCTTCGGCGTCAACATCGTGATGTACGCGTTGAACAATTGATAGGACCGGCACGCCCATGACTTCCCCCGACCTCGATTCCCTGTTGCCACGCCTGGATGCGCTGCGCGCCGCGCTTGCACGCGCCGTGGTGGGCCAGCACACCGTGGTCGAGCAGCTGCTGATCGGCCTGCTGGCCGGCGGCCACTGCCTGCTGGAAGGCGCGCCCGGGCTCGGCAAAACCTTGCTGGTGCGCTCGCTCGGGCAGGCGCTGGAACTGCAGTTCCGGCGCGTGCAGTTCACCCCCGACCTGATGCCCAGCGACATCCTCGGCACCGAACTGCTGGAGGAAGACCACGGCACCGGCCATCGCCATTTCCGTTTCCAGCAGGGCCCGATCTTCACCCACCTGCTGTTGGCAGACGAACTCAACCGCACCCCGCCCAAGACCCAGGCCGCACTGCTGGAAGCGATGCAGGAACGCACGGTCAGCTACGCCGGCACCACCTACGCACTGCCGGCGCCGTTCTTCGTGCTGGCCACACAGAACCCGATCGAGCAGGCGGGTACTTACCCGCTGCCGGAAGCGCAGCTGGACCGCTTCCTGCTGCACGTGCTGGTGGATTACCCCAGCGAGGACGAGGAGCGGCAGATCCTGGAACAGACCACCGGCGGCGCCAACGACGCGGTGCCGAAGGTGATGGATGCAGAGGCGGTGATCGCGCTGCAGGCCGCCGTACGCCAGGTGCATGTCAGCCCGGATGTGCTGGCCTGGATCACCCGCCTGGTGCGCGCCAGCCGCCCAGGCGAAGGCGCACCCGCCGCGATCAACCAGTGGGTGAAGTGGGGCGCGGGTCCGCGCGCCGGGCAGTCGCTGGTGCTGGCGGCAAAAGCGCGCGCATTGCTGCAGGGCCGCTTTGCCGCCACCCGCGAGGATGTGCAGGCGCTGGCCGCGCCGGTGATGCGCCATCGCCTGCTGCTGTCGTTCGCCGCCGAGGCCGAGCAGAAGCGTGCCGACGACGTGGTCGCCGCCCTGCTGCAGGCCGTGCCGTTCCCGGGTTGAGCCACGCGTGAACGCCGGTACCCCGCTGACCTTGCCACCGGAACTGCGTGCGCGCCTGCGCACGCTCCGCGTGCGGCCACGCCTGGCCAGCGGCGCCAGTGGCATCGGCCAGCACGCCAGCCGCAGCCGCGGTGCCGGCCTCGAATTCGCCCAGTACCGTGCCTACGAACCAGGCGATGAGCTGCGCCAGATCGACTGGAAGCTGTATGCACGCTCGGACCGCTTCTTCGTGCGCGAATCCGAACGCGAAAGCCCGATCACGGTCTGGCTGCTGCTTGATGCCACCGCCTCGGCCGGCCAGGCCGATCGCGCGGCACCGCAGCGCACCCGCCTGGACCACATGCGCGGTGTGGCCGCCTGCGTGGTGGAACTGGCCCTGCAGCAGGGCGACCGTTTCGGCCTGCTGGCGATCAATGGCGATGGACTGCAGTTGGTGCCCGCAGCGAACGGCGCACGCCAGCGTGATCGCGTGCACCTGCAACTGCATGCGCTGCAGGCGCGTGGCGGCTGGCCTGTGGCCGATCGCCTGCGCCCGCTGTGGGAGCGCGTGCGCCCGGGCGACCTGCTGCTGGCGATCGGCGACGGTTTTGACGAGGCCGGCATTGTGCTGCTGGAACAACTGGCCAGCGCACGCCGCGAAGTGGCACTGCTGCAGATCCTCACCGCCGACGAGCGTGACTTCCCGTTCGGCGCAGGCCATCGCTTCCGCGATCCGGAGACCGGCGAGGAACTGCTGGGCGATGGCGCGGCGATCCGCACCGACTACCTGCAACGCTTCGCTGACGCACGCAACGCATTGCAGTCGCGCCTGCAGGCCAGCGGCATCGCCAGTGCCACTGGCTGGCTCGACCAGCCGCTGGACCAACCACTGCAGGCACTGTTTGGCCGCAGGGGCGGCGCATGACCCTGCTGTTCCCGTTGGGCCTGGCCGCGCTCGCTGCAGGGTTGCTGCCGCTGCTGATCCACCTCGCCCGCCGCCATCCGTACACACCGCTGGATTTCGCCGCGCTGCGCTGGCTGCGTGCACAGATCCGGCCGCGCCAGCGCATCCGCTTCGATGACTGGCCGTTGCTGCTGGTGCGCCTGCTGTTGCTTGCCGCGTTGGCCTTGCTGCTGGCACGACCTGCATTGACCGGGCCTGCGCCAGCCCCCACTGCGTGGACGGTCGTAGCCCCAGGGCTGGACGCGACCGCACTACGCGGCACCGCCGAAGCGGGCAACTGGCATTGGCTGGCGCCCGGCTTCCCGGCCATTGATGAAGTGCCACCCGCGTCCACGGCTTCCCTGCCCAGCCTGCTGCGCGAACTGGACGCACAGCTGCCTGCGGGCACCGCATTGACCGTGCACGTCCCCGATCGCCTGCCCGGCCTGGACGGCACACGCCTGCAGCTGTCGCGCAAGGTGCAGTGGCGTCCGCAGCCGATACCGGTGAGTGAGCAACCGAGTGCCGCAACGTTGCCGCGCCTGCGCGTGCACAGCGATGCTTCGGCCGCCGTCCAGCACTGGTTGAATGCACTGCAGCGCGCGTGGGGCAGGCAGGCGCCGCTCGCGCCTCTGGTGGCGGATGCGCTGCCCGAACGCGGCGAGATCGGCGTGTGGAGCCGCACTGGCGCACTGCCGGCGAACTGGCAGACGTGGCTGCAGGACGGCGGACGTGTAGTGACTGCCGGCAAGCCTGCCGCCGAGGCCAGCATCCTGCTGCGCAACACCGAGGGCTCCCCGCTGCTGTGGCAGCAACGCATCGGCCACGGTGTCCTGCTGTCTCTGCCCGGCGACTGGGATGCCTCAGGCAACGCTGCGCTGCGCGATCCGCAGTTGCCACGCGCGCTGCTGCTGGCTCTGCAGCCGCATCCGCTGCCACGCCTCGGCGATGCCCAGGACCAGGCCCCCCGCCAGGCAGCACTGCCTGCGGCAACGCCGCCGCTGCGCAAGCTCACCCCGTGGTTGCTGCTGGCCATCGTGCTGCTGTTCGCGCTGGAACGCTGGATGGCCAGCAGTCATCGACGCAGGGGGCCCGCATGAACACCCTGCAGCTCGCCTGGCAGCACGCGCGCCGCCGCCGTGCGCTCGTCACCCTGCTGCTGGGCCTGCCGTGGGCGCTGGCCGCAACGGTGCTGGCGCTGCGCCTGGCGGGCTTCGATATCGCCTGCGTGATCGGCACCATCGGCCTGCTTGCCTGCGCAGCGCTCGCCATGGCACGCTCCCGCCAGCTGGACCCGCAGTGGTTGCAGCGCCAGCTCGATGGCAGCGGCGCCAGTGAGGACAGTGCCGACCTGCTGTTTGCCGATGCGCTTACCCTCAATCCGCTGCAGCAGCGCCAGCGCGCGCATGTGCTGGCCACGCTGGAACGCGCGATGCCGGAACTGCGTCCGCGCTGGCCGCGTGGAGCATTGGCGCTGTGCTGGATCGCAGGCCTGGCCATCGTTGCGCTGGCATTCGGCTGGCCACGTTCCAGCCCCGGCTCCGCGCCGGCCCGTGCGTCGGCGCCTGGCAGCACGGCTGCCGCGGGCCCACTGCACCTGCAGTCCACCCGCATGCGCATCGACGCGCCGGCCTATACCGGCCAAGCCACGCTCACCCAGAACGCACTGGATGCCAAGGTCGCCGCCGACAGCCGGCTGTCGTGGTCGTTGCGCTTCGATCGCGCACCGGACAAGGCATGGCTGCAGTTCCACGATGGTCGCCGGTTGCCGCTGAACGAACACGATGGCCAGTGGCAGGCACAGGATGTGGCGCGCACGCCGGTGCTGTACCGCGTGGTGAGCGAGCCGGCGTTGGCCGGAACCGACCTGCATCGTCTGGACGTGGTCGCCGACCGCGCGCCCGGCGTACGCGTGCTGGAGCCGGCCGCCAGCCTGGTGCTGGGCACGCCCGGGCAACGCCAGTGGTCGTTGCGCTTCGAGGCCACCGACGACTATGGCGTAGCCGCGCAGGCAACGCTGTCGATCACCACCACCCAGGGCAGCGGTGAGAACATCACCTTCGTGAAACGCAGCGTGACGCTTGCCGGCAGCGGCGAAGCCACCGCGCGGCGTTTCGCCCACACGCTTGATCTGGCTGCGCTGGGCGCGCAACCGGGCAACGATGTCATCGCCCAGCTGGAAGTGCGCGACAACCACGCGCCAACACCGCAGACCGGGCGCAGCAGCAGCGTGATCCTGCGCCTGCCCAGCGCCGAGGTTGCACTCGGTGCCGAACTGGAAGGCCGCATCAAGAAGACCCTGCCGGCCTATTTCCGCAGCCAGCGGCAGCTCATCATCGATGCCGAAGCGCTGATCCGGCAGCGACGCAGCCTCGCCGCCGAGGACTTCGTGAAACGCAGCGATGCGATCGGTGTCGACCAGCGCATCCTGCGCCTACGCTATGGCCAGTTCCTGGGCGAAGAAAGCGAAGGTGCACCGAAGCCACCGCCGACCAGCGACCTGCCCACCAGCGATGCGCCGACCGCAGACGGCCACGACGACGAACACGATCACGACCATGGCGCCGAGGCCGGTGCGCACGACGCGCATGGCCACGACCACGGCGGCAAGGCGGCCAGTGCCGATGCGCCACCGGTGTTCGGCAGCGCCACCGATGTGCTGTCGGAGTACGGCCACACCCACGACCATGCCGAGGCCGCGACCCTGCTCGACCCACAGACCCGCGCCACGCTGAAGGCCGCGCTGGACCAGATGTGGTCGGCCGAAGGCGAGCTGCGCCAGGGCCGTCCGGAGCAGGCACTGCCGTTCGCCTACAAGGCACTGGGGTTCATCAAGCAGGTGCAGCAGGCCGAACGCATCTATCTGGCGCGGGTGGGGCCGGAGCTGCCGCCGATCGATGAAGGCCGCCGGCTGGGTGGCGATCGCGCTGGGCTGGCCAGCCGTGAACTGCCGTTGGCCGCCCGCACCCCGCCCGATCCGGCCATCGTCGAAGCGTGGCAGCGCCTCGGCGATGACACCAGCGTGCCCGACCTCGACGCACTCGCCAGCTGGCAGCAGCGCAATGCCGCCTACCTGCCCGACGCACTCGATCTGGCTGCCGCCATCGAGCAGCTGCGCATCGAACCCGGCTGCCGCGACTGCCGCCAGCGCCTGCGCGCACAGGTATGGCGCGCGCTGCAGCGACCCCTGCCGCAGGCAATGCGGCGCAACGCCGCCGATGCGATGGGGCAGCGGTACCTTGATGCGCTGGAGGTGCAGCCATGAACGCCTCCGCTGTGAACCTGTGGATTGCGCTGGCACTCGTCCTGATCGTGGTCATCGCCAGCGTGCGCCAGCTGCGTGGCAATGCCGCGCGTCGTGGCCGCCAGTGGATCGTGAATGCGCTGCAGCTGATCGCTGCCACGCTGCTGTACTTCTGCCTGGTCCCGCCCACCGGCCAGCAACCCGCGGTCGGCCTGGTCGTGCTGGGAATCGATGCCGACAAGGCCGGCGCGCTGCCGGCCAGCGCAGGCCCGCGGCTGCTGTTGCCTGAGGCTGCCGATGTGCCTGGGGGCCAGCGCGTGCCGGACCTGGCCACGGCGCTGCGCCAGCATCCGGCTTCCACGCTGACGCTGGTCGGTGCCGGCCTGGTCGCGCGTGACCGCGACGCGGTACTGCCACGCGACGTGCGCTGGCAGCCGGTAGCTCCGACGCGCGGGTGGATCGCGCTGCAGCCACCCGCCGACACCGCGCCCGGCGCACGCTTCGACGTGCATGCACAGGCGCGCGGCGTCGCCAAGGCCAAGGCGGAACTGCTTGACCCCGCCGACAGCGTGGTCGATCGCGTGGACGTTGCCGAGGACGGTCACGTGCAGCTCAGCGGCATCGCCCGCGCCGAGGGCCGCAGCGTGTTCCAGCTGCGCCTGCTCGATGCCGGCGGTCATGTGGTGGACAGCGCGCCGGTACCGCAGCAGACCCTGCCGGCGGCACCGCTGCGCATGCTGGTGCGTGCCAGTGCGCCGGGCCCGGAGCTGAAGTACCTGCGCCGCTGGGCCGCCGATACCGGCATCCGCGTGCAGGTACAGGCCGATACCGGGGCAGGTGTCAGCGTGGGGGATGGCGCGGTCGCGCTGGATGCAGCGTCACTCGCGCGCAGCGATCTGTTGCTGCTGGACGAGCGCAGCCTGACCGCATTGAGTGCCGGCCAGCTGGCTGCCGTGCGGCAGGCGTTGCGTGACGGCCTTGGCGTTCTGTTGCGCAGTGCAGGCGCACCTGCAGCCGGCGCGCGCCAGCGCCTCCGCGATCTGGGCCTGCCAGTGCAGGGCGATGGCAGCAGCCACGCCCTCGAACTTCCCGGCGATGGCGACAGCGCGGTCCTCGCCGCACGACGCGGCCCGCTCGCCGCCGGAACGCTGCCGACCGGCTACGGCGAGGAGGCTGACCGCAGCTCGCACAGTGCGCCCCTGCCCGCGCTGGAAGCACTGGCGCTGCAGGCGCCAGGCAGCAACGCCCTGCTGCGGGATGGGTCGGGCAAGGCCGTCGGCGGCTGGCGCGCTGCCGGCAAGGGTCGCATCGGCCTGCTGCCGATCACCGACAGCTGGCGCTGGGTGCTGGCCGGACGCGATGATCGCCACGGTGAACTCTGGAGCAGCGTCGTCGCCACGCTGGCGCGCGCGCAGGGCAGCGGTGATGCGCTGTGGTCGCCGCAGACGCTCGGCTGGGCGGGCGAACGGCAGGCGCTGTGCGGCGTGCAGGCGCCACTGCAGGTCTTCAACGCGCGCGGAGACAGCGTGCCCCTGATCGTTGACGGCGCAACGTCGACCCTGCGCTGCGCCGGCTGGTGGCCGCGCGAGGCGGGTTGGCAGCGCCTGCAGCACGGCGACACCACGGTCTGGCGCTATGTGTTCGACCCGAAGGCCGCACCTGCACTGCACCAGCAGGCGATGATCGATGCAACCACGCGGGCGTTGGCCGTCAGCGGGCCGACGAACACGGCGATGATGCAGCCCGTGCCGGGCTCGCGCTGGCCCTGGTGGCTGGCGTTCACGGTGTGCGCTTCGCTGCTGTGGTGGCTGGAGCGGCGGCGCTGACCCTGGGTCGGATCCCTTTCGCCCACGAAAGGGCTCTGACCCCTCCGTCATGCGGCCTTCAGCGTTTCCCCGCGCGCCGGTAAACGCCGTTGAAGCGCACGTTCATGCCACCGCATTCGCTGTTGTCGGCCACGATCAGCACCTCGCCCAGCGAGTGCACGCGCACCCGGCACGTGTCCTCGACGAACTCGACATCAGCACCACGCGGCGTCGCGCGCGCTTCCACCTGGCCCATGTTCGGGCCATACGGGCGCTGTTCCGGCGTGGGGTTGGCAGAGGGCCAGTAGGCGTCGCCATCCACATGCAGTTGTCCACCCTGCACGGTGATGCGCAGGCCGTTGTCGCCGTCTTTCCAGTGGCCCACCCAGTCCTGCAGCGTTGGCACGGCCACCGGCAACGGCTGCAGCTTGCTGCGGTCCACCCAGCCGGCGCTGCCACCCACCTTGTTCGGGAAGAACGCACAGCGGTAGCGGCCAAGGTCGCGACCGGTCACCACCGTATCGCCGTTGACCACATAGCTGCGCTGGCGGCAGGCCGGTTCGCCCTTGGCGGGGCACCCGTCCATGTCGCCGAGCAGATACAGGCGCGGTGCGTCGACCACCCGCGCCAGCGCGAACCGGCTCTGTTCGGAGGGGAACGCGCCATTGCGGCACGCGCCATCACCGGCGATGCCGGCAGCAAAGGCAGACGCGGGCAGCAATGCAGCCAGCAGGCAGAACGAACGCAGGAACATGGCAGCGCTATCGGTTGAGGAACCGGCAGGATATACCGGCCTACTTCACCGGCGGTGCATCACCGGCATCCTGCTGCTGGGAGAACCGCAGCGCACGCTGCCGCTGTTCGGCACTGAGCTCAGGCGGTGGCCGGGCGATGGCGGACTGGATCTGGTCGGGGCCACCGGTGAGCTTGTTCAGGCCCCGGCCCGCCGCCAGCACGCCCTTGACCACGCCCATCATGATGTAGCCGCCGCCCATGCTGACCTGCTCCGGTGACGGTGGCTCGCTCCAGTCGCGGCTGAAGCGGTTGTCGCCGAACTTCACCGGGTTCTTGAAGCGGTACAGGTCCAGCGGCTCGTCGTCGGGCTTGAGTGCACGCACCTCGCCGAGGGTGGTGACGTTGTCCTGCGGCAGGGCGGTGGAGATCGGCGCGGTGGCTGCTGCCGGGGCATCAGCAGGGGGAACGGGTGCAGGATCGGGCACCGACACCGGCGCGGCCTGCTGCGCCTGCGCGATGCCGGCCAGCAGCATGCCGGCCAGGAGTGCTCCCTGCGTTCCACGTCGTGCCACAGCCATCCGCCCTGTTGGTTGCGTCCAGCGCCCAAGGATACGGATGCCGGCTTCAGATTTCGTTGCTGCACTGGCAGCTGTTCAGCCAGGGGAGATGCGGCGGCGCCACGGGACGCGAGCACTGAACGGTTCACGCCCTCCGTGTGCGATGTCTCACATCCTGAGACGTGGATGTGGTGCCATGTGACCCCTCGCAATCCGTCCCGGCTCCACTTTCCATGGCTTACGAACTCGCCAAGCGCACCGCCGATGCCGAGCAGAAGCTCGCCACCCGCGATGGCCTGCCCGCCCGTGACGGCGCCCTGCTCAGCGCGCGCCTGCAGCGCCGCTACCAGGACCGCATCACCGGCAGCTTTGCCATTCCCGGCCGCGAGGGCCGCTATGCCCCCATTCCCGATGCGGTACCGCCGGCCCTGGCCGCGGCCCTGAAGGCACGCGGCATCGAGCAGCTCTACAGCCACCAGGCCGAGGCCTGGGAGGCCAGCCAGCGTGGTGAGCACGTGGCCATCGTCACCCCCACCGCCAGCGGCAAGTCGCTGTGCTACACCCTGCCCGTGGTCAGCGCGGCGATGCAGGACAAGGCCAAGGCGCTGTACCTGTTCCCGACCAAGGCGCTGGCACAGGACCAGGTGGCCGAGCTGCTGGAACTCAACCGTGCCGGCGATCTGGGCGTCAAGGCCTTCACCTTCGATGGCGATACCCCGGGTGATGCGCGCCAGGCGATCCGCCTGCATGGCGACATCGTGGTGTCCAACCCGGACATGCTGCACCAGGCGATCCTGCCGCATCACACCAAGTGGGCGCAGTTCTTCGAGAACCTGCGCTACATCGTCATCGACGAAGTACACACCTACCGCGGCGTGTTCGGCAGCCACGTCACCAACGTGCTGCGCCGGCTCAAGCGCATCTGCGCGTTCTACGGCGTGCAACCGCAGTTCATCCTGTGCTCGGCCACCATCGGCAATCCGCAGGCGCATGCCGAGGCGTTGATCGAGGCACCGGTCACCGCGATCACCGAATCCGGTGCGCCCAGCGGACCGAAACAGGTACTGCTGTGGAACCCGCCGGTGATCAATCCGGACCTGGGCCTGCGCGCCTCGGCACGCTCGCAGAGCAACCGCATCGCGCGCATCGCGATCAAGTCCGGGCTGAAGACCCTGGTGTTCGCGCAGACCCGGTTGATGGTCGAAGTGCTGACCAAGTACCTGAAGGACATCTTCGACCACGACCCGCGCAAGCCGCCGCGCATCCGCGCCTACCGTGGCGGCTACCTGCCCACCGAGCGCCGCGAGACCGAGCGTGCGATGCGCGCCGGCAACATCGACGGCATCGTCAGCACGTCGGCGCTGGAACTGGGCGTGGATATCGGCAGCCTGGACGTGGTCATTCTCAACGGCTATCCCGGCAGCGTGGCCGCCACCTGGCAGCGCTTCGGCCGCGCCGGTCGCCGCCAGCAGCCGGCGCTGGGGGTGATGGTGGCCAGCTCGCAGCCGCTGGACCAGTACGTGGTGCGGCATCCGGACTTCTTCGCCGAGGCCTCGCCCGAACATGCACGCATTGCACCTGACCAGCCGCTGATCCTGTTCGACCACATCCGCTGCGCAGCCTTCGAACTGCCGTTCCGGGTTGGCGATGGCTTCGGCCCGATCGATCCGGAAGTGTTCCTGGAAGCGCTGGCCGAAACCGAAGTCATCCACCGCGAAGGCGAGCGCTGGGAATGGATCGCCGACAGCTATCCGGCCAACGCGGTGAGCCTGCGCGCGGTGGCCGACGGCAACTTCGTGGTGGTCGACCGCAGCGACGGCCGCCAGCAGATCATCGCCGAGGTCGATTATTCCGCCGCCGCACTTACCCTGTACGAAGGCGCCATCCACATGGTGCAGTCCACGCCCTACCAGGTGGAGACGCTGGACTGGGACGGCCGCAAGGCCTATGTCACCCGCACGCATGTGGATTACTACACCGACAGCATCGACTTCACCAAGCTCAAGGTGCTGGACCGTTTCGACGGTGGCGTGGCCGGCCGTGGCGATTCGCACCATGGCGAAGTGCACGTGGTGCGTCGCGTGGCCGGCTACAAGAAGATCCGCTATTACACCCACGAGAACATCGGCTATGGGCCGGTTAACCTGCCCGACCAGGAACTGCACACCACTGCGGTGTGGTGGCAGCTGCCGCAGGCGCTGCTGCTGCGCGCGTTCGCCAGCAAGCAGGATGCGCTGGATGGCTTCCTTGGCGCCGCGTATGCCCTGCACATCGTCGCCACCGTGGCGGTGATGGCCGATGCGCGCGATCTGCAGAAGTCAGTCGGCAACGGCGATGGTGCCTGGTTCGCGATCGCCGACCAGAGCGGCCGTGGCCAGCTGCGCGGCAGCGAAGGCGACCCTGGCGCGGTGGAGCTGCTGCAGGAGTTCGTGCCGACCGTTTATCTGTACGACAACTTTCCTGGCGGCGTTGGCCTGAGCGAGCCGCTGTGGCAGCGCCAGGCCGAGCTGGTGCAGCGCGCGCGCGAACTGGTGCAGCGTTGCGACTGCAAGGCCGGTTGCCCGGCCTGTGTCGGCCCGGTGCTGGCTGCACAGGAGGAAGATGAAACCTCGCCGCGCGCGCTGGCGCTGCGCGTGCTCGACCTGTTCGACGCAGAAGCCTGCCAGCACGTGCGCGACCTGGTGGTGACCACGCGCGAGCCGATGGAGCTGCTGGCACCGTGAGCCTGAGCCTGGACAAGCTGCGCCTGCTGCGGAAGCAGGCCGGCGACCCGAAAGCAGTCACGCCGGTGGCACCCGAACCGCCCCCCCCGGCGCCGGCCCCGGTAGCCGCCAACGATGCACGGCAGCCACCGGCGGAGCGCTCGGTGTTCGCCTGGGTCGAACAGGAAATCCGCCACAAGCCGACCGGCGCTGCCGCGCCTGTGACGGCCGCCGCACCGTTGCGTCGACCGGAAGTGGGCAGCCTGCACCGCCTGCTCGGCCTGCGCTCGCGTGGTGGAGCCGCACCGGCACGCGCCAGTGCCCAGGATCGCCAGCTCCCCGGCGAGGAAATCGCGCCGGGACTGTTCCTGATCGAGTCGCTGCAGCCGCAATCGATTCCCGCGGAACCGCTTTCCCTGGCTTTCGCCAGGCGCGAGCACGAGCACGTCGCCGCGCGCGACCTGCTGTTCTTCGATACCGAGACCACCGGCCTGGCCGGCGGCACTGGCACCCGCGCCTTCATGATCGGCGCCGCCGACTGGCATGTGTGCCCGCAGCGTGGCGAAGGCCTGCGCATCCGCCAGTTGCTGATGTCGACGATGGCCGCCGAGGACGCGATGCTGGCCACCTTCGCGCGCTGGCTGCAGCCGTCCACCGTGTTCTGCAGCTACAACGGGCGCAGCTACGATGCGCCGCTGCTGAAGACGCGCTACCGGCTGGCCCGCCAGCGTTGCCCGATCAGCGCGCTGGATCACGTCGACCTGCTCTACCCGACCCGCCGCCGCTATCGCGGCACGTGGGAGAACTGCAAGCTGTCCACCATTGAGCGCCAGCTGCTGCGCGTGGTGCGCGAGGATGACCTGCCTGGCTCCGAAGCCCCGGGCGCATGGCTGCGTTTCCTGCGCGGCGGCGATGCGGTGAACCTGCGTCGGGTGGCCGACCACAACCATCAGGACGTGGTCACCCTGGCCCTGCTGCTGCAGCGACTGGTGCGCGAGGAGCAGCGCGAGCGCGAAACACTGGCGCTGGTCGGGCAGTAATGGCCAAGGGCCGCGTTGACATGCCCTGACGGTGGCAGCGGTGACACTGCCGCCACCATCCACGCCTGGAGCCCGACGATGCGCCTCAATCCGCTTGCCCTGCTCGCCATCCTGCCGCTGGCCGCCTGCAGCCACGCCGGCAGCAGCACCACCCACGATGCCGCACCGGCACCGGTGGCCGATGCCGCCCACGAATGCAGGCCGGAAGCGCTGGAAGCCTTCACCGGCAAGACCGCCGACGAGGCCACCATCAAGAAACTGGTCGCCGATAGCGGTGCCCGCAACGCGCGCGTGGTCAAGCCGGGCATGGCGGTAACCATGGACTTCCGCCAGGACCGCGTGACGGTGCAGGTGGACGGTCAGAACCGGATCGAGCGCGCCAGCTGCGGTTGATCAACCCAGTGGGTGCCGGCCACTGGCCGGCACCCCACATTGCCGGCCAGCGGCCGGCACTATCAGTCAGAGTCGCTCGGCCTTGCCGCTGGCCAGTGCGCGCGCGATCACCTGCTGCGCCTGCCGCGACGCCTGCTCATGCACGCGTGCCTGACGCTCACCCAACGCAGCCTGGCGGCTGGCCAGTTCAGACTGCTGGCTGGCCAGGCGCTGCATGCCGCGGGTGTGGGTGGCCCGCGCGGTTTCGTTGTCCACTTCCTGCATCGCACGACGTGCCTCTGCAGCAGCCTCACGTGCAGCCTCACGTGCAATGGCCGCATCGTTGGTCGCGCCCCGCGCCGCCTTCGCCGCTTCTGCCGCCGCTTCGCGGTTGATGTCATGCGCGGCCACCGCGCTGCGCGCAGCCTCGGCAGCGGCCAGTGCCATGCGGCGCGCCTCCTCGCCCTGCAGGCGGCCCATCTCGCCCATCTGCCTGCCGAGTTCGCCCTGCTGGCGACCCAGCGCACTCTGTTGGCGGCCCAGTTCGCTCTGCTGGCGGCCCAGATCCGCCGCGCCGCTGTAGGCACGCTGCAGGCTCTGGATCATCATCGGGTCTCGCACCACGTAGCGCTTGTCGCCCTTGCGGAACCACAGCGCCGGGCCCTTGCCGAGCTGTCTGCGGGCCACCGTCACGTCGTCCATGCCGCCGTTGGCGAAGGTCGAATCGCCATCTACCAGCACGAAGGCCTCCGGCGGCGATTTGCCCAGGTCCAGGCGGCCGTAGGTGGTGATGGAAGTGGTGCGGGAGGTCGTGTGTTCACTGTGCATGCCGGTATCGACATCGACATCCGCATCCACGTCGACCGCCACATCCGCATCGTCCGGACCTGACAACGCCTCGACATCAGCCGGCTCGGCGGGCGGCGCGGGCGCCACCGGCACGGCCGGAACGCGCGCGGACGAAGGCGGTGCGGGCGGCGCTTTCGGAGCCTTCGGCGGCGGCGGCGGCACGACCTTCGGCGCCGCAGGAGGCGCGGGCGGTGCCGGCGGCACCGGCGCTGCGACCAGCCGCATCGGCGCCACGCCCACCACCAGCACCACCGCAGTCAACGCCATCGCCAGGATGCGCGGGCAGGACCGGCGCGACTGCAGCGAGAGCAGGCGGCGCTTGAGGCTGGTGGTATCCGGTGCGGCACTGGCCACGCCCAGATGCGGCTGCGGTGCCACGCCCAGCTGCAGCAGCAGACGGCCATAGGCCTGGCGGCTGGCACCGTGCTGGCCAACCACCGCTGCATCCACCGCTTCCTCGCGCGCCTGTGCATATTCACGCACCGACAGGCGCAGCAGCGGGTGGAAGAAGAACAGGTGCTGGGCCAGTGCAGGCAGCAGGCCCCATTGCAGGTCACGCCGCTGCAGGTGCTGCAGTTCGTGGGTCAGGGCCAGGTCCAGCGCGTCGCCCTGCAGGGCGTTGTCGCCCGCCGGCAGCAGCAGCACCGGGCGGAACGGCCCGACCAGCTGCGGTGCGTCCACCTGCGTGCTCATCCACAACCGCGGCGCAGGACGCACGCCGTGCGCATCGGAGGCCAGCTGCAGGGCCTGCACCAGCGCCTCGTCCTCGCAGGGATAGGCCGCTGCCAGCAGCGCGCGGCAGCGACGCCACTCACCGAAGGTACGCAGGGCCATCAGCAGCACGCCGGACATCCACAGCGTGGCCAGTGCGACGGCCCACCATGCCACCGCCGGCACGTCCGCGGCGGGCATCGGCATTGCGGCCAACAGCTGTGCCGAGGCCTCCGGGGCCAGCGGGTAGACCATGTCGGCGGCCACATCGGTCGCGCTCATCGCCACCGCCTGCGGCGCCGGCAACCAGGCCAGCTGCAACGGCTGGCTCCAGAACAGGCCGAGCACAGCCTGCAGCGAGACCAGCCACCACAGGCGGCAGCGGGTTGCCGCCGACAGCGACGGCAGCGCGCGGCATACGCCATACACCAGGGCCACCAGCAGCACGGTCTGCAGGCTGGTCCAGCCCAGCCGTTCCAACATCGGGATCAGCATCGAGGTGTCCATGGCTCAGCCCTCGTGGCGGCGCGATTGGAGTTGGGCAACCAGCGCTTCCAGTTCGGCCAACTCGTTGTCGCTGACCTGCTGGCGCTGCGACAGGTAGGCCACGAACGGCGACACCGAGCCCTGCAGGGTGTTGTCGACGAACTGCGCCACCGCGCCCTGCAGCACGCTCTGCGGGCCACGCGTGGCCTGGTAGCGGTAGACACCGTCCTGCTGCTGGCGCTGAAGATACCCCTTCGCCCGCAGTCGCTCCATCATCGTCAGCACGGTGGAGCGGGCCAGCCCACGGGCCTCCCCGTAGCCACTGGCGACCTCGCCGACCGTGGCCGGCGCATGTTCATCGATGTACTGCAGCAGGGCCAGCTCCTGGTCCCCGATCGTCTTGCCACGCATGACACCACTCCCTTGACTACACGTGTCGCCACTGTCTGCGTGACGACAACTGTAGTCAACCCCCCGGAAGTCATGGGCCGACGAACGGTAGGCACCACCGAGCGCCTAAACCTTTGACCCGCCCGCTGCATCCGATCCGCAACGCCCCGCTGGAATTCCACATGTCCCGCCCAATGCTCCGTGCCCTGCTCATGCTCATCAGTGCACTGCCCTTCGCCGCCGTTGCTGCCAGCCAGGACCACGCCAACGACCAGACCCGCCGCCTGATCCGCCAGATCATGCTGGAGCAGCGCATTCCCGGATTGCAGGTCGCGGTGGTCAAGGACGGGCAGATCGTGCTGTCCGAGGCCTACGGTCTGGCCAATGTCGAGAACGGTGTGCGTGCCTCGCGCGACACCCGCTTCCCGCTCAACTCGGCCACCAAGGCATTCACCGGCGTGGCGGCTGCGCAGCTGGCGCAGGAGGGACGACTGGATCTGGACGCGCCGGCCTCGCGTTACCTGGATGATCTTCCGCCAGCGTGGAGAGACGTGCGCGTACACCAGTTGCTGGCGCATGCCTCAGGCCTTCCGGACATCCTTGATGCGAACGGACTGCTGGGCGGTGGCTCCGAAGCACAGGCGTGGACGGCGGTGACAGCGCGGCCGCTGGAAGCGGCGCCCGGGCAGCGCTTCGCCTACAACCAGACCAACTATGTCCTGCTGGCACGGATCATCGCGCAGCAATCCGGTATGTCCTACGAACGTTTCCTGGCCACACGCCAGTTCAGCAGCGCGCGCATGGCCCGCACCACCTTCGGCGACAGCTACGACCTGATTCCGGATGCGGCGACGATGTACAGCCTGGCCCCGCGTGCCACCGATGCTGTGGATGCACCGTCCCGCCTGTCGCACTGGTTCTACGACATACCGCCTTCGCTCTGGGCCGGTGGCGGCATCCTCACCACCGCCGACGACACCGCGCGCTGGCTGGTCGCGCTGACCGAAGGCCGTTTGCTTCAGGACCCGGCCCGGCAGCGGATGTGGAGCGCAGAGCGCCTCGCTGATGGCCGCGCCGGCCCGTGGGCGGGTGGCTGGGCGGTACTGCGCGCATCGCCCGACCTTCAGGTGGCCGGTATCGGCGGTGCGCGCTCGGCCTTCGTGGTCTATCCCGAGCGCGGCGTGGCGGTCGTGGTGCTGACCAATCTTGTCGGTGCCAATCCGCAGCAGTTCATTCCGCGCATTGCCGACTTCTATGTGCGCGATGCCTCAACGCCCCGTCACGAACGGGTCGGCCTTGCACGGCCGCAAGGGGCTGTCATCGCAGGGCCATAGCGCGGCGGGAACGGCCCTGGCCACTTCGAAGTGATCCTGGTTCCAGTGCAGGAAACCGCCGTGGATGGCATTGCCATGGTCGAAGCTGCGTGCATCGGCGGCCAGTGGCTGTTCGGGGTCGGCTTCGGCCACCCAGCGCAGTACTGGCACTTTGTCCAGCACGCCGATGAAGGCGAACAGATCGCCCGCGCCCTTGTCCTGGTAGGCCGTCATGGTCGCCGCATCGGGCAATCCGGCCTGCGCCAGGATGGATGCGGTGACATCCTGCAGCGGTGCGGCTCCCTGTGCGATGTAGGCGCGCATGCCCGTGGTGGTTGCCGGGCAGCCCTGCAGCTGCACCAGATAGCCGGTGGTACCGCCACTGCCGGAGAACGACCGCATCCAATAGCGGAAACGCGGCCCGCTGCGATCAGTAACCATCAAATCCTGCTGGCCATCTTGCGCGGGAATGGAGAGCACCTCCACCTTGCTGGCGCTCTCCACGTTGCACTTCAACTGCGCCAGCACCTGCCTGGCAGGTTCGGGCAGCGTAGCGTAGCGGCCGCCGGGATGGCCGCTGCCGGAAGCCTTCGGCAATGCGGGCAGTCCGCGGTCCGTGGGAAGGGTCTGCGCAGGCAGGGCCTCCGGTTTCGCGGCCGAGCTGGCAGTGGGCGCCACCGGCGCGACGCGCTCTCCAGCGGGCGCGCAGGCACTGCAGGCCAGCAGCAGCATCAATGGAACGCTCGGCGTCAGCTGCGATCGGATCATCGATCAACGCCCTCCCATCACCGGCGCGTCCTGCTGCTGTGCCGGCGCGGGCGCAGGTGCAGCCTGTTCGCGCGATTGCTGCTGCAGCTGGCGCAGGCTGGATTCCACCGCGGTCTCGCGCACCTCGGCCGCATTGACCCCTGCGCGCAGCGCCGCAGGATCGCCCGGGCTGCCCTGCACCAGGAACAGTGTCTCGCCAGCCGCACGGCCGGCGCTGGGATTGCTGGCCACGATCTGATCGACCCGGGTGATGCCCGCGGCCTTCGCTTCGCGCAGCATCACCAGGCTGTAGTCCTCGGCATGCTCGGCGTAGCGTCCGCCCAGGGCCTGCAGGCGCGTACTGATCTGCTGCTGCAGGGCATGATCGCGATGCTGCGGCTGACGGGGGTCATCGTTGGCCGCGAGCGGCACGTCCTGCCCAAATTCGCGCGTCTGGCCGGGTGCAACCGAGGTCAGCACGTACTGCCAGCGGTTCTGCCCAGGCGTGCCGCGCACCGTCGACACGAAGTCGTCATACTCGCCGCCACCGATGGTCTGGCAACCGGCCGAATCGGTGTTGGAACGGCTGCCACGATGGATCTTGAAGGTGTCGTTGAGGTCCTGCACGCCCTGGGTATCACGCGCATCGAACCAGCCATCGCCATTGCTGTCGCGCTCCACCCGTCCGGCGCCCGCAGTGATCGCGTCCTGCGAAGGACGCAGCGCGAACTCATCGGGATGGCCATTGCGCGGATGGGTGGTCGCGCGCATCTCGATGGTGCCCTCGCCCAGGCGCCCCAGATCCTTGACCCGGTCGCCGTTGACGTCCTCACCCTCGGTCTTGGCACGCGGCGCCACATTGCCAAAGCCCGGGCTGCGCGGCGCGGTCTTGGCATGGCCGTCGTACTGGGCGGTCGGCTCGGTCGTGGCCTGGTTGAACTCGCGCACATGGCCGCGGCCCTGCGCATCCTTCCACAGCACCACGATGCGGTCATCGTAGACCCCACGTCCGCGCGCCTCGGTCGTGCGGTTCTCATCGCGCAACCCCAGCACCACGCGGTCCTGGGTTGCCATTGCATCGTTCGCTGCGATGTTGCCGCGCTGGGCCACGATGCTGCCATAAACGTCGTACTGCTGGGCCTGGCTCAATCCCGCTGTCTCGGCAGCATCGAGCATCCGCGGCGGGCGCGTCGCCTCGCCCAAGCGATCCAGCATCGGATTCACCGTAGCTGCATCCGCTGCGGCCACGCCCCCGTTCCGGCGCAAGCCCTCAAGCTCGGCGGCCGCACGCGCCGAGATATAGCGATCCAGCGATTCCTGCACCACTGCGCTCTGGCCGTCGTGCAGGGCCTGGAGGCGGGTGGCGGCAGCACGCGCATCGTTCCGCCGCAGCAGGGCGACGACCTCGTTGGCTGCGGCATTGATATCCATTTCGGGCATGGTCGGTCCTTGAACATGGTCGGTACAGGATCAGCCTACCCCAATCGCACGGTGTGGGGCCTTTGACAGGCCGCACACCTTCGCTGCCGCCGGATCCAGGCGGGAACCGACACGACTCAGCCGCGCGGTCCACCCATCACCGGCAGGATCGCCCCGCTGATGTAGCTTGCACAGACCGGCGAGGCCAGGAACACATACGCCGGTGACAGCTCTTCAGGCTGTGCAGGCCGGCCCATGTCGCTGTCCTTCCCGAACTCGGCGACATCCCCGGCCTGCTTGTCGGCCGGGTTCAGCGGCGTCCATACCGGCCCCGGCGCCACGCAGTTGACCCGGATGCCGCGCGGCAGCAGCTGGCTGGCCAGGGCCTTGGTGAACGCATGGATCGCGCCCTTGGTGGCCGAGTAGTCGATCAGCGCCTTGCTGCCGAAGAGTCCGGTTTCCGAGCCGGTGTTGATGATGCTGGCGCCCTCGCCCAGATGCGGCAGTACCGCACGCGCCATCTGGATGTAGCCGCCGATGTTGGTCTGCAGCGTCTCCTGCAGGTGCGCGTCTTCCAGATCCTCCAGCCGCTCGCAGTGCAGCTGGAACGCGGCGTTGTTGACCAGGATGTCGATGCCACCGAAGGCCTTGGCCACCTGCTTGACCGCCTTGTTGCAGAAGCGCGGGTCGCGCACGTCACCGGCGATCACCACACAGCGGCCACCTTCGCGCTCCACGTGCTGGCGGGTGATGTCGGCATCTTCGGCCTCGTCCAGGTGCAGGACCGCCACATCGGCGCCTTCGCGTGCGAACAGCACGGCCACAGCACGGCCGATGCCGGAATCACCGCCAGTGACGATCGCGCGCATGCCCTGCAGCTTGCCGCTGCCGGTGTAGTCCGGCGCGAGGAAGCGCGGTGCCAGCTCCAGTTCCTGCTCGTGCCCCGGCTTTGCCAGCTGCTGGGCCGGCATGTCCTCCGGCTGGCGGCGTGCGCCGGCCTGGGTCGCGGTCTTTTTCGTGGCCTTCTTGGCCGCGCGGGCGTCCTTGGCCTTTTCCTGGTCCTGCAGGCGCCGCTGCCGGGCGGCAACGCGGGCGGCGCGGGGATCACCAGCCGCCGCCTTGCGGGTTGCGGTCTTCACCACCCGCGGGCGAGCGGGGTCGGCAGCGGTCTGGGTCGCGGTGCTGCCTTTGCGCACCTTGGGTGAGGCTTTGCGGCGGGCGGGGGTCTTTCGGGTGGTGGCCATGCAGGTCTCCTCGGGGGGGAATGGGATCGGCGGCCAGCGGCCGGCACTACCGGGCGCATGCGCCGCAGTACCGGGGGCGGCATCCGCCGCGACTGCAGTGTCTCCACCCAGGCTGTTGGCGGGGGTGAGCGCACCGTGTCCACGATGTGCACGGTGTTCATTCCGCCACCACGTGCGCCGTCGCACGCTGCACGCAACCACACCAAGGAACCCTTCCATGAAGCATGCCATCGCCACCGCCGCCGTCTGTCTCGCCCTCGCCGCCTGCAGCAGCACGCCGGTGGCCCAGGTGCAGCCGATCGACGGCGTGATTTCCGGCCAGTGCCACAGCGACAGGGTGCGTGGTGCGCTCGGCCTGGCCGCCTCCGCCGCAACCGTCGAGCGCGCGCGCGTGGACAGCGACAGCCTGCACGTGCAGGTGCTGCGCCATGACGGCCCGCGCGTGCCGCCGGCACACGAAGGCGGTGACCGCCTGACCATCGAGAAGGGCCGCACCAACAACATCACCGCGATCTATTGCGGCTGACGCCTGCGGCTGAGCCGGCGCGCCCTGCGCAGCACGCGCAGGGTGGCCTGTTCCCACTGGCGCGGCCCACGCAGGCCGGCCAGTTCCGCCAGTTCGCCGCGCTCCCAGCCGGCGAACACGCAGGGGTCGATGTAGGCCTTGCGGCACACCGCAGGCGTATTGCCCAACTGGGTCGCCACCTTGCACACCACCTCACGCTGTACCTTGGCCAGCGCACGCTGGCTGGCCGGTTCGGGCAACTCGGTGGCCGCGAACGCTTGCACCGCGGCCAGGGTGCCGCCCCAGGTGCGGAAATCCTTGGCGGTGAATTCCTCGCCCATCACCTCGCGCAGGTAATCGTTGACCGCACCGGAGTCGACCGGCTGGATGGCACCGTCGTCGTCGCGATACTGGAACAACGCCTGGCCCGGCAACTGCTGCACGCCGCGCACCAGCGTGCCCAGCCGGCGGTCACCTACCGTCACTTCGTGCAGCTGCCCGGATTTGCCGCGGAAGCGCATCCGTACGCGCCCGCCGCGCAGCAGGTCGAGGTGCCGGTTGCGCAGCGTGGTGAGGCCAAAGGATCTGTTTTCCTTGGCATAGGACTCATTGCCTACCCGCACCAGGGTGTCGGCCAGCAGCGCGACCACGACCGCCAGCACCTTTTCGCGGGGGAAGCCGCTGTGCTTGAGATCGCGGCTGAGCCGGCGCCGCAGCGCGGGCAGTGCTTCACCAAAGGCGATCACCCGGTCGAACTTGCCGGCGTCGCGCACTGCGGCCCAATCGGCGTGGTAGCGGTACTGCTTGCGCCCGCGGGCATCGCGGCCGGTGGCCTGCAGATGGCCATTGGCGTGGGCGCAGATCCATACGGCGGTATAGGCCGGTGGAATCGCCAGCGCGCGGATGCGCTGCAGGGTGGCGGCATCGCGCACCGCATGGCCATCGGCATCGCGGTAGCTGAAGCCCTTGCCGGCGCGGCGCCGGCTGATGCCCGGCTGGGTGTCATCGACATAGCGCAGGCCCGCAGCGCGCGCGGCCTGTCGTTCGGGGGTAGAGGGTGTCGGCATGCGTGCAGTGTCGCTGCCGCGCTGCCGCGATCCTGTCGATAACACAAGACAAACA
Source organism: Stenotrophomonas sp. YJH_SMC_73 (assembly GCF_059370155.1). Lineage (NCBI taxonomy): Bacteria > Pseudomonadati > Pseudomonadota > Gammaproteobacteria > Lysobacterales > Lysobacteraceae > Stenotrophomonas > Stenotrophomonas sp. YJH_SMC_73. The sequence continues at coordinate 145,751 of NZ_JCAFTJ010000010.1, read as the reverse complement.
CGTGAGGATCGGTTCGCCGCTATGCTCGGGCTTTCACAATCCCTTCCGGAGTCATGATGTCGTTCCCGATTCGCGCCCGTTCGCTCTCCGCCCTGCTGCTGCCGGCCGCGCTGGCCCTGACCGCCTGCCAGGCACCGGCGCTGGATGAACAGGATTCGGCCACGGCCCATGCCCAGCAGGCTGCCGAAGCCGCCAAGGCACCGGCCGACGAAGCCGGCAAGGCCACCGAGGCACCGCCGGTCGGCACCTGCGATGCCAGCCAGGTGCAGAGCCTGGTCGGCCAGGCCTACGCCGACGCGCTGGGCAAGCAGGCGCAGGAAGATGCCGGTGCCCACCAGCTGCGCGTCATGAAGCCCAACGACGTGGCCACGATGGAATTCCTCGGCGACCGCCTGAACATCGAAGTGGACGACAAGGGCCTGGTCAGCGGCGTGCGCTGCGGCTGAGGCCGACCCCGCGCCGGCACGGGTTGCCGGCGCGTTCTGTTGCACCTGCAACCGTGTATTGCGGCGCTGCAGCAACCTGTGATCTAGTCGAGGCATCCGGTGGCCTCACGATGCGCTCCAGGGAATGAGCGGGGACGAGTGTCGCCGCCAACCCTATACGCATCGAGGTAGAGATGGCCCCCCGCAACCGCCAAGGGCTTTACGACCCGCGCTCCGAGCGCGATGCCTGTGGATTTGGCATGGTCGCCCAGCTCGACGATCAACCTTCGCGCCTGTTGGTTGATACCGCCATCGCCGCGCTTTCGCGCATGACCCACCGTGGCGGCGTCGCCGCCGATGGCCTGACCGGCGATGGCTGTGGCCTGCTGCTGCGCCGCCCCGATGCATTCCTGAAACTGCTGGCCAGCGAAGCCGGCATCACCACCGCCGCGCGCTTCGCTGCCGGCCTGGTGTTCCTGCCGCACGACAGCGAGGCCGCCGACGCCTGCCGTACCCAGCTGCAGGCGCAGGTGGAAGCGGTCGGCTGCAAGGTCGCCGGCTGGCGCGAGGTACCCACCGATGACAGCGTCTGCGGCCAGCTGGCGCGCGATACCCTGCCGCGCATCGAACAGGTGTTCGTCGATGCCGGTGTCGGCCAGGACGATGCCGGCTTCGCGCTGGCGCTGTTCCTGGCCCGTCGCCGCAGCGAACAGCAGCTGCGCGATCACGCTGATTTCTACGTCACCACCCTCACCCCCGATGCGATCAGCTACAAGGGCATGGTGCTGCCGGACAAGCTCAGCCGCTTCTATCCCGACCTGCAGCGGCGCGAACTGGCCTCCAGCGCGATCGTGTTCCACCAGCGCTTCTCGACCAACACGCTGCCGCGCTGGCCGCTTGCCCACCCGTTCCGGATGCTCGCCCACAATGGCGAGATCAACACCATCGAAGGCAACCGCCGCTGGGCCCAGGCGCGCAGCAAGGTGTGGAAGACGCCGCGCTTCGACATCGCCGAATTCGACCCGGTGATCTCCATGCACGGCTCGGACTCGCAGAGCCTGGACAACATGCTGGAACTGATGGTCGCCGGTGGCATGGAGCTGATCCAGGCGCTGCGCATCCTGGTGCCGCCGGCCACCCAGTCGCTGGAGTTCAAGGACCCGGACCTGGCCGCGTTCTACGAGTTCCACGGCCTGAACAGCGAGCCGTGGGATGGCCCGGCCGGCATCGTTGCCTGCGACAGCCGCTACGCCGTCTGCACCCTCGACCGCAACGGCCTGCGCCCGGCACGCTGGATGCTGACCGCCGACCGCCACTTCCTGGTTGCCTCTGAAGCGGGCGTGTGGGAAGTGCCCACCGAGCGGGTGGTGCGCAAGGGCAAGCTCGGCCCCGGCGAAATGATCGCGATCGACCTCAAGCGCGGCGACCTGCTCGACTCCGATGCGGTCGACCGCATCAACCGCGGCCGCGCGCCCTACAAGCAGTGGCTGCAGCAGGGCGTGACCTACCTGCAGACCGAACTGATCGACCCGTCGCTGGTGGAAGAGCCGTTCGACGAAGCCACCCTGCGCAGCTACCACAAGCTGTACCAGCTCAGCAGCGAGGAAGTGGAGCAGGTGCTGCGGCCGCTGGCCGAGACCGAGCAGGAAGCCACCGGCTCGATGGGCGACGACACGCCGATGGCGGTGCTTAGCCAGCGCAGCCGCCCGCTGTACGACTATTTCCGCCAGGCCTTCGCGCAGGTCACCAACCCGCCGATCGATCCGCTGCGCGAAGACTGCGCGATGTCCCTGTCCACCCAGCTCGGCAAGGAGACCAACATCTTCCATGCCGGTCCGGAGACGGTGAACCACGTCATCCTCAATTCGCCGGTGCTCAGCCAGCGCAAGCTGCGCCAGCTGCTGAAGATGGAGCAGTACGTGCAGGCCAACCGCCTGCTCGACCTGTCCTACAGCGAAGACGAGGGTCTGCGTGCCGGCATCGAGCGCATCTGCGCCGAGGCCGAACAGGCCGCGCGCGACGGCATGGTGATGCTGCTGCTGTCCGACCGCTACCCGGTGGCCGGGCGGCCGATGGTGCATGCGCTGCTGGCCACCAGCGCCATCCACCACCACCTCTCGCGGCTGGGCCTGCGCTGCGACGTGAATCTCATCGTCGAGACCGGCACCGCGCGCGACCCGCACCACATGGCCTGCCTGCTCGGCTTCGGCGCCACGGCGGTGTATCCGTACCTGGCCTACCAGACCCTGTTCGACCTGGGCCGTCGCGGCATCCTCAAGCTCAGCAAGGGCGGTGAGCAGTCGCAGATCGGCCGCCGCTACCGCAAGGGCGTCTACAAGGGGCTGTCGAAGATCATCTCGAAGATGGGCATCTGTACCGTGGCCAGCTACCGCGGCGCGCAGCTGTTCGAGATCATCGGCCTGGAACCGGAGGTCGTCGATCTGTGCTTCCCGGATACCGCCTCGCGCATCGGTGGCGCGGGTTTCGCGCGCCTGGATGCCGACGCGCGCGAGCTGTGCGCGCAGGCGTGGGACGCGCAGCAGGACGTGGATGTCGGCGGCCTGCTGAAGTACGTGCACGGCGGCGAGTACCACATGTACAACCCGGACGTGGTCACCACCCTGCAGCGCGCGGCGCGCAGCGGCGATCCGCGTGCCTGGCAGCAGTACTGCGATGCGGTGCATGCGCGCCCGCCCTCGGCACTGCGTGACCTGCTGGAACTGGTCCCTGCCGCCACGCCCGCACCGCTCGATGAAGTGGCCCCGGCCAGCGAACTGTTCCCGCGCTTCGATACCGCGGCGATCAGCCTCGGCGCCCTGTCACCGGAAGCGCATGAAGCGCTGGCGATTGCGATGAATCGCCTGGGGGGCCGCAGCAATTCCGGCGAAGGCGGTGAAGACCCCGCACGCTATGGCACCGCCAGGCGGAGCAAGATCAAGCAGGTGGCCTCCGGGCGCTTCGGCGTGACCGCCGAGTACCTGGTCAATGCCGAGGTGCTGCAGATCAAGGTCGCGCAGGGTGCCAAGCCCGGCGAGGGTGGCCAGCTGCCCGGGCACAAGGTCAACGAACTGATCGCGCGGCTGCGCTATGCGCGCCCGGGCATCGGCCTGATTTCGCCGCCGCCGCATCACGACATCTATTCGATCGAGGACCTGGCGCAGCTGATCTACGACCTCAAGCAGGTCAACCCGACCGCGCTGGTGTCGGTGAAGCTGGTCAGCCATGCCGGCGTCGGAACGATTGCGGCGGGCGTGGTCAAGGCCGGTGCGGACCTGATCACCATCTCCGGCCATGATGGCGGCACCGGTGCCTCGCCGGTCAGCTCGATCCGCTATGCCGGCGTGCCGTGGGAGCTGGGCGTGGCCGAGGCGCACCAGGCGCTGCTCGCCAACGACCTGCGCGGCCGTACCCTGCTGCAGACCGATGGCGGCCTGAAGACCGGGCTGGACGTGGTCAAGGCCGCATTGCTGGGCGCCGACAGCTTCGGCTTCGGCACCGCGCCGATGATCGTGCTGGGCTGCAAGTACCTGCGCATCTGCCACCTCAACAACTGTGCCACCGGCGTGGCCACCCAGGACGAGCGCCTGCGCGAGAACCACTTCACCGGGCAGCCCGAGCGCGTGGAGAACTTCTTCCGGCTGCTGGCCGAAGAAGTGCGCGGCTGGCTGTCCTACCTGGGCGCGCGTTCGCTGGAAGAGATCGTCGGCCGTACCGACCTGCTGCGCCAGATCGAATCTGCGCCGCGCGACGGCGTGCGCGTGGACCTGTCGCGCCTGCTGGCCGACAGCCGCTACGAGGGCAGCCACTGCGCCGCGCAGCGCCTGTACGAATCGCCGGACAGCCTGGCCACGCAGATGGATGGCCTGCTGGCGCCGTCGATCCAGCACAAGCGCGGCGGCGAGCATCGCTTCCTGATCCACAACACCGACCGCAGCATCGGTACCCGCCTGGCGGGTGCGGTGGCACGCGCGCACGGCAACCAGGGCATGGCCGAGGCACCGCTGGAACTGCGCTTCCGTGGCAGCGCCGGGCAGAGCTTCGGCGCCTTCAATGTCGGTGGCCTGCACCTGGAAGTGGAAGGCGAAGCCAACGATTACGTCGGCAAGGGCATGGCTGGCGGCCGGCTGGTGGTGCGGCCGCCGCGTGGCGCGCGCTTCGAGGCACGCAGCACCGCCATCATCGGCAACACCTGCCTGTACGGTGCCACCGGCGGTGAGCTGTTCGCTGCCGGCCGCGCCGGCGAGCGCTTCGCGGTGCGCAATTCCGGCGCGCTGGCCGTGGTCGAAGGTGCCGGTGACCACTGCTGCGAGTACATGACCGATGGCGTGGTGCTGGTGCTGGGCAAGGTCGGGCTGAACTTCGGCGCCGGCTTCACCGGCGGCCTGGCCTACGTACTGGACGTGGACCGTGATTTCGTCGACCGCTACAACCACGAGCTGATCGACATCCATCGCGTGTCCGCCGAAGGCTTCGAGAACTACCGCCAGCACCTGCACCGCCTGATCGGCCGCCATCGCGAGCTGACCGGCAGCATCTGGGCACAACAGATCCTGGACGAGTTCCGCGATTACATCGGCAAGTTCTGGCTGGTCAAACCCAAGGCCGCCAGCATCGAGTCGCTGACCGAAACCCTGCGACGCGCCGCGTAGCGGTAGTGCCGGCCGCTGGCCGGCAACTCAGGATCACGTAGTGCCGGCCGCTGGCCGGCAATCGCAAAACATCACAGAGCCCGCCATGAGCCGCAAGCACGCCTTCCAGTTCCTCGACCTGCCCCGCACCATGCCGCAGCGCATCCCGGTGGAACTGCGCACGTCCGGCGACTGGGGCGAGCTGTACGGAAAGTTCGGCAAGGAGGACGCCCAGTACCAGGCGGGCCGCTGCCTGGACTGCGGCAACCCGTACTGCAGCTGGAAGTGCCCGGTGCACAACGCCATTCCGCAGTGGCTGCAGCTGGTGCAGGAGAACCGCATCCACGAAGCCGCCACGCTGTGCCACAGCACCAACCCGCTGCCGGAGGTGTGCGGCCGGGTCTGCCCGCAGGATCGCCTGTGCGAGGGCAGCTGCACGCTGGAAGAGTTCGGTGCGGTCACCATCGGTGCGGTGGAGAAATACATCGTCGATACCGCGCTGGCCAGCGGCTGGCGCCCTGACCTGGGCGCGGTGCAGCCGACCGGCCGCAGCGTTGCGGTGATCGGGGCCGGTCCCGCGGGCCTGGCCTGCGCCGACCGCCTGGCCCGCGCCGGCATTGCCGCGGTGGTCTATGACCGCTACGAGCAGATCGGCGGCCTGCTGCAGTTCGGCATTCCCAGCTTCAAGCTGGACAAGGACGTGATCCACCGGCGCCGCGGCGTGCTGGAGGGCATGGGCGTGCAGTTCCGCCTCGGCGTGGAGATCGGCCGCGACCTCAGCGTGCAGCAGCTGCTGGACACCCACGATGCGGTGTTCATCGGTACCGGCGCCTACCGCTACACCGATGGTGGCCTCGACGGCCAGGACCTGAAGGGCGTGCTGCCGGCGCTGCCGTTCCTGGTGCAGAACAGCCGCATCGTCGGCGGCGATGACCCGAAGGGCCGGCCGATTGCCGGCTGGGAAGACACCATCGCCCTGCCCGACCTCAACGGCAAGCGGGTGGTGGTGCTCGGTGGTGGCGATACCGGCATGGACTGCGTGCGCAGCGCGGTGCGCCTCGGCGCGGCCAAGGTCACCTGCGCCTACCGGCGCGACGAAGCCAACATGCCCGGCAGCGCTCGCGAAGTGGCCAATGCGCGCGAAGAGGGCGTGCGCTTCCTGTTCAACCGCCAACCGCTGTCGATCGAAGCCGGCGCCGACGATGAAGTGATCGGCGTGACCGTGGTCGAAACCCGGCTGGGCGAACCCGATGCCAATGGCCGCCAGAACGCCGTGCCGATCGAAGGCAGTGAATCCCTGCTGGAAGCGGACGTGGTGATCATCGCCTTCGGCTTCTCGCCGAGCGTGCCGGCGTGGCTGGCGGACCTGGGGGTGGAAGGCCAGCCCAACGGCCGCATCGTCGCCGGGGGCAAGGACCGCCTGCCATTCCAGACCGCGCATCCACGCCTGTTCGCCGGTGGCGACGCGGTACGCGGTGCAGACCTGGTGGTGACCGCCGTGGCCGAAGGCCGCGATGCCGCTGCCAGCATCGTCCGCCTACTGGCGCACTGAGTCCGGCAACAGCAGCTCCTCCAGCAGCGCGCGCAGTTCGCACGGCGCCACCGGCTTGGCCAGGAAATGGTCGATGCCCGCATCACGGCAGGCCTCGCGCGTGCGTTCCAGCACACTGGCAGTCAGCGCGACGATCGGCACCTGCGCACGGATGGCACAGGTATCGCCACGGATCGCCCGTGCCAGCGCGAAGCCGTCCATGTGCGGCATATGGCAGTCGGTGATGACCAGATCAAAGGGCTGCGCCTGCCAGGCCTCCCATGCCTGCTGGCCGTCGTCGCAGGCGTGTACCTGCAGCCCCAGCTCGCGCAGGCGCTGCACCAGCAACTGCAGGTTGGTCGGATGGTCTTCAACAACCAGTGCCCGCGCCGGCGGCAGCGGCCGTTGCACGGCCGTCGTGAGCACCGGTACCACCGTCGGTGCCGCACAGGCCGCCAGCACCAGTTTCAGCCATACGGTGGTTCCCTTGCCCGGCGCGCTGCGCAGGTGCAGCTGGCCCCCCATCGATGCCGCCAGCTCGCGGCAGATCGACAGGCCCAGCCCACTGCCACCAAAGCGGCGCGTGGTCGAGGTCTCGGCCTGCTCGTAGGCAGCGAATACCGCCTGTTGCCGCTCCATGCTGATGCCCACGCCCGTATCGGTCACCTGCAGGCGCAACCGCTGCCCGCCATCGCGCTGCTGCAGCACATGGGCCTGCAGCACCACGCTTCCCTGCAGAGTGAACTTGAGTGCATTACCGGCCAGGTTGAACAGGACCTGGCGCAGGCGCAGCCCATCGGCCAGCGACCACTGCTGCAGCATGGGGTCGATCTCGCTGTGCAGGTGCAGGCCGCGGCTGGCCGCGACGGGCATCAACAGCTGCTGCACCGCGCGCACCAGCGCCGCAAGATCGGTCGGCCGCAGCTGCAGTGGCGCTGGCTGCAGGCGCTGGCTGTGCAGCACATCGTCCAGGATCTGCCGCAGCATCTGCGCGGCATCACCCACGGTGGTCAGCACCTGCCGCTGGCCCGCATCCAGGTCACTGGCAGCCAATCGCTCCAGCATGCCCAGCAGGGTACTCATCGGCGTGCGGATCTGGTGGCTCATGGTCGCCAGGAAATGGCTCTTGGCCAGCGCCGCCTGCTCGGCCGCGCGGCGCGCCTCGGCCAGCGCTACTGCACGCGCCTGTGCTTCACTGACATCCAACCAGTAGCCGCTCCACTCCACGCTGCTGTCATCGCACTGCAGCGGTCGTCCCTGTGAGCGGACCCAGCGCCAGCCCTGCGCCGACCGGGTGCGGAACGTAACGTCGATGGGACCGCGCACCAGCGCGGCCGCTTCGATGCACGCCATCACCCGGCTGCGGTCGTCGGCATGCACCGCGGCCAGCAGTTGCAGATGGTCGATCCGCGCAGTCTCCACGCTTACCCCGAACAGCGCCTGCACGTCACCGGCGATCTGCGCCAGGCTGTAGTGGCCGGTTGCCGAACGGCGGGCCTGGTAGACCACCGCCGGCAGGTTCGCGGTGACGTCGTGCAACCGCTGCTCCAGCACGCGGCGGCGCACGCTCTCGCGATGCACGCGCCAGTAGCCGAAGGCATGCAGCAGCACGAGCGCGAGCAGGATCAGCGACGCCGGCACCAGCCAGCGCAGCGCCGAACCGGTGAGCCGCGCGCGTGGCCGGTCCGGCAGCCAGGCGCTGCGGCTCGACGCGCGACGTGCATCGCTCTCCTGCAGGAGCCGCTGGTCGAAAGCAGCGACCACCTCGGCACAGGCCGGCACGGCCGCGAGTACCAGTGCATCGCCGAAGCCTGCGGGTGCCGCGATCACCACAGCATCACCTGGCTCCGCGCGGAGCGCGGCCTCCAGTTCAGCGAGATTGGCGACCACGGCGTCGACCAGCCCGGCACGCAGCAGTGACAGCGCGTGGTCCAGCGGCGCAGGGGCCAGCAGCTGCGCCCCCGGGGCCTGCTCGGCCAGCAATGGCTCCAGCGGCAGCCGGTCCGGGCTGGCCACGCTGCGGCCACGCAGGCCCTCCAGCCCCAGCACCGCAGCGGCGCCCTCGCGCCGCACGATCACCTGCGGCACCTCCAGGTAGGCCCTGCTGGCCACCCAGCCTGTCGGCAGCTGTGCGCGCGGCCAGCCCAGCAGCACCTGGGTGCCGGCCGGCAGTGCTCCCTCGGTAAGTACCGTCGCAGGCAACGGCTTCGCATGCTGCGCCGCCTGCATGCCCAGCAGCGGCAGGTAATCCGCGGCCAGTCCCGCAACCTCGCCCTGCTGGCTGTATGACAGGGGCGGCCGGTCGGAGCGCCATGCCACCTGCAGGGGGCCCGTACAACCGGATGCAGCGGCGATGCCGGGCAGCAACAGCGATGCCATGACGGCGGCGACGGCGCGGCGGCCGGCGACATTCACGGTAGACGTCCTCATTTCGCGGGCAGGAACCACGGCCGCGCAGCGGTACCGCTGCCAGCCACGCTAGCGAGGCAGGCTTCCGCGACAATGAGAAAAATTGGAAAAGCATCCGCATCGGCGAATGCCGACATACACTGCCGCTTCTACCCGTCCTACGGAGCGCTCGATGCGTATCGGCCTGGCCGCCAACCGTCTCCATCACCACGATGCGCGCGCGGCGCTGTTCCGCTGGCTGCGTGCCAGCGAGGCAGGCCTGCGCGAACTGGGGGCGTCACTGCATGCGGTCGGGCGCACCCACGATGCGATCGAACGGCAGGGATTCCTGGCCGGCTACGGCGGCCTGCACCGGTATCCCTACGGGCGCGAGGGGGGCCTGATGAAGCTGGTGGCCGAAGTGGTCGGCATGGGGCCGGAGCGGACACTGGACGGTGCGATCTACCTGATCGACCCGGTCGATCCGTCCTCGGTGTTTCCGGAAGCAACCGCGCTCAAGCGGCAGTGCGTGATCCACGGCAAGCCGTTCATTTCAACCGTGGCCACTGCACGCGACTGGATCGAGGTGGAGCGCATCCACGCCGGGCTGGCTGCCGACACCGGTGCCGACGACCTGCATGCCTTCCAGGGGCAGACGCTGGCGCTGATCGCGCATGATGCGATGAAGCCGGCGATGCTGGCCTTCGCCGATGAACACTTCGATGTGCTGGCCCGGTTTGGCCAACGCGTTGCGACGGGCACCACCGGGCAGCGCTTGAACGAGCTGGCCTGGAGCCGGGGTTGGCCCAGCGATACGCCGTGGGTGACGCGTTACCAGAGTGGCCCGATGGGCGGCGATGCACAGATTGCCGACCGGGTGCTGGAGGGGCGCTGCCAGCGCGCGATCTTCTTCGAGGACCCGCATGTGGCACGCCAGCACGAGGCCGATATCCAGCTGCTGGAGCGCGCGGTGACGACGGTGACCGACCAGGCGGTGTGCATCACGGCGCCGCGGGTGGCGGCACGCTGGGCGGCAGCGGCGGCGTTGCGGGCGGGGTGAGGGTTTCGGCCAACGGCTGAGCCCCTCGTGGTGGGTCGTTCAAATCAGAAGCCGTGCTCTGCCGGGCGGGGTGGATTGCGCAGGGGTCGCTGCAAGTACGTCCTTGCAAGCTCGGTCGCCGCATCCATGCGGCTCACGCTCCTGCGCAACCCACCCCGCCCGGCCACGGACAGTTTCCTGTGTGCCCATCACGGAAGAAAGAAGGGAGAGCAGGAGCGGGTCGCGCGCTGCGCGCGCTTTTGTAGAGCCGAGCCATGCTCGGCTGCTGTCGATCGCGAGGGCTGGATATCCGCGCCACGCGCGTCAGCCGAGCATCGGCTCAGCTCTACAGCAGCTGGCGAAGCATCGCCTTCAGCCTGCGCCCTTCCAGCTGGAAGTAGTCGCGCTGCTCGCGCCACGCGGGGAAACGTTGTTCCACTTCGTGCCAGAACGCGGGCGAATGATTCGGCTGGATCAGGTGGCAGAGTTCGTGCACCAGCACATACTCGAATGCTTCAGGGCGCCCCAGCACCAGTGCCAGGTCCAGTGCCATGCTGCCGTCCGGCGCCAGCGAGCCCCACTGCGAAGACATCACCTTCAGCCGCAGGCGGCTGGGTGCACGTGGCAGGGTGGGCAGGTACTTCGGCAGCCAGCGGCCGACATCGGCGCGGGTCTGTGCTTCGTAGAACTCGCGCAGCAGGCGGCGCAGGGTGGCATCGCCGGCACGGGTCGGCCACTGCACGCAGGCGCCGTGTTCGTCGATCTCCAGCCGCGCATAGCGGCCTTCCTGCCAGCGCAGCGGCAACAGGTCGCCGCGCAGTGGCAGCACGCCGTCCTCGCCCGGCTGCAACGGGGCGGGCAGGCCCTGGCTCTGGTACTGGCGCAGCTGCAGCGCCAACCAGTCGCGGTGCTGTTCCAGGAATCGCTCGCCCATCACCAGGCTGGCCCGCGGCGGCAGCGTCAACCGTGCGCCGCGCTCGTCCACGCTCAGCTTGATCCGGCGCGCGCGCGGATCGCGCACGCGCAGCACCTCGATCTCGGCATCCTCCAGGCGCAGGCGAACGGTGTCGCGCTGCACGGTAGCGGGCGGGGTCGGGCTGATCAGGCGGCGCAGCAGACGGCTCATGCGCCCAGCATAGCGCTGCTTCGGGCCGCCGGATGACCGGCGGCCCACAGGGTGCCTGTTCAGTCAGCCTTGCTGAGCTTGAACGCTTCTTCCAGCAACAGGAACAGGCGGCGGATCTCGGCGCTCTGCAGGGCGAAGCGGGCGTCGAACTCGGCGCGGCGGCCGTCTTCGTCGGCATGCTCCAGCTGGTCCAGTGCGCCGTCGAGGAACTTCAGCTTGCGCACGATCAGGTCGTCGCCGATCACGAAGGACAGGTTGTCCTCGAAGATCAGCGCCAGCTTGGTCACCTGCTTGCCGGCGTCCAGGTGCTTGTCGATCTCGTCGCAGCGCAGTTCCTGGTGCTGGCACTTGACCACGGCGCCGCCTTCCACCGGATCCTTCATCTCGCACTCTTCGCCCAGGCTCAGCCCGGTCGGCAGCGGCTCGCCGGCGATCCAGCCGGTCAGGATCGAACGCGGTGCGACTTCGGCGTTCAGCGGCATCGCCGGGAAGCTGCCGAGCAGGCCGCGGATGTCGGACATGAAGTACTCGCCGGTCTTGCGGCTGGAGGTATCCACCGCCACGTAGCCGTGCTGCAGGTCGATGAAGGCATCATTGCGCGAGGACTTCACGAAGGCGCGCGGCAGCAGTTCATGCAGCAGGTCGTCCTTCATCCGCTTGCGCTCGCGGCCACCCGGGCGGCGGCCTTCCTTCTCCTCGATCTCCTCCAGCTTGCGCTCGAGCAGGTCGTTGACCACCGCCGCCGGCAGGATCTTGTCCTCGCCGCCCACGGTCAGCCACAGGTGTTCGGCGATGCGGTGGGAGAGCAGTTCCTTCTCCTCGCGGCCGAACGGCGAGATGAAGCCGCGCGAATTCATTTCCAGCGCGCCGACCGGCTTCAGCAGGGCGTGCGGCAGCAGGGTGTCGACTTCGGAAAAATCGGTGGTGGTCGGGAAACGGAAGAACGTCAGGTTGCGAAAGAACATGGAATTCCGGATGGCGAAGAGGAAGGGCGCCCGACCTTAAACGGTGGGCGTCTCGGGATCTGCGTCGGCGTCGGCCGGGGAGCCGGCCAGCCAGGCATGGGCGTCGGGCAGCGGCGCGTCGTCGCGACGGCCCAGCGCCATGAAGTCGAACAGGGTGGTGTCGGCCAGCTGCGAGGGCCGGACTTCACCCATGGCGCGCGCGATCTGCTCGATGCGGCCCGGGTGGTCCTTTTCCCATTGCTTCAGCATCAGGCCGACCTGGCGGCGCTGCAGGTTCTCCTGGCTGCCGCACAGGTTGCAGGGAATGATCGGGAACCGGCGTGCCTGCGCGTACTCGACGATGTCACTCTCGCGCACGTAGGCCAGCGGCCGGATCACCACGTGCCTGCCGTCGTCGCTGCGCAGCTTCGGCGGCATGCCCGACAGCTTGGCGTGGTGGAACAGGTTCATGAAGAACGTGGCCACCATGTCGTCGCGGTGGTGGCCCAGCGCGATCTTGGTGAAGCCGTGGGTCTCGGCGTAGTTGTACAGCGCGCCACGACGCAGGCGCGAGCACAGCGAACACATGGTCTTGCCCTCCGGGATGACCCGGCTGACCACCGAATAGGTGTCCTGCTCGATGATGTGGTACGGCACGCCCAGGCCTGCCAGGTATTCCGGCAGCACGTGCTCGGGGAAGTCCGGCTGCTTCTGGTCCAGGTTCACCGCCACCAGCTCGAACGGCACTGGCGCCTTCTTCTGCAGCTGCAGCAGCACGTCCAGCAGGGTGTAGCTGTCCTTGCCGCCGGACAGGCACACCATGACCTTGTCGCCGGCCTCGATCATGCCGAAGTCGGCAATCGCCTCGCCGACCTGGCGGCGCAGGCGCTTGGCCAGCTTGTGCTGCTCGCGCTCGGCCACGCGCGGATCGCGGGCGGCGCGCGGTGGGGGATCGGGAAGGGAAATCACGGCACTCATGGGTTCCATTCTAACGGCTCGGAGCCGCCCCGGCCGGGGATCGGGATTCCCCTCTCCCGGCGGTCATCATCGCTGTGTATGCTCGGAGGCTGTGGACACCTACAGCCCCGCCGAGATCGTCGAGCGCCTCGTCGCCCTGCGCGCCGAGCACCGCCTGCTGGATGAACAGATCACCCGCATGGCCGCCAACGGCGAGGACGAGCTGGAGTCCAAGCGCCTGAAGCGGCGCAAGCTGCAGCTGAAGGACTGCATCGCCAGGCTGGAAAGCCTGCAGATTCCCGACGAGCCGGCCTGAGCGGTGGCCCATCCACGCATGGCGTGGACCTACTGCTTCGCCCCGGTAGATGCCAACCTTGGTTGGCATGCCGTTCGCCGGGCAGGACCCGGCGCTGCCTTCAATCCTGCGGCGCAGGCTCGTCCGGGCGGGCCGCTTCCGGGCTGACCCGTTCGATGGTGTGGCGCAGCTCACGGCCCAGGATGAACTTGGCATCCTTGGCCCAGGCATCCAGGCGCTCGTCGAACAGCAGCTTGCTGTTCTCGTCCGGCCACACCAGGCGCAGTTCGCGCAGCTTCTGGATGAAGCCACGGAACAGGGACTTGTCGAAGAACTCCGGCGCGGCCGGCGCATAGAGCAGGCTCAGCCGCTGCGCGGCCTGCTGGCACAGGCTTTCCAGCTCGGCAGCGCCGAGCACGCCGGGGCCGTTCTTCACCAGCACCGAGATGGCAATGTAATAGCGCTCGAACGCCTGCTGCAGCGAATGGCCGATCGCGCGCAGGCGGAACACCTCGTCGGTCTGCCCGGTGTTGCGCGCCAGGATGCCGCCGTCGTCATCGTTGACGTTCTGCAGCAGGCCCTCGCGCACGAACACATCGATGGTCCGGTCGATGCGCTGGGCGAACTCGTCCTCGCTCCACGGCAGGAACAGCTCGGCCTGGAGGAACGGGTACACCGTACGGCCCAGCTGGACCAGGCCGGTGCGGCTCATGCGGCGGTTGTTCTGGAAGCAGCAGGCCACCCACGACGAGGCGGTGAACAGGTGCACCACGTTGTTGCGGAAGTAGCTCAGCAGCACTGCGGTGTCGCCGCTGACGCTGAGCACATCGCCCAGCGGGTGCTTGATGCGGGTGAGGACGTTGATCTCCTCGGCGTGGGCGATGATCCGCTCCGGCGAGTGCGGCGTCACCGTCACCCGGTCCGAGTACGGCATCTCGACCAGCAGGGTCTTGCACAGTTCGATCTGCGCGATCAGGTCGGCCTCGCCCATCGCGTGCTTCGGCGTGGACAGCAGGGCCAGCGCCAGCAGGTTGATCGGGTTGACGTCGGCGGCGCCATTGATGCGCACCTGGATGCGTTCGGCCAGCGTGTCCACCGTGGTCGACAGCCAGGCAGGCTTTTCGTCCTCGGACACCGCCTCGCCCTTCCACTCCGGCGCCTTCTCGGCCAGCACGTCGTTCAGCGCGATCGGCTCGCCGAAGTTCACCACCACCTGGCCGTAGTTCTGCTTGAGCACCTTGGGGATGCCCCACAGCAGCGACCAGATCGATTCCTTCTCCTTCGGCCGGCCGGACAGTTCGTCCAGGTAGCTGCCGCCTTCCATCAGCTTCTCGTAGCCGATGTAGATGGGCTGGAACAGCACCGGCTTGCGCGGCTGGCGCAGGAACGCGCGCAGCGTCATCGAGATCATGCCGCCCTTGGGCTGCAGCAGCCGGCCGGTACGCGAGCGGCCGCCTTCGACGAAGTACTCCAGCGAGTAGCCGCCGGCCACCAGCTGCGCGACGTATTCGCTGAGCACCGCCGAGTACAGCGCGTTGCCACGGATCGAGCGGCGGATGAAGAATGCACCGCCCTTGCGCAGCAGGGTGCCGACCACCGGCAGGTTCAGGTTGATGCCGGCCACGATGTGCGGCGGCACGATGCCACGGTCGTACAGCAGGTAGGACAGCAGCAGGTAGTCCATGTGGCTGCGGTGGCTGGGCACGTAGACCACTTCGTGCCCCGGCGCGGCGGCCTTGAACTTGTCCAGGTGGTGCACCAGCACGCCCGCATAGATGCGGTTCCACACGTGGCTGAGCATGAAGCTGGCCGAGCGCACTACCGGGCTGGAATAGTCCGCAGCGATTTCCCAGGCGTAGGCGTGTGCCTTCTTCCAGGCATCGGCCGGCTTTGAGTTGTCGCGCTTGGCCTGTGCGGCGATCGCTTCGCGTACCGGCTCGGCGGCCAGCACCTGGTCCACCAGCAGGCGCCGGGTCGACAGGTCGGGGCCGATCACCGATTCACGGATGCGTCGGAAGTGCGTACGCAGCACGCGCTGCAGCTTGCGCACCGTGCGCTCCGGCTCCAGGCCTTCATCCACGGTGTTGCGCAGGGAGATCGGCGGGGCGAAGCGGACGATGGTGCTGCGGCCGTTGAGCAGCACCGCCAGCAGGCGACGGAAGCGGCCGACCAGTGCCCAGTTTTCCGAGAACAGCACCGCGAACCAACCGCTCTGCTTGTCCGGGGCGCGGCCGACGAAGATCGACACCGGCACCAGGTGCACGTCCAGGTCATCGCGCACGCGGTGCGCCTGCAGGACCTTGGCCAGCGAGTCGGAGTGGGTCTTGGCGCCGCGCTGCTCGGGAATCAGCGAGTTGCTGGAGCTGCGCCGCGACAGCGCCAGGTAGGCGCGCTTGCGGCCGGTCGGGTCACCGGCCAGCGGCACCAGCGGCGACGGCAGGCCCGCCTGGCGGCAGGCCTTGTCCAGGATCAGCGCGTTGGACAGGCCGTAGTCTTCCAGCACGTACATGACCGGGCGGCCATCGTTGTACTGGCCCGGGTCTTCCGGTTCGATCTTCAGCGACAGCCACGGCTCGACCAGACGGCCGAGCAGGCGAGCCCACAGCGGGCGGCGGCCGGCCGGACGCGCGTGCGCGGGCGGCGGTACCGGGTTCGGGCCGGTACCGGTCGAGGGGGACGCCGGCACCGTATCGGCGGGCGTCGACTGGGATTCTTCGCCGGGGAACGGCAGCGGGTTCTGTTTCGACATCGGCGCCATTATGGCTTAGGCGGCGGCGTTGCCGCTTCCCCACCTTCGGCGGGGGCTTCAGCGGCTGCCGGCGACGCGGCCGCGCGGGCCGCGTCGGCCTTGCGCAGCAGCGCGTCGGTGTCGGCCAGGGTACGGGTCAGGTACCAGTGGCCCTCGCGCCGGCTCAGTGGCAGCTGCAGGCTCATCTCGCGGCCGGCCAGGTCGTAGTGCAGGCGTACCAGCGCATTGTCGCCTTCCACCGAGAGCAGCTCGCCCCGTACGCTGCGAAGCGCGTCATCCACGCCCAGCCCGTAGCTGCCAAGCACCGCCTTGAGGGTGTGGATGAACGGCGCCAGCTGCTGCAGGCTGCCCTCCATGCCAGCCGCCTGCAGGCCAGCCTCGTCATCGAAGCCGACCTTGCCGGCCGCGCCGACCAGCGCGGCGATGGTGCTGCGTGCACGGGCGCGGTCACTGATCGGCGCGCCCTGCGCCCAGACAGCAAGGGTTTCGACCAGGGCGATGTAATGGGCCTGCTGGCCGGGCGTGTAGCCCTTCTGATGGCGCAGGTACTGCACCCCGAAATTGCCCATCGACTGCGCGGCCTGGCGCACGGCGCTGGCCTGGCCGGCCAGCTGGCGGTCGAAGCTGCGCTGCAGTTCGGTGCTGGCATCGGGCTTGCGCAGCGCGGCCAGCATCGGCAGCAGCTGGTCCCCCAGCGGCAGCTCGGTCAGCGGCCACTGGCTGTGTCCCTCCGCCCAGGCCTGCTGCAGCCGCTGATACTGGCCTGGCGGTACCGACAGCTTTGCGTAGCCGACCAGATCATCTTCGGCCAGGCGCAACGCCATCGCCTGCACCGCAGCCACCGGTTCGGCCGCCGGCCTGGCCGGATCGTTCACAGACTCGCGGCATGCCGCAACGGCCAGCAGCAGCATGGCCGCCAGCCCCCATCCACGCGCAGACCTTCCTCGCACCGCCACGCTCATGCACTCGGACTCCCCGGACCGGCCCGCATCTTGCGGCCTGCGACGTGACAGCGGCAAGCCGTGCGGTCACGTTTCCAACCAAGGGGGTCAGATCCCTTCTGCCGGCAGGCAGAAGGGATCTGACCCCAGAACCACCAGCGGGATAAAAAAAGAGCCCGGATCACGGGGATCACAGGCTCTTCAAACCGGCACGGGGCCGGAGGACAGTGTTGTGGCACATGTCCGGTCCGAGGACCGGATGGCGGCGATCCTACGCTGCCCTTCAAGTTAAGGCAACACTTCACGTAATGCCATGTATGTATTTGATTTTATTGAATCAATCGTGCTGCCAGACGGATTCAATGAAATCTACGGCGTGTTTTTCGGCGATTCGGGCATAAATCCCCGGATAGCCGGCCAGCGCGCAGCCCTCGCCCCAGCTGACGATGCCGAACTGGGTCCAGCCTTCACGCAGGCGCAGCAGCAGCGGCCCGCCGGAGTCCCCCTGGCAGCTGTCGATGCCCTCGCGGCCGGCGCAGATCACCTTGCCGCGCGACAGTTCCCCACCGTAGGCCTGCTGGCATTCATCGAATGCCACGAACGGCACCTGCACGGTCTGCAGCTGGATCGGGTAGACCCGGCCATCGCCGATGTCGGTGTCGCCCCAGCCGATCACGGTGAATTCGCGGCCCGGCTTGAGATAACTGGCGTCGGGCCGCAGCCGCAGCGCCACCGGCTGTGCACCGTCCAGGGGGGCGTTGAGCTGGATCAGGGCCACGTCGTGCTCCAGCGAGTTGCCGCTGTTGAATGCCGGATGGACGTGGATCGCCTTGACGTTGGAGGCGCGGGGCGAGGCTTCGGTGGACAGGGCCGCGGCGTTGCCGACGACGGCGATGCCGCCCGGCGCTTCCCCCTGCATGCAGTGCGCGGCGGTCAGCACCCACGAAGGCGAGATGAGGGTGCCCCCGCAGAAGTGGCGGTCATGATCCGAATCGCCGTCGAAGATGCCCTGGATGCTGACCATGAACGGGTACTCGCCAGCCGGCGCTGCTTCACCGCCGATGATGCGCGATGCTTCGCGCACCTGTGGCGCAGCGAAGGCGGGTACGGCGGACGCGGCCAACAACAGGCCGATGAACAAAGAGGTGCTGCGATACATATCCCTGTACTCCTCTATCAATGGTTGGAACCGGCGCGGCCGCGGTCCGTGCCGGTGCATCGATTGGGAAGCAGGGATGAAGCCTGCAGCGCGAACGCGCGCACAGTTTCGGTGCAATGCGCTGCCTGCGACAGTCGCAGGCCAACAATTGCGAACGCCATCCCGCATGGATCGGAATGGCGTTCGTGGTGCCGGCGTGACCGGCGTCAGCGGTGGGCTCAGCGTGCAGCCAGAGCCGACGCGATTTCCTGCTGGATTGCCTGCGCAGCGGCCTGCGGATCAGCCGCCAGGCGGATCGGGCGTCCGACCACGATGGCGTCGGCGCCATCGGCGAAGGCCTGGGCCACGCCAACGGTGCGCTTCTGGTCATCGCCAACCGGACCACCGGGACGGATGCCCGGACAGACGATCGAGAACCCGCTACCGGTCGCGGCACGGATCGGTGCAGCCTCCTGGCCCGAGGCGATCACGCCATCGACGCCCGCTGCCTGGGCGGCCAACGCGCGTTCGACCACCACGTCCACCGGCTCGCGGTCGACGCCCATCTGCGCCAGATCGGCGCGCCCCATCGAGGTCAGCACGGTCACCGCCAGCAGGCGCATGTCGCTGCTGTTGGCGGCCGCGCAGGCCTCCATCATCGCCGGGTGCCACCCATGGATGGTGGCGTAGCTGACCGGCCACTGCGACAGGCGCTTGATCACCGCTGCAGCGGTCGCCGGGATGTCGAAGAACTTCAGGTCGACGAACACGCGCTTGTCGCGGCGGGCCAGCTCATCCAGCACCTGGAAGTACTCGCCGGAGGCGAGCAGTTCCATGCCGATCTTGTAGAACGCCACGCTGTCACCAAGGCGATCGACCCAGTCCAGTGCCTGCACGCGATCAGGCACGTCCAGCGCGAAGATCAGGCGCTCATCGGCGCGCAACGGCAGCGGTGCGCGGCTCACGGGGCGTAGTCCAGGGCGGCGCGCTTGGCGTCGTGGCGGGCCTGGCGCGACTGGCTGTAGTCGTTGTTGAACTGCGCCGGCTCGAAACCGCCGTAGGTCGGGTTCGGCAGCATCCACCAGCGCTCGCCGAACCAGTCGTGGTAATGCTGCAGCAGCGCGTCACGGCCGTCGTTGGTGTTGGCGGTCACTTCGACGAAGTCACCCAGCTGGTCACCGAACTGCATCAGCACGCGGTACTTCTGCCCTGCCAGGCGGCGGCGGCAGTTCTTCTCGCTGCCGGCCTGCTCGCAGCCCGGCACCACCGTGCCCAGGCCAAGGAACACGCTGTCGTCGGCCACCGGCAGGCCCTGCTCGCGCAGGTTGGCCAGGGTCGCGTCCTTCAGGTGCACGGCGCGGTTGGAGATGTAGAGCAGGGTCACGCCCTTGGCATTGGCGGCCTTGGCGAAGTCGACCACGCCCGGGATCGCCTTGGCCTTCTTTTCGGCTACCCACTGGTCCCAGGTCAGTTCGTCGTATTCCTTGCCATCGCGCACCAGGCGCGCCTGGTAGGGCGAGTTGTCCAGCACGGTCTCGTCCACGTCCAGCACCACGGCCGGCTTCAGGCCCTTGGCGTCGTTGCCGCGCTCTTCCGGCACCAGCGCATCCCAGTGGGCTTCCTTCAACGCCGCATCCAGGTGGTCGGCGGCGGCGCGGTAGGTCTGCTCGGTGATCGCCCTGTACTCCTGCGCGCGCTGCATCCACAGCACTGCGTTGAGGTTGTCGTTGGCGGTGGCATCGAGCGCGCCGTCGGCCTTGGCGGCGGCAGCGGGCGCCTGCGGGGCCGCGGCTTCGGCGGCGGGCGCCTCCACGCGCTTGCAGGCGGACAGGCCCAGCGCCGCAGTGGCGAGCAGGGTCAGGGACAGGGAAACGGGACGACGCATGGATTCACCGGCAATCAGATATACCGGCGCATTTTACCGGCAAAGCCGGCCCCGGGACGGCTATGCTTGGCGGTTGACCCGTTGCCCTTCAGGAGGCCGCCATGACCGATTCCGCCCAGACCCCTGACGTCCCCCTGCTCGACGCCGTGCAGGCCCGCCTGCTGGGCTGCCTGGTGGAGAAGGAGGCGACCACCCCGGACACCTACCCGCTGACGGTCAACGCGGCCCAATCGGCGGCCAACCAGAAGACCGCGCGCGAGCCGGTGATGAACGTGGACGCTGGCAGCGTGCAGCACGCGCTGCGCCAGCTGGAGGCGTTGGGCCTGGCCCGCCAGCACTTCTCCTCGCGCGCCGATCGCTACGAACACCGCCTGCAGGCCGCGCTGGACCTGACCCGGCAGCAGACCGTGCTGCTGGCGCTGCTGCTGCTGCGCGGTCCACAGACGCTGGGCGAGCTGGTCACGCGCAGCGAGCGCCTGCACCGCTTCGCCGACACCGACGAAGCCCGCCATGCCATCGAGCGCCTGCAGCAGCGTGCCCTGCTGGTGGTGCTGCCGCGTGCCAGTGGCCAGCGCGAAGACCGCTACATGCACCTGCTGTGCGGTGAAGTGGATGGCGCGGCGCTGGCGGCGAAGTACGCCAGCAGCAGCGGCAGCAGCGATGCGGCCGAACCGGGCCTGGCCGAGCGCGTGGCCCAGCTGGAAGCGGCCGTGGCCGAGCTGCAGGCACAGCTGGCCGAACTGCGCGGTTGAGGCAATCTACTGGGGTCGGATCCCGCAAGGCGGGCTCTGACCCCAGTGCTATCCCGGGTTGCCGGCCAGCGGCCGGCACTACCGGATGTCCTGCCGATGCAGTGCAGACCAACTGTCGGCACCCACTATGATCAAACCTCGGCCGCGCCCGGCGTGGCATACAGCCGGCTCGGGCTGTCCACGCCCGGCAGCTGGATCACCCCGCGTTCCTGCATGCCCAGGCCCAGCAGGATCTTTCCGGACACCACGTTGTCCAGGTCGGTGATGCCATACAGATCGTGCAGGCCCAGCGCTCCGCGTGCATGCGCGAACACTGCCCGCGCCGCCTCGCCGGCATAGCCCTGCCCGGCAAATTCCGAAAGCACCGCATAGCCGATATCCGGCCCCGGCAGGCCATCCCGCCGCACCAGCCCGGCATTGCCCAGCCAGGCACCGTCGGACAAGCGCTCGATGGCATACATGCCGAACCCGTTCAACGCATAGCTGTGCAGCACCCGCAGCGCGATGTACTCCCGCGCCTGCGCCTCACTGCGCACATCACGGTCGCCGATGAAGCGCACGAAGCCCGGATCGTTCAACAACGCCAGCATCTGCACGGCATCACGCTCCGGATCGATCCGGCGCAGCCGCAGACGTTCGCTTTCAATCGGATGCACGCCCAGACCCTCCAACAGAAAGCCCGATTGTGCCCCAGCCCCCGGCTGTTGCTTTTGATTTTCTCTGCGTTGCCGCGGTAGGACGCGCCCGGAATCCTTCAGAGGCCGGGTGGGGCGGGTTCGCGGGGGTACCGGCGCCATGGATGGCGCGAAAGAGGATGCTCTGAACAACTACCCGGGTAGTGCCGGCCGCTGGCCGGCAACCCGAGAGACAATGCGGCTCATGTTGAGGAGCCATCCATGGCATTGCATGAGATCGCCTCGATGCGGTTGTTCGCCCGGCCCGGCGGTCCTGATGCGATTCCGGATGAAACCAAGATCCTCAATGTCCGTCGTCTGCTGGAGCTACACGGCCTGGCGGCGAAGATGCTTGAAGCGGTGAACGCGCACCTGCCCGAAAGGGCCAGAGCCTGCGCGCAGGCACGATCGTGGATCGCCTCCATCATCCACGGGGCAGCTCAACCAAGAACGCCGCAAGGGCGGGAGATTCTGAGATGCACGAGACCCGCAAGGGCAACCCGTGGTACTTCGACATGAAGGTCCATATCGGTGTAGATGAGTTTTCAGGCCTGGTGCATCACGTGAAGTGTACTGCGGCCGATGTCGGTGACATGACGGTCACCCATGAGCTGCTGCATGGCAAATAAGACTGGGTGTTCGGCGACAGTGGCTATACCGCCGCAGACAGGCGTGCTGAGCAGCACGTATGGAATGTCGGGATTGTCCAGGCGGCTCTTATGTATTTCCTGCTCGACTTTACAGAACCTTCAACCGATATCACACCCAATCCTTCGTGCAACTTCCATGGATCTATCACTCCAGTCCCCACGCGCTTTCTCATGCACCTTACGAAGAATAGCGCATGCACTTTGAATGTCCCCGCCTTGGCATTTGAGGATCGCCAGATAGATCTTCGGCAGGGGGTAATTTCCATGTACGGCTTCCAAGAATGCCTCCATTGCCTCTTGAGTTCGCGACCTTTCCAAGAAAGGGAGAACATGTGTTCCCAGTGTCATGGCGACGTTCTTTGGAGTTTGGTCATCATTCAGAGGCCACCAGAGATCGTGATTGTTGACGATCTCTCCAACGCGAGCACGCACGATGCAAAAGGGCTCTTCCACAAATCCTTGAGGCTTGTAGCCCCATGCTTTCTCGAAGGCGTCGACTTGCAACACACCGGCATTAATCGTCGCAGTATCGCCAGACTTACCTACCTGAATATCAATAACCTCAACAATTGAATCAATCGTGCGATTCCAAAGTGCGCCCTTTCGGTTGAATCCAAGGGGTGCAAGGACCTCATCTGTGCGCGCAATGAGTTTCTTTATTGTCATGGCTTTTTAAATTTATCCGGGTCGTAATAGATGACTCGTGCACGCATGCCGAGCTGCTTTTCGTAATTTGCAGTTTGCCGAGCGCCCGCTGCCATACCAGAAGGTGTATTCGGCTTCAACTCGAGGATTCGACCATTCGGTGTGACTGCATCAGGTTTGTAGACCTTACCGTCAGCTCCAATCATTCGCGGCTCAGACTGCCAGCCAGGTTTCGCTGCAATCCTTTGGGCTAGAGCGGCGTGAGCTGCGCGTCCAGTTGCAGCGGCAGCATTCTCTCCGCCGCGCGTAGCCCGAACAGCAAGTGTACCCCCAGTGGCAGTGCCCGTCACACCAGCTGCGTCAGCCGCAACGTTCGCTGCAGTGGCGACTGTTCCTGGGTTAGCGAGGGCTATCATGCCAAGCTCCCACACGACGGGAGCTGCCATTGCAGCTGTTACGACGAATGCGGGTATGATAAAGCCAGGGTGATCGAAAGCCTTAGAATCCTTAGCAAATGTATCGCTAAATCTATCACACGATGGGCACCGGCCATCTGGGTCCCTGAATCTGTACGGATTGTTGTAGGCATAGACATAGCGGTTGAAATGCCGCATGTCTCCGTGATCCAGTGCTGTAACAGGATCAACCGACAGAAATCTACCAATGACGGGTTCGTAATAGCGCTGCCCCATGTAGATTAGGCCTGTATCTGAATCCGCAAGATGCCCTGAATAGCCCGGGATCTTTGCGCTAGGTGCAGCATCTACTTCACCATACGGCGACCAGAAGTGGCGCGTCAGCACAATACCGTTGGCGCCGCTGGTCGCCGTTAGGGTATTGAGTGCATCGTGATGAAGATAGGTGAGCGTGTTGCCCGTGGCGGAGCTGGTGCGAATAGCCAGCAACCGCTTGCCGAGGTAGATGTAGTCGGAGGTTTCCTCGCCCTCGGTGGATTCGATCAGCTCCCCGCCCACCAAGTACTGCCAGGTGTGGTCTAGATTTCCGACCGAAAGATCCGGCAGACCTACATCGCCTCCAGGGATGGACACCTCCCAGTCGTGGGCAACATTTATCAACTCCTTGCCTGAGATGGGCGGGGCAGTGGGTACTGAAGAATGTGCACGCCGTCCTGCTCCATCGTAGAAGTACTTCTGCACATCTCCCACTGAACGGAGCTGGCCGCCTATATCGTAGGTGAGCGCCTGACCGTTACGCGTCACCAGATTGCCCGCAGAATCGTAAGAGAAGCCAGAGACGCCATTGCCACCGGGGTCCCGCAGCAACTCCAGGCGATTGCGGGCGTCGTAGTGGAACGTACGCTCCCGCTTTCCCGGCAACCGCATCGAGACGATGTTGTCCAGCGTGTCATAGCCGAACGTGTATTGCCCACTGCCACCATAGGCTGGAGCACTGGCTTGAATCAGCCGGTCGAGGCGGTCGTAGCCCAGGCTGATCGTCCCGGAGTCGCCGCGCACGCCATCGCGGATCTGGGTGATGTTTCCTGCTGCGTCATAGCTATACTTCAGATCGATCACACCACCGTCGACGATACGGTCGGTCAACTGTCGCGCGTTCTCGATTACGCCACGTACGATGCCGTTGCCGTAGGTCAGCGCGGTGGTTTCGCCACTGGGGGCGTAGGCGACGTTGCTGGCGAGCACGGCGCCGGTGCCATCTTGCAGCTGTACGGGCTGGCCCAAGGCGTTCAAGGACTGCCGGACGGAGTAGCCATCGGGATAGTCCGTACGGATGTGTTGCCCCATAGGGTCGTAGCCAAATGCCAGGGACCGGGCGCTAGCGCTACCCACCACACGGCTCTGACTTGTCACCGCCCCGAGTGAGTTGTAGGTACGAGTGGTGACAACCGCAATCCGATCCTGATTAAAGACCTTTTCGATCTTCAATTGGCCAGTCGGGGTGTACTCAAGCTGTTGATCCCCAAGACCATCGGGATATACAACAGCCTGCAGACGATTGCTGGCGTCGTAGTCACGCGAAACACGGCGAGAAGCAATCTGGGGCGCGTCGCGATTGCATTCCGTCACGCTGGGCAAATCCAGCCCGGTTGCGCTCCAGGAGAGATTCCCCGCCGCGTCGTAGCCGAATACGCTCGACCCAGTCTCAGGTTCGATGACCTTGCACAGCCGGAGGTTGTCGTCGTAGACGTATCTCCGGGCAACCGTCGGGGCCGGATTGTCTGGATTGACGGGCACGACAGGAGCGGCCTTGGCGGTGGCAACTGCCGTGGCAACCGCGTCGCCGGTGACCGAGAGCGTAAAGCGGCTCGTTCCGGCACCGATTGGCACAACAACGGAGCCGCTGGCTCCACTGCCTACCACCGAGCCGCCATCACGCTTTAGCTCCGCGCGCGAATCCGTGGCCGACCAGACCAAGGTGATGTTGCAGGTCTGGGCATCCGATGCAATCTGGCACGTGGCCGGAGTTGCGGAAAGCGTGCCACTGGGCGCCTCAGGCACTACAACTGATCCGGAGCCGTCAAGGGTGTTGTTGGGTTGTCCAACGGGGGAAATTCCATGGACATAGATCGGTTGCCCAGCCTGCAGGCGGCGCTGCTCGTTGCTCATCTGAAGCGAGAAGCGATGATTGCCTCCAGCCTTGCAGGACGTAGCCACGGCCGGCTCACTCGCCAAGTCGGCCTTGCCGGTCAGGAAGATCGTCCCACCACTGCCGGCGGCTCCACCGGTGTAGGCATGAATGTCAATCGACGAATCAATGCCCGTCGAGCACGCCCAGCCTCGAATCTGACCGTCGCTGGTGACACCATCGATGTTGCCGATTACCTTGGACGGCGGCCCGTTGACCGTGACCTGAACATTGTCGCTTTCCCGACCAAACCATTCTTTGCCCTCTTCCAGCAACCGCCATTGGAAGCTGTAGACACCTGGCAATGAAGGAGCTACCACGTCGAATTCAAAGAACGCAGGCAGCTGTGGACTGACGTCATTCGGCATTGGAACCCGCGCCCTGCCCCAGCGGACATTGTCATTGGGATTCCAGGACCCCAATGCATAGCCCGCCGACGCCGACCACGTCGTGTTACCCGTGTTGGTGAACTTCAGCTTGACTCGATAGGTCCGCCCGGTCTCCATGCTGGTCGGGACCTCTTGCTCATACATGACGCCGCGATTGAGCCTTCCGGTCGTCTCAAAGATCTGCTCGCTGCTGGTGCTACCGAAGCGAGCACCATTCCGGTTCATTTGCCATTGGAGCGTTGTCGGTCCGTTTTCACTGGCCGCTACTCCGCTGAACGCAAACGTTGCTGTGCCACCAGGAGCCACGTCGTGGGGTACGGCAACCTCGGCAATTCCGAGTTTCGTGGCGCCGGAAACGTAGCGCTCGGCCTGACCCAGTCGATAGCCTTCCCCTGCTCGCCACGTTGTGTTGCCCGTGTTCCGGAAGGTGACAGTACCGCTGAACGGGGTTCCTCTATCGGCCGAATTAGGCCAGCTTGCGGAAACGTACTCCGCGCCGTCAAATGGGGTTGGCGGTGCCGCCACCGTGATCGTGATCGTGGGTGAGATCAGCTGTCTGTAAGACTCATTGCCGTTGAAGTTGCGCACGCCAAATGCCTTGTAGACATACTGATACGTACCCGCCGACAGGCCGTTCTCGGTATAGGTCCCGTTCGGAAGTCGGGAGATCACTTGGCCATTGCGCGTGAGCTGTATGTCTTCCAGATACTCAGCTTTGGGGCCAGTGCTTGTGACGCCACTTTTGAGCTGCAACTGATAGGTTGCTGGTGCCGTGTAGGAGATTTGGGCTGGCCCAGTGAGTTCAATCCAAGCGTCAGCGTGTGCCACCTGGCACAGGAAGATGATCATCAGCCCCAGCAGAACCGCCGCGGCCATGCGCAGTTTTTCAGTGTTCACGAATGCCATCCTTGACGTGGTTTCAGTTTGCGGACTGGGCCACTTCGGTAGTGAGGCCAAATGCATTCCGTTTTATGCTGACTTTGCTTCCGTCGGCACGAATGATCTGCGCAGGCCGTTCATAGTCCGGTCCTTCAAAGGCATCAAACCGGGTAATCGTCTGATGGCCGAGCGGATCAACGACGGTAGTCGTAGCATTGCTGCTGTAGGCAATGGTCGTGATCAGCAGGCCTTGCTCGCTGTCCTGGGCCGAGGAAGTTTTCCTCCCAAGTGCGTCGTACTCAGTCCAGGTGCCGGTCGCCACATTGCTATCCTTTGAAGGGTAGGAAGTGAAGATCGGGCGACCCTCGCTGTCGTAGCTGTTCCTGACCCACCGTTGGGTCCCCGCGATGTCGTTTGCATCGTATTCGCGCACCAGGAGCGGCTGCCAAAGCGCATCGAGATAGGTTTCCTGACGCCGTGCCCCTTGAGCGTTATCGACTCGCCAGTGTCCCGGCGAAAGGCCGTACTCATCGGCCGCGACCTGCTGGAACGAGATGGTTGTCTTGGTCCACTGGTTCTCATCGACTGGTGGCTGGACCTCCTTCACGCGACCCATCGAATCGTGCTGATAGGACGTGGTCCTCTGCAGCGCATCCGTGGTTGAGGTGATCCACCCGTTTCCGTCGGCCGACATGCTGTTGGTGGTGCCATCAGGATTGGTGACCAGTCGCGGTACACCCCGATACCAGTCCTGGATTTGGGTCGTATTTCCCTTTCCGTCACGCACTGTACTGATCGTGCCATCCGCGGCATAAGTCACACTCTGCAGTAGCGCTCCAGCGCGATAGACGGCATTCGGCTTGGCCATGGCGTCATAGCTATATCGCGTGGTGACCTTCCCGGACGCAACCTCCTTGACGCTCAACACCTGATCCAAGACCCAAGGGTTGGGCGTATCAAGATGCTCTCGTATCTCGGCCTTGGATCCGGAGGGGCCAGTGTAAGTCACGCGTGCCGGACGGGCATTGCGATTGAAGTCGCTGTAGACCACGCGATAGGTATCGCCATCCTGACTGAATTGGCTCTCGCTCAGCGCACTCAGCGTGCCCGCCAAGAACTGGCCTGACTGAAGTCCAATTGACCGTCCTACCCGGACGGCAAACGGACCTGTCTCGGAACCAAAGGTGTAGGTGCTTAGCTCATCACGTTGCACCTGGCCGGCCGCATCCAGAATCTGCTTTTGGAGGAGCTTTCGTTCGTTCAAGCCCGGATCTGCGCCATAGCGTTCGCGAATCTGCGTGCCATCCGGCTTGGTCAGGCTGGACCAGCGCCCACCTCCCGGCAACTGCAGGTTGTAGCCTCGCGTACTCACCATCGAAGGCAGTCCGGGCCCCATGATGCTGCGCTTCTTCAAGGACCATGCATCGTAATGCGACGGAAGGAGTCCGTTGCAAGGATCAGAGCGGATAAACAGCTCCATTTCAAAGTCGAAGATGCCTTGAGCACCTGACGGAGAGGTTACCGTCATCTGCGTGGGTGGAGGGGCATTGCCCGCGCGGATCTCGCACCCGCCCCCATCGTCACCGCCACGCAAAGGAAGGCTTGATTGAAGCCGCCCGCGATGACTGTAGGTCCAAGCAGAGCCATCCGGGAGTGTCACTTGGGACAAGCCGCCGTCATTTCCCTCCGTATCGCCCACATAGGCATACCGCCAAACTCGCCCATTGGCCGTGACTGTGGTCACCCGGCCGTCGCCATCGTAGCTCAGGTCAATCCGGCGTCCATCGCTGGACTCAATCCTGGTGAGCCGGTACCCGTCGTAACTATAAGACACCCAGTTCCCATAACGATCCTCAACACGCGATGCCAGAAGGTAGACGCGCTTACGCGCCATCATGCGACTCCCGGCCTTGGCTGTGGCGTAGGGCTTTTCCGCTCCCCAGTCAAAGAAGTACTTCTTGCCATCGGGCGTATGCCCCACGAACGCCTCGCCTGGGTATCCGTTGCGCGTTGCAGACAGACAAGTGAATCGCGCTCTGGACGCTGTCATCCACTTGGGTACCTCAAGGCCTGGCGCAGAGGCATAGGACGGGTCATCGGCAATCAGAAGTTCCTCGCCGGTTCCGCCATTCCACTTCACATCGATGCCAAAGCCGATGTCGGTGTAGCCCCAGGTCTCCAGCAGCAAGGGCGCGGTGTTGACCGAACAACGCTGCGTGGTCTGAGCCCCTTGGTCACCCGTGATCCATCCAGCGCCTTTGGTCCACACGCCCGACATATAAGGCACGACGATTTCCCAATCATCGAACAGTGTCAGACCCTTGGTCTCGCTATCGCGAAATCCTCGGTTAGTCGCCTCCACCGAAAAGCGTCGAGCGACGCTCACAGGAAGGTCAAAATTGCCGGGAATGGACACGTCCTCAATGAAGAACTCCGTACTACCGTCGAAGCCTGCGGTCCGATCGCCAAACACCTCATCGGTAGAGATAGCGGCGAGCGACTGCGCGCTCTTTATCCGCTTCTCATATTCTTGGTAATTGAAGAGCCCATCTTGCGCGGAAGCGTGGAACCCAGCCCCCAACGTAAGCGCTGCGCCCGTGATGATCGAGCAAAGTCGCGAATTAAGATAATTACTACGGGGGGATTTTCCCTCCCGCCTGTCCTTGGCAGAAATCATCTTCGCTACATCCTTGGATAAGGAGTGAAAGGAAAATCAGCTGCTGTTTGAGCAAAGAACTACGCCTATAGCTTCGCGTTGTCAAACCCCTATTGAGCGGAGCTGTAATGACCCACTAATTTTCCGATCAGGAGCTACGGCAATCTCCTACGGATTGGCCGCAGCCAGAAGTGAAACATCCTCTCAACCTATTCCGAGGCGATCTCGTGAGGAATTCACGATTCATCAAATTTCCTGCTGCACTTCCGCAAACCGATGCGCCAAAAACGCCACCAGGCGTCTTTTGCCTGCTCATCCGGGTGATGCGGCAAGATCGGGAGGTTGAGGCTCTTCTACAATCGCCAGCCATATCGGAGTGAAACCCTTTTCATCAACACCACCCCATCAGATAGCTCTCCATAGGATTTGAGCTCATTAACTGACGCGTCATGCCAGGTCGCCCCCGATGGCACCCGACCCCACACCCACTATTGTGCCAACCCCCACACGGACGAGGCGGCACACATGCCCTATATCGGAATCGGATTCCACGTACTGGCAGCCATCTACTTCGCGGTGCGCGCCATTCG
This sequence comes from Stenotrophomonas sp. YJH_SMC_73, assembly GCF_059370155.1. Taxonomy (NCBI): domain Bacteria; kingdom Pseudomonadati; phylum Pseudomonadota; class Gammaproteobacteria; order Lysobacterales; family Lysobacteraceae; genus Stenotrophomonas; species Stenotrophomonas sp. YJH_SMC_73. The sequence goes on along the minus strand of NZ_JCAFTJ010000010.1, from coordinate 115,866 downwards.
CTCGGGCCAGAGCCTCTACTGACTCATCCTGCTCTTCTCGTTTCCGCTGCTCGGCAGTGTCGTCTACTTCCTCGCGATCTACTTCCCGGAAGCCCGCAACTCGCGCGGCGCCCGCCAGGCCATTCGCTCTGCCAAGCAGTTGATTGAGCCGGGTCAGGACCTTCGCAACGCTCGCGCCGAACTTGCGCGCACGCCCACCGTGCAGAACCGCGTTCGCTTGGGCATGACGCTGCTGGATGCCGGCCAGGCAGACGAAGCCAGGACCCTGCTCGAGCAGGCGGTCAGCTCGCCATTGGGCGACGATCCCTACATCCTGACATGCCGTATGGCTGGAGCTGATCAAAGCCGCGCTGAAGAGGTGCTGAGACCAAACAGTCTCAGGCGCCCCTGTCGCATCCGCCTCGTTTATGACCCCGCCGGGCGGATGTCGACAGTCCGCTGGCATCCACAACCAACATCGCCGATAGCCTTGCAGCGCTGGGCTCCGGCCCCGTTACACCATATGCAACGATTCTGAAAATGTTGAAAGTGATGACGGCATCGGCCCTACTGCATTGGCATCACGCATAGGTCCGCGTATTCCTTGCCGTGCCACCGAGCACTGGTGGTCGGGATTCGAAACCCCGGTTGTGTGGATGTTGTTTGCACGTTGCCAGCCGGCACCGCCTCGTGCGGTGCCGGCTGGCAATCCGTCGGCCGGCTATGGCGGGCGATGCGTGGAGGCCTAGAGCCTGCCCGGTCATCCACACACGGGGTTTCGAACCATGCATCGTCCGCCACCTTTATCGGTGGCGGCTTCTGCCTGCACGCAAGGAGCCCAGCCATGACCCAGCCCCACTCCCCTGCCCCGCACCCAATCCACGACGTGCCCGCGAACGGGCCGGCGCTGGATCCGAGCACCCTCATTGCCCTGCTGCACAGCATCGGCTCCGGCGCTGCTTCCGATGGCCAACCCTGGCCGGAACGGCATCAGATGCCCGGCCGACGATTGGCCCTGGCCGACACCGACTGTTCGTTGGCGGGCCTGCGCGTGGTGCTGGAGATCCTGCTGGCCGCTCAGCGCGCCCGCGAGAACGGCGAACTGGAGCAGTACGTCGGCCCGCGGGTCATGGAAGGTCTGATCATGGCCGGGCTGGGACTCACCGCGCACGCCAGCACGCGCCTGCAGCCGGAGGGCTGAGTGGTGCGGCACCCGTGGGTGGCGATGGCGCTGTGCCTCGCCCCAGTGATTGCGGTACCGCGCCAGTGGTCGGTACCGTCCATACCCTCACCTCTCGCGTTCCAGAGCCTCTCTGGCGTGCGCTATTCGCAACTGCGTCGCCAAGCGGTCCAGTTCGTGAAGGCACAGCCGAGGCAGGGATTCCAGCTCGTCGAACGACATGCAGACGGCGCTTTCCGGATTCACTGCAGAGACGTTCCAGTGCTGTGGTTGGATAGGCGCTCGCAGCATTTGCTGCTGCGGGTTTCACTGGATGCGAAACAGCGAGCGCCCGACGTTCTGCAGTTACGGGCGCTGCTGCAACGACAGATGCATCCATTGGACTACCTGGAACAGGTGCTTGCTGGCGTGCCGGAGCCTGTTTTGATGGATCGGGTGCGGTGGATACTTGCCGGTGGGTGCCCGATGGGGCGCGATGTGGCACGCAATAGTCGAGCGTGGCTCGACTCTAAAGAGGGAATGCTGCGCTCAACGAGGAGTGTTCAGACCCCACTTAGTCGAACAACGCCTCGATCGCCGCCAACCCGGCACTTGCCCGCTCCTTCTTCCGCGCCGCATCGGCCACCGGGTCCGCACCATCGCGCTGGATCTCCTCGGCCGGGATCTCATCGAAGAACCGGCTCGGCTTCAGCCGCACGTGCTCGCCAAACTTGCGCGTGAGCTTGCTGTAACTCATCCACAGCTGGATCTTGGCGCGGGTGATGCCCACGTACAGCAGGCGACGTTCTTCCTGCAGGTTGCCCTCGTCCAGGCTGACCTGGTGCGGCAGCACGCCGTCCTCGCAGCCGACGATGAACACGTACGGGAACTCCAGGCCCTTGGAGGCATGCATGGTCATCATGCGCACCTGGTTGCCGCCCTCGTCCTTGTCGCTGCGCGACAGCAGCGCCAGCTGTCCGGCCAGGTCGGCCGCAGTGGCACCGCGCGGGCCGCCCTCGAACCACTGCGCCAGTTCCTCGATGTTGTTGGCACGGCGCTGGTAACTGGCTTCTTCCTTGGCCTGCTGGCGAAGTTCGCTGAGCAGGCCGGACTCCTTGGCCACCTTGCGGATCATGTCGCCGGAACTGACCTGGCGCATCTGCGCACGCAGGTCGCGCAGGATGTCGGTGAAGCGCGCCAGGCTGTTGGCCGCACGCGGCGGCAATTGCTGCAGGGCGCCGATCGCCTCGGCGGCCTGCGCCATCGGCATGTCCTTTTCCTGCGCCAGTTCGGCCAGCCTGGCCAGCGTGCCGGCACCGACATCGCGCTTGGGTGACTGCACCGCACGCATGAACGCGGTGTCGTCGTCCGGGTTCACCAGCAGGCGCAGCCAGGCCAGCGTGTCCTTCACTTCCTGGCGCTCCAGGAACATGGTGCCGCCGGTCAGGTGATAGGGAATGCGCAGCAGCTGCATCGCCTTTTCCAGCGGGCGCGACTGGAAGTTGCCGCGGAACAGGATGCAGAAGTCACTCCACGGCACGTTGCGCGATTGCGCCACGAAGGCGATCTCGGCGGCGACCTTCTCCGCTTCATGTTCGCTGTTGCGGCATTCCCACACGCGGATGCGTTCGCCGTCGGCCTGGTCGCTCCACAGCTTCTTCAGGTGCTCATGCGGATTGTTGGCGATCAGCGCGTTGGCGGCGCGCAGCACGCGGTTGGAGCAGCGGTAGTTCTGCTCCAGCTTGATGATTTCCAGCGTGGGGTAATCGCGCCCCATCTGCTGCAGGTTTTCGGGATTGGCGCCGCGCCAGGCGTAGATCGACTGGTCATCGTCGCCGACGCAGGTGAAGTTGCCCTTCTCACCGGCCAGCTGCTTGAGCAGGCGGTACTGCGCGTCGTTGGTGTCCTGGCATTCGTCCACCAGCAGGTAGCCGATGCGCTCGCGCCAGGCCAGCGCGATCTCCGGGTTCTCTTCCAGGATCTGCACCGGCAGGCGGATCAGGTCGTCGAAGTCGACCGCATTGAACGCGGTCAGCCGCAGCTGGTAGCGCTCGTAGACGCTGGCCGCTTCCTTCTCGCGGTTGCTGCGCGCGGCGGCCATCGCCTGTTCGGGCGACAGGCCAGCGTTCTTCGCGCGCGACACCAGGTTCTTCATGTCCTCGATGTCATCGGGCTTGGCGCCGTACATCAGGTCCTTGATCTGCGCGGCGGCATCATCGGCATCGAAGATCGAGAAACCGCGCTTCAGGCCCACGGCGGCATGTTCGATCTGCAGGAACTTCAGGCCCAGCGCATGGAAGGTACAGATGGTCACCTCGTCGGCGTCCTGCTCGCGCAGGCGCTTGGCCACGCGCTCGCGCATTTCCTTGGCCGACTTGTTGGTGAAGGTGATCGCAGCGATGCGGCGGGCCGGGTAGCGGCCACAGCCGATCAGGTGGGCAATCTTCTCCACGATCACGCGCGTCTTGCCGCTGCCGGCGCCGGCGAGCACCAGCAACGGGCCTTCGACGTGCAGGACCGCGGCAGCTTGGGGAGGATTCAGACCGTGCATGGGGACAGGATTGTAGCGGGGTGCCGGCAGCCCCACCTGACTTGCATGGCGCCCGCCCGTAAGGTATTGAATCGGCACCGGAACACAGGAGCGTGGTCCATGTCCCCGACTGTCATCGCCCGTCCGCTTGCGGCCGCCCTGCTCGGCCTGCTGGCCCTGCCTGCGGCCGGGTCCGGCCCGCCGCCGCGCACGGATGCCTATGAAGCGATCGTGCTGCAGTCGCACGAGTTCCTCATCTACCATCCGGACCTGCGCTTCCGTGGGCTCGGCATGCAGGCCCGCGAACGGGGCCGCCACGAAGAAGCCCGCATCGACTTCCGCAATGCCGCGCGCTACGGCGACAAGCTGTCACAGGCAGCGCTGGCCGACATGCTCTGGAACGGGCAAGGCGGCCCGGCTGACCGCGCCCTGGGCTACGCGTGGATGGACCTGGCGGCCGAGCGCGGCACCGAGTGGCTGGTGGTGCAGCGCGAACGCTTCTGGGAGGCGCTGTCCGCCGACGAACGCGAGCGCGCGGTGCGCGAGGGCCGCGCGCTGTATGCCGAGTTCGGCGACCCGGCGGCGACGCCGCGGCTGGAACGTGAACTGCGCGCCGGCAGCATGCAGCAGACCGGCAGCCGCGCCGGCTGGAACGGCGCCATGCGCAGCCAGGGCCGTGGCGATGCCGGGCCGCGCGTGCTGCAACCGGAGAAGCACCAGCTGGCCCGTTACTGGGATCCGGTGGCCTACCGGCAATGGCAGGACGAGGCGTTGGCGAAGTCGGGGCGATGACGTTGGTTTTTTCCATGGCCATGGCCAGGAGGGCGATCATGAAGGCGAAACACGCTCCACTCTGCCTGTTGCTGCTTCTGTCGACGGCCGCTGCCGTCGCCGCAAAGGAATGTCCGGTTGAGGCCCCGCGACGGATTCCGCCCACCGTCCTGACCGGAGGGTTTTTCGATTCGCACCCGGACCTCTTCTGGCGAAGCATGGCCCAACGGGCCGAACAGGATAAACAGCCCGCCAGGGCCCTGGTCTACTACAAACGCTCGGCACGCTACGCCGACAAGTTCTCCCAGGCAATGGTGGCAAGGCTGTACCAGGAGGGTATCGGCACTGCGCCGGACCCGGTGATGGCCTACATCTGGATGGACCTGGCCGCCGAGCGCATGTACCACGACTTCCTGGTCCTGCGGGAACACTACTGGGCACGCCTTGATCCGCTGCAGCAGGCACAGGCGATCGAGCGCGGCCAACAGGTATACGCCGACTATGGCGACCGCGTAGCCAAGCCCCGCATGGAACGGGCGCTCAGCGACGGGCGCCGGCAGATCACCGGCAGCCGCGTCGGCTACGTGAGCTCGGCCCTGGTCGTCGTGCAGCGCCGCGGCGACGAGCAGGGCATCGCAACACCAGGCAACATCGTCTACGACAACGACTACTGGAAGGCCGCCGACTACTGGTGCCTGCAGGACAACTACTGGCGGCCAGCGCTTGCGCCCAGCATCGAGATCGGTGCACCGCAGCAGATCCGCGACGGCGGGCCGGGTGGCGACTAGAATTGGCCGATGGCCAAGCTCTACTTCTACTATTCGGCGATGAACGCCGGCAAGACCACCACTCTGCTGCAGAGCGCACACAACTACCGCGAGCGCGGCATGCGGGTGGCGATCCTGACCCCGCGCCTGGACGACCGCGCCGGCGCCGGCGTGGTCGCCTCGCGGATCGGCCTGCGCGCCGATGGCATGGCCTTCGACCGCGATACCGACCTGCAGCGCTGGGTGGAGCAGGATCTGGCGGCCAACGGCCCGATGGGCTGCGTGCTGGTGGACGAGGCGCAGTTCCTGACCCGGGCCCAGGTCTGGCAGCTCAGCGAGGTAGTCGACCAGCTGCGAATTCCGGTGCTGTGCTACGGGTTGCGTACCGACTTCCGCGGCGAGCTGTTCGAGGGCAGCCAGTACCTGCTGGCCTGGGCTGACGAGATGCAGGAAATCAAGACCATCTGCCACAGCGGCAAGAAGGCAACGATGACGGTACGCGTGGACGAACATGGCCATGCGGTGAAGGATGGCCCGCAGGTGGAGATCGGTGGCAACGACCGCTACGTGTCGGTCAGCCGTGCCGAGTTCAAGAAGATCACCCGCGGTGAAGGGCGGATCGATCCGGCGCAGGCGCCCCTGCCGCTGTAAGGGGTGTTCTTTTGCAGGGCTTGCAGCCCTGCACCCGCAGTAGTGCCGGCCGCTGGCCGGCAACAGCAACAGCAAGAGCTGGCATTGCGTGTGATGGCGGGGCGGTGTCGGAGTGCGGGGACGCTGCAAGTACGTCCCTGTAAGCTTGGCAGCTGCATCCATGCGGCTGACACCCCGCACTCCGACACCGCCCCACCTCTGACAGTTGGCCGCGGCTGTTGGTAGGTGTCGACCTTGGTCGACACATCTGTCAGATATCGAATGAAATTCCGGGGTCAGATCCGTTTTCCTTCGTAAAACGGATCTGACCCCATGAGCAATTCCGACAGATCGCGGAGGTCTGTCGAAGGCGGGGTGGGTCCGGTGGCGGGGGTGTTCGCGGCATGGATGCCGCGACCAAGCCCCCAGGGAAGGGTTTACGGCGTCTCCCGCCGCCGGACCCACCCCGCCTACCCTCAGGAAACCAGCTTCTGCTTCGGCTGTTGCTGTTGCTCTGGCCTCTGCAGGTGCAGGGCTGCAAGCCCTGCAAACCCAACCCTCTCTTAGTACAGCGTGCGCTCCGGCGCACCCGCCGGCGGCGGGGTGTACTGGTACAGCCAGGTTTCCGTAAGCGTCTTGCCGCCACTGCGCAGGAACAGGCGGATGTCGATCTGCTCGGTACTGCCTTCCGGCGGCACCAGGTCGAACATCGCGCGATAGCCGTTGATCTCGCGCAGCGGGCGCGCCGACACGATCTCGACCCGGCCACGGCTGGCTTCCACCACCGCCTCGACCTCACCCTTGTCGATCAGGCTGGCCAGCTCGCCCCCTTCGAAGTCCACCGCGAAGCGCCAGCTGAAGTACTCGCGCTTCTTGCCGACCACACCGCCCAGGCCGGTGCGGCTGGCCACGCAGTGCGCCAGCGGCGGGCGCGCCGGCGGTTCGGCGCCCCAGTACAGGCGGTAGCCGACCAGCAGCTCCTGGCCCGGCTGCGGCTTTTCCTTCGGGTTCCAGAACGCCACGATGTTGTCGAACGTCTCGTCCACGGTGGGAATCTCCACCAGCTGCACCGAGCCCTCGCCCCATTCGCCCTTCGGCTCCACCCACAGGCACGGGCGCTTCTCGTAGAACACGCCGTCGTCCTGGTAATGGTCGAAATTGCGGTCGCGCTGCAGCAGGCCGAAGCCGCGCGGGTTGCGGTCCACGAACATGTTGAAGCGCAGGTTGCGCGGGTTCAGCAGCGGCCGCCAGATCCATTCGCCAGCGCCGGTCCACAGCGACAGGCCATCGGTATCGTGGATCTCCGGGCGCCAGTCCCATGCCATGCGGCGGTCGTTCTCGCCCACCTGGTACATGCTGGTGCACGGTGCGATGCCGAGCCGCTCGATCGGCTTGCGCGGGTACAGCGCGCTGTCGATGTCCATCAGCAGCACGTCGCCATTGGTGATCGCGAAGCGATAGGCGCCAGCCACGCTGGGTGAATCCAGCAGGCCGTAGACCACGATCGTGTCCGAATCAGCCGATGGCTGTTCCAAGTAGTAGGCGATGAAATCCGGGAATTCCTCCGGCTTGCCCATCCCGGTGTCGATCGCCAGGCCGCGCGCGGACTGGCCGTACTGGCCTTCCTTGCCGACCGCGCGGAAGTAGCTGGCGCCGAGGAAGGCGGCGAAGTCGCGGTCAGTGTCCTTGCGGGTGTTCAGGCGGAAGCCGGCGAAGCCGAGGTCGGCCGGCAGCTCGCCATCCTTGATGCCGCTCTTGCCGTAGTTGAACGCCGCGCCGTCATAGGCCAGCTCCTGCGCCTTGCCGTCGACCACGTCGAACATGCGCACCGGCGAATGGAAGTACAGGCCCAGGTGGAAGAACTTGGCCTGGAACTTGCCGGGCTGGTCGGCCCACAGCGCATGGTCCTGGCGGTAGCCGATCGACTGGTACTGGTCCCAGTCCAGTCCTTCCAGACGGCCCGGCAGCACCCGCTTGTGGCTCTTGTAGGGCGCCTGCGCCAGCGCGCGCGCCTGGCCCTTCAGGGTGGCGAAGTCGAACGGTTGCGGCTGGCCGAGGCGGCGCAGGCCCATCTGGCCGCTCCTGCTGGCCGCGCACGCGGGCAGGGACGGCAGGCCGAATGCAGCCAGGGCGAGGGAGGCATTGCGGATGAAGTCGCGTCGTTGCATGCAGGCGCGTCAGGCACAGGGAGGAAGGTCGGCCATCATAGGCAGACAAACGTTAACGGGCAGCGGAGACGCGCCCTGCCCGTTCAGCTGCCGCTGGCTGCCGGCTCAGCGCTGGCAGTGGCTGCACCAGACGCTGGCGCGCTGGCCGATGGTGGCGTGCTTCAGCGCGCGGCCACAGTTCGGGCAGGGCAGCCCGTCACGGCCGTACACCAGCAGTTCCTGTTCGAAGTAGCCCGGCGCGCCATCGGGGCTGATGAAATCGCGCAGGGTGGTGCCGCCACGGGTGATGGCATAGCCCAGGATCTCCTTCACCGCGTCGGCCAGCCGCTGGTAGCGTTCGCGCGAGATCTTCCCAGCCTCGCGCAGCGGACTGATGCCGGCCTTGAACAGGCTCTCGGCGGCGTAGATGTTGCCCACGCCCACCACCACCGCCTGGTCCATCAGGAAGGTCTTCACCGGCGCACTGCGGCCACGGCTGCGCGCAAACAGGTAGTCGCCGTCGAATCCCTCGTCCAGTGGCTCCGGGCCCAGCCCCTGCAGCAGCGGGTGGATCTCACCGGCGGGCTGCCAGAGCAGGCTGCCGAATCGGCGCGGGTCGTTGAAGCGCAGCAGGCGGCCGTTGTCCAGACTGATATCCACATGGTCGTGGGCGCGCAGCGGTGTGTCACCGGGCAGCACGCGCAGGCTGCCGGACATGCCCAGGTGCAGCACCGCGCTGCCGATGGCGGTATCCATCAGCAGGTACTTGGCGCGCCGGCGGATGTCCTCGATGCGCTGCCCCGGCAGCAGCTCGGCCACTTCCGGTGGAATCGGCCAGCGCAGGTCGGCGCGGCGCAGGATCACGCCATGCACGCGGCGGCCCTGCAGGTGCGGCGCCAGGCCGCGGCGGGTGGTTTCGACTTCGGGCAGTTCAGGCATGCAGGGATTCTATCCCCGCTCTGCGGCCGGCACCTGGCCGTCGATGCCGGGGAATGATCCCCGGCATCGACCGGTGTCAGGCGCCCTGGCCGGCGCGCACAGGCTCCGCCGGAACCGGTGCCGCAGCGGCGGAACGGTCCGGGAACAGCGACGGCAGCGTTTCCACGAACCGGGCCAGGCACTGGTCGCTGTAGCGCTCGGCCGTCTGCTTGACCAACGCATAGTCGTCGGCCTGCCAGGCTTCCAGGGGTGCGGCCACCGGTGCGTCGACCTGGCACTGCACGCCTTCGCCACCGACCAGGCGCAACAGCTTGCGGGTATACGGGAAGCCGACGTGCTGGGTCTGGCGCAGCTCGTACTGGGTATCGGCATCGCCCAGTTCCTTGTAGATCAGGGTGAAGCCATCGGCGGTGATCTGCACCGGCCGTACCTCTGCCGGCACAGCGCCCGGATGCGCGGTGAAGTACTCGGCCAGGCGCATGCGCACCTGGTCCTGCAGGTAACCGAAGGCCGGGTTCGGAACGGTCTCCACCCGGGTTCCCTTCAGCTGGTCCTTCTTGAACGAGCTGCCGCCGAGCGTGCCGGAAAACAATGACACGGCAACCTGCGCGGCCACCAGCTTGCCGGTGGTGGAACGCTGCACCAGGCGCAGCGTCTTGTCGCCGACTGGCTGGCCATCCGCGCCCATCTGCAGCTTTACGCTCACCGGCACCCGGCTTTCCCAGGCAGGCAGCTCCGCCACGGCGGCGACAACGCCGGCATCAGCGGCGGGAACGTCTGCAGCCGTCGCCGTGTCGGACGGGGCGGTCGGGGGTGGCTCATTGGCCAGCACAGGCGAGGCGATGACGAGGCTGCCGAGCAGCGCGGCCGCCAGCAGGGGTGGGTTCGATTTCATGGGGGATCCTTGGGTCGTGTCGGGCCAGTGCAGGCGATTCCGTTCGGCATCGATCATCGCAATGGCACCGCACTCCCTTCCATGTCCTTCCCCCTACCGCGATCCATCGCGGTCGACATGCCAGATCGCCTTACCCGTGCGGATCGACCGGTACCCGGGATCGCGTCGAACCCACCATCGGCAGCACGCCGGGAATCTTTAGCGCGGAGGCGCCGCCAGTTCGCGCGCGTCCAGGAAACCATCACCGTTGGCATCCTGCTTGTGGAAGCGCTGCACGATCACCTGCCGCTGCTGCTCGCGGCTGATCGCCCTGCCCTTGCCACCGGGCAGCTCCTCGGCCGTCAGCACACCATCACCGTTGCGGTCCATGCGGTCGAAGGCATACAGCATCCACTGCACGTACTCGGCCTCGCTGACCCTGCCGTCGCCATCGCTGTCCATCCGCTGCAGATAGCTGGCGGTGTCGGTGACCTGGGCCAGCGCCGCGCCCGGCAGCAGTGCCGCCAGCAGAAGCCCGTACCCTGCCCTCACGCGCCCACCAGGCTGTAGCCCTTCAAGCGTGCGGCGTAGGCCTGCAACGCCGCGATACCGCTTTCCTCGGCCTCGCGGCACCACGCCTGCAACTGGTGCAGGCGCTCGGCGGCGTCGTGGCCTCGGGCTTCCAGCAACGCCGCCAGCCGCGCGCGGTACTCGACCAGGGTGCGGATGCGCGGGCGCTGTGCCACCCATGCGCTGAGCTGGGCACGGCTGTCCGGCTTCAGCCAGCGACCATCGTTGACCAGTCCACGGCGCAGCCGGCGCGGCAGCAGGCGGCGCAGCTTGGCTCCGGCCTGGGCGGCTTCCTCGCGCAGGGCCGGCATGAACACATTGCGCTGGTAGTCCGTCATCGCCTGGAACCGGTGCGACAGCAGCGCCTTCAGGGTCTCGGCATCGGGCACGGCGATGTTCGGACGCACGTCCATGGCCGGTGCCACCCGCAGCACCTTGGCCAGGCGCAGCGCCTGCAGCAGGCGGATCGCACTCCAGCCGATGTCGAATTCCCAGCGCCGCATCGCGAAGCGCGCCGAGCTGGGGAAGGCATGGTGGTTGTTGTGCAGCTCCTCGCCACCGATCCAGAACCCCCACGGCGTGAGATTGGTGGAGGTATCGGCAGACTCGTAGTTGCGGTAGCCCCACCAGTGGCCCAGGCCGTTGACCACACCGGCCGCCCAGAACGGGATCCATGCCATCTGGATCGCCCACAGGGCCACGCCGGGCAGGCCGAACAGCACGCTGTTGATCACCAGCAGCAGCACCGGGCCCAGCGTGGCGTGCGGGGTATACAGGTGGCGCTCGATCGCATCGTCCGGGGTACCGCGCCCGTACTGTTCGATGTCCGCGCGCATGCCGCGTGCCTCCCGGTACAGCTCCACGCCGTGCCAGAACACCCTGCCGATGCCGCGGGTGACCGGGCTGTGCGGGTCGTCCTCGGTCTCCACCTTGGCGTGGTGCTTGCGATGGATGGCCACCCACTCGCGGGTGATCATCGAGGTGGTCAGCCACAGCCAGAAACGGAACACGTGGGCCAGCGCCGGGTGGAAATCGACCCCGCGATGGGCCTGGCTGCGGTGCAGGTACAGGGTCACCGAGAAGATGGTGATCTGGGTGAAGACCAGCAGCACTGCCAGCATGGCCCACCACCCCAGGCCGAGCACACCACCTGTCAACAGGGACATCAGGGCATCAGGCATGACGGCTCTCCGGATCGACGCGGGGATGGCAGACATGATGGCCGCTTGCGTTGCAAACTGCATCCCTGCGGCGATGTATCGCATCGCCATCCGTGGCACCGTTCACAGTTGGGGACCTGAGTTGTCGAGCCTTGATCCACGCGCCAGCGCCATGACCGCCGCCCCGCCCGTCGCGGAGCTGCCCCCCTTGATCGAACTGGACCGCGCCACCGTGGTGCGCGGCCAGGTGAAGGTGCTGCACGGGCTCAGCCTGCGCATCGCGCAGGGCCAGCACACCGCCCTGCTCGGCCCCAACGGCTGCGGCAAATCCACCTTCATCAAGCTGATCACCCGCGAACTGTATCCACTGGCCCAGGGTGACGGCACGGTGGCGGTGAAGGTGCTGGGCCAGAACCGCTGGCAGGTGGACCGGCTGCGCTCGCAGCTGGGCATCGTCACCGGCGACCTCAGCAGCAACCTGGCCGACATGCCCGGCCTGACCGTGGAACAGGCGGTGCTGTCCGGCTTCTTCGCCAGCTACGTGGTGCCGGCCTTCCGCGAGGTGACCGCCGACATGCGTGCACGCGTCGGTGAAACGCTGGCGATGACCGGCGCCCTGACGCTGCGCGAGCGCGCCTATGCCGAGCTGTCGGCCGGCGAGACCCGCCGCGTGCTGATCGCCCGCGCGCTGGTCAATCGACCGCAGGCACTGCTGCTGGACGAACCCTCCACCGGGCTGGACCTGGTCGCCCGCGAGCAGCTGGTGGCGACCATGCGGGTGCTGGCGCAGCAGGGCATCACCCTGGTGCTGGTGACCCACCACATCGAAGAGATCATTCCCGAGATCGAGCGCGTGGTGCTGCTGCGCGATGGTCGCGTACTGGCCGACGGCACCCGCGCCGAGCTGCTGCGCAACGAACCGCTGTCGGCGGTGTTCGGCGGCGCGATCACCGTATGCGAGCAGGAAGGCCGGCTGACCGCGTACGCGGGGTGATCGACATGCCACTGTAGAGCCGAGCCGATGCTCGGCTGCTCCTGATCACGACAAACAGTAGCCGGGCATCGGCTCGGCTCTACAGGATGCAATGCAGCGGGCCGGATATCCCGGCCCGCCACCGCCGTGCTCAGAACCGCAACGCCAGCGCGCGCGACTCGATCGGTGCCATCCGGCTCTGGTCCTGCAGCTGCAGGTCGCGCAGTTCGTACGGCGCACCGAAACCGGCCGGCAATGCGGCCTGGTCGAACGGCAGCACCAGCTGGCCTGCACCGGGGCCATCGAACCACGCCGCCGCATGTGCCTGCGCGACCGGCTTCAACTGGCCATCGCGGGCCGTGGCGTACAGCGTGCCGCGTGCTTCGTAGCGGCCAGCGGCGGCCACCTGCAGCGGCAGTGCCACCTGGCGGCTGGACGGGTCCGGTGCCGCCTGGCCACTGAAGCGCGCGGTCGGCCGTGCCACCGCGAAAGCCACCTTGCCGTCGCGCAGCACGCCATCGGCCTGGGCGAACACCTGCAGTTCCCACAGCCCCTGCACGCTGCCGAGATCGGCGGGGATGCGCACCTGCGCGCGCAGGCTGCCGTCGGTGGTGCGCAGCAGGCGCTGCGGCCAGCTGCGGCCATCCGGTGCGACCAGCAGGGCTTCACCGCCCAGGCCGCCACGGCGCGATGCCAGCTGCGCGGTGGTGGCGCCGTCTTCCAGCAGGCGTGCCTGCAGCTGCACGTTGCCACCAGCCAGCACCTGCGCCTGGTTGGCCTGCACTTCCAGCCGCAGCGGGCTGTTCGGCTCAAGCACCTGCACCACATAGCGGCCCTGCGCCTGCGTGCTCTGCAGCGTGTACGCACCGGCCGAACTGGTCGCGCCGGTGCGCAGCATGCTGCTGCCATCACTCACCGGCATGCCGGCATCCTGCAGCGCGCGCGCATCGACACTGCGGGCCACGCTGCTGCGGCCGGCCGGGTCGCGCACCTGCAGGGTGTTGGCAGGCAGCGCGCGGGCACCTGCGGCCGGGCTCAGCTGGATCACCGCATCGGGCGCCGTCAGCGGCAGGTCCAGGCCGCGTTGCAGCTGCGTGCCATCGACCTGCTGCCAGTAGCTGCGGCTGACCGAGGCATACGGCGTGGCCGCCTGCAGCGGTTGTGCCGGGTCCAGCGCCCAGGCAAAGGACAGCGGCGCGTGCTCGCTTTCATCGGCGGGCAGCGGCGCGGCCACCAGTGCGGCAGGCACCTGATCGCCCGCGCGGGCGGCCTGCAGCGGCTGCGCGGCCTGCGCTGCGGAAAGGGACAGCACGGCCAGCAAAGCACTGGCCAGCAGGGTGGAATGGTTCGTCATGGTCATCTCCCTCACTGGTTCAGGTCGTTGCGCAGCAGGGTGCCGAGGCCGAAGCACTCGCGCCGGCTCTGGTTGTGGCTGAGTGGTTCGGCGCCCTGGGTGCGTGCCTTGTCGGTGAACCAGGTGGTGCCGGCAGCCTTCTGGCTGCTGCACTCCAGGAAGCCATCGGAGCAGGACGACAGCCAGTTCTGGGTGAACTCCAGGCCGACATTGGCGGCGTAGCCACCGCAGTAACTGTTGCTGTCCCACACCGCCGATTCCACATCGCTGCCGACCACCGCACGGAACGGTTTGGGCAGCGCCGGGCGACCGGCCGTGCCGTACAGGTTCTGCGCGTTGTAGGTGGCCATGCTTGCCACCTGCTGCTGGCGTACCGCGTCGTTCTTGTAGCCCAGCAGCCAGCCCAGCGACGTTTCGAAGGTATTGCCGTTGAGCACTGCATCGGCCAGCGGTGTACCGGCCGAGGACGGAGCCAGCGCATTGACCTTGCGCACCGTGCGGATGATCTTCGGATAGCGGCTGTCGTAGGTCGGGTTGGACAGGATCCAGCGCATGACGTTGCCGCCGTTGGAGTGGGTGATCACCACCAGCTGGGTGATGCCACGGCTGTCGATGAAGCCGGTCAGCTGGTTGGCCAGGCAACCGGCCGCTTCCGGTTTCCACATGTACTGGGTGAAGTCACAGTTGATGACGACGTAGTTGCTGCTGTTCGGCAGACCCTGGCGCACGGTGTCGATGATCGCCGGCTGCCAGTAGTCCTGGGTGGCATTGGTCTGCGCGCCGGTGCCATGCACGAAGGCCACGCCGACCACGTCGGCGGCCTGCGCCGGGGCGGTTGCCAGCCCGAGGAGCAGGGCCAGGACGGTACTTCCTGTTGCGGTGCTGCGCATCGCGTCTCTCCCTCTGTCAGTGGATCCCCCCGACCCGGCTGGAACTGGACGGCCTCTCGACCCCGTTGTGTCGATGCTCGCGGCGCAGGCGCGTGAAAGTCCGTGCGCTGCGCCCGGATTCAGGAGACTGACGACACTCGATGACGTTTTTCATACTGCCCCGATGACCATGCCGGGTCTGGCCGTATGACCGATGGCCACTGCGGTGTCGCATACGGGCTGCGATCATGACGCGATGTTTTTCCTCTGGAGCCGTCCATGTCGCTGATTTCCCACACCGCCCGCCCACTGCTCGGTCTCACCGTTGTCGCGGTCCTGGCTGGCTGCGCAGCCACCGCCAGCAAGCCGACCGCCGTCGAAGCCAACATCACCACCAAGGCGGTGGGCTATCTGGACACGAGCGCGGTTCCGGCCAGCCTGGACCTGGTGCCGGCACCACCGGCGGCCGGTTCGGCCGCCCTCGCCCTGGACGAACAGGTCAGCCGTGAAGCCCGCGCGCTGCGTGGCAGCCCGCGCTTCGCCCAGGCCGGCGTCGATGCGGAACTCGGCTTCCCCGAAGGCGCCAACCACTTCTCCTGCGCCGCCGACATCGACGTCGATGCAGTGAAGACCCCGGCGCTGTACCGACTGCTGGAGCGCAGCCGGATCGACGCCAGCGCCGCCACCAAGGCGGCCAAGAACCACTACCAGCGCCCGCGCCCGTTCATGGTCAACGGTGAGCCGACCTGCTCGCCGAAGGACGAGGACGGCCTGCGCAAGAACGGTTCCTATCCGTCCGGCCACACCTCGATCGGCTGGGCCTGGGCCCTGATCCTGTCGGAGATCGCGCCGGACCGCGCCGATGCCATCCAGGCCCGCGGCCGCAACTACGGCGAGAGCCGCCTGGTGTGCAACGTGCACTGGCAGAGCGACATCCTCGAAGGCCGCTTCATGGGCGCGGCCGCCGTGGCCCGCCTGCATGACAACGCTGCCTTCAACAAGGACCTGCTGGCCGCACGCAAGGAGATCGAGGCGGCGCGCAAGGCCGGTCGGCACTCCAGCCGCGACTGCGCCACCGAGAATGCGGTGCTGAAGGTGCGCCCGCAGAGCGCGCTGTAGGCCACGCCTCTGTAGAGCCGAGCCATGCTCGGCTCAGAGCAGCCGAGCGCAGGCTCGGCTCTACACGAAGCAGGAAACCAGAAGGGCCGGCATTGCGCCGGCCCTTCTGCATTGCATCAACGCAGCCACCGCATCAGAACTTCGCGGTGAACTCCACGCCCCAGGTACGCGGCTCGTTGAGGAAGCCGGTCAGGTTGTTGAAGTCGATCGCGCCGACCACGCGGGTCTGGTTGGTCAGGTTGCGACCGAACACCGCCACGTCGTACTGGCCGTAATCCCAGTTGTAGCCCAGGCGCAGGCCGCCTTCCAGCGAACTACGGCCGCGGAATTCCGGCGACTCGTAGATGAAGAAGTTCACCGCACTGCGGTAGGCCCAGTCGGTGTAGGCGTACAGCTCGCTGCCATCGCTGAGCGGGAAGCCCACGCGCAGGGTCGCGTTGTGGATCCACTTCGGCGCCTGCGGCAGCGGGTTGCCGTTCACCAGCGCATAGGTCTGGCCGTTGATCACCGTGGTCGGGTCGGTGATGGTGCAGCCACCGCCGCAGATCGCCACCGCCAGGTTCTTGTCCTTGATCTCGGTGTCGTTGTAGCTGCTGCCGAAGGTCAGCAGGACGTTGTCGGCCAGGTAGGCCTCCAGGTCCAGCTCGACGCCCTGGCCGATGGTCTTGTCGGCGTTGAGCAGGGTGGCGATGTTGTTGCTGCCGCCCACCGCGATCAGCTGCTGGCCATCGACGTTGTAGCGGAACACGCTCAGGCCCAGGCGCGCGCGGCGCTCGAACAGGTCGGCCTTGATGCCGGCCTCGTACGAGATCACCTTCTCCGAATCGGCCTGCGACAGGCCTGGCGCGAAGGCCAGGCGGCCCTGGATCGACGGCGCGCGGAAGCCCTTGGCCACACGGGCATAGGCGTTGATGTCGTCGGTCAGCTTGTAGACGCCGCTGAGGTCCCAGCTGACGTCGTTGACGTCGGTGTTGGCCAGGTACGGGCCACTGACCGGGGTGCCGAACGGAACGGCCTGCAGCACGCTGGCGCTGAAGTCCTTCTTGTCCTGGGTGTAGCGCACGCCGGCACGCAGCTTGAAGCGGTCGGTGACATCGAAGTCACCCGAGGCGAACACCGCCCAGGCCTTGTTGCGCTGGTTCTGCACCACGTGGCCGGTCTGCGGATTGCCCGGGGCCAGCGAGTCGTAGTTGAAGTTGTTGATGGTCACGTCTTCATCGAAGTAGAAGACGCCGGCCTGCCAGTCGAAGCGGCCCCACTCGTTGGACTCGATGCGGACTTCCTGCGTCCACTGGCGGTGATGCGGCAGGCCGTCAGCCGACTCCGACGAGAACGGAATCAGGCCGGGGCCGTAGTTGCCGGCGCCAAGGAACGCCGCGCCGTAGCCACCGTCAATGTCACCGCGGTTGAGCGATTCGGCGGTTTCGTAGCCGGTGATCGAGTGCAGCGTCACCGAGCCGAGGTTCCACTGCAGGCGCGCGCTGCCACCCCAGGTCTTCAGGTCGGAGAAGTTGACGCCGTCGTTGGCCACCTTGTCGCGGTCGAAGTTCTCGACCAGCGAGTTGCCACCCTTCTCGATGATGTTGGCGCGGAACAGGCGGGCGGTGCCATTGAGCTTGCGCTTGTGCAGGTTGAACAGCGCTTCGAAGTCATCGCCTTCGTACAGGAACTGCACGCGGCCGGCGGCTTCGTCATAGCCTTCGAAGCCACTGTTGGGAGCGCCGACGCGGGTGTTGTCGACCCAGTCATCGCGGCGCTGGTAGATCGCCGAGACGCGTGCCGACCAGCGATCGGTCAGCGGGCCGCCGTAGGCGCCCTGCACGTTCCAGCTGTTGTAGCTGCCGTAGCCGACGCGGATGTAGCCATCGGCATCCTGCGACGGACGCGCCGAATCGAATTTGACCACGCCGGCCGGGGTGTTGCGGCCGAACAGCGTGCCCTGCGGACCACGCAGCACTTCCACGTTGGCCAGGTCGAACAGCGGGAAGCCCTTCAGCAGCGGGCTTTCCTGCACCACGTCGTCGTACACCAGCGAAACCGGCTGCGACGCATTGAGGTCGAAGTCGGTGTTGCCCAGGCCGCGGATGTAGAAGCGCGGGAAGGCACGGCCGTAGGACGACTCGATGTTGAGGCTGGGCACGCGTGCGGCCAGGAAACGGATGTCATCGCCGGCCGAACCGAGCACATCCAGCTTCTCGCCCTGGATCGCGGAGAGCGCGACCGGCACGTCCTTGGCGTTCTCGACACGGCGCTGCGCGGTCACCTGCAGGGCGTCGAGGGCAACCGGATCCTTGGCAGCGGGGGTTTCCTGGGCGGCTGCTACCAGCGGCAGCAGGGCGGAAAGAGCGGCAACGAGGGGGCGCGCGACCGGAAATCGGCCACGGGAAGTGCGGGTCGGGGACATGGCGGTAGGCTGTGTTTGGAGGGGTGGTAAAACGGCGCTACCAGATAATTGTTGCAATACAGCACCTACGCCGCAAATGCCTGCCGTTCATGGCCCCGTCGCCGGCACCCCCGGGCGCTCGCTAGACTCGGGGTTTCCACGCGACGGACCCGCCGCCATGACCCAGTGGTACTTCCATGCCTCCGCCCAGGCCGAGCGAATCGGCCCGCTTGATGACGGGGCCGCACGCCGCTACGCCCAGGCCAATCCACGCGCCCTGGCATGGTGCCAGGGCATGAGCGGGTGGACGCCGATCGCCGAGGTGGCCGAGCTGCAGGCTCCAGCCCCGGGCATGCCCAACACACCGCCGCCGGTCCCGGTCGCCGCCGGCGCCAGCGGCCGCGCCGATGACATCGAGTTCCGCATCGTCGGCCATGAAATGCAGTTCGTGGAGCTCGAGCTCGACCCCGGCGAGAGCGCCATTGCCGAGGCCGGCGCCTTGATGTTCAAGGACGCCACGGTGCAGATGGACACGGTGTTTGGCGCTGCCAACGGTGACCAGGGCGGCTTCATGGGCAAGGTGATGGCCGCCGGCCGCCGTGTGCTGACCGGCGAGAGCCTGTTCGCCACCGTCTACACCCAGAGCGGCCATGGCAAGGGCAAGGTCGCCTTCGCCGCGCCCTACCCCGGCACGGTGCTGGCGATGAAACTGGACCAGCACGGCGGCCGCCTGATCTGCCAGAAGGACAGCTTCCTGGCCGGCGCGCGCGGCGTGCAGATCGGCGTCCAGTTCCAGCGCAGGATCATGACCGGCCTGTTCGGCGGCGAGGGCTTCATCATGCAGAAGCTGGAAGGCGACGGCTGGGTGTTCATCCACGCCGGTGGCTGCGTGATCGAGCGCGAGCTGGCCGCCGGCGAGCGCCTGGACGTGGATACCGGCTGCGTGGTGGCCTACCACTCCAGCGTGGACATGGACGTGCGCCGGGTGGCCGGCATCAAGAGCATGCTGTTCGGCGGCGAAGGCGTGTTCCTGGCCACGCTGACCGGCCCCGGCAAGGTCTGGCTTCAGTCGCTGCCGTTCTCGCGCCTGGCCGGCCGCATGTGGATGGCCGCACCGCAGGGCGGCGGCCAGAGCCGCGGCGAAGGCTCGGTGCTGGGCGGCCTGGGCCGGATGCTGGATGGTGACAACCGGTTCTGACCCACTCATTTGGTAGGTGCCAACCTTGGTTGGCACATTCCTTCAGCGCGCGACCAGGCATTTGTGCGGACCAAGGTCCGCACCCACCAGAAGCGATTCACGTTTTTTTTGCTGAATAGGGAGTTCCCCCCACCCTGCCCGCCCCGCCACGGCTTCGGTATGCTGGCGCCCTTTCCTGAATCCAGCGCCGCGAGCGCACTGCCGATGAGCCTGTTCCGCCCCCGCATGCTGCTGTCCGTCGCCCTGATCGGCCTGCTGGCCGGCTGCGGTGGCGACCCGGTCCGCCCCACGCCGCCGCCGGCGCCGACCGTGGTGCCGCAGGCCAAGCCGATCAGGATCGGCATCGCCCTCGGTGGCGGCGCGGCCAAGGGCTTCGCGCACATCGGCGTGATCAAGATGCTGGAAGCCAACGGCTTCGAGCCGGCCGTGGTCTCCGGCACCAGCGCCGGCAGCGTGGTCGGTGCGCTGTATGCCAGCGGCATGGACGCCTTCCAGATGCAGAGCAAGGCAGTCGCGCTGGACGAAGCCAGCATCCGCGACGTGCGCCTGTTCTCCGGTGGCCTGGTGCAGGGCCAGAAGCTGCAGGACTACGTCAACGAGCAGGTCGCCAACCGTCCCGCCGAGCGCCTGAAGAAACCGTTCGCCGCCGTTGCCACCCAGCTGGAAACGGGCGAGCGCGCGATCTTCGTGCGCGGCAACGTCGGCCAGGCGGTGCGCGCGTCGAGCAGCATCCCCGGTGTGTTCGAGCCGGTGAAGATCGGCGGCCGCAATTACATCGACGGCGGCGTGGTCAGCCCGGTGCCGGTGGATGCCGCGCGCCAGCTCGGCGCCGACTTCGTGATCGCCGTGGACATCTCCAGCAAGGCCAGCGGCAAGGCACCGACGGACATGCTGGGCATCGTCAACCAGTCCATCTCGATCATGGGCCAGCGCCTGGGCGAGCAGGAGCTGGCGCGCGCCGACATCGTCATCCGTCCGAAGGTACTGGACATCGGCGCCGCCGATTTCAGCCAGCGCGGCACCGCGATCCTGGAAGGCGAGAAGGCCGCAATGGCGGCCATGCCGCAGATCCGCGCGAAGATCCAGCAGTTGCAGCGCGCGCGCGCCGCCGCGGCGGCACCCGCGCCGGTGGCCGCACCAAAGTGCGAGGAAGCCTCGCGCCTGGGCAAGCTGATGGGCCGCAAGGACAAGTGCTGATCCATTGATGCCAGGCCACCGGGCACGCCTGGTGGCTGCTCAGGGCTCCAGCTGCGACAACGGCAACGCCTGGAAACCCTTCACCGTTCGCAGCACGAAGCTGGAATTGGCATCGGCCACGCCGCCGGCGTTGAGCAGCCGGTCCAGCAGGAAGTGCGAGAAGTGCTCCAGGTCGCGCACGTAGACGTGCAGCAGGTAGTCCATGTCGCCGGTCAGCGCATGGCAGGCCACCACCTCGTCCCACGCTTGCACGCTGTCCACGAAGTGGCCGATGGCGGCCTGGTCATGCTTTTCCAGCTGCACGCGCACGAAAGCCTGCAGGCCCAGGCGCAGCTGGCGCGGTTCCAGCCGCGCGCCATAGCCGACGATCACGCCCTCGCTTTCCAGCCGCTGCAGGCGGCGCAGGCAGGCCGAGGGCGAGAGGTTCACCCGTGTCGCCAGCTCGGCGTTGGTGGCGCGCCCATCCCGCTGGATTTCAGCCAGTAGACGTATATCCGTGCGATCGAACTGGACTTCTCC
This sequence comes from Stenotrophomonas sp. YJH_SMC_73, assembly GCF_059370155.1. Taxonomy (NCBI): domain Bacteria; kingdom Pseudomonadati; phylum Pseudomonadota; class Gammaproteobacteria; order Lysobacterales; family Lysobacteraceae; genus Stenotrophomonas; species Stenotrophomonas sp. YJH_SMC_73. Next base: position 94,728 of record NZ_JCAFTJ010000010.1, on the reverse strand, counting down.
GGCCATTGTTGCCCCGCAACATGGTGAGTACGCAAGGATATTGCGCCAATAAGGCCAATCGACGCAACTTTTGCAACCCTGTTGCGCGCGCCCTGCCCTAGCATCGTGGGTATCCCGTCAAGGAGTGCCCCATGGACCTCGCCCAGCCCCGCCGCGTCGAACACCAGCAGACCGACAAGGGCTACGTGCCGGTGTATACCACCGCGCTCGTCGAGCAACCGTGGGACACCTACAGCGCCGACGACCACGCCACCTGGAGCACGCTGTACCAGCGCCAGCGCGAACTGCTGGTCGGCCGCGCCTGCCAGGAGTTCCTGGACGCGCAGGACGAGATGGGCATGAGCGCACACATGATTCCGCGCTTCGACCAGCTCAACGAAGTACTGGGCGCCGCCACCGGCTGGACCCTGGTCGGCGTTGAAGGCCTGCTGCCGGAACTGGATTTCTTCGACCACCTGGCCAACCGCCGTTTCCCGGTGACCTGGTGGATCCGTCGCCCGGACCAGATCGACTACATCGCCGAACCGGACCTGTTCCACGATCTGTTTGGCCACGTGCCGCTGCTGATGAACCCGGTGTTCGCCGACTACATGGAGGCGTACGGCCGTGGCGGCGTCAAGGCCCACGCGATCGGCCCGGATGCACTGCAGAACCTGACCCGCCTGTACTGGTACACGGTGGAGTTTGGCCTGATCGATACGCCCGACGGCCTGCGCATCTACGGCGCCGGCATCGTGTCGTCGAAGGGCGAGTCGCTGTACTCGCTGGAGTCGCCCGCGCCCAACCGCATCGGTTTCGACCTGCAGCGGATCATGCGCACCAAGTACCGCATCGACACCTTCCAGAAGACCTACTTCGTCATCGACAGCTTCGAACAGCTGATGCAGGCGACGTCGCCGGACTTCACCCCGATCTACGCGGCACTGGCCGACCAGGCGCATCTGCCGGCCGGTGATGTGCAGGACGACGACCGCGTGTTCCAGAAGGGCACGGGTGAAGGCTGGGCCGACGGCGGCGACGTGTAAGCGCGTAACGCACACCGCTTCGCAGTGGAAACGGCGCACCCTGGTGCGCCGTTTTCGTTGTTGCCTGCACCGTTCTGTCGCGACGGCGCAGGCGAGGGCAGGACACTCAGCCGTCCACGGCCCGGCAGGAACCGCGCACCATCAGCTGCGGATGCACGCTGGCCACAGCCGGCGCCTCCGGTACGTCGGTCTGCACCAGCATCGCGGCAGCCATGCGGCCGATGTCGGAGACGTGGCGGCGTACCGACGTCAGCGGCGGCCACAGGCGCGACGCCAGCGGGCTGTCGTCGTAGCTGACGATCGACAACTGCTGCGGCACCGCGATGCCCGCACGCAATGCCACCTGGTAGACGCCCGCGGCGATTTCGTCGTTGCCGGTGAAGATCGCACTGGGGCGTTGTCCGCCCATCAGCAGGCGTTCGGCGGCATGCACGCCGGACTCGAAGGTGTCGCCCGCTTCCAGCACGCGCTCGCCCGGCAGGGTCACGCCGACCTGGGCCAGCCGATCAAGGAAGCCGTGGGTCCGCTCGCGGGCAGCGCGCCGGTCACCGGGACCGGCAATCACCGCGATGTCGCGGTGGCCGAGCGAGAGCAGGTAGCCCGCAGCCGCCGCCGCACCATCGCGATCGTGGGTGACCACCGCCTGCACGTCTTCTTCCGACGCATGCGCGTTGATGCGGATGTGGCGGCAGTCGATCGCGTCGAGCATCTGCGCCAGCGCCATCGATTCGGAGGCGCGCGGGCCGAGGATCACGCCATGCAGTTTCTGCTGCTGCACGAAACGGCGCACGCCGTCCGCACAGTCCGGATCCTGGCTGTTGCACGGGTGCACCACCAGCTCATAGCCGGTGCCGCGCAGCGCTTCCAGCGCGCCGTGCTGCAGGTCGACAATGCATTGGGCGCCGGGGTCGTCATACACCAGGCCGATCAGGAAGGAGCGGCGGAACGCGAGTCCGCGCGCCAGCGGGTCGGGCACGTAACCGACCTCGCGCATCAACGCCTCGACCTTGTCGCGGGTGTCTTTGCGCACCAGCGGCGAGTTGTTGATGATTCTTGAAACCGTTTTCTTGGAAACTCCCGACAGTCGTGCGATGTCGTTGATCGTGGCAGCCTTGCCTTTCGATGCCGGCAACGCGGCATCGCTCATATTTCGCACTGACATGTATAGAACCAGGTAAGTCGGAGAATTCTAGCCTTGCACCCGTCGGATGCGAAGTTGCGGAACGTCGCAGCGGATCTGAATCGCGTCGTGTTCGACACGTTTTGCTGCGCGAGGTTCCCTTGTGATTGCTCTAGTGCCTCTGCATCTGAACCGTTCTTCTGCGCGTGTTCACCCTGAATGCGGACGCGACGCGCGCGAACGCCAACATTCCCTTAACCATGCTCCGCTACAGTCAGGTGCATGGACCTGCAGACCTCTCCGTTTCCGCCGTTCCGTGGCCGCGACCGGTTGATCGCTGCGGTCGACGCGGCGGTGACCGCCGGTGATGCCGGGCGCATCACCGCTGACCTGCAGCTGGCGCTGCAGGAAGCCATAACCGACAGCCGCATCGAATTGCCCGAATGCGTGCATCGGCCGGTCAGTGATCATTACGCGCGACGTCCGCTGTACCACAGCCGCGAACACGGCTACAGCGTGATCGCCATGAGCTGGGGCCCAGGGCAGGGCACGCCGCTGCACGACCACGATGCCATGTGGTGTGTGGAGGGAGTGTGGTTGGGCGAACTGGAGATCACCCGTTACGAGCTGCTGGAGCGCGCCGGCGAGCGCTGGCGTTTCCACCGCCACGCCACGCTGCGCGGAGGCTGCGGCAGTGCCGGCAGCCTGATCCCGCCGCACGAGTACCACACCCTGCGCAACGCCAGTGACGACGCATTGGCGATTTCTGTGCACGTGTACGAGTCGCAGATGGAGCGCTCGGCGGTGTTCGATCCGCTCGGTGGCGACTGGTACCAGCGCCGCATCCAGGCGCTGCAGGCCGACCCGGCCTGACCGGGGCAGGGCGGGGCGACGCTGCCAGCACCTTCGTGAGCCACGTGGCATCATGCGCCGCTGCGCTGCCGTACCCGGCGGCGATCCGCGATGCCCCGTCGGGCAAGGAGCAAGACCATGTCCAGCGCTGATCCGCGCCTGCGCGCGCTGTTGAAGCTGGCACCGGTGATCCCGGTGTACACCCCCGAAGATGTGAATGAAGCGGTCGACGTCGCCCAGGCACTGTTCCGCGGCGGCCTGCCGGTAATCGAGGTGACGCTGCGCACGCCGCAGGCGCTGGATGCGATCAAGGCGATGGTCGAGGCCGTGCCGGACGCGGTGATCGGTGCCGGCACCGTACTCGACGCCGCGCAGATGCAGGCAGCAAAGCAGGCCGGCGCGCGATTCGCGGTGTCCCCCGGTGCCACGCCGGCGTTGTATGCGGCCGCGCGTGATGCCGACCTGCCGTACCTGCCCGGTGCCGCCACCGCCTCGGACCTGATCCTGGGCCTGGAGCATGGCCAGGACACCTTCAAGTTCTTCCCGGCGGTACAGGCCGGCGGCGCCGCGCTACTGGCCGCCTGGCACGGTCCGTTCGCCGATGTGCGCTTCTGCCCGACCGGCGGCATCAGTGCGCAGACCGCGCCGCAGTTCCTGCATCTGCCCAACGTGCTGTGCGTCGGCGGTTCGTGGCTGACCACCCCGGCACTGCTGCAGACCCGCGACTGGGAGGCGATCGAACGCCTGGCCCGCGAGGCGTCCGTGCTGGCCAGCTGAACCTGCTCCGCGAATCTTCAAAGGTTTGATCGTGATCAAAGCGCCGGCCTCGTGCCGGCGTCATTCTGTGGGCAAGCGCACTACGGAGATCCGAACATGAATTCGACCATGAAGGGCGCTGTCGTGCGTGAGTTCGGCAAGCCACTGGTGATCGAGGAAGTCTCGGTACCACGCCCGGGGGCGGGCGAGGTACTGGTCAGGATCGAGGCCTGTGGCGTCTGCCACACCGACCTGCACGCCGCCGAGGGCGACTGGCCGGTGAAACCGAACCCGCCGTTCATCCCCGGCCACGAGGGCGTGGGGCACGTCGTGGCCGTGGGAGGCGGGGTAGGGCACGTCAAGGAAGGCGACAGGGTCGGCATCCCCTGGTTGTACTCGGCGTGTGGCCATTGCGAACACTGCCTGGGTGGCTGGGAAACGCTGTGCGAGACACAGCGCAATACCGGTTACTCGGTCAACGGCGGCTTCGCCGAGTACGCACTGGCCGATGCCAACTATGTCGGCCTGCTTCCGAAGGACGTGGGCTTCGTCGAGATCGCACCGGTGCTGTGCGCCGGCGTGACCGTCTACAAGGGCCTGAAGGTCACCGACACCAAGCCCGGCGACTGGGTGGCGATTTCCGGCATCGGTGGCCTGGGCCACATGGCGGTGCAGTACGCCCGTGCGATGGGCCTGAACGTGGCTGCGGTGGACGTGGACGACAACAAGCTGGCATTGGCCCGGCAGCTGGGTGCGCAGATCACCGTGAACGCGCGCACCACCGATCCGGCCGCCTTCCTCAGGAAGGAGATCGGCGGCGCGCACGGCGCCCTGGTCACGGCGGTCTCACCGAAGGCGTTCGAGCAGGCGCTGGGCATGGTCCGCCGTGGCGGCACCGTCTCGCTCAACGGACTGCCGCCCGGTAATTTCCCGCTGGACATCTTCGGCATGGTGCTCAACGGCATCACCGTGCGCGGCTCGATCGTCGGCACCCGGCTGGACCTGCAGGAGTCGCTGCAGTTCGCCGCCGAAGGCAAGGTCGCGGCCACGGTCAGCACCGACCGCCTGGAGAACATCAACGACGTGTTCGCGCGCATGCACGCGGGCACCATTGAGGGCCGCGTGGTACTCGACTTCGCCGCCTGACCGCCTGTGCATGGCCGTCGTCGCTCCGTCCCCCTCTCCCACGGACGCGGCGGCCATGCCGATTCATCGGTAGTGCCGGCCGCTGGCCGGCAAACCCCAGGCGGTTCGGTAGTGCCGGCCGCTGGCCGGCAACGCGGGCACTCTGTGGCCGCCGTACAATGCGCGCATGCCCGGCCTGCTCAAGACCCTGTTCCTGTCCATCGTCGCCCTGATCGGCGGCGTCCTGTCGCTTGCGCTGGTCAGCAGCGTCGCCAGCTGGCTGCCCCCGTTGCTGGGCCTGTCGCCGGACAACAACAGCGTGCAGCTGGGCTGGGACCTCACCTTCAGCGTTCTTGGTGGCATCGCGGGCGTTTCCTTTGCCACCTATTACGCCCCCTGCTGGCCGCGTTCGCATGGCTTCTCGATCTGGTCGCTGATCGCGCTGGGCTGTGGCTACGCGATGTGGACGGCCGGTGCGGATTTCCCGTTCTGGTTCGTCATTTCGCTGCTGGCATCGCTGCCGCTGCAACTGCTGGCCGGTTGGTGGTTCGGCCGGCGCGCCTCGCGCGACGCAGGGTAACGCCGCCTTTGTAGAGCCGAGCCCATGCTCGGCTTTCATGCACATCGACACAGGCAGCCGAGCATGGGCTCGGCTCTACAGGTCCATGCGCGGCAGCCTCTGCTTCAACTGCGCGATGCCCTGCCATGGGTCACTCTTCAGGCGTTGCGCCCTCGCCAGCGCCTTGCCCATGGGAAAGGCGTCGGCAGCACTGATACGCGCCAGTTCCTCCCAGCGCAGCGGCACTGCCACACCGGCGGAATCGCGCGCGCGCAGCGACCACGAGCACACGCTGGTGGCCCCTCGGGTGTTGCGCAACCAGTCGATGAAGATGACGCCACTGCGCTTGGCCTTGCTCATCGTCGCCACATAGCGATCAGGTTGCTCCTTTGCCATTGCCTGCGCAAAGGCCTCGCAGAACGCCTTCGCCTCGTCCCAGCCAGCCTTGGGCTGCAGCGGTACCACCACATGCAGCCCCTTGCCGCCAGACAGCCGCACGAAGCTCTCCAGGCCCACCTGCTGCAGACGATCACGCACATCACGCGCACCCGATTTCACCTGTGCCCAGCTGACGCCGTTGCCAGGATCGAGATCGAATACCAGTCGATCCGGATGCTCGGTGTCTGCTACGGTCGCACCCCACGGATGCAGCTCCAGCGTGTTCATCTGCACCAGCTGCAGCAGGCCCCGTGCGTCGTCGATATAGACGTAGTCCTCGCGGCCGCTCTTCTGCTGCAGGGGCACCGCGTGCACCGCGTCGCCCAGGCCGGGGCCATGATGCTTCTGGAAGAAACAGGCCTTGCCCACCCCATCGGGGCAGCGCAGCAATGACAGCGGCCGTCCGGCAATTTCGGGCAGGATCCAGCGCGCCATGCGCCGGTAATAGTCGGCCACGTCGCCTTTGCCCAGTCCCTGACCGGGAAACACCACCCGCTCCGGATGCGTGATCTGGACCTCACCCCCGGCTTCAGCAACTGCTGTTGCGTTGCTCATTCCCAGGTCCTCCTTCTGCTTGTCGCTGCGCAGCCGCTTGAAACTGGCCTGGCGCAGCAGGCCTTCCTTGCCCCAGCCACGGAACGCCACTTCCGCCACCGTCACCGGCTTCACCCAGCGCACGCTGGCGGCGCGGAACGGCACATGCGCCGGAAGCTGCAGCACGGGCGTCTTTACTGCCAGTGGCTGCAATGCCTTGAGCAGCGCGCGCAGGTTCTCGTCGTCGAAGCCGGTACCGACGCGGCCCACATAGCGCAGACCCTCCTTGTCCGGCGTTGCCAGCAACAATGATCCGAAACCCACCCGCGAGCCCCTGGGGGCCGTGTAGCCGACAATCACGAACTCGTCGGTGTCTTCGTGCTTCACCTTCACCCAGCTGCGCGCGCGGGTATTCACGTACGGGGCATCCACCTGCTTGCTGACGATGCCTTCGAATCCGGCCTGACCACTGGCATCGAACACCTGCGGGCCCTGGTCGATCACATGTTCGCTGAAGGCCAGGATGCCGGGCACGGGTCCGATGAGATCCTTCAGCAGCGCTTTGCGTTCCAGCAATGGCGCACGACTGATGTCCGCGTTGGCCACACCCGGAAGATCGAACACGATGTAGCGCAGCGGTTGCTTCGAGCTTCCATCGATCACGCGCTGCAACGCTGCGAAATCGCTGCGCCCTTCCTTGTCCAGCACCACCAGCTCACCGTCCAGGCGCGCATCGCGCACCGGCAGCGCCTGCACGGCCTGCACGACCTCGGGGAAGTCATCGGTCCAATCCAGGCCATTGCGGGAGCGGAGCTTCACCTCGCCGTCGTGCAGATCGGCCAGCAGGCGATAGCCGTCCCACTTGATCTCGTGCAGCCAACGCGCGCCGTCCGGCGCGCTGTCGCGATGATCGGTCAATTGCGGTTTGAACCCATGCGGGTAGGGCGTGTCACGTGCGCCGTCCAGTTTCAGCGCGCGCGCATGCCAGCGTGCATCGGCCTTGCGGGTAACCGTGCGTGCGGCGGGCACAGCACGCCCTGCCTTCCCCCCAGTGCGCTTCATCACGGTGGATGCGCGCTTGGGCACGTGCGCGTCCAGCAGATCGTCTGCTTCGGCATCGCGCGCCTGCTCGTCGTCGCGCTTGATCAGCAGCCACTGCACCTGGCGTCCCTTCATTGCCGTGCGCACCAGCTTCCAGCCACCGGCCAGGCGTTGTCCATGCAGTACGAAGTCGATCTTTCCAGCTGCCAGCGCCTGCAGTGGATCGCCTTCGCAGGCCCAGGTGCCCTGATCGAACACCTCCACGTGCCCCGCGCCGTAGTGGCCTTCGGGAATGTCGCCCTCGAAGCCAGCGTAGGACAACGGGTGATCTTCCACTTCCACGGCCAGCCGCTTCTCGCCGACGCGAAGCGAAGGACCTTTCGGCACCGCCCAGCTCTTCAGCACGCCGTCCATCTCAAGGCGGAAGTCATAGTGGCGCGAACTGGCATGATGCAGCTGGATGACGAAGGTTGGCCGCCGCTGCGGATCACCGCGTGCGGGTGTGTCGTCAGGCTCCGGCGTCTGCCCTGTGCCTCCGCCAAGCCGGCGCTTGCGCCGGTACTGGTGCAGCGACATGGTTCAACCTGCCTTGCGCCGTGGTGCGGCCTTCTTCGCAGCCTTCTTCGTTGTCTTCTTTGCGGCCTTCTTCACCGTCGACTTTGCAGCTGCCTTGCGCGTTGCGGCCTTCTTCGCCGGCGTGCGCTTGTTCGCATCCAGGCTCTTCTGCAGCAACGCCATGAAGTCGACAACGTTCGTTGTCGCATCCTCGTGTGGTGCGGGCTCATCTTCCACCCGCGTGGTGCCGCCCTTGGACTTGATGCGCTTGTTCAGCACCTGCTGCAGGCGCTCGCGGAATTCATCGTGGTAGTGCGATGGGTCCCAATCGCCGGACATCGACTCGATCAACTGCTCGGCCATCGCCGTTTCCTTGCTGGTGATGCGGTAGTCGGACAGCTTGCCGGCAGGCAGCTTGTAGTCCTCGGGATCCACCAGTTCCTGCGGATAGCGCAGGATCATCAGCACCAGCGCGTCCGCATGCGGCATCACCGCACACAGGTACTCGCGCGTGCGCACCACCACCCGGGCAATGCCTACCTTGCCGGTACTGCGCAGCGTTTCGCGCAGGAGCACGTAGCCCTTTTCGGCCTTCTTGCCGGGCACCAGCAGGTACGGCTTCTCGTAGTAGCGCGGGTCGATCTGCGCTGCGTCCACGAAGGATTCCACCTCCACCGCTTCGTGGCTTTCCGGCGCCGCCGAGCGGATGTCGCCTTCCTCCAGCACGACATAACTGCCCTTGTCGTACTCATAGGCTTTGACGATGTCCTTCCAGGGCACTTCCTCGCCGGTGTCGGCATTGACCCTTTCGAAACGGATCGGCTTGCGATCGCGCGAGTCGAGCATGCGGAACTGCAGGTCAACCTTGCGTTCGCCGGACATCAGCGACACCGGCACATTGAGCAGTCCGAAGGACAGCGTACCGGTCCAGATCGGGCGGGCCATGGACGCACCTTTGATGGGGCAGGGCACCCAGCTTCGGATGGGCGGTGTAAACCACCCGTGTCGATACCGTGCACGTGGGTTCCACGCAGGTGCGGTAGTGCCGGCCGCCGGCCAGCAGAGCTCGCGGCCTGAAGTGTCCTGGGGTTTCCGGCCAGCGGCCGGCACTACTGCAGCAACGGCCTCACCGCCGCCGCCGGAATATGGTCCAGCGCGCGCCAGGCGTCCTCCACCACCGGCCGCGCCTGCGACCAGCCCAGCCGCGACTGCCCGCGCATCTGTTCCCAGTGCTCGGCCAATTCCTCGCAGGTATCGGCAGCGTCGCCGCGCGGCCAGTCGGCAGCATGGGTTGTCAACGCGAAGGCATAGACCGGGCACAGGTCACGCCAGTTGCGATGACTTTGCCCGCGACGTTCCTCGTAGTCACTGAGCATGTACTGCAGATAGTCCTGGGCCACCGCCTGCGGATCCTCATGGCGGCGCGTGCGGCGCTGCGCGGTACGTTGGCCGAGCGGATCGAGCAGGGCGTTGAACACGGACGGTGCGGGTCGTTCAAGACGGGGCATGGCCGGCTCCTGCAGCGGGGGCGGGTGGGCAGGAATACGCGCGGTGCCGTTACCAGCGGGTGAGCGAGATGTTCATGACGCCAGGTTCGCGGCGGCTTTACCTGCGTCGCGGTGTAGTGGGAACCCCGAGCGCAGGTAGCCAGACCATGAGCCGAGAGACCTCCCGCGACCCGCTGCGCGCAAACCACCCGCCCATGCCGGGCGAGCAGCGCGGCAAACGCGATGCCGACAACGCCGACTACCGTGGCACCGGCGCACCGTTCTTCGATGCCGAGCACGGGAGCGACCATCTGCCGGTGAAGCACGAGGCTGAACAGGCGGCGCAGGACCGCAAGGATGGCGGTGACCGCCATCGCGGTGGCCAGGAAAGCCCGCTCAAGCGCCGCGAACGCAAGCAGCGCGCCAGCGACAACCAGGACGAAGCGCTGGAGGAGACCTTCCCGGCCAGCGACCCGACATCGCCGTTCGTGCCAGCCAAGGCCCCCGACTGACGGGTAGTGCCGGCCGCTGGCCGGCAACCTCCTGACGTCCTGCACGGCGCGATGCCGGCCAGCGGCCGGCACTACCCCTTCAACGCCACGACCATTGCAGGCCGACGTTGGCCCGCCGTCCCGGTCCCGGTTCGTAGAAGCGCCCGTTGCCATCGTTGACGATCACCGAGCCTATGTAGGCCTGGTCCAGCACGTTCTCCATCCGGGCGAAGGCGCGCAGCTCGCCACCCGGCAGGGCCCAGCGACGGCCGCCTTCCAGATGCAGCAGGGCGAAGCCGGGCGCGCGTTCGGTCGCCACGTCGTTGACTACGGTATCACTGCTGGCGGAGGCCTCCAGCGCCCACTGCCACTGGCCGGGCGACCATTGCAGCCGGGCAAAGGCCTGCTGGCGCGGTACCCCGGGCAGGCGGCTGCCGGCGGCAACCAGGGTGTTGGAGGTGAGGTACGGCGAACGCGCCTGCGCCTGCAGCCAGGTCCACGCCAGCTGCAGCTCCAGCTGCTCGGCCAGCGGCTGGCGATACTGCAGTTCCACACCCTGGCGGCGGGTGCGGCCGATGTTGCGATACGTGCTGCGACCGCCGATATTGCTGGCAACTGCCAGCTCATCGTCGGTATCTGCACGGAACAGGCTGACATCGAGCTGGGTTCCATCCTGTGCGTGCCACTTGCTGCCTAGCTCCAGGCTGCGGCTGCGGGCGGCCGCCAGATCCAGCGCCAGACCCGCCTGACCATCGGCGCGATACCCCAGCTCGTTGAAGGTGGGGGTCTCGAATCCACGCCCCACGGCGGCATGCAGGCGCCACTGCGGGCTGGCCTCGAAGCTGACGCCTGCCACCGGCGTGGTCGCCTGGTAGCGCCGGTGGCCACTGTCATCCGGGTTGCGGGTGGTGATGTAGCGATCGTCCGAGTCGAAACGCACCGCGCTGTGGCGCACCCCGGCCAGCAGCGACCAGCGCGGACTCCATTGCCACCAGGCTTGGGCGAACTGGTCCACGTTCTGCACGGTATCGATCTGGTCACGGCGCAGGCGCCCGCGCACCCCGAGGGCGCTGCCCACGAAGTTCTCGTAGCCGGTGCGGTGCTGGCGCTGGCGGTCGGCGCTGAGCCCGGCCACCAGGTCCAGCGGCCGGCCGGCGAGGTCGCCGTGCCAGCCCCAGCGCGCGTCCAGCCCGCCATACCCGCCCTGCAGATCGATCACGCCGCCGGCATGCAGCGGGCTGTTGGTCTGGGGTGCCGGCGGAATCGGCAGGTATTGGGTCACCGTGCGTTGGCCGGCATAGCCCATCAATTGCCAGCGCTGTGCCCCGGTCTCCCGGGTCCAGCGCAGGCCAGCCTGCTGCTGGCGCACCGATTTGCGGGTGTTGTACTGGTGCGCGACTGCCGTGGCCTGGCGCGGATCAGCCGCCACCTGGGCACGGCTCAGGCCCAGCGGATCCTGCGCATCGGGGGCATCCAGCGCATTGAGCAGCAGCTCCAGCCGCCCACCGCCCAGATCACCACCAATGCGTGCGTTGAGCGATTCGCGGCGCGCACGGCTGTGGTCCCGCCAGCCATCGGTGCGGAAGTGGTTGGCCGCGATGTTGTAGTCCAGCGCTGGGCCGGCACCCTTGAGCTGTGCGCCGACACTGAGCGTGTTGTCGGCGCCGGCATTCACGCGCAACCGCCACGGGTCACCGGCCTGGCCCTGCGCGCTCCAGACCTGCAGCACGCCACCGGAGGAATTGCCGTACAGCGCCGAGAACGGCCCGCGCAGCACCTCGATGCGCTCGGCGCCCAACAGGCTGGCATGCGACAGCTGGCCCTGGCCGTCAGGCATGGTGGCCGGCACGCCGTCGATCAGCACCCGCACCCCGCGCACGCCGAAGGTCGAGCGTGCGCCGAAGCCACGAATCGACAGCTGCGTGTCCTGGGCGAAGTTCTGCCGGTCACGTGCCAGCAGTCCGGGGACCCCGGCCAAGGCCTCAGACAGCTGCGCACCGGTGCCCGCGCGGCTGGCGTCGATCCAGACCGTGTCCTGGCTGGCCGGCAGCGCGAACGGATCGATGCCCGGCACCCGGGCGGCCTGTACCTGCACCGCAGGCAGGGCGGTGGGCGCAGGCTCGGCCACCGCCGTCCAAGGCGACAGCAGCAGGGCGGACAGCGGCAGGCAACGGCGTCGTGCGGCGGGATTCATGATTCAGGTTGATGGATCGGGCGGCAACGCACGCCATGGTACGGGGCCGCGGATGACGATGGCGGCGGCCAGCCCCGGCAGGCTTTGTTACGATGGGCTGTTTCCGGCCGAAAAGCCGCGGACCGCGTAGCGCACTTCCTCCCCCTTTCCGTCTACCGAACGAGTACCGCCGTGTCCTTCTTTGCAAACGTGGAACTGGTCCCAGGCGACCCGATCCTGGGCCTGACCGAGGCGTACAACGCCGACAGCCGCCCGACCAAGGTCAACCTGGGTGTGGGCATCTACTACGACGAGAGCGGCCGCATTCCGCTGCTGCGCGCCGTCAAGCAGATCGAGCAGCAGCTCGCCGCTGAAGCCAAACCGCGCGGCTACCTGCCGATCGATGGCCTGCCGGCGTACACGCAGGCGACGCGTGAGCTGGTGTTCGGCAAGGATTCGCCGCTGCTGGCCGCCGGCCGCGTGACCACCGCGCAGACCGTTGGTGGCAGCGGTGCGCTGCGCGTCGGCGCCGACGTGCTGAAGAAGCTGCTGCCGCACGCCACCGTTGCGCTGAGCAACCCGAGCTGGGAAAACCACCGTGCGGTGTTCAGCGCCGCCGGTTTCGAGGTGCTGGATTACACCTACTTCGACCCGGGCACCCATGGCGTCGATTTCGACGGCATGCTGGCCGACCTGGGCAAGCTGGAAGCCGGCACCGTGGTGCTGCTGCACGCCTGCTGCCACAACCCCACCGGCGCTGACCTCACGGTCACCCAGTGGAAGCAGGTCGCGCAACTGCTGAAGGACAAGCAGCTGTTCCCCTTCATCGACATGGCCTACCAGGGCTTCGACAAGGGCATCGAGCAGGACGGCGCAGCGGTGCGCATCATCGCCGAAGCCGGCATCGACAGCTTCATCGTCGCCAACTCGTACTCCAAGTCGTTCTCGCTGTATGGCGAGCGCGTGGGTGCGCTGTCGATGGTGGCGCCGACCGCCGCTGACGCCAAGGCCGTGCAATCGCAGGTCAAGCGCGTGATCCGCACCATCTACTCCAGCCCATCCACCCACGGCGCTGCACTGGTGGCCGGCGTGCTGACCAACCCGGAACTGCGTGCGATGTGGGAGCAGGAGCTGACCGAGATGCGCGAGCGCATCCACGCCCTGCGCCACGGCCTGGTCGAGAAGCTGGCCGCTGCCGGTGCACCGCAGTTCGGTTTCATCAACGAGCAGGCCGGCATGTTCTCCTACTCCGGCCTGAGCCGTGAGCAGGTCGAGCGCCTGCGCGACGAGTTCGGCATCTACGCCGTCGGCACCGGCCGTATCTGCGTGGCCGCGCTGAACCAGAACAACCTGGAATACGTCGCCAAGGCCGTGGCCACCGTCGCCAAGGGCTGAAGCAACGCTCCAGTAGCTTGAGGACAAAGGCGCCGAAAGGCGCCTTTGTTTTTTGCGCCCTGGTCTCTGTAGAGCCGAGCCTACGCTCGGCTTGTGCGGCATGAAGGACGAAGAGCAGCCGAGCGCGGGCTCGGCTCTACAGAAGGAAGGCGCCACGAGCGCAACGCATCTGGAAACGATTACGCCTTCCCGCGCTCACGCACGCCCCCGCCAGACGGGCGACAATAGGCGTTTTCCCGCTGCCGAGACCTGCCCGCTCATGTCCCGTACTTCGTTGACCCGCTTCCTGATCCAGGAACAGCACGCCGGCCGCATCAATGCCGACCTGCGCCAGCTGATCGCGGTCGTCGCCCGCGCCTGCACCAGCATCTCCATCGCCGTCAGCAAGGGCGCCCTCGGTGGCGTGCTCGGCGACGCCGGTACCGGCAACGTGCAGGGTGAAGCGCAGAAGAAGCTCGACGTCATCAGCAACGAGATCCTGCTCGAAGCCAACGCCTGGGGTGGCCACCTCGCCGCCTGCGCCTCGGAGGAAATGGACCACAGCCAGCCGGTGCCGGACATCTATCCCCGCGGTGATTTCCTGCTGCTGTTCGATCCCCTCGATGGCAGCTCCAACATCGACGTCAACGTCTCCGTCGGCACCATCTTCTCCGTGCTGCGCTGCCCGACCAATGTCGAGCTGCCGGGCGACGACGCCTTCCTGCAGCCGGGCAGCAAGCAGATCGCCGCCGGCTACTGCATCTACGGGCCCAGCACCCAGCTGGTGCTGACCGTCGGCCATGGCACCCACGCCTTCACCCTGGACCGCGAGAAGGGCGAGTTCGTGCTGACCACCGAGAACATGCAGATCCCGGCGACCACCCAGGAATTCGCGATCAACATGTCCAACCAGCGCCACTGGGAAGCGCCGATGCAGGCCTACGTCGGCGACCTGCTGGCGGGCAAGGAAGGCGTACGCGGCAAGAACTTCAACATGCGCTGGATCGCCAGCATGGTGGCCGACGTGCATCGCATCCTGACCCGCGGCGGCATCTTCATCTACCCGTGGGACAAGAAGGACCCGTCCAAGGCCGGCAAGCTGCGCCTGATGTACGAAGCCAACCCGATGGGCCTGCTGGTCGAGCAGGCCGGCGGTGCCGCCTGGACCGGCCGCGAGCGCATCCTCGACATCCAGCCCGACCAGCTGCACCAGCGCGTGCCGGTGTTCCTCGGTTCGCGCGAGGAAGTGGCCGAGGCCGTGCGCTACCACCACGCACACGACGACGCACAGGGCTGACAACCGATCGCCTGACAGCGGTCATGGCAGATCGATGACATGACCGTGGGGTGACACCGAGGGCGGCAAACGGCACCATCAAGCCGTTGCCGCCGAAGGAACGCACGCATGCACGAGCAGGGCCCGGTCGATTTCATCGAAGTCATCCACAACGCCGTCCCCAGCGAGGTCTGCGCGGCGATCGTCGAGCGCATGCGTGCGACGCGTGGCCTGCTGCCCGGTGCGGTGGGCAGTGGCGTGTTCCCGGAACTCAAGCACAGCAAGGATCTGCGCATCAGTGGCCTGGACGGCTGGCAGGATGTTGATCAGCAGCTGCAGATTGCGGTGTTCAACGGCCTGCTGACTTATCTACGCCGTTATCCACAGGCGTTGATCGCCCCACTGATGTTGCAGATCCAGGACAGCAACGGCCAACCGCGACGCCTGTCTGCCGAGGACTTCCCCGACATGCCGCAGCAGCAGCTGGCCGACCTGGCCCGCACCTGCCTGCGCCCGGGTGCGATCAACCTGCAGTGGTATGCGGCGGGCGAGGGCGGCTACCCGTACTGGCACTGCGAGCTGTACCCGAAAGATGCGCAGGCCGAGACCCTGCACCGGCATGTGCTGTGGACGCTGTACCTCAACGACGACTTTGACGAAGGTGAAACCGAGTTCCTGTTCCAGGGCCGCAAGATCGCGCCGCGTACCGGCAGCCTGCTGATCGCCCCGACGGCGTTCACCCACACCCATCGTGGCAACCGGCCGCAGGGTGGCGACAAGTTCATCGCGACGAGTTGGATCCTGTTCCAGAGTGCGCAGAAGTTGTTTGGAGGAGGGTGAAGCAAACTGGTCACTCGATGTTCTCAGCATCTTGTCCGGATCAAGAAGCGGGCCCCCGAGATCCTGTGCTGTCGTGCGGGCAGTTGGTGCTATCTCCTAAGGCAATCCGCTACTCGGGCTGCCCTCGCTGATAAGAGAATCTCCAGGGGCGTGCACGCCTTCCCAGGCGCCCACCTGACCCAGCGGTCTCCGGATGGCATTCAGTTCATAGCTGAGCTCGCGCATCTTGCAGTGGTCCTTCCAGCCCGCGGGGCTATCGAGATCAAAGCGTGCGTTGATGCGAAGCTGCATCAGATCATTGGATTTCCTGAGGATTTCGACGCTGCCTGAAACGGCCTTTCCGTAGCATCCAGTGCTGCCAGGTCTCAGGCTAAGGCCAGTGCTGTAGAACGCCCTGATATCACCCTCCGTCAAACTGAAGACATCGCCCTCCGCCAGATTCGGGGGAAGGATCAATGTCAGCTTCCTGTATCTTTCATTCTCAATCTTGGTCGCTGTGTACTCGCGCAATGCCACTACGACATTGTCGCCATCAACAATCCGATGGCACGCAAGTGAAATTTCCCTGTAGTCAGACCTTTCGCAGCCGGTCACATCAGAGTTGGCGTTAGACACGTAGAAGGCGCTGATCTTATGGCTACCAGGAAGCGACGCGCACGCGCTGCAGCTCAAGCCTAGAACAAGCGCAATCAACAATCTCGTTCGCACAGTCGCGCTCCCCAGAAACAACTACTTGTACGGTGCGAATTTTTTATATCGCTCGCGTCGTAACCACGGCGGTCGACACCGACCAGCTCGCCCGGAACCACCGGCTCAGAATCAGGGTCTCGGCTTCCTACCTGGCCTGATCAAGGTCTTGTGCATGACCCAGGCGATCCAGCCGCAGACCAATCCGATCCCCGCGACAATGATTTCCTCTTCCTCGAAGGCAGTTCCATTTAGCCCTTGATAGGCGACGAACGCGATTGCTCTCAATGACAGCAAAGCAAATAAACCAACAGGTACCCAAAGTAGAATCTTCATCACTCTCCAAATCGCGATCGCACAAACCAGTGCTGGACGACTGGCAATCCTGGATCTCTTTTCCTGCTTTTTCGCGGTGCCATAAGTTCCTCGCACAGTCGCCTTACCGCGGATGATGTACCCAGTGCCTTGAATCCGCCGCGAGCGGTCGTCCAGTCAGAAATGATTCTGACTGCCTTGGCTCTGTGATGCCCCAGGAGAGCTCCGCCACTCTTCAAGGCTGTCATGCCAGGACCTCCAGTCAGTGCTTTCTCAGCAATGGACCCGGACCACGGTCGAACGAACTCACCTCTACCGAGGGCGGCGGCGATAGAGAATCCCTCCCGCCATCAGACCAAAGAGGGCGACGCCGAAGCCCACGAGTTCTTCGTTCCCAAGCGCGTTTCCTGACATCAGCTTGGCAGTCGTCAGCAGAAGAAAGTTCAGTGGAAGCATCCAAAGGAACGCGATGCCGAGCCGGTGGATGATCTTCATTTCAGTTATCGCATTGTTCCAGATACATCGAAATAAGCCAGTATTGGGTAAAGGTTGATCCGCTCGATTATCTGGCAGGTCCAAAGGATCCCAAGAGGTTGCCGTTGCCGCCTTGCCAGGCACTGAGCTTCTCGACGGGGATCTCCTCGAGTTGACAGGTGAACTGGAGATAGAAGGAACGGTCCTCCTTTCGATAGCTGTTCCACCCAACAGCCGTCACTTTGACTTCGATCCGACTGTCGCCCTTGTGCGGCCGATGTAGTTCGATATCCGCTGAATCGGACAACCAGTAGTCTCCCTTGTGCGCGAAGCCCGCGCTGCCACTGCTCAGGCGTGCGCCGAGCACGGCCGGAATCCCTTCAGAGGACGGAGTGTATCCAGACAGGGTGCCGGTGACCTTGGTGAACTCTTGGGAATCCATCACGCCCGGTGATTCCGAGAACAGGCGAAGCAGAAGAAGGGTGTCGGTGCCCTTGCTGACCACCTGACCTGCATTTGCTGTCCACAAACGTTGTTCGAACTCGTCCAGGCCAGCCGGCATTTCAGTGACGACCGCGGCCTGCGGAACGACGATGCATTCGTGCAGGGCGCGGGCCTGGACTTGCAGGGTCGCAAGGCAGAGAAGAAGACCACTGGCACGGAAGCAGTGACTGCATTTCATCATGTACAACACCAGGCGATGCGGCAGGGTGTGGATTGTTACCGGTGGATCGCGCTGCGGTCCAGAGCCCTAGAACAGACTGCCCTGCGGCGACTCCTTCTTCGGCGGCAGCGGCTTCTGGAACCGGCTGCAATCCAGCTTCGGCCAATGGCTGTTCTGTGCATTGAAGCCCAGACGCTTGCGTGCCAGCTTGAACCGGTTGTTCAACAGATCGGCATACACGCCCTGGCCACGCATACGCGTGCCGAACTGGCTGTCGTAGTCCTTGCCGCCGCGCAGCTGCTGGATGGTGCTCATAACGTGCGCAGCGCGATCGGGATGGTGCGTATCCAGCCAGTCGCGGAACAGCGGTGCCACTTCCAGCGGCAGGCGCAGCAGCACGTAACCGGCGGTGCTCGCACCTGCGCCGTGCGCAGCCTCCAGCACGGCTTCCAGCTCGCTGTCGTTGATCCAGGGAATCACCGGCGCCACCATCACACCGACCGGAATGCCGGCGTCATGCAGGCGCTTCATCGCGCGCAGCCGTGCATGTGGCGCTGATGCACGCGGTTCCAGCTTCGCGGAAAGATGCGGGTCCAGCGAGGTCACCGAGAAGTGCACGCTGACCAGGTTCTCCGCGGCCAGCGGCGCGAGCAGATCGATGTCGCGCTCGACCAGTGCGTTCTTGGTGATCAGTGAGAACGGATGCCGGGTCTCCAGCATCACTTCAATCAGCTGGCGGGTCAGCTTGAACTTGCGTTCGATCGGCTGGTACGCATCGGTGTTGATGCCCAGTGCGATCGGCTGCGGCACATAGCCCGGTTTCGACAGTTCCTTGCGCAGCAGCTGCGGCGCATTGGTCTTGGCGAACAGCTTGGTCTCGAAGTCCAGCCCCGGCGACAGGTTCAGATAGGCATGCGAAGGGCGGGCGAAGCAGTACGAGCAGCCGTGCTCGCAACCGCGGTAGGGATTCACCGATTGACTGAAGCCGACGTCGGGCGAGTTGTTGCGGGTGATGATGCTGCGCGCGGTTTCGGCGCGTACTTCGGTGCGCAGGCGCGGGGCGAGGAACTCATCGCTTTCGTCGACCGCCCAGCCGTCGTCCACCGCCTCGCTGACGGTGCCTTCAAAGCGCCCGGCAAGGTGGGACGTGGAACCTCGGCCCTTGATCGCAATACCCATTGCGGCAGGGTACGTCGTGGCCGTCTCAATGGCTGCGACGGCCGCCTGAAGGGTTCAGGGCGAGGCTGAGCCGAGCATGGACTCGGCTCTACAGTTGATGCAGAGACCTTGTGGAGCCGAGCCTACGCTCGGCTGCAATGCATCAGAGCAGCGCCAGGTACCCGCGCACGGTGGCATCCAGCCCATCATACAGTGCCTCGCCGATCAGCGCGTGACCGATCGACACCTCCAGCACCTCCGGCACGTGGGCCAGGAAGTCGCGCAGGTTGTCCTGCGACAGGTCGTGGCCAGCATTGACACCCAGGCCGACGGCCTGCGCTCGTCGGGCAGCAGTTGCGAACAGCGCCAGCATCGCATCGGCATCGCCCGCCGCATGCGCCTCTGCATAGGGCCCGGTATACAGCTCGATGCGGTCCGCCCCCACCTCAGCTGCCTGCTCCAGCAATGGGTTGCCCGCGTCAACAAACAGGCTGACCCGACACCCCATGGCCTTCAGCGCAGCCACCAGCGGACGCAGGCGCTCGGCATCTCGTTCGAAGTCGAAACCGTGGTCGGAGGTGATCTGGCCGTCATCATCGGGGACCAGGGTGGCCTGCGCCGGACGGGTCTGTTCGCACAGCGGCAGCAGCCCCGGGTAGCCCTCGCGCGGCGGCGCGAACGGATTGCCTTCGATGTTGAATTCAACGCCACGCGCGCGGGTCAGCGTGGACAGGGCCAGCACGTCCTCGGCGGTGATATGCCGGCGGTCCGGCCGCGGATGCACGGTGATGCCATGCGCGCCGGCATCCAGGCAGGCCTGGGCGGCGCGCACCACGTCCGGTTCGGCGCCGCCGCGCGAATTGCGCAGGACGGCGATCTTGTTGACGTTGACGCTGAGCTGGGTCATGGAACGGGACTACTTGGAAAGAGGGGACGGGTCGTGGTCGTTGTGGTCGTCAGTGCGGCGGGCCTGGGCCTGTTCGCGCAGGCGGCGCAGCTCCTCGGCATCGATCAGCGTGGCCGGGTCGCGCTGCAGGTCACCGAAGCGGGCCACGTAGCGGCCGCGCACCCAGGCCAGCAGGAAGCCGAGCGCCGCCAGCAGGCACAGGGTCATCAACCCCGCGCTCGGGGTCTTCAGGGCGAAGGCAAAGCAGCCCAGCGCCAGCAGCAGGTACAACCAGTACATAGTCGGGCTCCCCGGATGATCGCCGCAGTGTAGCGCTGCGTCAGAGCAGCGGCGAGGCCAGCCGGGCGAAGGCCTCGGGCAGGCGGTGCAGCCACAGCGAGCGGCCGGCCTGGTCGTGCACCCGCGTGGAACGGTCGAATTCGCCCTGCAGCAGTTCGGCCAGTGCAGCGACGCGGTCACGGTCGCTGATCATCATCGACAGTTCGAAGTTCAGCCGGAAGCTGCGGTGGTCGAAGTTGGCGCTGCCGACGATGCAGACATCGTCGTCGGCGATGAACGCCTTGGTATGCAGCATGCGCGGGCCGTACTCGTAGATCTTCACGCCCGCGTGCAGCAGTTCGTCGAAGTAGGACCGTGCGGCCTGGGTGACGAACCAGGAGTCGCTCATCTTCGGCACCAGCAGGCGCACGTCCAGGCCGCCCAGCGCGGCCGAGGTCAGCGCCATCCTCGCTGCTTCACCGGGCACGAAGTAGGGCGTCACCAGCCACACGCGCTCGTGTGCTTCCTGGATCGCCGCCACGTGCAGGCGGTGGATGGTCTCCCAGCCCGAGTCGGGCCCGGACACCAGCACCTGGGCGCTGATCGATCCATCCGCACGCAGCGGCATGTCGGCCGGCCACAGGCGGGCGATGTCGAAACGCGAGTGGTCCTGGCCACTGGCATAGAGCCAGTCCTCGGCGAACACCAGCTGCAGGCTGCGCACCACGTGGCCGCGGATACGCATGTGCAGGTCGCGGTAAGCGTCGGGCCTGCGGCTCTCGTCTTCCTCGTCAGTGATGTTGATGCCGCCGGTGAAGGCGAGGCGACCGTCGACGATCACCAGCTTGCGGTGGGTGCGCAGGTTCAGCCACGGGCGCTTGAACGGCTTCAGCAGCTGTCGCGGATGGAACCAGATCGCTTCGCCGCCGGCGTCCAGCAGTGGCTGCAGGAAGCGCCGGGGCAGGGCGGAAGAGCCCACCGCATCCAGCAGCAGGCGCACCTGCACACCGGCCTGCGCACGTTCGACCAGGGCATCGCGCAGTGCGGTGCCGGCATGGTCGGGGTTGAAGATGTAGTACTCCAGGTGCACGTGGTCGCGCGCCTGCGCGATCGCGTCGAGCAGCGCGGCATAGGTGGCTGCGCCGTCGACCAGCCAGGTCACCTCGGTGGCACTGCTGGGCGCCAGTCCGGTGGTGGCCTGGGCAACCTTGGCCAGCTCGGTGCAGTCCGAATCGGGCGGGCAGACATCGCTGTAGTGCTCCATGCCCGAGCGTGCACGGCCACGACGCAGCCGTTGCCGCTTCACCTTCTGCGGCCCCAGCAGGTAGTAGATGAAGAGCCCGAGGTAGGGCAGCAGTGCCAGCGAAAGGATCCAGCTCAGCGTGGCCACCGGCTCGCGCTTCTGCAGCATGATCCAGCCCGCCAGCGCGAACAGGTAGAGCAGGTAGGCCACCGCCAGGATCGTGCCGAGGTGGGCGATGCCGTCGAGCCAATGGCGCAGGGAGTCGAAGAGGGCGAGCATCCGCCGATCATAGCGGCGCCTGCTGCCGGATGGGGTCGGATGGGCTCAGATCCCTTTCCTCAGGAAAAGGGATCTGACCCCAACCCGTGCGCCACGACGAGAACACAAAAAAACGCCCCTGTTTCCAGGGGCGTCTGCAGTCGCGTCATGACTGTTGTATTGCGGTGTAGCGTTTACTGCTGCACAAATCCGATCTTCTTCATCTGAGCATTCTTCGCGGCGGCCAGAACCTTGGCCATCACGTCGTACTCGGAATCCGGGCTGGCGTCGATGCGCAGTTCCGGCTGGTTGGTCGGGTCACGCTGGACCTCCTGCTCCATCCGCTGCTGCAGCTCGCTGGTATTGATCGGGCTGTTGTTCCACGAGACCTGGTTGCTGGCGTCGATCTTCAGCTCGATCGGCGGCGGCGGTTCGACCAGCTGCGGCGGTGGGTTGAGCACGCGCTGCGGCAGGTCCACGGCGATCGGGTACGTCATGATCGGCGCGGTCACGATGAAGATGATCAGCAGAACCAGCATCACGTCCACGAGGGGCGTGACGTTGATGTCTGCCATGGGGCCCTTGCCACCACCACTACTGAATGCCATGGCTTATTGCCCCTTTTCTTTGGTCGCAACGAAGCCGACGTCCAGCATGCCCTGTTCCTGCGCGACCTTGGTCAGGTCGTTGATGACGCGCATCTTGGTGGTGCGGTCACCACGCAGGTTCAGCGGCGGCTGCGGGGTCTGCTGTGCGGCGGTCGCCAAGCGGGACTCGAGAGTCTGCTTGTTGATTTCTTCGTCGTTCCAGTAGATCGAGCCGTCTTCCTTGACTGCCAGCGTGATCGGGTTCGGACGCTTTTCAGCATCTTCCGGCTTCTGGATCAGGTTGGCTTCCGGCAGATCCACCTTGACCTTGTGGGACATCAGGGGCGCCGTGATGATGAAGATGATCAGCAGCACCAGCATCACGTCCACGAGGGGCGTAACGTTGATGTCGGCCATGGGGCCGCCGCTGTTACCACTACTGAAAGCCATAACGGGCTCCGTCTAGATCTTGGTGACTACTTACTTCGTCGCTGGGTGACGCGCGCCGCAATTAGCGGACGCGCGAACCGGTGGCGAAGAAGTCGTGCAGGTCGTGCGCGAAGGTATCGAACTTGCTGATGGTCGCGCTGTTGATCTTGCTGAAGAAGTTGAAGGCGAACACGGCCGGGATTGCGACGAACAGACCGATCGCGGTCATGATCAGCGCTTCACCCACCGGGCCGGCAACGGCGTCGATCGAAGCGGAGCCGGTGGCACCGATCTTGATCAGCGCGCCGTAGATGCCCCACACGGTACCCAGCAGACCGACGAACGGAGCGGTCGCGCCGACGGTGGCCAGCAGGGTCATGCCCGACTGCAGCTTGTTGCTTTCGCGGGTGACGGCCTGGCGCAGAGCGCGGTCGACGAACTCCGAACGGCTCAGGTTCTCACCGACGCCGCCGGTAGCACCGCCTTCAGCGCGCTGGTGGTGGGCAGCGGCCTGGGCAGCGTCCAGGGCGATCTTCGAGAACGGCTCCGAAGCCGGCTGCTCTTCCATCGCACGGATGGCGTCCTGCGCGTTCGGGGTGTCCCAGAACAGGCTGACGACGCGGTCAGCGGCGCTCTTCAGGCGGGTGGCACGGAAGATGTTGATGACGGTCCAGTACCAGGACATGGCCGACATGGCGATCAGGGTCAGCAGCACGACCCAGGAAACCGCGAAATCACCCGGCTTGGTGGTCATTTCGTGGATCAGGTGCTCGAAGCCCATCTGCGACAGGGCGTTGGACGGATTGCCCCCGGCAGCAGCGGCGATGAAAATTTCCTGCAGCATGACGCTTACCTTTGTTGTGTGTGGTGATAAAGGGTGTAGCTAAGCTAAACAATCGAACCGGGAGCGGGGGTGGCCGGAGGGCCACCCGGACGCATCAGTTCAGCGCAAAGTTGACCGGGACGCGAACGCGACCTGCCGCCTTCTTACCGCCAGATTCAGCGGCGTTGAAGCGCCACTTGCGAGCTGCTTCCATCGCAGCACGGTCCAGGTCGCGGTTACGGCTGGACTTTTCCACCGTGACATTGGTGACGTTGCCGTTGGCATCGACATCAATGATCAGGATCACTTCGCCCTGGATGCCCGCGCGGAAGGCGGCCGGCGGATAGCGCGGCGGATTCATGGCCTTCGACGAGATGTCCACGCTGGCCTCGATCGAGGTCGGCGGAGCCGGCGGCGACGGGGGCGACGGCGGGGTGACGATATCGTTCGGGCGCGGCTCCGGCACGTCCACGACCGGCGCCTGCGGCGGCGGCGGTACGGGCGACGGCTTCGGCGGCGACAGATTCTTCACCGGCGGTGGCGGAGTATCCTGCGGCGGCGGCGGCGGCGGCGGCGGTGGGGGCGGCGGCGGCGCGTCGACGATGGTCACCATGACGTTGCGCTCCTTCTCCGCGACGGCCTTGGGAGCCACGGCGGGAATGAGGAGCATCATGAAGGCGGCCAGATGCAGGGCAATTACAAACGCGATGCCGACGATGCGAGGCCAGCTCAGCCCCTTGTCATCGGGTTGTTCGTACCGGTGAACGACTAGTTGTTCCGTCATGCGCCAAGAGCTCAATAGTGGGGCCGGAATCCCGGGGGCGGGATCCCTGATCAGCGGTGCATGACACCGCAGGAACCTCCAAGCTTATACCAATCCTGAGCGCCTGCGCATCAACTGAGCAGGCATTCAGGCGTTATTCCTACTTACTTCAGGTTGATGATTTTTTTGGCATCCGCCTGGTTCTTCACGCCCTTCGCCAGCGCCTGCTGGGCGGCCTGCTTGGCCTCGGGGACGCGACCTTCGGCATGCAGGACGCGTGCCAGGTTCAGGTAGGTCTCACCGTCCTTGGAGAGCGGGGCAGCCTTCTGCCACGCATCGATCGCCTGCGGCACTTGGTCGGAGTAGTAGTAGGACTGGGCCAGCGCCAGGTAGACCTGGTAATCCGGCTTCAGGATGCCCTTCTGCAACCCTTCGTTGATGACCGCGATGACGTCCTTTTCCTTGTTCTCGGTGTTGGCATAGATCGAGTACAGCTGCTTGTACTCGCGCTCTTCAGTGAGCTGGCCGCTGCTGCGCAGCTTGTCCATCACCGCGGCGGCCTTCGGCATCTGGTCAGCCTGCATGTACATGTTGGCCAGATTCAGCTGGGCCTTCTTGTCCGTCGGGTTCTTGGCCGCCAGCGCTTCTGCGGCCTGCACGGCCTCACCGGTCTGGCCGGCTTCGGACAGGGCCGCCATCAGCAGCTGGTTCCAGTTGTCCTTCGGCTCGGCGGCGCCGGCGATGGCCTGCTTCAGCACCGGGATCGCTTCCTGGTAGCGCTCCAGCTGGTACAGCGCCTGGCCCTTGGCGATCAGCTCTTCCGGCTTGGTCGACTTGCTCTCTGCGAAGTACTTGTCCAGGGTGGCCAGGCCTTCGGCGGTCTTGTCTTCCTGCAGCTGCAGCTGGCCCAGCATCAGCATCGACTGGAAGTGGCCGTTGTTGTCCAGGCCGTTGAACTGGATCACCTGCTTCAGATACGCGATGGCGCCCGGCACGTCGTCGGTCTGGTAGGCGGCCTGCGAGGCCAGCTGCGCGGCCAGCGACTTGTCGTACTCGTTGGAAGCGCTGTCGGCCAGGATCGCGTCAGCCTGTTCGCGCGTCTCCGGGAACTTTTCCTTGTTGTAGCTGTCGATCATTTTCTGCAGCTTGCTGCCCATCTTGGCCGAGGCCTTGGCGGTCGGCTCCTGGCGGGTCGCATTCGGGTACAGCGGTTCGGCCTTGGCCTGCTTGCTGCTACCGCCGCGGCTGCCACGGTCGGAGGAACGCGAGGACTGCGCAAAGGCATCGGTGACCACGGCGCCGGTCAGGGCGGTCGCGACGAGGACGGAAAGCACAGCTTTGTGGTTACGGAAAATCATCGTTCACCTCGATCGAACCGCCGGATAGCGGCAAAGTCGGACTGTCAGAAAAATCTGAGCCGCCAAACGTATCAGAAACAGATGGCGTGAGAAATCGTTTTATGTGCTGCAATACAGCATAGAACTGCGCACTCATCCGCACTTTGGCCGCAGCCCGGCCGCCTGCGCCTGCTGGTAGACCGGCGTCAGGCCCGGTGCATCACGTCGCAGCTCCTGGATCCGGTTGGCCGGATCGGGGTGGGTGGACAGCCATTGCGGGCTGCGACCGCCGCTGGCGGCCATCATGTTCTGCCACAGGTCCACGGCCTGGGCCGGGTTGAATCCAGCCTGCGCCATCAGCCGCTGGCCAATCACGTCTGCCTCGCTTTCCTGCGTGCGCGAACCCGGCAGCAGGAAGGCCGCCTGCGCGCCCATCCCACCCAGCTGGTTGACCGTGCTGGCGGCGCCATCGCCATAGGCGGCACCGGCCAGCGCGCCCAGCACGGCCAGGCCGGTCTGCGCGCCCATCTGCCGGGTGATGCGTTCTTCGTGGTGACGCGCGATGACATGGCCGATCTCATGGCCGATCACGGCAGCCAACTGGTCCTGGTTCTTGGCGACGGTGAAAATGCCGGTGTTCACGCCCACTTTTCCGCCGGGCAGGGCAAAGGCGTTCGGTTCCTTGTCGACGAACACGGCGGTCTCCCACCGTACGCCACGGTACTGAGGCGGCAACTGCGCGACCAACGCGTTGACCACGCACTGCACGTAGCCGTTCTGGCGGCCATCGGTGCTGATCTTCTCTTTCTGCTTGGTCTCGGCAAACGCCTGCGCGCCGAGCTGGTCAAGCTGTGCCTGCGATACGCCGCCCACCATCTGCCGTCTTCCGGTTGGCGAGGTGGTGGTCGCACAGGCACTGACCACGGTGGTGATGACTAGAGCCAGCAGCAGTTGTTTCATGGGTCCGCCCCCGTGTTCATGTGCGCAGTGTGTAGCGTACCTGCTTAATCTTTCGTCAAGCGGGCACGGCGTTACGTTGACCCCAGGAACACCATTGCGGCGAGCGCCACCGCGTTGTTCAGCGCATGCGCCGTGATCGCCGCCCACAGGGTGCCGGTGCGGCGGTACAGCCAGCAGAAGGCGGCACCCATGCCGCCGTAGACCAGCCACAGCTGCGCCATGCCCAGCAGCGAGTTCTTGCTGACACCGGGCACTTCATGGACCAGGGCGAACGCCAGGCTGCTGAGGATGAGGCCCAGCCAGGGGCGGCCGGCCTGCCACAGGCGCCCGAACAGGACACGACGGAACAGCAGCTCTTCGTAGGCGGGGGCGAGAACGACCGCAAACAGCACCAGGAACAACGGGAAGCGCGCGATCGCGCTC
Source organism: Stenotrophomonas sp. YJH_SMC_73 (assembly GCF_059370155.1). NCBI lineage: Bacteria > Pseudomonadati > Pseudomonadota > Gammaproteobacteria > Lysobacterales > Lysobacteraceae > Stenotrophomonas > Stenotrophomonas sp. YJH_SMC_73. Next base: position 67,796 of record NZ_JCAFTJ010000010.1, on the reverse strand, counting down.
TGCATCAGTTCCACGTTGGTCGGCACCGGCTCGATGCCGAACTGCTTGGAAAGGAAGGCGACGCCGTTGCTGCCAACCACGATCAGCGTGGCCACCAGCAGGGTCCAGCCCCAGGTGGAAGGACGCTGCAGCGCCTGTCGCGAGGCCAGGCGTTCGCCGGCGTTCGCCGGGCGCCGCCAGAAGTACAGCAGCAGCGCGGCACCACCGGTGGCGATCAGGGCCATCAGGATCTGGGCCAGGGCCCCGGGCTGGCCCACTGCCGCGCCGGCGCTGTCAGGTGTGAGTGCACCGCCATTGGCCGCGACGTTGGCGCGGCTGACCACGATCGCACGGTAGAAGCCCCAGAACAGTCCGGTGACCATGCTCAGGCCGACCAGGGTGACGGCGGCGATGCCCAGGTCGATGAAGAAACCTGCCAACGGTGCCACGGCGCGCGGCGGGGTAGACGGCGGCGGAACCGGAGGCGGAGCGGCGGAGACCGGGGCGGATGCGGACATCAGGTACCTGCGTTCAAGGGACGAAGGCCGGTGCAGCTCCCCGCGCACCGGCCAGGTCCCGATTGTGTCAGATATCCAGGTTGGCGACCTTCAGCGCATTGTCTTCGATGAAGTCACGACGCGGTTCGACCACATCGCCCATCAGGGTGCTGAAGATCTGGTCGGCAGCGACCGCATCCTCGATGCGCACCTGCAGCAGGCGACGGGTCTCCGGGTTCACCGTGGTATCCCACAACTGCTCCGGATTCATTTCACCCAGACCCTTGAATCGCTGGATCTGGCGGCCGCGCTTGGCCTCCTCGAGCAGCCAGTTCTGCGCCTTCGCGAAGCTGTCGACTTCGATCGACTTGGCGCCGCGGGAAATCGTTGCACCTTCGCGCACCAGCCCGTGCAGCAGCTTGGAGGCCTGGTGGATCGCACGCAGTTCGCCACTTTCGAACGCCGACAGCGGCAGCACCTGGATGTGCTCCTCGCCCATGTGGCGACGGGTCACCAACACGGCGGCGGGGCGCTCCTCGTTGGCCTCCTGCAGTTCCAGGCTGAAACGCGGGCTGCCCAGGCTGCCCTGGTTGAGGCGCTTGGCCAGCGCATCCAGGCCTTCGCCTTCGCCCGCATTGCGCAGGCTGTCCATGTCCATCGGCACGAAATCGACCAGCGCTTCGAGCAGGTTGCGGTCATAGCGGTGGGCATTGCGTTCGATGGAATCGAGCGCGGCGGCATAGGCCAGCAGCAGCTTTTCCAGCGCCAGGCCTTCGATGCCCGGTTCGCCGGTGGCCGGCACCAGCGCGGCGTTTTCCACCGCACTGCTGGCCAGGTAACTGTCCAGCGCCGGGTCGTCCTTCAGGTACAGCTCCTGCTTGCCCTGCTTGATCTTGTACAGCGGCGGCAGGCCGATGTAGACATAACCGCGCTCGATCAGCTCCGGCATCTGACGGTAGAAGAAGGTCAGCAGCAGAGTGCGGATGTGGGCGCCGTCGACGTCGGCGTCGGTCATGATGATGATCTTGTGGTAACGCAGCTTGTCCGGGTTGTACTCGTCACGGCCGATGCCGGTGCCCAGGGCGGTGATCAGCGTACCCACCTGGTCGGAGGACAGCATGCGGTCGAAGCGTGCGCGTTCCACGTTGAGGATCTTGCCGCGCAGCGGCAGCACCGCCTGGTTCTTGCGGTTGCGGCCCTGCTTGGCCGAGCCACCCGCCGAGTCACCCTCGACGATGAACAGTTCGGACAGCGCCGGGTCCTTTTCCTGGCAGTCGGCCAGCTTGCCCGGCAGGCCGGCGATATCCAGCGCGCCCTTGCGGCGCGTCAGGTCGCGGGCCTTGCGCGCCGCTTCGCGTGCACGCGCAGCGTCGACGATCTTGCCGGCGATCGCCTTGGCTTCGTTCGGGTTTTCCTGCAGGAACTCTTCCAGGCGCGCGCCGAAGGCGTTTTCCACCGCCGGGCGCACGTCGGAGCTGACCAGTTTTTCCTTGGTCTGGCTGGAGAAGCTCGGGTCCGGCACCTTCACCGACAGCACCGCGATCATGCCTTCGCGCATGTCATCGCCGGTCAGGTTGATCTTGGCCTGCTTGGCGATGCCGTTCTGCTCGATGTAGTTGTTGAGCACACGGGTCAGCGCACCGCGGAAGCCGGCAAGGTGGGTGCCGCCGTCCTTCTGCGGAATGTTGTTGGTGAAGCAGTACATCGTCTCCTGGTAGGAGTCGGTCCACTGCAACGCCACATCCACGACGATGCCGTTGTGCTCGCCGGTGACCGAGATGACGTTCGGGTGCAGCGGGGTCTTCAGCTGGGCCAGATGCTCCACGAAGCTGCGGATGCCGCCTTCGTAGTGGAAGTCATCACGACGGCCATCGCCACGTTCGTCGGCAAGGACGATCTTGACGCCGGAGTTCAGGAACGACAGCTCGCGCAGGCGGCGAGCCAGGATGTCGTAGTGGAATTCCACGTTGTCGTGGAAGGCGACGGTCGACGGCCAGAAGCGCACGGTGGTGCCGCGCTTGGTGGTGGTTTCCAGCTTGGCCAGCGCGGTCACGGCGGCGCCGTTGCTGAATTCCTGCTGGTAGTGGAAGCCGTTCTGGAACACGTCCACCAGCAGCTTCTGCGACAGCGCGTTGACCACGCTGACGCCGACGCCGTGCAGGCCGCCGGACACCTTGTAGCTGTTGTCGTCGAACTTGCCGCCTGCGTGCAGGACGGTCATCACCACTTCGGCAGCCGACACTTCGCGACCGAGCTTGGCGCTCATCTGCTCGTGCTTGCCGGTCGGAATGCCGCGACCGTTGTCGGATACCGAAACCGAGCCATCGGCGTGGATCGTCACTGCAACGTGATCGGCGTGGCCGGCCAGCGCTTCGTCGATCGAGTTGTCGACAACCTCGAACACCATGTGGTGCAGACCGGTGCCGTCATGCACGTCGCCGATGTACATGCCGGGTCGCTTGCGGACAGCCTCCAGGCCTTCCAGGGCGGTGATGCTGTTGGCGTCGTAATTGCCGTTGTTTGCCGGGGTGTTCTGTTCGTCGCTCATTGCGCTTGCCGTAGGCTCCGCAGGTCGGCCACCGCTTGGAGCGATGCGCCGAGAATGAAAGGATTTCAACCCGAATTATACCAGCCGGGGTCGAGCGGCCCTGGTGTGCCCACTATGGCACAGCCACGATCTGTGCATGTTCCACGTGGAACCGGGCGATGTGGGTCAGTTCCTGCAGCGCCGCCGGCGTTTCGGTGGCGGTGATGAAGATCTGCGCCGGCCCACCGAGCAGGCGCTGCAGAACCCGCGCCTGGTGGGTGCGATCCAGCTCCGAGCCCAGATCGTCCAATGCGATCACCGGCCATTCGCCGCGCTGTTCCGCGTAGTCCTCGGCCTGCGCCAGCAGGCAGGCCAATGCCGTCAGCTTGGCCTGGCCGCGGGACAGCGCATCGCGACCCGGAATGCTGTGGAAATCCACGCTCCAGTCTGCCCGGTGCGGACCGACCGAGGTGTATCCGGCCTGGCGGTCACGTTCCCGGGCCAGAAGCAGCGCATCGGCCAGAGGGAGCTCGTGCCGACGCCAGCCCGGGCTGAGTTCCAGTGCCTGGATGCCGAGCTGCGGGGCCAGGCTGGAAGCCAGCGCCACGGTGCGCTGCTGCAGACGCTCCAGGTAGTGCTGCCGACGGCTGGTCAACGGTTCGCCGGCTTCAGCCAGTTCGTGATCCCAGGTATCCAGCATCCGCGACGGGCCACCTTGCTTGAGCAGGGCATTGCGCTGTTTCAGTGCCCGCGAATACCGGCGCCACAGGGACAGGAAATCAGGTTCCACGTGGAACAAGCCCCAATCGAGGAATCGGCGGCGGGGTTCACCACCACCGCTGACCAACGCATGGCTGCCTGGCTCGAATGTGACTACCGCAAGCGCTGCGCACAGATTGCCGAGCTGGGCCACGTCTTCGCCGTCCAGGCGCCCCTTCCAATCCTGACCACTGTGCCGCAGGCCGGCCTTTCGGCGGTGCGGCGGGTGATTGGCACGTTGTTCGTCCCATTCCACGAAGATTTCCAGCGCTTCCTGGCCCTGGCGCACCAATCCATCGCGGACACGACCACGGAAGCTGCGCCCATAGGCCATCAGGTGCAGGGCCTCGAGCACGCTGGTCTTGCCGGCACCGTTGTCGCCGGTCAGCAGGTTCAATCCCGGCTGGGGCGACAGCTCCACCGCATTGAAGCGACGCAGTTGGTGCAGGGCGAGGCGGCGGATAAGCATGGGGCGCGAAAGACCATCCGCACGGGGCGGCAGAGGGGCAGGGAATTCATCAGCTTACTGCATCGGTCAAGCCGGACGTGCCCGGCCAGCTATCCGGCCAGCTATGGAGCAGTTACCGCAGGTCTGCCTGCGCCCTGACCGCTGGTTCCACGTGGCGCTGTTTCCTCATCCCAGCAGATGCGGGTCTCGGCAAGCCCGGAAATCCTTCGATTCTGCGAAGGGTAGCGGGGGTGTGAGCCTTGGATTTCGCCGATTTCAGGCGATGCCGTGGACAGCGCTTGCCTCGTCGCCGACGAGTACCAGCGGATGAACCTGCAGATTCCTTGAAATCTACGGTCCCATGCCCTGGGCGGTTCCACAGATTTCAAAGAATTCAGACCGATCGTTCCACGCTGTCCACAGCTGCCCTGTATGACTTATACACAAGGTATGGGCAATCTGTGGATAAAAAAGCCCTTTTGCCATGCCTTCGAAACTATCCACAGGTTCCACCCCAGGCTGGGAGGCCGATATACAGGGGGTTTCAGGTGCATAAATTTCTTTTAAATCAGTCAGATAAGGTGTTTTTCCACGAGATCTGGCTCTACCATCACCACCATGCTTTAGATTTATACCCAGATTTAGAAGCTAGGCTTGCCCCAATCTGCATCGAATCTTCCCTGTGGACAGCGGCGTTTGCAGAGGGAAGTCCATCGCGCCGCGATGCAGGATCATCGGTCCCTGTCTGGCCAGATCTGGGGACAGGCGACGAGTATCGGTTCCTGCACCTGGACTTTCGATCAATCGCGACTCGTCATTGCTACGATCCAGCGATCCTGTTTTCAACGATCGAGACGAACATCCCGGAAAGGCAACGGATTTCAACCGAGCCCATCGACGGAAGTGACGTCGTCCGGAAAACCGCGTCTTCTCGATGCTCCACGTGGAACCTGCAAAAAAAACGCCCGGGAAGATCCCGGGCGTCGTTCGGTTCCACGTGGAACAGCAGCTGTCAGAGACGCAGCGGCATCACCACGTGGCGCGACTTCTCGCTGCTGGACTCACGTACAAGCGCCGAGGAGTTGGAATCGCGCAGCTGGATGATGACTTCCTCATCGCGCAGGGCGGAGAGGGCATCCAGCAGGTAGTTCACGTTGAAGCCAATGGCCAGGTCGCTGACCGTGGTATCCGCTTCGATCTCTTCCTGGGCTTCTTCCTGTTCCGGGTTGTGCGCGCTGATCTTCAGGTTGCCCGGCGAGACTTCCACGCGGATGCCGCGGTACTTCTCGTTGGACAGGATCGCGGCGCGCTGAAGCGAGGCGCGCAGCGCTTCGCGATCAACCTTCACTTCACGATCGGCACCGATCGGAATCACCGCTTCGTAGTCCGGGAAGCGGCCGTCGATCAGCTTCGAGGTAAAGGTGACATCGTCGCGCTTGACGCGCACGTGGCTGCGGCCGACTTCCAGCTCGATCTCGCGATCGCCGCTTTCCAGCAGGCGCTGCAGTTCGGTCACACCCTTGCGCGGCACGATGATCTGGCGCTTGGACCCGCTGGGCTTGGCCAGATCGGTTTCACACAGCGCCAGGCGGTGGCCGTCGGTGGCTACGGTACGCAGGGCATCGCCGCGCAGGTCGAACAGCAGGCCGTTGAGGTAGTAGCGCACGTCCTGCTGGGCCATCGCGAACGCGGTGCGCTCGATCAGCTCCTTCAGGGTCGCCTCACCGATGGCCACGCGCTCGGTGGCTTCCACTTCATCCACCGACGGGAAGTCGTTCGAAGGCAGCGTGGCCAGGGTGAAACGGCTGCGACCGGCCTGCACGGTGATCTTGTCTCCGGTCTGCGAGACGGTGATCCGGCTGCCGTCGGGCAGGGCGCGGATGATCTCGAACAGCTTGCGGGCGGGAATGGTGGTTTCGCCGTCCTGGGCATCTTCAACCGCGATCCGCGACACCATCTCCACTTCCAGGTCGGTACCGGTCAGCGACAGCTGGCCGTTCTGCACCTGGACCAGGAAATTGGCCAGAACCGGAAGGGTCTGGCGGCGTTCGACCACGTTGACGACCTGTGCCAACGGCTTGAGAAAGGCTTCGCGCTGCAGTGTGAAACGCATGTGGTTCCGTGCCCCTATGCTTTAAAAAATGTGGAATAAATCAAAAGCTTGGTGGTGCTGGTAGAGACAGAATCGCTGGAAAACAATACTAAGTCTTTGTAATTAAAGGTATTTCAGACCTCGAAACCCTCTGCATTACCGACCCCCAAGGGGTGGGGAAAGCTGTGGATAAATCTGGCGCGATTTCAAACGGCATTTTTATCCACAACGTGTCCCGCGCTTGCTACCGGATTCTGCACCGTTTTGTGCGATGACGCCTCATCGGCATCCGTGCATCATTCGCTCAGCTTCCGGATCAGCTTGTCCCAGTCCTCGCGGAGCTTGCCGTCGGTCTCCATCAGGGTCCGGATCTGGCGGCAGGCATGCAGCACCGTGGTGTGATCGCGACCGGCAAAGGCGTCGCCGATCTCGGGCAGGCTGTGCTCGGTCAGTTCCTTGGTCAGGGCCATGGCGACCTGGCGGGGACGGGCCAGCGAGCGGGTCCGACGCTTCGACAGCAGATCCTTGATCTGCAGGCCGTAGTAGTCGGCAACGGTTTTCTGGATGTTTGGAATGCTGATCGCCTGCTGCTGGGCGCGCAGCAGGTCACGCAGGGTTTCCTGGGCGAATTCGGTGGTGATCGCGCGGCCGGTGAAGTTGGCGCGGGCGGTCAGGGTATTCAGCGCGCCCTCGAGGTCGCGCACGTTGGAGCGCATCTTCTTGGCGATCAGGAACGCAACATCATCGGGAATCTCGGCACCGCGTTCGCGCGCCTTGGCCAGCACGATCGCGGCGCGGGTCTCGAAGTCCGGCGGTTCGATCGCGACCGACAGGCCCCAGGCAAGCCGCGACTTCAGGCGCGCTTCCAGGCCCTCGACTTCGCGCGGATAGCGGTCGCAGGTCAGGATGATCTGCTGCTTGCCATCGAACAACGCGTTGAAGGTGTGGAAGAACTCTTCCTGGGTGCGGTCCTTGCCGGCGAAGAACTGGATGTCATCGATCAGCAGCGCATCCACCTGCTGGAACTGGCGCTTGAACTGATCCATGGTCTTTTCCTGCAGGGCCCGGATCATCGCGCTGAAGAACTGTTCCGAACGCAGGTACAACACCTTTGCACCTGGATTGGCCTGGCGCATGGCGTTGCCGGCGGCGAACATCAGGTGGGTCTTGCCCAGGCCCGTGCCTCCGTACAGCAGCAGCGGGTTGTGCGCCCGGTCGCCCGGCTTCTGCGCTGCCTGGAAGGCGGCGGCCAGGCCCAGCTGGTTGCTGCGGCCTTCGACGAAGTTGGCGAACGTGTAGTGGCTGTCCAGATTGCCGGCGAAGGGCACCTGCGGTTCGCTGGACACATGCGCCGACGGCGTGGAAACCGGCGCGTTCTGCGCCTCCACAGGGCGCGGGCGCGAGCCGATTTCAAGAAAAACGTCGCTGAAACCGGCGAAATGCGCCAGCAGCTCGCGGATCCGGGCCAGGTACAGCTCGCGGACCTGGTCGACGATGAAGGCATTCGGTGCATACAGCACCAGGCTGTCCACGCGCAGATCGGCCTGCAGCGGCTTCAACCAGGTATGAACGTCTTCCGGCGGGAACTCCGCTTCGAGGCGCTCGAGACTACGGGACCAGGCATCCATCAGCAATAATCGTCCGGTGGCCGGGGCATGGACGCGACAAGGCGCCCAAACACAGGCCGGAAAGGGGGGAAATGGATGGCTCAGACTACCACCGAGCGCCCGCCTTCGGAATGCTTGTCCCCTACTTATTCACAAAAACATCCACAGCTATTGCACAGCCCGGTGAATTCGCGTAGCTGCCAGGGGTTGACGCGGGGTAGGGTACCTCTCTAGAATTTCCGGTTCTTTCCGTCCCATTCATACGAGAGGCCCCCAATGGCCACGAAGCGCACCTACCAGCCCAGCAACCTCAAGCGTAAGCGCGACCACGGCTTCCGTGCCCGTATGAAGACCGCTGACGGCCGCAAGATCCTGTCGCGTCGCCGCGCCAAGGGCCGCAAAGTCCTGAGCGCCTGATTGCCATGCCGCACCCCGCGGCAGACGCAATCCCTTCGACAGTGAATACTGCAGACCCGCGCAAGCGATTCCCTCGCTCTGCGCGGGTTCGCACGCGTGCCGAATATTCAACGGTCTTCAACGGCGCCCGCCGTGTGTCCGATCCGCTGATGACCCTGCACTGGCTGCCGGCTGACCGGCCGGCCAGGCTGGGTCTGGCGGTTTCCCGCAAGGTTGATCCGAACGCCGTGGGGCGTAACCGGATCAAGCGCGTCCTGCGCGACATCCTGCGTCAGATACGTACCGAAATCCAGCCAGGCGACTTCGTCGTCGTGGCGCGTAGTGCTGCGCGTTCCGCCAGCAACGACGAGATCCGCCAGGCCTTCCTGCGCCTGCTGCGTCGCCTGCGTGCATTGCCCGCGCCGGGCGTGGACGGCACAATGCCGCCGCCTGATGGCATCGCAACTCCTTCTTTGACCGAGCCGGCATCGCGTCCCGGCCCCGCCGAGCCTGTCCGCTGATGAACCAGACCCGCGTATTCCTCATTTTTGCCTGGCTGATGGTGGCCGTGCTGCTGTGGATGGAGTGGAGCCGTGAAAAGGCTGCTCCGACCCCGGCACCGACGACCACGTCGGCCCCGGCTGCTGCACAGAGTGTTCCGGGCGCGACCCCGGGCAGCATCCCCAGCGCGCAGGTCCCGGGTGCGCCGGGCCAGGCCGCTGTGCAGGCCCAGGCCAGCGCCACCCCGGCCAGCCAGCGCGTGACCGTCACCACCGACGTGCTGCGCCTGGTACTGGACGGCGGCCGTGTGCTCGATGCCGAGCTGCTGCAGTTCCCGCAGACCAAGGACGAAGGCAGCCCGCCGGTTCGCCTGCTGACCGAAGACCCCGCGCATCCGTACAGCGCGATCAGTGGCTGGGCCAGCGAAGACAAGAACACCCTGGTTCCCGGCGCTGACGGCTTCAGGCTGGTCGGTGATACCAAGGACTTCGTGCTGGCCAAGGGCCAGAACGAACTGCAGATCCCGTTCGTGTGGACCGCCGACAACGGCGTGACCATCAAGCGCACCCTGACCGTCTCGCGCAACGAGTACGCCGTGCGCTTCAAGGACGAAGTCAGCAATGCCGGCGCCGCACCGTGGAACGGCTACGTCTACCGCACCCTGGACCGCACCCCGACCATCCTGTCGCGGAGCATGACCAACCCGGATTCGTTCAGCTTCAACGGCGCCACCTGGTACGACAACGACAAGAAGTACCAGCGTCGTGCGTTCAAGGATTACCTGGACGACGGCGCACTGAACCAGAACATCACCGGCGGCTGGCTGGCGATGCTGCAGCATCACTTCTTCACCGCCTGGATCCCGCAGAAGGACCAGACCGCGCACTACGTGCTGTCGCAGGTGGCCGGTCGTGACCTGATTGAAGCGCGTGGCCCGGCCTTCACCGTGGCCCCGGGCCAGTCCACCAGCACCGAGGCCCGCCTGTGGGTCGGCCCGAAGCTGGTCAACCTGATCGCCAAGGAAGACGTGCCGGGCCTGGACCGCGTGGTCGACTACAGCCGCTTCTCGATGATGGCGGTGATCGGCCAGGGCCTGTTCTGGGTGCTGAACCAGGTGCACAAGCTGGTCGGCAACTGGGGCTGGGCGATCGTCGGCCTGGTGGTGCTGCTGAAGCTGGTGCTGTACCCGCTGTCGGCGACCCAGTACAAGAGCGGTGCCAAGATGCGCCGCTTCCAGCCGCGCATCGCGCAGCTGAAGGAACGCTATGGCGATGACCGCCAGAAGTTCCAGACCGCGATGATGGAGCTGTACAAGAAGGAAAAGATCAATCCGATGGGCGGCTGCCTGCCGATCCTCATCCAGATGCCGATCTTCTTCGCCCTGTACTGGGTGCTGGTGGAATCGGTCGAACTGCGCCAGGCGCCCTGGTTCGGCTGGATCCAGGACCTGACCGCACGCGATCCGTACTTCATCCTGCCGGTCATCAACGTGGCAGTGATGTGGTTCACCCAGAAGCTGACCCCGGCACCGGGCATGGACCCGATGCAGCAGAAGATGATGCAGTTCATGCCGCTGGTGTTCGGCGTCATGATGGCCTTCATGCCGTCCGGCCTGGTCCTGTACTGGGTGGTCAACGGCGGCCTGGGCCTGCTGCAGCAGTGGTGGATGACCAAGCGCCATGGCGGCGAGCCGGTTGCGGCCACCACCGCTCCGGCCCCGGTCAAGAAGAAGTAATCGGTAGAGCCGGCCGCTGGCCGGCTGACCCCAGCAAAAGCCCGCCGCAAGGCGGGCTTTTCGCATGCGGCGGTAGAATCACCGGCACACCGTTCCTCCCACCTTCGAGTCCGCCATGCCGCGTGCGTCGTCGTTCCGCCTGTTCCTGCCCTCGCTGTTGTTGACCCTGGTTGTTGCCGGTTGCGGCGACAAGGACGCGAAGGCGCCGGCGACCACCGTCACCCAGCCAAGCGCGCAGGCCGCGGCCGCCGCCGATCCGGCCGCCGCGCCGTTGCTGGCGGCGCTGCAGAAGCAGCTCGACGGCTACCGCCGGATCATCGTGCTGCTGGCAGACGAGGAACAGCAATCGGCCGCCGACCGCGGCACCTCCACGCGTGTGGGCCAGCAGCTGTTCCACGATGGCCTGGAACAGCGCACGGCGATCGCCGCGCAGTTCGACACCCTGCTGCGCGGCTCCAGCCCGCAGCGCTTCGCCACCCTCGGCACCGTGCTGGATTACATCGAGTCGGCGCCGGAACTGTTCGACGCCGACCGCCTGGCCTTCCGCGAAGTGCTGCGTGATCTGCATGAGCGGGTCGGCACTGATTCGTCGCTGCCGGCGGTCAAGCTGCACCAGCGCATCGGCGAGGACCTGGAGGCACTCGACGAGATCGAGCGAAACTACAACCAGGAACTGACCCGCATCTTCAGCCGCTTTGAGCGCACCCGTGCCATCGGGCTGAAGCGTGAGAAGTGGGACGACTACATCGCCCACCTGCACAAGGACTACAGCCGCGAAGCGATCCTGCGCGACTACGGCGTGATCGAGCCCTACCCGATGTCGATGAAGGACAGCGACCGCGAGATCTTCGGCCGCGACCTGCCGGCCAAGACCGTGGTGCTGACCTTCGACGATGGCCCGCACAAGGCCTATACCGATGAAGTGGTGGCCATCCTCAAGCGCTACGACGTGCCGGGCGTGTTCTTTGAAGTGGGCCGCAACCTTGGCAAGGTCGAGGCCGATGGCAAGGTCAGCCTCGGCCCGATGGCGAAGATCAGCCGCAACCTGATGGAAGAGGGCTATGCGGTCGGCAACCACAGCCTGACCCACGCTCAGCTGTCGCGCACCACCGGTGACGCGCTGCGCCAGCAGGTGCTCGACACCGACACGCTGCTGAAGGATGTCGACAGCAAGCGCGCGCCGCTGTTCCGTTTCCCGTATGGCGCGCGCAATGCCGAAGGCCTGCAGCTGCTCAACGAGGCCGGGCTGAAGTCGATCATGTGGAACATCGACTCGATGGACTGGGCCGACCCGGTACCGGAATCGATCGTGCAGCGCGTGCTAGACCAGGTGAACAAGGAACAGCGCGGCATCATCCTGTTCCACGACATCCACGATCGTGCGGTGAAGGCGCTGCCGCAGATCCTCGACCGGCTGATCGCCGATGGTTACCAGTTCGCCGGCTGGAACGGCCGTGACTTCACTGTCGCCCGTGCGCGCAAGGGTGAAGCCGGTGCCGCCACGGTCACCACCGGCTACGAGAAGTCCTGGGCGATCGTGGTCGGCATCGACAACTATGCCAAGTGGCCGAAGCTGGAGTACGCCAGCCACGACGCGCAGGCGGTGGCCGATACCCTGACCGGGCAGTTCGGCTTCCCGTCCTCGCAGGTGATCGTGCTGAAGAACGAGCAGGCGACCCGCAACAACATCCTCGCGGCCTTCCACGATCGCCTGGCAGATGACCGCACCGGCAAGAACGACCGCGTGTTCGTGTTCTTCGCCGGCCATGGCGCGACCCGCCAGCTCGCTTCCGGGCGCGACCTGGGCTACATCATTCCGGTCGATTCGGACCCGAAGGAATTCGCCACCGACGCCATCGCGATGACCGACATCCAGAACATTGCCGAGAGCATGCAGGCCAAGCATGTGATGTTCGTGATGGATGCCTGCTACAGCGGCCTGGGCCTGACCCGCGGTGGCCCGTCGTCGTCGTCGTTCCTGCGCGAGAACGCGCGTCGCAGCGCGCGGCAGATGCTGACCGCCGGTGGTGCCGACCAGCAGGTGGCCGATGCTGGCCCCAACGGCCACTCGGTGTTCACCTGGGTGCTGTTGCAGGCGCTGGCCGGCAAGGGCGACCTCAACGGCGACGGCCTGATCACCGGTACCGAGCTGGCCGCCTACGTGGCGCCGGCCGTATCGGCGGTCTCGCACCAGACCCCGGCCTTCGGCAGCCTGCCCGGTTCGCAGGGCGGCGAGTTCGTGTTCCAGGTGCCGGATAGCCAGGAATTCCTCAACGCCGATACGCGCCAGCTGACCGCCGATGCGATCGCGCTGAACAACAAGGTGGATGCGGCCAGCGAGGCGAAGGGCAGCCAGGCGCCGGTGACGGTGGCCGACCTGCAGGGTGGCAAGGCCAAGCTGGTGGTGCCCACCGCTGGCCCGGCGTCAGACCGCCAGCGCGCGCAGCAGGCCAACGACCGCGGCCTGCAGCTGTACCGCGAGAAGCAGTACGACGAGGCAGCCGCGCAGTTCGCCGAAGCGCTGAAGCTGCGTCCTGATTTCGCCCAGGCCGCCAACAACCTCGGCTTCGTCTACTACCGCCAGCAGCGCTATGCGGAAGCCGCGCGCTGGCTGGAGAACACGCTGAAGATCGACCCGTCGCGCGCGGTGGCCCATCTGAACCTGGGCGATGCCTACTTCAACGCCGGCGACAAGGCCAAGGCGAAGCAGGCCTACACCACCTACCTGGCGCTGCAGCCGCAGGGCAGCGGCGCGGCCCAGGCGCGCGCGCAGCTGGAGAAGCTCTGAGCCATGAACGACGCGATCCGCACCGACACCATCGTGGCCATCGCCAGCGCCCCCGGCGCCGGCGGTGTCGGCCTGTTGCGCCTGTCCGGTCCGCGCGCTGCGGCGATTGCCAATGCGCTGGGGGCGCCTGCACTGCGCCCGCGCCACGCGCACTACGCGCGCCTGCGTGATGCCGACGGCGAGGTCATCGACGATGGCATCGTGCTGTGGTTCCCGGCACCGAACAGTTTCACCGGCGAAGAGGTGGTGGAACTGCAGGGCCATGGCAGCCCGGTGCTGCTGCAGCAGCTGGTCGCGCGCTGCATCGCGCTCGGTGCGCGCCAGGCGCGGCCGGGTGAGTTCAGCGAACGGGCGTTCCTCAACGGCAAGCTGGACCTGGCCCAGGCCGAGGCCATCGCCGACCTGATCGCCGCGGGCGACAACCGTGCCGCACGCGCGGCGCGTCGTTCACTGGATGGCGTGTTCTCGCGCCGCATCGATGCGGTGGTCGAGCAGCTGGTGCTGCTGCGCATCCACGTGGAAGCGGCCATCGACTTCGCCGACGAACCGCTGGATACCCTCGGTGGCGCGCAGGTGCGGCGTGGGCTGGAACAGGCGCGCAGCGATCTGGCCATTCTGCGCCGCGATGCCGAACGCGGCCGTCGCCTGCGCGATGGCCTGCACGCGGTGCTGATCGGTCCGCCGAATGCGGGCAAGAGTTCACTGCTCAACGCGCTGGCCGGCAGCGAACGCGCCATCGTCACCGACATCGCCGGCACCACCCGCGACACCCTGCGCGAAACCATCCGCCTGGATGGCCTGGAGCTGACCCTGGTCGACACCGCCGGCCTGCGCGACGGCGGCGACGCAATCGAACGCGAAGGCATGCGCCGCGCCCACGTGGAAATCGAGCGCACCGACCTGGCGCTGATCGTGCTGGATGCGCGCGATCCGGCGGCCGGTGAAGCGGCGCTGGGCGAGGCCGTGGCGGCGGTACCGCACAAGGTCTATATCCACAACAAGTCGGATCTGCTGGCGGCGTTGCCGTCGCTGGCTGATCCGGATCGGGTGTTCGTTTCGGCCGCCACCGGCGCCGGGCTCGACGACCTGCATGCGCGCCTGCGTTCGATTGCTTCGGCCGGTGCCGGTGAGCAGGTGGACGGCGAGTTCTCCGCGCGCACGCGCCACGTGGATGCGATTGAACGCGCGCAGGAACATGCGCAGCGCGCCGATGGCGAGCTGGCGCACGAGCACCTGGAGCTGGCCGCCGAGGAACTGCGGCTGGCCCACGATGCGCTGGGTGAGATCACCGGGCAGATGAGTGCCGATGATCTGCTGGGGAGGATCTTCTCCAGTTTCTGCATCGGCAAGTAACACGGGGTCAGATCCCCAAAGGGGCTCTGACCCTGCACGGTTCCGCCACGGGGTCGGAGCCCCTGCGGGGATCCGACCCCAGGTCCCCCACCTGTCACATTGCCGCCGCATACTGACGCCCATCACATACCGCTTGGGGAAGTCGCAGTGAAGTCGTGGGGTTGTGCGTTGCTGTTGTCGCTGGCCGTGGCACCATCGGTGGCCATGAGTGCTGAATCCTCCACCCCGGCCGTGCCCAAGGTGTCGGTCTACGGCCATCGCGGGGCAAGCGCCCTGCTGCCCGAGCACACCCTGGCCTCGTATGCGCAGGCCATCGCCGATGGCGCCGACTACATCGAACCGGACCTGGTGATGACCCGGGACGGGGTGATGGTGGCCCGCCACGAGAACGAGATCGGCGGCACCACCGACGTCGCCTCGCATCCGGAGTTCGCCAGCCGCCGCACCCGCAAGGTGATCGATGGGCAGCAGGTCGAGGGCTGGTTCACCGAGGACTTCACCCTGGCCGAGCTGAAGACCCTGTACGCCCGTGAGCGCCTGCCGGAACTGCGCAGTACCGCCTACGACGGCCAGTTCCGCATCGCCAGCCTGGACGAGATCCTGGCCTTCCTGGTGCAGCAGGCCGGGCGCGCCAACCGTGGCATCGGCCTCGTGCCGGAGATCAAGCACCCGACCTATTTCCAGTCCATCGGCCTGCCGATGGAAGACAAGCTGCTGGCCGCGCTGCGTGGCAACGCGTACACCAATGTCGGCCCGGTCACGATCCAGTCGTTCGAGACCGCCAACCTGCGCTACCTGCATGGCAAGATCGGCCGGGGCAGCAACATCCGCCTGCTGCAGCTGCTGTGGAAGGGCGATACCCAGCCGGCCGACATCGCCAAGGCCGGCGGCACGCTGACCTACGCACAGATGATGACCCCGGCCGGGCTGAAGGACATCGCCGCCTACGCCGATGGCATCGGCCCCGAGCTGCGCTCGATCATTCCGCTGGATGCCAAGGGCGCGCTGGGCACGCCGACCGCGCTGGTACGTGATGCGCATGCGGCCGGCCTGATGGTGATTCCGTACACCTTCCGCCCGGAGAACCATTTCCAGCCCAGCAACCTGCGCAAGGGCGCCGACAACGCGCGCAACGTCGAAGGCTCGATCGCCGAGATGCGCGCCTACCTGGCGACCGGCATCGATGCCTTCTTCACCGATGATCCGGCGCTGGGCCGGCAGGCGGTGGATGGCATGGGCGCAGCGGGGAACTGAGCGATCAACGCGCCGGGCATGGCCCGGCGCTACCCGGGGGCCGGTGTGCGCTGGTAGGTGCCAACCTTGGTTGGCACGCAACAACCGCGCCGACCAAGGTCGGCCACTACCGGTTCATGAGGTTGCCGGCCAGTGGCCGGCACGACCGTCACCTCAACCGCGCGGCTCGTCCGGGCGGCGGAACGGGATCACCACGTAGTCCTGGCCCTCGCGCGGCTGCCACAACACCGGCACGCGCTGCGGAGACGGCGGCTCCAGCTCGTCGTCGGCCAGCGGCTCGGCCTCGTCTTCTTCGTCTTCCCAGCTGTAGCGCTGGCGCGGCGGCAGCGGATCGGCGTTGCGGAACAGCAGCGCGGCGATGATGCCGGCGAAGGCGCCGCCCATGTGCGACTGCCAGGACACGCCATCGGCGTGCGGCAATACGGTCATCAGCATGCCGCCATAGAACAGCATGCCGATCAGGCCGGTGGCGATTGCCGCACGGTCGCGGCGCAGCAGGCCGAGGCTGGCCAGCAGGAACATCAGGCCATGGGTCACGCCACTGGCACCCAGGTGCACGCTGCCCGGATTGCCCAGCATCCACGCGCCGAGGCCCGAACCCAGCCACAGCAGGGGCAGGGCGCGCACGGTGGCTTTGGGATACACACTGCCGGCCAGGGTGCCGAGGATCAGGATGGCGATGCTGTTGGCGGCGATGTGCTCGACCGAGGCATGCAGCATCGGGCCGCCGATCAGACCGAGCAGGCCCTTGGCTTCCAGCGGCGCAACCGCCCACGGTCGCCAGTCGAACGTGCCCTGCAGGGCGAACACGGCCACCAGCACCAGCACGGCCGCCAGGCTGACATTGAACGCCCGCAGGATGCGCGAGCGGTCATTGCGGGGGGCCGGCACGTCGCCGGCGGGCAGGGGCGTGTTGTTGTCCATACCTCAGCAATGGCGGTGGCTGGCGCGAAACCAAGGCCACTGTTGCGGGAGAGTGGGTGCGGCCGGCGGGACAATCCCGCCGGCCGCGTCTTCCCACCGCTCAGGCTCAGGCGTGGCCCGAGCCTTCCTTCGGCGGGTACTTCAGGCTCAGCACCACGGTGGCGGCGATGATCACCGCGACCACGCCCAGCGACACCGGGGTCGGGATCTTGAACAGGTCGATGATCATCATCTTGATGCCGATGAAGGCCAACACCAGCGCCAGGCCGTACGGCAGCAGGTGGAAGCGGTCGGCCATGCCGGCCAGCAGGAAGAACATCGCACGCAGGCCCAGCACCGCGAACACGTTGGAGGTGAGCACGATGAACGGGTCGGTGGTGATCGCGAAGATCGCCGGGATGCTGTCCACGGCGAAGATCACGTCGGTGACCGCGATCAGGATCAGCACCGCGAACAGCGGGGTGAACCAGCGCACGCCATCGCGCTTCACGCTCAGCGCATTGCCGGCGTAGTCCGGCAGCAGGCGCAGGTGCTTGCGCATCCAGCGCAGGGCGGGGTTGGTTTCCAGATCCGGTTCCTGGCCGGCGGCGAACCACATCTTCCAGCCGGTGAACAGCAGGAAGGCGCCGAACACGTAGAGCAGCCAATGGAACTGGCTGATCAGCACGCTGCCGGCGAAGATCATGATCGTACGCAGCACGATCGCACCCAGGATGCCGATGATCAGCACCTTCTGGCGCTGCTCCTCCGGTACTGCGAAGTAGCTCATGATCATCAGGAACACAAAGATGTTGTCGACCGCCAGCGCCTTCTCGACCAGGTAGCCGGTCAGGAATTCGAGGCCGACCTTGTTGGCCACCACCTGGCCGGCGGTCTCATTCAGGTAGTACCAGAGGCCGGCGTTGAACAGCAGGGCCAGCGCGACCCAGCCGATCGACCACCACAGGGCTTCCTTGAAGGTGACCTTGTGCGGTCCACCATGGCGCATCAACACGAGGTCGACCAGCAGGGCGATGACCACCACCGCTGCGAAGCCGCCCCACAACCACACGTTACCGATCGTCTGCATTGGGAATGTCCGTTGGAAAGATGAATGCCAGGCCGGACGGCGAGGATCTGCAACGGAGGATCGGGAGGGGGATCCAGGGACAGAGCTTCGCCAGTACGGCGAAGGTCTCGCTCGCAGTTCCAGTCGGCTGGAACTGCCGTTGCACCGGAGCCTGCGGGCTCGAAATGACGGCGACAACGTCTGGGAGCTACTCCCCTTCTGGCGCCGATTCTGCCGTCTGGCTGGGCCGCCGTCAAATGGGGGACGAGGGGTCGGATCCCCGTAGGGGCTCTGACCCCATTCCCGAGCCCGTTCCGGCCTGGTGGGTGCCAACCTTGGTTGGCACGCCGGCGGGGGTCAGAGCCCCTGCGGGGATCTGACCCCGGCGCCCGGTTTACAATGGGTGGATGAATACCCCCCTTCCGATTGTCCGCCTCAAGAATGCGTGGCGCTCCAGCCACCCGTGGATCTTCCAGAAACTGGTCGAGAAGCCGACCGTCCGGCCCAAGCCCGGTTCCATCGTCGACGTGGTCGGCATTGATGGCGAGTTCGTTGGCCGCGGGTTCTACAACGGGCATTCGCGCATTGCCGTGCGCATCCTTGAGACCGACCAGAACGTGCCGGTGGATGCCGGCTGGTTCTCGCGCAAGATTGCCCAGGCGGTGTCGCTGCGCCGTGAGGTGCTCAAGCTCGACGCGGTCTCCGACGCCTGGCGCGTGGTGCACAGCGAAGGCGACGGCCTGTCCGGCCTGGTGGTGGATCGCTACGGCGACCTGGTGGTGGTCGAATTCTTCGCCGCCGGCATGTTCCGCCACCGCGAGTGGATCTACGACGCCCTGCGCGAGCAGTTCCCGGGTTGCCGCTTCCACAGCTTCGCCGATGAGCACGTGCAGAAACAGGAAAGCTTCGATTTCCACGGCAATACCACCACCGAAGCGTCGGTGATCACCGAGTACGGCATCAAGTTCCGCGCCGACCCGGCCGGTGCGCACAAGACCGGCTTCTTCGCCGACCAGCGCGAGAACCGCGAGTGGCTGAGCCAGCAGGTGGAAGGCAAGCGCGTGCTGGACCTGTGCTGCAACACCGGCGGTTTTGCGGTGTACGCGGCGGCGCGAGGCGCCTCGGAAGTGGTCGGCATCGACATCGATGAAGACGTCATCCAGATCGCCAAGGGCAATTCGCGCCTGAACAACGTGCGCCCGAAGTTCGTCCAGTCCGACATCTTCCCGTGGCTGCGTGATGCGGCCAATCGTGGCGAGCAGTACGACGTGGTGATCCTGGACCCGGCGAAGATGACCCGCGACCGCGACCAGGTCATCACTGCGCTGAAGAAGTACCTGGACATGAACAAGCTGGCGCTGGGCGTGGTCAAGCCGGGCGGCCTGTTCGCCACGTTCTCCTGCACCGGCCTGGTGGCCGAGGACCAGTTCCTCGACATGCTGCGCCGCGCGGCGTATTTCTCCGGCCGCACGATCCAGATCCTGAAGGTGGCCGGCGCCGGTCCGGACCACCCGTTCATGGCCCACGTGCAGGAATCGCGTTACCTGAAGGCCGTGTTCTGCCGCGCGGTGGACTGACCGCGTCACTGCCGATCTCTGTAGAGCCGAGCCCACGCTCGGCTGATCTGTCTGGCAGCCGAGCATGGGCTCGGCTCTACAAAAAGGCCGGGTGCGGCGCTATGGTCGGGCTCTTCCCAATGCCGGTGAGAGCCCATGCCATCGTTGCGCCACCTGTCCGTCGTGCTCGCCGTGGCGCTGTGCGCGCCGCTTTCGGCTCACGCCATCGAGTTCAGCGCCGAGGAACTGGCCCGTGCCAAGGCGCTGCAGCAGCGCCTGGTCACGCTCGACAGCCACCTGGATACGCCGGCAAATTTCGGCCGGACCGGCTTCGACATCGAGCAGCGCCACGACCGCAACGCGCTTTCGCAGGTGGACTACCCGCGCATGGTCGAAGGTGCGCTCGATGGTGGTTTCTGGGCGATCTACACCGACCAGGGCGATCGCAGCGCAGCGGCCCACCTGGTCGAGCGTGACCACGGCCTGCAGCGACTCCTGGAAATCCGCGAGATGCTGGCGGCCAATCCCGCGCGCTTCGCGCTGGCACTGACCGCCGATGATGCTGCGCGGATCAAGGCCGCCGGCAAGCGCGTGGTCTACATCAGCATGGAAAACGCCAGCCCGCTGGTGGAAGACCCGAGCCTGCTCTCGTTCTACCATCGCGCCGGCCTGCGCCTGCTCAGCACCGTGCACTTCGCCAACAACGAGTTCGCCGATTCGGCCACCGACCCCAAGGGCGCGGAGTGGAAGGGCCTGAGCCCGGCCGGCAAGGAGCTGGTGCGGCAGGCAGTGAAGCTGGGCATCGTGATCGACCAGTCGCATGCCTCGGACGCGGTGTTCGACGACCTGCTGGCGATGATGCCGGTGCCCTTCGTGCTGTCGCACAGCTCGGCCAAGGCGGTCTACGACCACCCGCGCAATCTTGATGACGCGCGCCTGCGCAAGCTGGCCAAGGCCGGCGGCGTGATCCAGGTGAACGCCTATGGCGGCTACCTGATCGACACCGCGAAGACGCCCGAGCGCACGCAGGCCGAAGAAGCGCTGAGCAGGCAGCTGGGCGGCTGGGAAGGCATGGGCATCGAGCAGGGCGTGGCCCTGCTGAAGGCCGAGCAGGCACTGGACCACGAGCACCCGGTGCGCCACGCCAGCCTGGATGATTTCTTCGCCCACTTCGAGCACATCCTCAAGGTGGTCGGCCCCGAGCACGTGGGCATCGGCCTGGACTGGGATGGCGGCGGTGGCCTGAGTGACCTGCCCGATGTCAGCCAGCTGCCGAAGATCACCGCCTGGCTGCTGCGCAAGGGCTATACCGAGCAGCAGATTGCCGGCATCTGGGGCGGCAACCTGCTGCGGGTGATGCGCCAGGCGCAGGATTACGCGGCAAAACAGGGCGGTTGAAACGCCCTGCGGTGGTGCCGGCCAGCGGCCGGCATTGCCCCTATCAACAGGATTCGGGTTGCCGGCCAGCGGCCGGCACTACCGGTGATCGGTCTATTTCGCGATCAGCGCATGGCGTCGGCTGTACAGGAAGTACAGCACCAGGCCGGCCACGTTCCACAACAGGAAGTACAGCTGGGTGGTGTGCGGCAGGCTGATGAACAGGTAGATGCAACCCAGCGCGGCCAGCGGGCCAACCACGAAGGCCAGCGGCGTGCGGAACGTGCGCGCGCGGTCCGGCTCGCGCAGGCGCAGCACCACCAGGCAGACGCCCACTGCAGTGAACGCGGCCAGGGTACCGGCATTGGCCAGCGCGGCGATCTCGTCCAGGCGGGCCACGCCGGCCAGCGCCGACACCACCACCGCAGTGAACAGTGTGGTCGCCACCGGCGTGCCGGTACGCGCGTTGACCTTGGACAGGCCACGCGGCAGCAGGCCGTCGCGGCTCATCACGAAGAAGATGCGGCTCTGGCCGTACAGGAAGGCCAGCAGCACGGTCGGCAGCGCGATGATCGCAATCACGCCGATCACCATCGCCGCTGTCGGATGGCCCAGCTGGCGCATGATCAGCGCCAGCGGCTCGGCGCTGTGCCCGAACACGGCGTAGCTCATCGCACCCACTGCGGCCAGCGCCACCAGCACGTAGACAATGGTGCAGCCGATCATCGAACCGATGATGCCGATCGACAGGTCACGGCCCGGGTTCTTGGTCTCCTCCGCAGCAGTGGAGATCGCATCGAAGCCGTAGAAGGCGAAGAAGATGATCGCCGCTGCCGCCATCACGCCGTGCTCGACGCCATCGGGGCCCATCGACTTGGCAAAGCCATACGGCATGAACGGCTGCAGGTTGGCGCTGTCGAACGCAGGCAGGGCCACGGCCACGAAGATCGCCAGCGCGATCAGCTTGAACACCACCAGGATGGCATTGAGCGTGGCGCTTTCCTTGGTCCCGGCCATCAGCATGCCGGCCACCAGCCAGGTGATGATGATCGCCGGCAGGTTGATCATGCCGCCTTCCACGTGCGGGCCGGCTGCCAGCCAGGCCGGCAGGTGCACGTTCCAGCCGAACTGGGTGTGGACCCATTCGAGGAAGCCGACGAAGTAGCCGGACCAGCCCACCGCCACCGTACTCACCACCAGCGAGTACTCCAGGATCAGGCTCCAGCCCACCACCCAGGCGAACACCTCGCCCAGCGCACTGTAGCTGTAGGTGTAGGCGCTGCCGGCGGCCGGCATCATCGTCGACAGCTCGGCATAGGACAGCGCCGCACAGGCGCAGACCGCACCGGCGATGGCGAAGGAGATCAGCACGGCCGGGCCGGCCAGATTGGCACCGACGCCGATCAGCGTGTAGATGCCGGTGCCGACGATGGCACCGATGCCCAGTGCGATCAGGTGCGGCCAGCTGAGCGTCGGGATCAGGCGCCTGCCGGCTTCGTGGACGGTGACGGAATCTAGGGACTTGCGCCGGAACAGGGACATGCAGGCCTCGGAAGGGGTGACTAAGAACGACAAGTTCCCGAGTGTGACCGAACGCAGCGCAGCATTACCACTGACGGGGGTCATGCATGGCGGGGCACGCGCTGCGCCCCGGCCAGGCTGCCGGAATCGGCACAATCCGGCGGAAGCCGTCGGTGTACGTTCGTCCCGGCCCCCGCTAGGACTCGATGTTGGCCATGCCGCTGTCCGAATAGCGTTCGCCGGCCGCGGCATGCAGCGGGAAGGCCGCATCCAATGCGTCCAGCGTGGCCGCATCCAGTTCCACCTGCAGTGCAGCGAGGTTCTCGTCCAGCCGTGCCCGCCGCGTCGTGCCCGGGATCGGCACGATGTGCCCGCCGCGCGACAGCACCCAGGCCAGCGCCAGCTGCGAGGCAGCGATGCCGCGCTCGGCGGCCAGCGCCTGCACGGTGTCCACCAATGCCAGGTTGCGCTGGAAGTTTTCGCCTTCGAAGCGGGGCGAGGTGCGCCGGTAATCGTCGGCGTCGAAGTCGTCCGGGCTGCGGATGGCACCGGTCAGGAAGCCACGGCCCAGCGGCGAATACGGCACGAAGCCGATGCCGAGCTCTGCCGTGGTGGCCAGCACTCCGTTCTGCTCCGGCTCGCGCGACCACAGCGAGTACTCGCTCTGCACCGCCGTGATCGGGTGCACCGCATGGGCGCGGCGGAGGGTGGCCGCCGAGGCCTCGGACAGGCCCAGCCAGCGCACCTTGCCCTGTTCCACCAGGCGTGCCATGGCACCCACGGTGTCCTCGATCGGCACGGTCGGGTCGACGCGGTGCTGGTAGTACAGGTCGATGTGGTCCACGCCCAGGCGGCGCAGGCTGGCCTCGCAGGCGGCCTGCACATAGTCCGGGTGGCCGTTGATCTGCCGCGCCTTCGGGTCAGCCGGGTCCAGGCCGATGCCGAACTTGCTGGCCAGGAACACCTGGTTGCGGCGGCCGGCAATCGCGCGACCGACCAGCACCTCGTTGGTGTGCGGGCCATACACATCGGCGGTGTCGAGCAGGGTCACGCCACGGTCCAGCGCGTGCCGGATGACGGCAATGCCGTCATCGTCACTGCCGCGGCCGCCGTAATACGCGCTCATGCCCATGCACCCCAGGCCGAGGGCGGACACGGTGGGGCCGGCGGGGCCGAGAGTACGGGTCTTCATGTGGATCTCCTTGGGGAAGGCGCCACGTCTGGATGGGCAGTGGCGAGGGGCACAGCATCCTCCACGCCATCATGTGGATAAACTGCGTGTCACCGGACTTACCTTGAAGGCTGCCTTCACAATGGATGCCTCCGCCCCGCTCACTGCTGTGGTCGCTTTCGTCCACGTGGCCGAGCACGCCAGCTTTACCCGCGCCGCCGATGCCCTGGGTGTGTCGACCTCGGCGCTGTCGCAGAGCGTGCGCGCGCTGGAAGCGCGGATGGGCGTGCGGCTGCTGCAGCGGACCACGCGGCGGGTCAACCTGACCGAGCACGGCGCGCGTTTCCTGCAGCGCGTGCGCGGCGGCCTGGACCAGATCGACCAGGCATTTGCCGAACTGGACAGCGCGCGCTCGGTGCCTGCCGGGCGGCTGCGCGTGACCCTGCCGCGCATCGTCGCCGATCGCATGGTGCTGCCGCGGCTGCCCGACTTCCTTGCGCGTTACCCGCAGGTGCAGGTGGAACTGTGCGTCGACCCCGCGCTGACCGATCTGGTGGCCGAGGGCTTCGATGCCGGCATCCGCCTCGGCGAATCACTCGCACAGGGCATGATCGCGGTGCCGGTCGGGCCACCCGAGCGGCAGGTGGTGGTGGCCACGCCGGCCTATTTCGAACGCCATGGCGTGCCGCAGACCCCGCATGACCTGCAGGGCCACGCCTGCATCGTGCACCGGCTGGCCAACGGCCGGCTGATGCCCTGGGAGTTCAGCCGCGACGGCCACGACCTGGACGTGCAAGTGAGCGGGCGGCTGGTGTTCAACGATGCCGGCGTCGCCCATGGTGCCGTGCTGGCGGGTCTGGGCATGGCCCAAGGCTTCGCCTCGCTGATGGCCGACGACATCGCCGCCGGGCGACTGCAGAGCGTGCTGCAGGACTGGCAGCCGCCATTCCCCGGCTTCCACCTGTACTACCCCGCGCGTGAGCAGATGGCGCCCAAGCTGCGGGTGTTCATCGACCACCTGCGCGCGGAGATGCACGACCGGTAGATGCCAACCTTGGTTGGCATGCTTCAATCGACCACGCGCGCCGCTACGCCTCCCGGCCAATGGCAGCCATCCTCCTGCCACGCCTCGCCGTCATCGTGGAAGGTGGTGCGACGGCCATCACGGGCGCGTTCGTAGCTCAGATCCAGTACCAGCGCGCCCTGCGTGCTCAGCAGGTAGCGGCCGTTGAGGCGCCCGTCGATGCGCTCTTCCCACACGCTGTCGAACTGGTACGGGCGATCTTCGGCCAGCACCGTGGTCTCCATCGAGATCCGGTGCAGGGGCAGGCGCTCGCGCTGGCCGGCGTAACGCACGTCGGCCCGGTCGTCTTCCAGCCAGCGCCATTCCAGGTGGATGTTGTCGTTGCGACCGCCCGTCAGGCAGCGATGGTCCTGCACGGTGCCGGCAGAGGCGGCACCGGCCAGCAGCAGGGTCATGCCGAGCAGTGGCAGCCGCCCGTTCATCCGTTCAGCCCCAGGCGGATGCCGAACCCCACCAGGAACAGGCCGGCCACGCGACGCAGCGCATCGCTGATCCGCGGGTGCTGGATCAACCGGCGGCGGGCCAGGTTGCCCACGCCGATCAGCATCGAGCAGTAGGCGATGCTGACCACCAGGATGATGCCGGCCAGCGCGGCGAAGGTGGCGATGCCCTGGTGCGCCTTCGGATCGATGAACAACGGCAGGAAGGCCATGTAGAACAGGATCGCCTTCGGGTTGAGCAGGCTGACCAGGATCGCCTGCTGGAAGTAGCGGCCGGGTTGCATGCGGATCGGGCCGGCGTCGCCGCCCTCGTGCTTGGGCGTGCGCAGCAGGCTGATGCCGACCCACACCAGGTAGGCCGCGCCGAGGTACTGCACGGCGTGGAATACCAGAGGATTGGCCTTCAGCAGTGCGGCCACGCCGGCCAGCGCCAGCCACATCAGGATCTGGTCGCCGACCAGCAGGCCGGCCAGTGCGGTGTAGCCGCCGCGCACGCCGCCACGGCCGGTGGCAGTCAGCAGCGTGAAGGTACCGGGACCGGGCAGGGCGAGAAACACCAGCACGGCGACCAGAAACGTCCACAGGTCCTGGATGCCCATCCACGGCATGGCGGTGCTCTTCTGTTACGGGGGGCCGCCATTGTCGGCCAGCGCTGCGGCGGGCGACAGGGGGCCGGTGGGGCCAACCGGCATCCCGGACAGCAGCGGTTGCAGGTGCTGGCGCAGCTGCGCGTGCAGCTGCCGCACGGCGGGTGAGAACTGCTTGCGATGCGGGCACACCAGCTGCAGCGGGATGCTGCTGCCAACGCCGTCCAGCAGCACCTGCAGGCGCCCGGCCAGCACATCCTCGCGCAGGTCCAGCCAGGACTTGTAGGTGATGCCTTCGCCGGCCACGGCCCAGCGCCGCACCACGTCGGCGTCGTCGCAGACCAGCGGGCCGCGTACCGGAACCACGCTGCGGCGCCCGTCCACCTCGAACGACCAGCGATCGTAGGCGCGGCCATTGAGTTGATAGACCAGGCAGTCGTGCTCGCGCAGATCCTCCAGGCGCGTGGGCGGGCCACGCCGCTGCAGGTAGCCGGGTGAGGCGGCCAGCACGCGCCGGTTGCCTTCCAGCAGGGGCAGGGCTACGTAGCTGGCGTCATCGAAGTGGCCGATGCGGATGGCCACGTCGACCGGTTCGCGGAACACGTCGGCGACCTCGTCGGACAGGCGCAGGTGCAGGCGCAGCCGCGGGTGCGCGGCGCGGAACGCGCTCAGCCAGGGCAACAGCAGGTTGCGGCCGAAGTCCGACGGCGCCGACAGCTGCAGGATGCCGTGCAGCTCGGTGTCCTCGCCCTGCACGCGGGCCTGGCCTTCGCGCAGGGTGGCCAGCACCTCCTGCGCATACGGCAGGTAGAGCGCGCCCTCGCCGGTCAGGCGCAGGCTGCGGGTCGTGCGCACGAACAGGCGCAGGTCCAGCTCGCGCTCCAGCCGAGCCACCGCCGCAGCGACCTGCCCGGGCAGCAGGTCGGCCTCGCGGGCGGCCTGCGAGAAGCTGCCCAGCGCGGCAGTGCGGACGAACAGCTGCAGATCGTCGAAGCGGATCATCTTCATCGCCAGAGTGAAAGTGCTGCCCGATTCTGCGCCTTTCCAAGGGAGCGCGCGCGGCGCAACCTGTCGCCTCCTTCCCCACTGGACCGCTGCCATGCGCGCCATTGCCTATACCCACGCCGGCCTGCCGATCGATGATGCCCGGGCCCTGATCGACATCGAACTGGAGCTGCCGCAGCCCGGCCCCCGCGACCTGCGCGTGGCGGTACGCGCGGTGGCGGTGAACCCGGTCGACACCAAGGTCCGCCGCGGCGTGGCCACCGATGGCCCGCGCGTACTGGGCTGGGATGCGGTCGGCATCGTCGACGCGGTGGGCAGCGAGGTGACCCTGTTCCAGCCCGGCGACGCGGTCTACTACGCCGGCGTCATCGACCGCCCGGGCAGCAATGCCGAGTACCAGCTGGTGGACGAGCGCAGCGTCGGGCGCAAGCCGGCCAGCCTCGATGATGCCGCCGCCGCGGCGCTGCCATTGACTGCAATCACCGCCTGGGAGCTGCTGTTCGACCGCCTGCGCATCCCCGAGGGTGGTGGCGAGGGCCAGACCCTGCTGGTGATCGGTGCTGCCGGTGGTGTCGGTTCGATCCTGGTGCAGCTGGCGCGGAAGCTGACCAGGCTGACCGTGATCGGCACCGCCTCGCGTCCGGATACCCAGGACTGGGCATACGCAATGGGCGCGCACCACGTGATCGACCACCGCCTGCCGCTGGCCGAGGGACTGGCGCGGCTCGGCATCAGCGAAGTGCAGCATGTGGCCAGCCTGACCCACTCCGACCAGTACTACGCGCAGATCGTGGAACTGCTGGCGCCGCAGGGCCAGCTGGGGCTGATCGATGATCCTGGCCAGGTGGACGTGATGGCGCTCAAGCCCAAGGCGTTGTCACTGCACTGGGAGTCGATGTTCACCCGGCCGCTGTACCGCACCGCCGACATGCAGCGCCAGCACGACCTGCTGAACCGTGTGGCCGAGCTGATCGACACGGGCGTGCTGCAGACCACGCTGGGCGAGCACTTCGGGCGCATCGACGCGGCCAACCTGCGGCGCGCCCACGCGCTGCTGGAGAGCCACCGCGCCAAGGGCAAGATCGTGCTGGAAGGCTGGTAACGCCGGATCGTTCCCGCGCCCTTGGGGTCAGATATCTTTCCCGGGAAAGGATCTGACCCCTGCCTCAGGCCACGCCGTTGTCGACGTGTTCGGCGAAACCGGGCTGCTGGCGCAGGCGCTCGAACCAGGCGCCCACGTGTGCCAGCGCCGCCTTGTGGCCCGGTGTGCTGCGCCAGCGCTGGGTCGACAGCCCGAGCACGATGTCGGCGAGGGTGAAGGTGTTGCCAGCGGCGTAGCCGCCAGCGGCCAACTGGGCATCAAGCACGCCCATCAAGCCGTTCCACTGGGCCAGGCTGGCCTCGGCGCGGGCATCGTCCGGGTAGTCCGGATGCTGGCGCACGCGTGCCATGAACACGTGCCGCCAGGCACTGTTGAGGTCGCTGGCCTGCCAGTCCATCCATTGTTCGACCCGCGCACGATCCTGTGCCGCGCGGGGCAGCAGGTCATCACGGCCAGCGCGTACGGCCAGGTAGCGGCAGATGCTGTTGGATTCCCACAGCACGAAGCCGCCATCGCGCAGCACCGGCACCTGCCGGTTCGGGTTCAGTGTGGCCAGCAGGTCCGCCGGCGGCGCTGGCTCGTGGTGAAGTGGCAGGTCGAGGCCGACGCACAGCCACAGCACCTTGCGCACGTTGATGGAGGTGGGCTTTCCGTACAGAGCGAGCATTGGGGGCTTCCGGGGCAGACCGACCCAGCCTAGCGCAGCGGGGCTAAACTGATCGCATGAATATCGAAGTCCTCATGATCCTGGCAGTGGTCCTGCTGCTGGCGACCCTGGTCGCGCTGGTGCTGCTGTGGCGTCGCAGTGCTGGCGGTGCACCCTCCGACGAACTGCAGCGGCTGCTGGACAGCGAACGCGAACAGCATCGCCTCGCCCTGGTCGATGCCGGCCAGCTGCGCGGCCGCCTCGATGCGCTGAGCGCTGAACTGGAGAACGAACGGAGCCGCAGCCAGCAGCACGCACAGGCCGTCACTACGCTGACCGCCCGGGTGGAGCGCGAAGCAGCGCTGTCGGCCAGTCGCGAAGCACAGCTGGCCGAACGTGAAGCGGCCCTGGCGCAGGCGCGCGCTGCCGTTGCGGAGACCAGCAGCGAGCTGCAGCAGGCGCAGCAGCGCTACCAGCAGTTGCACGGTGAACATGCCCGCGCGGTGGCCAATCTGCAGCACTCCGAACGGGCCAGTGCCGAACTGCGCAGCTATCTTGATACCGCCAAGGAAAAGCTGTCGGGCGCCTTCGCCGAACTGGCGGGCAAGGTGTTCGACGAACGCGGACAGCAGTTCGAGAAGAACGTGCGGCAGGCGACAGTGCAGTCACGCGCGGACATCGAGGGGCTGCTCAAGCCGTTCGCCGACAAGCTGGGCGATTTCCGCACCCGCGTCGATACGCTGTATGGCGAGGAAGCGCGGCAACGCGCCAGCCTGCTGGGTGCGGTGGGCGAACTGAAGACGCTCAACCAGGACATGGCGGCGCAGGCATCGGCGCTGACGAATGCGCTGAAGGGCAATGCCAAGGTCCGCGGCGACTGGGGCGAGCTGATGCTCGACAACGTACTGCGCGGATCGGGGCTGGAAGAGGGCGTGCACTACCAGCGGCAGAAGCATGCCGTGGATGACGAAGGTGCGCGCTTGCGACCGGACGTGGTGGTGCAGTTCCCCGACGAACGCAGCGTGGTGATCGACAGCAAGGTGAACCTGATCGCCTGGCAGGAAGCCATGAATGCCACTACCCCGGAGCAGTCGGAAGACGCGTTGCGCAGGCACGCGGTTGCGCTGCGCCAGCACGTTAAGGACCTGGGCGAGAAGAATTATCCGAAGGCGTTGGGCAGCGAGACGCTGGACATCACCATCGCCTTCGTTCCCATCGAGGGTGCCTTGTCAGCCGCACTGGGCGCCGATGGCAGCCTGCAGGCGTTCGCCTTCGACAACCGCGTGGTGTTCGCCTCGCCCAACACCCTGATGGCACTGCTGCGCGTGGCCGAGCGCCTGTGGACGCGCGACAAGGTGCAGAAGCAGGCGCTGAAGATCAGCGAGGCCGGCGGTCTGGTGCTGGACGCCCTGACCGGGTTCCTGCAGGACTTCACCGCCATGGGCAAGAAGCTGGACGATGCCGGCAAGGCCTACGCCGATGCGCGCAATCGCCTGATCGATTCGCCGCAGTCGGCCATCAGCCGCGCCCGTCGGCTTGCCGAACTGGGCAGCAAGGCCAAGCGCGCGCTGCCCCCGGAGCTGACCCCGGACCCGATGCAGCAGCTGGGCGCGCCGGAGGACGACGAGGACGGCAATGCGGGTTGACACGTCCCGTGCACCTGCGCCTGGCTATGCTGGGCACCCTGAGTCCGTGGCGGGTATCGACATGCGCTTGCGCTCCTGTGCCGTTCTTGTCCTGGCTGCATTGCTGGCTGCGTGCAGCAGCACGCCCCCGGTCGTCGACACGACTACGGCCGCTCCTGCGCCGGAAGCCAGCGAGGCCTACCGCGAAGCACGTGACGTCGACTGCCAGGCCGCTGGCGGCACGCTGCAGCGGCTCGGCCGCCTGCAGCGCGAGCAGTGCGTGATTCCCTATGCCGACGCCGGCAAGGCCTGCAGCCGCAAGAGCGACTGCACGGGCCAGTGCCTGGCCGGAGCCGAGGTGGCCGCCGGCAGTGCCGCCACCGGTACCTGCCAGCGTGATGTGCGCCAGAACTTCGGGTGCCGCCAGCGCATCGATGATGGCAAGGCGCATGGCACGATCTGCGTGGACTGAATCCTGCCTGTAGAGCCGAGCCCACGCTCGGCTGCCATGCCATCAGCCGAGCATGGGCTCGGCTCTACAACAGCGCGCGCGGCGCTATGCTGGTGGACCATTCCCCGCCGTAGCCGGAGCCCCCGCGTGAGCACCCCGATCCAGGACATTCCCCTCACCACCATCGACGGCCAGCCGTCCTCGCTTGCCGACTACCAGGGCAAGGTGCTGCTGCTGGTCAACGTCGCCTCCAAGTGCGGCCTGACCCCGCAGTACGAAGGCCTGCAGGCGCTGTATGCGGAAAAGCACGCGCAGGGCCTGGAAGTGCTGGGCTTCCCCGCCAACAACTTCCTTGGCCAGGAGCCGGGCAGCGAGGCCGAGATCCAGCAGTTCTGCCAGCTCACCTACGATGTCAGTTTCCCGATGTTCTCCAAGATCAGCGTGGCTGGCGAGGATACCCACCCGCTGTACCAGCAGCTGACCGCCGCGCAGCCGCAGTCGATCGGCGAAGGCCCGCTGCGTGAGCGCCTGGCCAGCAAGGAGATCCCGATCCATCCGGCACCGGCGGTGCTGTGGAACTTCGAGAAGTTCCTGGTCGGCCGTGATGGCAAGGTCGTCGCACGCTTTGCCCCGGACGTGGCCGCCGATGACGCGCGCCTGCGCGAGGCCATCGAGGCCGCGCTGGCGGCCTGAGCACGGCGTGCCAACCCAGGGTTGGCACCCACCGGAAAAGAAAAACCCCGCCGAGGCGGGGTTTTTCATGCACCGTCGCGCGGCCTCAGTGGGTCCACTGCGGCATCGGCATCGCATCGACCGGGATCGGCGAATTGGCATCGTCATGGCCGCGGTCGCGCTTGCTGCGCAGATCGTTCTCGATCTGGTAGTTGCGGCGCTGCATCCAGGCATCGCGGACCAGGGCGTATTCGTCCACTGCGGTGTCGCGCAGATCGTCGATCGCCAGCAGCTGTGCGCGGGTGTCGACCAGCTGCAGGCCCTGCAGGCCGATGCGGATCTTGTCTTCCTCGACGCGCCGGATCGGCGACAACGGGATGTCACCGGCCAGGCCGAACACGTCGCGTACGGTACGCGGGCCGAAGAACGGCAGTTCCACGTAGCGCGAACGACGCCAGCCCCAGGCACCCAGGGTCTGGCCGAAGTCTTCATTGCGACGCGGCACCATCGCCTTGCTGGCTGGATCGAACAGGCCACCGATGCCCAGCGTGCTGTTCATCAGGAAGCGGCCGAGGCTGTCCCACGCATCGGCACCACGGCCCTGCAGCAACTGGTTGGTGATGGTCACCGGCGCACGCAGGTTGCTGAAGAAGTTGCTGACGCCGGTGCGCGCGAAGCGCGGCACCACATGGGTATAGGCGGTGGCCAGCGGGCGCGCCACGCCGCGGTCGACCGCATTGTTGAAGGTGTGCACCTTGCGGTTGAACGGTTCCCACGGATCGTAGGCCGCCGCGTTGCCGGTGTTGCCGGTACCACCATAGAGGGCGTCGAAATCATCGTCGCCGGCGGCGGCGGTGGACGCTGCGGCCTTCGGTGGCCTGGCCTCTGCGCCCTGCGGCGCAGCCGTCGGCGCTGAAGCGGTGGGCTCGGCAGGGTTGGCCACGGAGGCGACCGGAGCAGCGTCGACCCCGCCGGTGTCGGCCGTTGCGGCCGGAGCAGCGGGGCCGGGCGCAACCACGGTGCTGGCGACCGGTGCATCGCTGCGCGCGGGCTTGCCGGCACAGGCGGTCAGGGCGGTGGCCAGGAGGATCAGGGGGAAAGTGCGTACGACGTTCATGTCAGCTCGCAGCAGAAGTAGCGTTGAAATCCAGGTCGGGCGACAGCCGGTAGGCTGCGCTCAGCTCGTTGAAGCCGGCGGGCGCGCCGGAAATGGCCAGCGCATGGCCCGCCTTGCGTGCACGGGCCGCCAGCTCGGCCAGCAGCGCCAGGCCGGCGCTGTCCACGCGCTCGACCTCACCCAGCTCCAGCCGCGCCAGCTTGGCCGGCAGGGCCTGCAGCTGCGGCCACAGTGCGATCACTGCGGCACGGTCAAGCACCCCGCGCAGGCGCAGGGTGTCGCCTTCCAGCAGCGCAAGTGCGTTACTTGCCATTGCCGGCGGGCCCGGCCTGCATGCTGCCGCTGTGCAGCTCGCTGGCCACCTGCTTGATGCCCTTCTGGCGCAGCGGGGTATCGAACTGGTTGCGGAAGGTCTGCACGTAGGAGATGCCTTCGATGTTGACGTCGAAGATCTTCCACTGGCCGTTCACGTTGCGCATCCAGTATTCGACCGGGGTCGGTTCGTTGCCGGCGCGCACCAGTTCGGTGCTCACGCGCACGCCACGGTTGCCCGGCAGCGGGCTTTCACCCTTCAGGCGGAAGCTCGGCTTGCCCTGGATGTTGAGCAGGGTCGAACCGTAGCGCTGCATCAGGCTGTCGGCCATGGCATCGGCGAACAGCTTGATGTCGGCATCCGAGGCGCCGCGGGCGTGCGGGCCCAGCACCAGGCGCGCGGCATAGTCGCGATCGAAGGTGCGGTTCAGTTCGCTGTCGATGTAGCTGCGCAGGCTGGTCGGGTTGCTGCTGAACTCGCTGCGGCGCTGCTGCAGGGTGGTGAGGATGCGCGTGCTGGCATCGATCACCACCTTGCCGGCCTGGCCCTGCGCCGCGGCAGCGGCGGGGGCGGGAGCGGTGGCCTGGGCCTGGGCGAGGAATGGAGTAGCCGCCAGCAGCGCCGAGGCGAGCAGGGCCGGGATCAGTTTCATCTTCATGGTTGCGGTTCCGTTGCAGGCGCCTGCGCGCCATCGTTGGGCTTTTGGCCTGCGCCACCACCGGCGCCGCCACTGAACATGTATTTGCCGACCAGCTGGATCAGGTCCACCGCCGGCTGGGTGAAGACGATCTCGTCACCGGCCTTGAGCACGTCCGGGTCGCCGCCCGGCTGCAGACCGATATAGCTCTCGCCGAGCAAACCACTGGTGAAGATGCCGGCCGAGGTGTCCGCCGGCAGGTCCTTGACCTTGCTGTCCATGCGCAGGGTCACGATGGATTCGAACTTCACCGGATCCAGGTCGATCGAGGCGACCTGGCCGACGGTGACGCCGCCGATCTTCACCGGCGCCTGCTTGCGCAGCTGGCCGACCTGGGAGAAGCGCGCCTTCAGCTCGTAGCCCTGGCTGCCCCAGCTCCAGCGCTGGTTGGTCGAGGCCACGGCCAGCACCATCAGCGAGGCCAGGGCCAGCAGCAGGAAGGCGCCGACGGAGAATTCGAGTCTGGGACCGCGGATGGCCATGTGGATTACCTGATCGAGTCGTGGTGGCCGCGCGCGCCTGCGCACCGCCTGTGGAGGGGTTAGGTGAACAACATTGCCGACAGCACGAAGTTGAACATCAGTACCAGCAGCGAGGCGTTGACCACCGCACGGGTGGTCGCCACCGAGGTGCCCTCGATGGTCGGCTCGGCGTGGAAACCAACGTAGGCGGCGACCAGCGCGGCGGTGCCGCCGAAGATCGCCGACTTCAGCATCGCCACGCCGAAGTCATCCCAGAAATCGACGCTGTTGCGCAGCGCCGACCAGAACACGCCATTGTCCAGGCCCAGCACGTGTACCGCTTCGAAGTAGCTGGCACTGATCGCCAGCGAACAGAAGATGCCGGTCAGCAGGGGCACGGTCAGCACCGCCGCCCAGAAGCGCGGCGCCACGGCCTTGGCCACCGGGTCGATCGCCATCAGCTCCAGTGCCTTGATCTGGTCGGTGGCGCGCATCAGGCCCAGTTCGGCGGCGATCGAGCTGCCGGCGCGGCCGATGAACAGCAGCGCGGTCAGCACCGGTGCCAGTTCGCGGTACAGCGACAGGCCGAGCAGGGTCGACAGCGCGTCGGCCGCACCGAAGGTGGTCAGCGTGCGGTAGCCCTGCAGCGTCAGCACCAGGCCGACGAAGGCGCCACCGACGGCGATGATCGGCAGCGAGCGCGCGCCGATCTTGTAGATCTCGCGGGTCAGTTCGGCCAGGAAATCACGGGTCGGCAGCGAACCACGCAGCACGGTCAGCGAGAACAGGCCGGCGCGGCCGAGCGAGCGGGTGGCTTGGACGAACGGCATCAGGCGACCCTCGCGCGCGGTGCGGCATCGAACGGGATGGGGCCATCAGGCTGGCCGTGCAGGAACTGCCGCAGCAACGGGTCCTGGCTGGACTGCAGCGCCTCGGGCGTGCCCTGGAACACGATGCCGCCATTGGCGATGGCGATCACCTGGTCGCAGATCGGCAGGGTCTCGTGCACGTGGTGGCTGACGATGATGCTGGTCAGGCCCAGGCTGTGGTTGAGGCGCTGGATCAGGCTCATGATCACGCCAGAGGCGATCGGGTCCAGCCCGGTCAGTGGCTCGTCGTAGATCATCAGCGGCGGGTCCAGCGCCAGCGCGCGGGCCAGCGCGACGCGGCGCGCCATGCCACCGGACAGCTCGCGCGGCCAGGCATCGGCAGCGGCCAGCAGGCCCACCGCATGCAGCTTCATTTCCACAAGGCGGCGCAGCACGGCGGTCGGCAGGCGGGTATGCGTGCGCAGCGGCAGCGCGACGTTTTCGGCCACAGTGAGGTCGGTCAGCAGGCCGTTGCCCTGCAGCAGTACCCCCACACTCTTGCGCATTTCCAGCAGCGCGCCGCTGTCCTGCGGAATCGGCTTGCCGAACAGGGTGACCTCGCCAGCCACCGGGCGCAGTTCGCCGGTCAGTGCCGCCAGCAGGGTCGACTTGCCGCTGCCGGACGGACCCAGCACGGCCGTGATGCTGCCTTTGGGCACCTGCAGCGACACGTCGCGCAGGATCGTGCGCCCGCTCCGGTCGATGCGGACGTTGGATAACTGCACCAGACTGGAGGTGGAAGCCGACATGGGCACCATTAACGTTTTTTAGACATCGAAGGATCGGGCCCGTCGGCTGAACATAAGCAGACTGGACGGTCCAGTATTGTGGCACGGCAAGATCCCTGCCAGGCCGGGATAATCGGCCGGCAGCCCGGAACAATCCGTACCGGCGATGGGCCGGCCATTGAATACTGCCTGCCGTGCTGCACACTGTGCATGATGAGTGACCCGGGCAGCGATTTCCGCCTCTACCATTCCAACTCCCTGGACGTGCTGGCCGCGCTGCTGGCGCGCAACGTGCGTGCGCCGGTTGCGGGTCAGCCGCTGCTGGCGCCGGAGGTGGTGCTGATTCCGCAGGTGGCGATGCGGCGTTGGCTGCAAGCAACACTCGCTGCCGAATATGGCGTGGCCGCCAATCTTGAGTTCCTGACCCCGGGCGAGTTCGTTGCCCGTGCACTCAACGCCAATGTGCCCGGCGAACGCGACGACCTGGACGCGGCCGGCCTGCACTGGAAGGTGTACCAGGCACTGCGCGACCCGGCGTTGCTGGCGCAGCCACCGATGCGCGCGCTGCAGTCCTATCTTGCCGGTAGCGATGCATTGAAGCCGTGGGCGTTGGCCGGTGAACTGGCGTCGGTGTTCGAGAAGTACCAGGCCTGGCGCCGCGACTGGCTGCTGCGCTGGGAGGCCGGCGCCGACCCGGCCGACCCGCAGGCCATCCTCTGGCGCAGCATCGCCGCTGGCCACGACTACCGCGCGCGCCGCATCCAGGCTTACCTGGACCGCTTCGAGGGCGCCGGCCAGCCGTTGCCGCAGGGCCTGCCACCACGCATGTCCGCGTTCGCGACGCTCAACATCTCGCCCGATGTGCTGCGGGTGATGGCCACCCAGGCGCGGGTGGGCGAGCTGCACTTCTATATGCCCACGCCGGTGCAGTCGTACTGGGGTGACCTGCAGACGCTGGCCGAGCGCCTGCGCAGCGGCGCGCCCGATCCCTTCGGTGAAGCGGCCGGTGAGAACCGCCTGCTGGAAGCCTGGGGCGCGGCCGGGCGCGATTTCATGGCGGTGCTGGGCAGTTACGAGGTGGTGCACCCGGCCGGCGAGATTGCCGCGTATTCGGATCCGGAGGACGACACCCGGCCGACGCTGGCCGAAGGTGGACTGTCCGACAGCCTGCTGCATCGCCTGCAGCGCGATCTGTTCCACCGCCGTGCGCTGCCCTCGGGCGAGCTGCGCGACGGGCTGCGCAGCGACGATCCCAGCCTGCAGGTGCATGCCTGCCATACCCGCCTGCGCGAACTGCAGGTGCTGCACGACCAGCTGCGCAGCCTGCTGCAGGACCCGCGCTTCGACCCGCCGCTGCAGGCGCGGGAGATCGCCGTGCTTGCACCGGACATCGACCCCTATGTGCCGTATCTGGAAGCAGTGTTCGGCGGCCGTGGGGGCGAGGACGAGCACATTCCCTATGCGCTGGCCGACAGCAGTCCGCTCGCCGGCGAGCCACTGGCCGACGTGTTCGTGCACCTGCTGGGCCTGCCGGTCTCGCGTTTCGGCCTGAACGAAGTGCTGGACCTGCTGGCCAGCGCGCCGCTGGCCGAAGCGGCCGGGCTGGAGGCGGTGGACTTTGATCGCCTGCATGGCTGGCTGCAGCAGGCTGGCGCACGCTGGGGCCTGGATGCGAAGCACCGCAACCAGCACCAGGCCCCGGCCGACGACGCCTACACCTGGCAGTTCGCGCTGGATCGCCTGGTGCTCGGTCATGCCACCGGCAGCGAGGCCGACCTGGCCGGTGTTGCCCCGTGGATCGAGCTGGAGGGCGGCGCATTGGACGCCCTGGACCGGCTGCTGCGCCTGTTGCGCGTGTTGGCGGTCTACCAGCGCCGCCTCGGCGAACTGCTGACGCCGGCGCAGTGGCGGCAACGCCTGCT
This sequence comes from Stenotrophomonas sp. YJH_SMC_73, assembly GCF_059370155.1. Classification (NCBI taxonomy): domain Bacteria; kingdom Pseudomonadati; phylum Pseudomonadota; class Gammaproteobacteria; order Lysobacterales; family Lysobacteraceae; genus Stenotrophomonas; species Stenotrophomonas sp. YJH_SMC_73. The sequence continues at coordinate 30,544 of NZ_JCAFTJ010000010.1, read as the reverse complement.
GTCGCTGCTGGACGCGCTGCTGCCGACTGCGCCCAGTTCGCCCAACAGCCAGCGTGCCCTGGAGCGCCTGCGCAAGCTGCTCAACCAGTTCGCCGATGATGCCGCCAAGGCCGGCTTCACGGACGGGGTGCCGCCGGAGGTCGTGCGCGCGCACTTCGCCGGAGCACTGGGCGAGGCCGATACGCGCGCGCCGCTGCTGACCGGTGGCATCAGCTTTGGCCGCATGGTGCCGATGCGCCTGCTGCCGTTCCGGGTGATCTGCGTGCTCGGTCTCAATGATGGCGATTTCCCGCGCCGTGACCCGGCTGCCGGTCTCAACCAGCTCACTGCCGAGCTGGACACGCCGCGCCGCCGGCCCGGCGACCGCTCCACCCGCGAAGACGACCGCTTCCTGTTCCTGCAGCTGTTCGCCGCCGCGCAGGAGGTGTTCTACCTGAGCTACCTCGGTGCCGATCCGCGCGATGGCAGCGCGCGTGAGCCATCGGTGCTGGTCAGTGAACTGATCGATGCCGCCGCCGCGTATCACCTCGATCCGCCTGCGGCGGTCCGCGACTTCACCGTGCGCCACGCACTGCAGCCGTTCTCTCCGGCGGCGTTCGGTGACGGTGATCCACGCCGCTTCAGCTATCGCCGCCAATGGCATCCGGCCGCCGGTCGCCTCACCGGCGCGCGCGGAGGCCTGCAGCCGTGGTTCGATGCCGCGTTGCCGCCGCTCGACGATGCGGTGGAAGACGACGTTGCACTCGATACCCTGCGCCGCTTCCTGTGCGATCCGGCCGGGCAGTTCCTGGCGCAGTCGCTGGGCCTGCGCCTGGCCGACGATGTCGAGGAGGTCGATGACCTGGAACCGCTGGTGCTGTCCTCGCGCGGGCCGGAAAAGCGCAGCGTGCAGGCGGCGGTGGTACGCGCCACGCTCAGTGGCGATACCGAGCCGTTGTATCCGCGGCTGCGCGCGCGTGGCCTGCTGCCGTCGGGCCCCCTGGGTGAGCGCCAGTTCGAGGTGGAGCAGTTGAAGACCCGCCCGTATGCCAGTGCATTGCTGGGCTGGATGCGGGGCGAGCCGCTGGAAAGCCGCCGCTATGAAGTGGAGATCGATGGCGTGCGCCTGCATGGCCGTGTGGCCGATCGACACCCCGACGGGCTGGTGCGCCTGCGCGCTGGCACCCTCAATGGCACTGCGGTGATCCGCCAGGGCCTGGATTGGCTGCTGGCCAACGCTGCCGGCGATGCCCTGCCGCTGGTGCAGTTCCATGATGGCGGCGACGCCGGTCCCGGCCCGCATGTACTGCCGGCACTGAGCGCTCCTGCTGCACGCGCGGCATTGCGCGCATTGCTGCAGTTGCGCCAACGCGGACTGCGTGAACCGCTGCGCTTTGCCCCCTACACCGGCTGGGTGCTGTACAACGCGCCGGCCGAAAAGCAGCGCAGCGAAGGCTGGAAGCAGTGGCACGGCAGCGACCGCAGTTGGGGTGAATCCAGCAGCGACGCCTGGCAGCTGCTGCTGCGCGGTGCCGATCCATTTGCCACCGACGCCGGCTATGCCGATCTGCTGCGCAACAGCCAGATGGTCTTCAGCGCGGTGCGCGAAGGCCGCACCCTTGGCGCCGATGCACGCCAGGAGGGCAGCACATGAGCACCGCCATCGTCGATGAGGACTCCCAGCGCATGGCGGGCGATCCCTATCTGGCCCTGCCGCTGGATGGTATCCGCCTGATCGAGGCCAGCGCCGGTACCGGCAAGACCTTCACCCTGGCCACGCTGTTCACCCGCCTGGTGGTGGAGCAGGGCCTGCGCATCGGCCAGATCCTGGCGGTGACCTTCACCGATGCCGCCACCCAGGAACTGCGCAAGCGCATCCGCGAGCGCCTGTCGCTGGCCGCGCGCCTGGTCGATCTGGAACCGGCCGAGGGCGAAGCACCGGACACAAGGCTGACCCGCCAGGTGCTGCAGCGCCATCTGCAGGGGGGCACCGAGAGCGCCGCCGCACTGAAGCGCCGCCTGCAGGTGGCCGCCGATGAGATCGACCTGGCGTCGATCTTCACCATCCACGGCTTCTGCACCCGCGTGCTGCGCGAGCATGCGCTGGAGAGCGGCCATACCTTCGATCCGCCGGAACTACTGGCCAGCGACCGTGAGCTGTTGGAGGAACTGGCGGCCGATCTGTGGCGGGTGCATGCCAACGACGCGGCCACGCTGGAGCCGCTGACCTGGCTGTGGTCCAACCCGGACGCGCTGGCCACCGATCTGCGCGCGTTGCTGGCTGCGCCGCCTCTGCACCCGTTGCCGCGGCCGGTGGCGCTGGCCGATCCACAGCCGGCTTTGCAGGCCGCCGCCACCGAACTGCAGCAGGCGCTGCGCGGGCATGGCGAGCAGTTCTTCATCGACCTCTGCGATGCCGTCGACAACAAGTGGATCAACGGGGTGTCCTACAAGCTGGGTTGGCTGCACTCGCTGGGCCGGCAGCTGCTGGCCTGGGCCGAGCGCGGCGACCCGCGCGAGCTGCTGGCCAGCGAGCGCCTGCCGGCACTGCTGCCGGAGGTGCTGGCCGACAAGACCAACAAGAAGTTCCCCGACCGCACGCCGTCGTCGCCAGTGCAGGTGCCATTGGCGCGCTATGTCGCGCTGCTGGCCGAACGCGATGCCTGGCTGCGTGGTACCGCGTTGAATTTCCTGCACGCGCTTCGCGCCGAAGCCATGCAGCGCCTGCAGGCGCTGAAGCGCACGCGCCGGGTGCAGACCTATGACGATCTGATCGATGGCGTGGCACTGGCCCTGGAAGGCCCGCAGCGGCTGCCGCTGGTAAGGCAGCTGCGCGCGCAGTACCGCATCGCGCTGGTCGATGAGTTCCAGGACACCGATGATCGCCAGTGGAACATCTTCCACACCGTGTTCGGCAATTCGCCGGAGGTGCGCGAACTCGGCCTGGCACCGGCGCTGTTCCTGATCGGCGATCCCAAGCAGGCGATCTACGGGTTCCGCGGCGGCGACATCCACACCTACCTGAAAGCCAAGCAGGTGGCGCAGCAGGCGCCGGTGCTGGACCAGAACTTCCGCTCGCGACCGTCAGTGCTGCGCGCGTTGCAGGCGCTGTACGACAACGGGGGTGAGGACGCCTTCCTCGAGCGTGACATCCAGTTCGAGCCGGTGCGTCCCGGTGGCGTGCGCACCGATGAGGACTATCTGCACGACGGCCACGCCGCCAAGGCACTCACCCTGCGCGTGCTGCGCAGCGGGGGTGACAAGGCGATGAGTGCCGATGCCTCGCGTGAGGCAGCGACCCAGGCCTGCGTGGCTGCGATCCACCAGGCCCTGGTCGAGGCGCGTGCGGGCAAAGCGGTGTTGCGTGGGCGCCCGGTGCAGCCTGGTGATATCGCGGTGCTGGTGCGCTCGCATCGCGAGGCCACGCTGGTGCAGCGCGCGCTGGCTGCGGTTGGCATACCCGCAGTGGCGGCGGGCAAGCAGAGCCTGTTCGCCACCAGTGAGGCTCGTGATCTGCGCGCGCTGCTGCTGGCGCTGCTGCAACCGGCAGACGAAGGCCGCCTGCGTGCAGCGCTGGCCACGGTGTTGCTGGGCCAGCGGGCCAGTGCGATCGCGGCGATGGAGCGCGAGGGCGACCTGCAGCGCGGGTTCCAGGCGCAGCTGCTGCACTGGCGCGAGCGCTGGCAGCGCGGTGGTCCGTTCGCGGTGATCGCCGATGTCTGTGCCGCGCACGGCGAACGCCTGCTGGCGCTGATCGACGGCGAGCGCCGTCTGACCAACTACCTGCAACTGGGCGAACTGCTGCAGGAAGCCTCGGCGCAGGCGCTGGGCATGCATGGCCTGCTGGACTGGCTGCAGGGGCAGATGGCCAGCGCCGACCAGGATGACGAGCAGCAGTTGCTGCGCCTGGAATCGGATGCGCGCCGCGTGCAGATCATCACCCTGCACAAGAGCAAGGGCCTGGAGTATCCGCTGGTGTTCCTGCCCTTCGTCGGCATCGACGGCGGCGCACCGAACACCGCCTCGCACTGCACCGTGCACGTCGATGGCCAGCGCCAGCTGCACTGGAAGCTGGACAGGGACGAGGCCTGGGAAGCGGCCAGCACACAGCGCGAGCGTGAGCAGCGGGCCGAGGATGCGCGCCTGCTGTATGTGGGACTGACCCGCGCCGAGCATGCGCTGTGGATCGCCGTGGGTGATCTGGCCGGGCTTGGCAAGACGCGCCTGGCGCCGCTGCTGGGCGACCTGCAGGCGCTGCGCGCGCACGCCGACGTGCACATCGATGACAGTGAGACAGTGGCCGCGCTGCCGCAGCTGGCGGCCGAAGTGGAAGGGGATCTTCCGGCAGTGCGTGCACTGACCCGGCGCGTGCCGCACGACTGGTGGGTATACAGCTTCACCCAGCTGGCGCATGCCGACGCGGGCGCTGGCAGTGATATTGAAGCCGCCGCCACCGAGCTGCCGGCGCCCGCCGCCGACGAACCCGCGGGCCCGGAACTGCCGCTGGAGCCCGCGCTGCCGGAACCCGCCGCCGTCGAAGACAGCCCGCCGGTCGACCCGCGCTTCATGGGCAGCCGCTTCGGCAACGTGCTGCACGAGGCGATGGAGAACGTCGACTTCGCTGCGTGGGGGGGCTGGCAGCCGGGCCTGGAAGCGCCCGAGGGCCAGGCCGAGGTGCTGCGCAAGGCGCTGCACGATGAAGGCTATGCCGACGTCGACCTGGACGATGGCGTGGCGGTGCTGGTGCCGTTGGTCGGCCACACGCTCACCGTGCCACTGCCCGAGGGCGGTGCGCTGCACAGCCTGGGCGAAGGCGAGCGGCGCGCGGAAATCGACTTCCATTTCGCCATCGAACCGACCACGGTACCGGCGCTGTTGCAGCTGCTGCATGCACATGGGGTTTCCAGTGCGCGTCGCGGCTTCGGCCAGCGCCGCCGCCTGGAAGGGCTGATGACCGGCATGATCGACCTGACCTACGTGCGCGACGGGTGCTGGTACGTGCTCGACTACAAATCCAACCGGCTGCCCGGCTACAGTCCGGACCTGCTGGCCATTGCCATGCGCCACAGCGAGTACGACCTGCAGGCGCTGATCTATACCGTGGCCTTGCATCGCTGGCTGCGCTTCCGTCTGGGCGCGGCCTACGATTACGAGCGCGACATGGGGGGCATCCGCTACCTGTTCTGCCGCGGCCTGGATGCAGCCGGCAACGGCGTGCATGTGGACCGCTTCCCGTTCGCGCTGGTGGATGCACTCGACGCGCTGTTCGCAGGTGGCGAGCAGGCCCAGGCCGAACTGGCCGCACGTGCCCGTGGGGCCAGCGCATGAGCCTGCTGAAGGAACTGCACCAGAAGGGCCTGCTGCGCACCCTCGATCACGCGTTGGCGACCAGCCTGCAGCGGTTGCGCGGCGACACGCCGGACAGTGTGGCGCTGGCGGCCGCGCTCGCCTCGCTGGCGGTGTCGCAAGGCCACGCCGGGTTTGATCCGGCACAGCCGCAGCGGTTGCTGGACGGCGTGCCCGAGTGGCCTGCCGCGCAGGACTGGCTGGCGCAGCTGCGCGCATCGCCCTGGGTAGCGACGCCGGAGCAGGCCGATGCCATCGCCGAGGATGCGCCGCTGGTGCTGGAGAACGGCCTGCTCTACCTGCGCCGCTATCGCGAGTACGAGCGGCAGTTGGCGGCCGGGCTGCAGCGCATCGGCCGGCATCCGCTGCCGGCACCGGACATGGCCGCGCTGGCACCGTTGTTCGCGCAGCTGTTCCCGCAGGCACTGGGCAGCGAGGATCACCAGGCACGCGCCGCCGGCGTGACCCTGCGCCATCCGCTGGCGCTGGTCACCGGCGGTCCCGGCACCGGCAAGACCACCACCATCGCGCGGCTGTTGCTGCTGCTGGCCGCACAGGCCCGGCACGCTGGCCAGCCGCTGCCCGAGGTGGCGCTGGCCGCGCCCACCGGGCGCGCCGCCGAACGCATGGCCGAGAGCCTGCGGCTGGCCGTGCAGCGCCTGCAGGAGCACGGCGTGGACCCGGCGCTGTGCGCGGCACTGCCCAGTTCCGGCACCACCCTGCATCGCCTGCTCGGCGTGATCCCGGATTCGCCGCGCTTCCGCCACCACGCCGACAATCCGCTGCCGGTGGACGTGGTGGTGGTCGACGAAGCCTCGATGATCGATCTGCCGATGATGGCCAAGCTGGTCGATGCGATCGCCAGCGGCACGCGGCTGATCCTGCTCGGCGATCCCGACCAGCTGCCGTCGGTGGAGGCCGGCGACGTACTCAGTGCGATCCTGCGTGCCAGCGGTGATGGCATCGGCACCCGCGCCGATGACGCGCAGGCGCTGCGTGGATTGCTGGCGCCGTCCACGCTGCAGCCCCAGGCCGAACCGAACACCTTCGCCGGCCGCCGCGTGCAGCTGCAACGAGGGTACCGGCAGAGCGATGCACTGGTGCTGGCCCCGTTGGCAGATGCCGTGCGCGAGGGTGACGCCGTCGCCGCTTTGCAGCTGCTGCGCGGCGGTGAACTGGCAGGCGTGCATTTCCATGAAGGCGAGGCCGATCCATTGCGCGGCCAGCGCGAGCACCTGCTGGGCCACTGGCGTGCACTGGCCGACGCGGCCGATCCAGCGCTTGCCCTGCAGCAGGCCGGGCGCCTGCGCGTGCTGACCGCGCTGCGCGAAGGCCCGCAGGGTGCGCGCGGGCTCAACAGCCGCATCGAACAGCTGCTGGCCGGCAACACCCCGGGCTACTTCCAGGGCCGCCTGCTGCTGGTGACCGAGAACAGCTACCGGCACCGCCTGTTCAACGGCGATATCGGCATCTGCCTGCGCGATGGCAGTGGCGCGATGGTGGCCTGGTTCCCCGGCGACACCGTCGAGCAGCCGCGCGCCTTCCACCCGGCGGCACTGCCCGCGCACGAAAGCGCCTTTGCGATGACCGTGCACAAGGCACAGGGCTCGGAGTTCGATGAAGTGTGGTTGCAGCTGCCACGCCAGGACAGCCGCGTGCTGTCGCGCGAACTGGTCTACACCGGCCTGACCCGCGCCCGCCAGGTGCTGCATGTGGCGGGCAGCGCAGAGGTGCTGCAGGCCGCATTGAAACGCCACGCCAGCCGGTTGGGTGGCCTGGCCTGGCGGCTGGGTGCGGAAGCGGTGGCCGAAGCACCGGCGCGCCTCGAACAGCCCACGGTGCAGGGCCAGTTGTTCTGAATCGGGGTCGGATCCCGGTCCCACCGGGAACGGGCTCTGACCCCTTCACCTGATCGCCAGGCAAAAGCAGTCGAGCATGGCTCGACTCTACAAAAGCGTACTTCGATCATTCCGACGTTCATCCACGCATGGCGTGGACCCACCCCGCCAACCCACGGATAGCACGCATTTGACGTTGCTGTTGACGTTGTTTCGGCAGGTGCAGGGCGCAGCCCTGCCGCCACACCTATTCCGCGATCAACACCAGCCCATCCGGGAACACGATCGCCGCTTCGTCGGCACTCACATCGAAGAAGCCCACGCCGTGCTTTTCGGCCAGGTCCTGCACGCGGCCATGCGCACGCTCGGCCACCGAATAGGCAAACGCACCGTAGATCACCTGCTGGCCGATGCTGTACTCGGTCACCTCGGCGCGGTCGTCATCGTCGTTGCTCAATGGGCCGTTCAACGGCGGGAAGTCCTGCGCCATCTCCGCGAACCACGCCTGCAGCGCCGCGCTGCTGACTGCCGGGTCGTCGTATTCGTGGCGCTCGTTCCACTGCGTCTGCTTTTCGAACCAGGCGATGAACGCTGCCGCCTCGCGTGGCGCGGCGCTGGCCTCGAACACCATCATGTCGTAACTCATTGGAGCTTCCTGGGCAGAGCAGGGGTCAGAGCCTTCGCTCGCGGCGAAGGATCCGACCCCGGCAACGGGGTCTGTGGACGCACAGGGTATCGCGCTACGGCTGTTCGGCTGCACTCATGGCCAGGCCCGGCGCCAGCGCCTTCGCCTCCGGAAACAGCGCGAAGCGCAGGCCGATCAGGCCCATCAGCGCCTCGTCGCGTGCCTTGCAGGCGGCTACGCTGCCGACCCGTCCCAGCGAGGTATCCAGCCGCTCGCGCAATGCGTCGGCCGCCACCATCGGCTTGCGTGCGGCAATCTGCCGCCGGTAGTGCGCGGCGATCTCCTCAAGAATGTGCTCGACCGCTTCGCGGCTGCGCTCGGGCAGTTCCAGCCGCGCGCGGCGCAGCTGCAGGATGTTCAGGCCGATGCGCGCTTCGTTGAGCATATCCACCGAGGCGATGTCGCTGCCCTCCGGGGTTGCCGCCAGGCGCGGCGCGAGCAGGCCCAGCAGGTCGAGCATGCGTGCGGCGAAGCGCTGGCGGTCCTGCTGGCCGCGCCCTTCGGCGGCCTCGGCCAGCGTAGTCCAGCCCTGCCGCACCAGCCGGCGCGCGGTCCACTCGGCACCCACCGAACGGAACAGGCGGGTCATCACCACCGCAAAGCCAATGCCGATGAACATCGCGATCGACGAGTTGAGGAAGGTCTGGATGTTGGCGCTGTAGGTGTTCTGCAGGCTCAGCAGCGCGGCCAGGTTCACCGTCAGCGGCAGTGCGAACAGCGCGCTCTTGGGGTGGTGCAGCATCAGCCCCAGCGGCAGGAACGCCACCGCCAACACCAGCGCCAGCAGGCCGAAGTCGTGCACGGCCGGGAACACGCCGAACAGGTACACGCCGGCCACCACCGAGGCGACCATGGCCCACACCAGGAACGACACCATGCTCGGTGCCGGGTCGTCCTGCGCGGCGAAGAACGCCGCCGTCACCGCCGCCATCATCGCGCCGTTGCCACCGCCCTCCCAACCCAGCGCGATCCACAGCACGCAGTAGCTCATCAGTGCCACGCCGGCACTGAGCGCGGAGAACAGCGCCATGCCGTAGTCGACGTGCTTGTCGGCGGCCACGCGTTCGGTACGGATGCGGTAATGCGCGCGGTCCAGCGGCGCGGTGCCGTGGTCGATGGCGTGCTGCAGGGTGCGGCAGTCCTGCCACAGGTCCACCAGTTCCTCCAGGCGCAGCAGCAGGCTGGCCAGCTGCAGATGCTGCAGGTCGCGGTCCACCTGCGGCTTCAGCGCGCTGATGCGCGCGCGCAGGCGGGCGTATTCACTGGCGTTGGTCGGGCCATCCAGCCAATCGTGGATGTCATCGACCAGCGCCGGCAGCCCTTCGGGCAGGGCTTGGCCGTCGCTGCGCAGCGCACTCAGGCGATCGGCAATCGAGGACAGCACTGGCAACAGCAGCAGCATGCGCTCACGCAGGCGCTCCATCGACACCGCAGACCCGGCATGGCGCGGATCATCGCGGCGCAGGAATTCGATCAGTGCCTCGAACTGCACCAGGTCGGCGGCCAGCCGGTTGCGCGGCGCGTGCGCGCGTCCACGTTCAAGGATCTGCCGGCACCACTGCGCGGCGTCCTCCATCCAGTTGCCGATGCGCGCGCGCAGCATCGGGCGTACCGAGGCCGGGAACAGCAGCGAAGCGGCCAGCACCGCCACGACCGTGCCGAGGATGATCTCCTCGCTGCGTGCCACCACCGTGTCGAAGATGGTCTCCGGCGAAGTCACCGCAGGGAAACCGATGAAGGCGGTGGTGTAGCCGGCCAGCAGGAACGCGTAGCCGCGCGGGCCGCGGTTGAGCAGGGCCATGAACAGGCAGCCGGCCAGCCAGATCGACATGGCCGCGCTCAGCACCAGCGGCGTCTCCACCAGCGCCGGCAGCACCAGCAGGGTGGCCAGGCCGGCCACCAGGGTGCCGACGATGCGGTACACGCCCTTGGCCCGGGTCGGGCCCAGCAGCGGCTGGCTGACGATGTACACCGTGCCCATCGCCCAGTACGGGCGCGACAGGTTGCCGGCCATGGCGATGTACAGCGCGGCCACTGCGGCCAGGTAGGTCTTGATCGAGAACAGCCAGGCCTGGCGGTCGGTCAGCGCGTTCATGGTTTACTTCGCTGCGGTCGAGGCGTTGGGCGCGGTGGCGCTTGCCTGCCAGCCACCGCCCAGCACCAGGAACAGATGGATCTGGTCGCGCGAGACCTGCGCTTCGGCGGCCGCCAGGGTGGCATCGCTGGTGGCCAGGCTGCGGTCGGCATCCAGGCTGGACAGGTACGGCGTGCGGCCGCCCTGGTACAGCCGGCGGTTCTGCTCGGCGGCCAATGCGGCCTGTTCCTGCGCAGTGCGCAGCGACTGCAGTCGGCGCAGGTCCTGCGCGTAGCGGTCCAGCGCGGTCTGGGTCTCGCGCAGCGCTTGCAGCACGGTGTGGTCGAACTCGGCCAGGGCCGCATCGGCGCCCGCTTCGGCAGCGTGGATGCGTGCGTGCGTGCCGGACGACGGCAGCGTCCACGAGATCAGCGGGCCGATCGACCACTGCTGGGTCATCGGCGTGCCGAAATCCTCCAGCAGGCCGGCGGCACCGAGCGAGGCCCCCAGGCGGATGTCCGGATACAGCTCGGCGGTGGCGACGCCAATCCGCGCGGTGGCCGAAGCCAGCTTGCGTTCGGCCTGGCGCACGTCCGGGCGGCGCTGCAGCAGTGCACGGCCATCACCGACCGGCAGCGGCTGCGCCAGGCCGGGGGCGTGTGCACAGTCGATCACGCCGGCCGGCAGCTGGCCCGGGGTCTGCCCGAGCAGGGCGGCCAGCGAATAGGCGGCCGCGGAACGCTGCGCGCGCAGCGGCGGCAGCGCGGCTTCCAGCAGCGCGACCTGGGCATTGGCGCGGGCCAGTTCCGGCGGCGTGCCACGGCCAGCCGCGATCAGGCGCTCGGTGACCGTACGGCTGCGTTGCTGCAGCTGCAGCGAATGTTCGGCCACGTGCAGCTCGTGGTTGGCGTGGCAGATTTCCAGATAGCTGTCGGCCACCTGCGCGACCACGCTGACCTGGGCCAGGTCGCGCGCGGCAGCAACGGACTGCTCGTCGGCACGCGCTGCCTCGGCGCCGCGCTTGAGCTTGCCGAACAGGTCGAACTGGTAGCTGACCGCGAACTTGCCATCGGCCAGGTTGATCACCGGCAGCTCGTGCTCCTGCAGGAACGATTCGGCCGACAGCTGCGCGCGGCTGACCCCGGCCTCGGCCTCGTACTCGAAGCCACCGGCGTCCAGCGCCTGCTCGTACACCGCCGCGGCACGGCGCAGGTGTGCATCGGCGGCCTTCAGCTCGACGTTGTCACGCAGCGCCTGCGTGATCAGGCCGTCCAGCACCGGGTCGTTGTACAGCGACCACCAGCGGTCGGGCAGCGCCTGGTTGGCGGCCACCTGCGGGTTCTGCGTATCGATGAAGGCCGCATTGGCCTGCGGGCGCTTGAAGGCCGAGCCTTCCGGCAGGGCGTAATCCGGGCCGACGGTCTTGCAGGCCGCCAGGCTGGCCAGCGCAACGATCAGGCCGAGACGGGGCAGGGCGGCGTTCACAGGCCCGCCTGTGTCGGCGCAGTGCCGGCCTTGTCGTTGTGCGGATGGCGGCCGGTGTCCACGGTCACCGTGGCGGTACGGCCGGCGATCAGTTCCACGCCCTTGGGTACTTCGTCGATGGCGATGCGCACCGGAATGCGTTGTGCCAGCCGCACCCAGTCGAAGGCCGGGGTCACGTTCGGCAGCAGGGTGCTGCCGTTGCTGCGGTAGCGGTCTTCGATGCCGGCGGCGATGCTCTCCACATGGCCACGCAGCGGGGCCGACTCGCCCATCAGGCGGATGTCCACGCGCTGCCCCGGGGCCACGCCGCGCAGGCGGGTTTCCTCGAAGTAGCCATCGATGCGGAACGAGCCGGTATCCAGCAGCGCCAGCACCGGCTTGCCAGCTACCACGTAGTCGCCCACGCGCAGGGTGCGGTCGTTGACCCGGCCATCGGCCGGTGCGCGCACTTCGGTGCGGCCCAGGTTGAGCTCGGCCAGGTCGACCGCCGCCTGTGCGGTGGCCAGCGCAGCCTGTGCGGCCTGCAGCTTGGCGCGGCGCACTTCGGCGTCCTCGGCGGCGACCAGGTCCTGCAGGCTGCGGTCACGGCCGATCTCGCGGCGCAGCTGCGCCACCGATGCCTGGCGCTCGGCCAGGTTGGCGCGGGCCTGCTCCAGCGCGATGCGGTAGCGGGCGCGGTCGACCACGAACAGCAGGTCACCCTTCTTCACCGCCTGGTTGTCGGCCACCTGCACCGTTTCCACCAGCCCGGACACGTCCGGCGCCACCTGCACCACGTCGGCGCCGACATGGGCATCGCGGGTCCACGGCTCATCCATGTAATAGACCCACAGCTGGCGCAGCACCAGCAGGGCGATGATCACGGCTGCGCTGGTGAGCAGCACCGGCAGGGTCTTCTTCACGATCTTGTTCACGATTGCATCCAACGCAGGAGGTGGAACAGCAGGCCAAGCACGATCCCGTACAGGGCCAGGTTGAACAGCGCCGGGTGCCATACGTGGCGATAGGCGCCGGCACGCTGCAGCAGCGCGTGCAGGCCGCTGTTGACCAGGTAGGCCAACAACATCAGCCCGAGCAGGGTCGGGACGAACACTCCGTGGAGACTGAATTCACCGGGCATCGGTAGGGGCGGGGGCGAGGTGGGGGAGGGGAGGAACAACGAAACAACGGCAACGGGTAAAAGCCGCTGGCGTGTGCACGGCAGCGGCGGTATTCGGGGGCAGCGGTCTTACGTGATGCGGTCGGCGGCCTCGGCCAGCAGGCGCCATGCCTTCAGCACGGCGTGCAGTTCATCCATGGAAAGCTCGCCGAACACGTCCTGGCGCAGGCCGATCAACTGGTCTTCCAGCTCGCTGACCAGCGCATGGCCCGCGTCGGTCAGCCACAGCAGGTTGGCGCGGCGGTCGCTGGCGTCGCTCTCGCGGCGGACCAGGTCGCTGGCGCACAGCTTGTCCAGCAGGCGCACCAGGGAAGGACCTTCCATGCCCAGCTGCTGGGCCAGCGCCACCTGGCGGATGCCACCGCCGGAGCGGCCGATCATCAGCAGGGGCATGGTGCAGGCGGTGGAGATGCCGTAGCTGCCGAGCCGGCTGTCGGCCAGGCGCTGCCACTGCCGCCCTGCGTACAGCAGGCCGGAGCTGAGCTGCATCTGCAGCACGGTGCGCTCGTCGAGGGGTCGGTCCATAAGAGATAGATAGGATACTACTAATTTCATTCCTATCAATAGGTATTGCTGAATGGGTGGGCAGGAATACTGAGGAAAGCGTTGCGCCCGCTTGGTGTCGGGTGGGGCAGCGGGGGCCGGACGGTGCAGGACACGCCGCAAGTACGTCCCTGTAGGCTCGGCCGCGGCATCCATGCCGCGGACGGTCCTGCCCCGCCCGGCCCCCGCTGCCCTCCCATCACCCCGCGAGCGCGGTGGGTTGGCTCTTTAAAGGCAGGAGCAGTGCGGACCAACGGCCCGCACCCACCGCAGCAACGGCCCGCGGTGCTTCCGAAGCCATGAACCCCCGCTTTTGCCCCCGCTTTCGGGCGGTCCGGCCGCGCCCGCAGGAAACCGTCGGAGAGGGGGAGGGGCAGGCCGGGCAGGACCGTACACGGCATGGATGCCGTGGCCGAGCCTACAGGGACGTACTTGCGGCGTGTCCTGCCCGGCCTGCCCCTCCTCCTCTCGCTCAGCAGCACCGAGGCGCTGCAAGAGACCCCCGATGAACCCGACCAACAGGACGACCCACCCCCCGGTCGGGTACGATGCTCGCCCCCCGTTCGGGACGCTGTACGCAATGAGCAAGAACAACGAAAAGGCCGCCCCACAGGGCGACGTGACCCAGGACCAGGCCGAGGATGCCGTGCGCACCCTGCTGCGCTGGGCCGGTGAGGACCCGTCCCGCGAAGGCCTGCTGGATACCCCCCGCCGTGTCGCCGAAGCCTATGGCGACTGGTTCAGCGGTTACCGCGACGACCCGCGCGCCTACATGGAGCGGACCTTCGAGGAAGTGGCCGGCTACGACGAACTGATCGTCCTGCGTGACATCGAGTACGAAAGCCACTGCGAGCACCACATGGCGCCGATCATCGGCCGCGTCCACGTCGGCTACCTGCCGGCCGGCAAGGTGGTGGGCATCAGCAAGCTGGCCCGCGTTGTCGAAGCCTACGCCCGCCGTTTCCAGGTGCAGGAGAAGATGACCGCGCAGATCGCCCAGTGCATCCAGGATGTGCTGCAGCCGATCGGCGTCGGTGTGGTCGTCGAAGGTGCCCACGAATGCATGACCACCCGCGGCATCCACAAGCGAGGCGTCAGCATGGTCACCTCGAAGATGCTGGGCAGCTTCCGCGACGACGCGCGTACCCGCGCCGAGTTCCTGCGCTTCATCGAAGTGGGCGGCAAGCGCTGAGCCGCTTGACCGCACTGCGCCGGCCTCTGCGGGCCGGCATGCCCACGGCTGCCCGCGCGGCCGCCGCGGGCGGCTGCTCGTCCCCGCCAGCCCTCATGACTCCTTTCGCTGCATGAAGCACCGCGAACGCATCTCCCGTTACCGCCATCTGCGCGAACAGCCCCAGTGGAAGCTGCTTGCCGCCGACCACGCCCCGGAAATCATCGGCCTGCTGCAGGGGCTGCTGATGGACGGCGAGCGCACGCTGCCGTCGTCGGTGCTCAACGAGCGCCTGCAGCGTGCGCTGGACCAGCTCAACGGCGACGAACTGTCGCGTGAGCTGCCGCGTACCGCGCAGGCCTACATCGCGCACTGGCTGGCCCAGGGCTGGCTGGAACGCCGCCTGCCCGAAGGCGCCGACCAGGAGCAGTACGAGCTGTCGACTGCGGCACTGCAGGCCATCCGCTTCGCCGATGGTCTTGAGCAGGCGCGCGTGGCCGCCACCGAAAGCCGCCTGGCGCTGGTCATCGAACAGCTCTCGCAGTTGGCCGCGCAGACCGAGTCCGACCCGGATGCACGCCTGTCAGCACTGCGCGACGAGCGCGACCGCATCGACGCCGAGATCGCCCGCGTCGGTGCCGGCCGCGTGGTCGCGCTGGATGGCAAGCGCGCGCTGGAGCGTGCGCGCCAGATCATCGGCCTGGCCGACGAGCTGACCGAGGATTTCCGTCGCGTGCGCGACGATTTCGAGCAGCTCAACCGCGACTTCCGCGAACGCATCATCGACGACGAGGGCGAGCGCGGCGATGTGCTGTCGCAGCTGTTCGAAGGCGTGGATGTGATCGGCGAGAGCGATGCCGGTCGCAGCTTCCAGGCCTTCTGGCGCCTGCTCAACGACGCCGAACAGAGCGCCCAGCTCGATGCCGCGCTGGAAGCGGTGCTGGCGCGTGGCTTCGCCCGCCGCCTGGACCGCAATGAACGCAACTTCCTGCGCGGCTTCACCAGCACCATGCTCGAGCGCGGTGGCCAGGTGCACGACGTGCTGCAGAATTTCGCGCGCAGCCTGCGTGGCTTCGTGCAGAGCCGTGGCTATCTGGAACAGCGCCGCCTCAACCAGCTGCTGAAGCAGGCGCAGTCCGAAGCGCTGGCCCTGCGCGACGAATTCCCCGCACAACGCGGCATCGGCCGCGACCTGCAGCTGACCACCAGCCGCCTGCGCTCGTGGTCGCAGTGGAAGCTGCACGATCCGCGCAGCGCCCAGGTCGATGGCAACGTCGAGTACAACGACGCCGCAGCCATCAGCCTGGAGAGCGTCGGTGATCTGGTCGCTTCGTCTGAAATCGACTTCCGCACCCTGCGCCGCGACCTGCACGACCTGCTCGATGCACAGCCGCGGCTCAGCATCGCCCAGGCACTGTCGCAGCGCGAAGCGCCGCAGGGTCTTGGCAGCGTCATCGGCTACCTGTCGCTGGGCACGCGCTTCGGCAACGTGATCGCTGGTGAGCAGGAGCTTGCCGAATGGCGTGGTGGCGACGGCCAGGTCCGTCGCGCCCGCATCCCGCTGGTTTGGTTCACCCAGGAGAGACGCCATGAGCTGGCATGAAGATCCCATCGACGCACCGCAGGCCGACGTGGCGGAAGACGCCTACGAAGCCGAACCGGTGGCGGCCGTGGCGCAGCCCCGCCGTGGCAATGACGTGTATTACCTCGGCGACACCGGGCGCCTGCCGCTGGATGCACGCCGCGCGCTGTGCCAGCTGCTGATCGGCCCCAGCATCGACCAGCTGCGCCACGCCAAGCTGTGGCCGGCACTGATCCGCAGCGAGGCGGCCATCCGCTCCTCGCTGGCGGACCTGTTCCTGGAACTGGTGCTCGACCGTGACAGCGGCGTGGCCTTCACCCGCCAGGCCGATACCGAAGACGTGGATGCGCCGGTGCTGCTGCGCACCTCGCCGCTGACCTTCATCGATTCGGTGCTGCTGCTGTACCTGCGCCAGCAGCTGGCCGAGGCCGATGCGCGCGGCAACCGCGCGGTGGTCGCCGACGCCGAGATGGCCGAAGCGCTGGCCATCTACGAGAAGAACCTGTCCACCGACCGCGCCGGCTTCAACCGCCGTGTCGCCTCGGCGGTGCAGAAGATGAAGGACAACCACATCCTGACCCGCCTCAGCGGCCAGGAAGACCGCCACGAAGTCTCGCCGGCGCTGAAGCTGCTGTTCTCCGCCGAAGACGTATCCCAGCTTTCGGCGGTCTACCGCCAGCTGCGTGAAACCCCGGCCGCCGAGGCCTGAGAGACCCGACCATCGCATGGCTATCTCCAAGCACACTCCCGCCCTGTTCAACGAAGGCCTGCCGGACCCGCGCCTGCAGCAGTTCCGCATGCGTCGCCTGCAGGTACACAACTGGGGCACGTTCAACGGACTGACCGAAGTACCGATCGCCGAGCGTGGCTTCCTGTTCGTCGGCCGTTCCGGCTCGGGCAAGTCGACCCTGCTCGATGCCATGTCCGCGCTGCTGACGCCGCCGGCCATCGTCGATTTCAACGCCGCCGCGCGTGAAGCCGAGCGCAGTGGCCGCGACCGCAACCTGGTGTCCTACGTGCGTGGCGCGTGGGCCGACCAGCAGGACAGCGGCACCGGCGAAATCGCCACCCAGTACCTTCGCAAGGGCGCGACCTGGACTGCGCTGGTGCTGGAGTACCGCGCCGGCGATGGCCGCGTGGTCAGCCTGGTGCGCCTGCTGTGGATCTCCGGCAACGGCACCTCGGCTGGCGATGTGCGCAAGCACTACATGATCGCCGAGCGTCCGTTCGACATCGCCAAGGATCTTGGCGGCTTTGACCTGGACCTGCGCAAGCTCAAGCAGAAGCTGTCCGACCTGCACCACTTCGACACCTTCTCCGGCTACGCCGAGCGCTTCCGCGACCTGCTCGGCATCGACAACGAGATGGCGCTGCGCCTGCTGCACAAGACGCAGTCGGCGAAGAACCTGGGCGACCTCAACGTCTTCCTGCGCGACTTCATGCTCGACACGCCGAAGACCTTCGACGCCGCCGAGCGCCTGGTCAGCGACTTCGCCGAACTCGATGGCGCGCACCAGGCCGTGGTCACCGCCCGCCGCCAGGTGGAGACCCTGCTGCCGGCACGCGCCTACTACAACGACCTGAAGGAAATGCACCGCCGGCGCGGCGACGACGAAGCCCTCAAGCTTGGCGTCGACAGCTTCCGTGAAAGCCGCCGCCAGGCGCTGATCGAGGCGCGCCTGCGCGAGATGGACGTGCGTGACCGTGGCCTGCTCGGGGAAGAAGCCCAGCGCCGTGCCGCACTGGACAACCACACCGAGCGCCTGGCCGAACTGGAACTGCAGCGTCGCCAGCAGGGCGGTGAGCGCATCGAGGAACTGGAACGCGAGCAGGGCCGCGCCGAAGCCGAGCGTGACCGCCGCCAAGCCAAGCGCGAGCAGGCAAGCTTGGCCGCGCAGCAGCTCGGGGCTGAACTTCCGGACGACGCACACGGCTTCGCCGAGCTGGTCGAGCGTGCGCAGAACGAACTGCAGGACCGCCAGCGTGCCTCTTCGGCGCTGGACGATGCGATCAGCGATCGCCTGGGTGGCAAGCGCGATGACGAGCGCCGTTTCGGCGAAGTCCGTGCGGAACTCGAAGCGATGCAGCGCACGCCCTCCAACATCCCGGCGCCGATGCAGAAGCTGCGCGCGCGCCTGGCCGAGGAAACCGGCATTGCCGAGGCGGCGCTGCCGTTCGTCGGCGAGCTGATCCAGGTCCGCTCGGAAGAGCAGGGCTGGCAGGGTGCCATCGAGCGTGTGCTGGGTGGCTTCGCGCTGTCGCTGCTGGTCGATGACAAGCACTACAACGACGTCGCCGAGTGGGTGAATCGCACTCACCTGGGCATGCGCTTCACCTACTACCGTGTGCGCCGCAACGATGATGCGTTCGCGCGCGAGCCGTCGGCGAAGTCGCTGCTGCACAAGCTGGAGCTGCGCGAGCACGTATTCGAAAGCTGGCTGCGCCGTGAGCTCGGCAAGCGCTTCGACTACGAGTGCGTGGATGCCAAGCAGCTGCGCAACGTCGACCGCGGCATCACCCGAGAAGGCCAGGTCAAGCATCCCGGCGACCGCTTCGAGAAGGACGACCGCAGTGCGGTGGGCGACCGCCGTCGCTGGATCCTCGGCTTCAACAACCACGACAAGGTGGGCGCCTTCGAGCGCGAAGCCCAGGAACTGGCCAAGCGCATCGCCAGCTGCGAGACCGACATCGCGCGCCTGCGTGGGCAGCGTGACCGCGACAACGAACGTCGCCTGGCCTGCCACGAGCTGGTCAGCATCAGCTGGAACGAGATCGACATCGCCGCCCCGCAGCAGCGCCTGACCGATATCGAGGCCACCCTGCGCGACCTGCGCGAAGGCAATGCCGACCTGGCCAAGCTGGCCAAGCAGATCGACGCCGTGCGCGCCGACATCGAGCAGGCCCGCCGCACCTATGAAGACGTCCGCGTCGAGCGCGGGCAGCTGGTCAAGGAACGCGATCGCCTCGACCGCGCTCGCCAGCAGAGCCGTGCGCTGGTGCTGCCGAGCCTTGGCCAGGAGCAGGAAGCCGGGCTCGCCGAGCGCCTGCAGGAGCAGGGCCCGCTCAGCCTGGAAACGCTGGAGGCGCACATGCGCCAGGTCAGCAACGCGCTGAACGAGCAGCTGTCGACCTCGCAGCAGGACCTCAACCGCATCGAGAACCAGCTGATCGGTTGCTTCCGTCGCTTCATCCAGCAGTGGCCGGAGGAATCGGGCGACTTCACCGTATCGGTGGCCTCGGCCGAGGATTTCCTTGCCCGCCTCGAGCGCCTGGAGCGCGACGGCCTGCCGCAGCACGAAGAGCGCTTCTTCGATCTGCTGCAGAACCAGAGCAAGAACAACCTGCTGGCCCTGCAGCGCCACAGCGCCGAGGCCCGCAAGTCGATCGGCCAGCGCCTGGACGAAGTGAACGCCAGCCTGGAGCAGGTGCCGTTCAACCGTGGCACGCTGCTGACCATCGAACTGAGCGACCGCCGCCTGCCGGAAGTCGGCGAGTTCCACCTGCAGCTGCGCGAGGTGCTGGCGCAGCAGCAGACCGAGCAGCGAGAGCTGGCCGAATCGCAGTTCACCGTGCTGCGCCAGCTGGTCAACCGCCTGGGTTCGCAGGAAGGCGAGGACAAGCGCTGGCGCGAGCTGGTGCTGGACGTACGCATGCACGTGGAGTTCATCGGCGTCGAGCTGGATGCGGAAACGCGCCAGCAGGTCGAGATCTACCGCAGTGGCGCGGGCAAGTCCGGTGGCCAGCGCCAGAAACTGGCCACCACCTGCCTGGCTGCGGCACTGCGCTACCAGCTCGGCGGCGCCGACAGCCAGCTGCCCAGCTACGCCGCCGTCGTGCTCGACGAAGCCTTCGACAAGGCCGACAACGAGTTCACCGCGCTGGCGATGAACATCTTCGACAACTTCGGTTTCCAGATGGTGGTCGCCACTCCACTGAAGTCAGTGATGACGCTGGAGCCGTTCATCGGTGGCGCCTGCTTCGTCGAGATCAGCGGCCGCCACGACTCCGGCGTGCTGCTGATCGAGTACGACGAAGAAGGCAAGCGCCTGAAGCTGCCCGAGCGCAGCCGCCAGCAGGCCAACGAACCGGAAGAAGCCGAAGCCTGACCCGGTCGATTGAATGGGGATGCCGGCCAGCGGCCGGCACTACCCATGGGCGGGGTTCACGACCCGATCGGATGGGGATGCCGGCCAGCGGCCGGCATTACCCATGGGCAGCGTTCATGACCCGGTAGTGCCGGCCGCTGGCCGGCAACCGCATTCACGCACCGCGGAAGGTATCCCACGCCATCCGCGCGATCAGTACCACCACCAGCCCCACGAACAACTTGCGGATGAACGGCGTGCCGCCCTTCAACGCCAGGCGCGTGCCCACCACCGAGCCGATGATGTTGGCCGCCGCCATCGGCAGCGCGAACAGCCACAGGATGTTGCCGGTCGGTACGAAGAACGAGATTGCCGCCACATTGGTCGCCAGGTTCACCACCTTCGACGCCGCTGACGCACGCAGGAAATCCAGGCCGAAGAAGCGCACGAACAGGAAGATCAGGAAGCTGCCGGTGCCCGGCCCGAAGAAGCCGTCGTAGAAGCCGATCGCCGCACCGATCGCCAGCGCGATCGCCAGTTCGCGGCGGCCGATCTCCTGCGGCCGGTGCAACGCGCCGAAGTCCTTCTTCCACAACGTGTAGGCCAGCATCGCGATCAGCAGCACCAGCACCAGTGGGCGCACCGCGTCCTTGGGCAGCAGGCTCACTGCGGTGGCCCCGGCGAAGGAGAAGATGAAGGCGGTACCGGCCGCGAACAGTACCGGCTTCCACGGGAAGCGCACGTTGCGCGCATAGCGCCAGGCGGCCGCACCGGTACCGAACATCGAACTGAACTTGTTGGTACCGAACAGCATCGCCGGCGTCTGCTGCGGCAGCACCGTGAACAGGCCGGGCAGCTGCACCAGGCCACCGCCACCGACGGCGGCATCCACAAGGCCGGCGATGAAGGCGATCACCACCAGCCACCACAACTCAGGGGGAACCAGTTCCAGCACGGCGATCAATCAAGGAGGGGGCGCGACAGCATACGCCTGTCCTGCTCCGGGCGACTGCGGCCCCGCGTGGATCAATCCCGGCAACCCGGCGACAATGCCGGCATGAGCCGAAAACCTGCCGATCCCTGCCCCTGTGGCCTTCCCGCCGACTATGCCGCCTGCTGTGGCCGTTTCCATGCCGGTGAAGCCGCGCCTGATGCAGAGCACCTGATGCGTTCGCGCTACAGCGCCTATGTGCGTGGCCTGGCTGACTACCTGCGCCAGTCCTGGCATCCGGACACGCGTCCGGCCGAGCTGTCGCTGGACGATGCCCCCGGCCAGCGCACCCATTGGCTGGGCCTGACCGTGCACGAGCACACTGTCACTGGTGCTGACAGCGCCGAAGTCCGCTTCACCGCGCGCTACCGCATCGGCGGCGGCAGCGCGGTGAGGATGACCGAGCACAGCCGCTTCCAACGCATCGACGGCCGCTGGTACTACCTCGACGCGGTCTGAGCACTACGCGCTGTGCGCTGCCAGAACGCGCTGGCCGCCGTGCGCGCGCACCTGGTTGCGGCCCCCGTCCTTGGCCACATACAGGGCCTGGTCGGCGGCCTTGACCACGGCCATCGGCCGCGGATCCACGCGGCTGTCGGCCAGCCCGATGCTCACCGTTACCTGCACCACCTGGCCGCTGCCACCGCGTCCGCGCCGCTGGCGGCCGGCTTCGTCGTCACGGCTGCGGGTGCTGCGGTCGCGAAGCTGCATGCGGGTGTCCTCGACGCTCTGCCGCAATGCTTCCACGGCATCGACACAGGCTGCCGCCGGCCGGTCCAGGAACACCACCGCGAACTCCTCGCCGCCATAGCGGAACGCACGGCCACCGTCGCCCACCCGCGCCAGCCGCGACGCCACCAGGCGCAGCACATCGTCGCCGGTGTCGTGACCATGGGTGTCGTTGAATGACTTGAAGTGGTCAACGTCCACCATCGCGATGCTGTAGGTACCGCGTGCCCGCTGCAGGGTCTCGTTGAACGCCCGTCGCCCCGGCAGGCCGGTCAGCTCATCGCGGAAGGCCATGTGGAAGGATTCCTGCAGCATCGCGCCCAGCATCAGCAGCAGGGCGGCACTGCTCAGCGCCGGCAGCAGCACCGGCTGCAGGAAGATCCGCGGCAGCATCCACCACAGGCACAGCAGGGCCAGCAGCATTGCCGTGTGCAGTGGCCGCGGATGCCGCCAGGCCTGCCAGCCCAGCGCTGCGGTCGCCAGCAGGAACAGCAGCGCCGGCAACTGCGCCAACGCGTTCCAGTTGGCGGGAATCCAGGCCCAGTGACGGTTCGACAGCAGATCGTGCATCCCCCGCGGCTGCTGTGCCGCCAGCAGCAGGAAGACCAGCAGCGCCGCGCCGCACACTACGCTGCGCAGCAGCAGGTCCTGGCGTCGGCGTCCGCGTTCCGGCCATCGTGCCAGTCCGGCGAACAGCAGCGGCACCCACGCCGAGATCGCGTGGAAGCGCAGCGGGGTCAGGGCGTCGACATGGCCGCTGCGCAGGTAGCCACCGACGTCCCCGTGCAGCAGGGCGAATACCACCGCCACCACCAGCAGCAGGCACAACGCGCGCATCTGGTGGTAGAGCAGGGCCAGGCCTGCACCGAGACAGGCCAGCAGCCAGGGCAGGATGCGCTGCGCCGGGCTGGCGACATCCTCGGTGCCCAGCGCCATCCACAGCACCAGGACGACCAGCACGGCGGGCAGCACGAACAGGTAATGCGCAGGCTGGCGGAGCGGATGCAGGGGCACGCGGTAAGTCCAGTGCGGTGACGATGCGGCCGCAACATTGCCGTTAGCGGCGTCCCCACGCGCTTCTTGAATGCGCGTGCCCGCTGTCATGTGAACGTGGTGATGTGGTGCCATGACGTTGCGCTCACCGTCCTGCGCCGATGCTTCCGGCATGGACAGCGTACCCACCGCCGTCGCTGCCCCGCAGCGCGATCTCGCCCGCCGCTTTGCACAGGTGCGGGCGCGCAGCCTGCAGCTGGCCGCGCCGCTCAGTGCCGAGGACGCCATGCTGCAGAGCATGGCCGACGCCAGTCCCAGCAAGTGGCACCTGGCCCATACCACCTGGTTTTTCGAACGCTTCGTGCTGGCCGGTTTCGCCACCACGCCCGCGCATGACCCGGCCTGGGACTATCTGTTCAACAGCTATTACAAGAGCATCGGCCCGGCGCATGCGCGGCCGCAACGCGGTCTGCTGTCGCGGCCCTCGCTGCAGCAGGTGCGCGACTACCGGCAACAGGTCGACATGCAGGTGCAGTCACGGCTGGCAGCCGGTGACCTCGACGCGCAGGCGCTGCACCACCTGCAGTTGGGTCTGCAGCACGAACAACAGCACCAGGAACTGCTGTTGACCGACATCAAGCATGCGTTCTGGTGCAATCCACTGCAGCCACCGTATCGCGACGACCTGCGGCCCGTTGCCAGCACCGCCACGGCGCAGGGCTGGATCGAATCGCCCGAACGCATCGTCACCGTCGGTGCCGCGGCATGGCCCCGGCACGCCGCCTTCGCCTACGACAACGAATCGCCGCCACACCGTGTGCTGCTGCCCGCGCATGCCCTGGCCGAACGCCCGGTCAGCAATGCCGAGTACCGCAGCTTCATCGAGGCGGGGGGCTACCGCGAGCCGCGCTGGTGGCTCAGCGAAGGTTGGGCGCTGCGTGAAGCCGAAGGCTGGCAGCACCCCCTGTACTGGGATGATGCCCTGCAGCGCGAGTACACACTGGGTGGTTGGCGCGAGCTGGATCCGCATGCGCCGGTCTGCCACCTCAGCTACTACGAGGCCGATGCCTGCGCCCGCTGGGCCGGTGCGCGCCTGCCCAGCGAGTTCGAGTGGGAAGCGGCCGCCGCGTCGCAGCCCCTGCGCGGTCATTTCGCCGATGACGATCACCTGCACCCGCAGGCAGCCGGGGGCAGTGGGCTGCGGCAGCTGTTCGGTGATGTCTGGGAATGGACCGCCAGCGCCTATGGTGCCTACCCGGGCTTCCGCTCTTTTGACGGCAACCTCGGCGAATACAACGGCAAGTTCATGTGCGGGCAATGGGTGCTGCGCGGCGGCAGCTGTGCCACGCCCCGTGGCCATGTGCGCGCCAGCTACCGCAATTTCTTCATGCCGCCGGCGCGCTGGCAGTTCTCCGGACTGCGCCTGGCCAGGGACCTCCTATGAGCACGGTGCATGACGCGCTGCAGGCGCTGACCGACCTGACCCCCAGCCGCCAGCAGATCCTGGCCGATGCGCTGGCCGGTCTGTCATGCGCATCGCGGCAGCTGCCTTCCAAGTACTTCTACGATGCCCGCGGCTCGCGTCTGTTTGAACAGATCACCCAGACCCGCGAGTACTACCCCACGCGCACCGAGCTGGCGCTGCTGGCGCGGGTGCTGCCCGATATCGCGCGCGTGGTCGGACCGCGCCTGCATGTGGTCGAGCTGGGCAGCGGCAGTGGCCGCAAGACCGCGTTGCTGCTTGCCGCGCTGCAGGATCCGGTGGCCTATACGCCGATCGAGATCTCGCGGGCCGCACTGCTGTCCAGCATCGACCACCTGGCGCCGGCGCTGCCCGAGGTCGAGATGCTGCCGGTCTGCGCGGACTTCACCCGCGCCGTCGCCGTGCCCATGCCCGAACGCGAACCCGCGCGACGGCTGCTGTTCTTCCCCGGTTCCACATTGGGCAATTTCGCCGAAGCGGAGGCCGTCGCCCTGCTGCGGGCGATGCGCCAGACGATGGGCCGCGACGGCCTGGCCCTGATCGGCATCGACCTGCACAAGGACACGGCGCTGATCGAAGCGGCCTACAACGATGCGCAGGGCGTCACTGCGGCATTCACCCTCAATCTGCTGGCCCGCCTCAACCGCGAGATCGGAAGCGATTTCGATCTCGATGGATTCCGCCACCGCGCCCGTTACAGCACCGCGCGGCTGCGCATCGAAACCGACCTGGTCAGCCAGTGGCCGCAGGACGTCCACCTCGGTGGCCGCACCTTCCACTTTGCTGCCGGTGAACCCATCCGCGTCGAGTACAGCCACAAGTACACCGATGACAGCTTCGAGGCGCTGTTGCAGCAGGCGGGCCTGCAGGTCGCACAGCGTTGGGATGCCGAAAGTCCCGCCTATGGCCTGCGCCTGCTGCGCGTTGCCTAGGGGGGACGGCCAGCCGGTGCCCCTTCAGGTTCGGCCGCACTGCTGCCCCTAAGATGGCCATGCAACGGCAACACGGAGGACGCCATGCCCATTCTGACCACGCTCGGCCTGGCGGCCGCCCTCGCGTCGACCCCGACGCTGCCTGCGGCCCCCGCCGCCAGCAACGATCCGGCGTTCAGCCGCTGCCTGGCGGGCTTGCAGGCCACCGCCGCAACCCAGGGCATCGGCGCCGACCGTTTCAACGAGATCACCACCGGACTCACGCCGGACCCGAGCGTGCTCGGACTGCTGGACGCACAGCCGGAATTCACCACGCCGATCTGGGATTACCTGGCCGCGCTGGTCGACCGTCAGCGCGTCGATGATGGCCGCACCCTGCTGCAGCAACATCGCGATCTGCTCGATCGCGTCTCCGCGCAGTATGGCGTCGACCCGGCCACCATCGTCGCGGTCTGGGGGGTGGAGAGCGACTATGGCCGCGTCTTCGGCAAGCGCCCGCTGCTGCAGTCGCTGGCCACGCTGTCCTGCGCCGGCCGCCGCCAGGCCTTCTTCCGTGGCGAACTGCTGGCGCTGCTCAAGCTGATCGACCGCGGCGACCTGCAGGCCCAGGGGCTCACCGGTTCCTGGGCCGGCGCCTTCGGGCATACGCAGTTCATGCCCAGCACCTACGCACGTATCGCGGTCGATGGTGATGGCGATGGCCGCCGCGATCTGGTCGGCAGCATTCCCGACGCGCTGGCGTCCACCGCCAACTACCTCAAGCGTGCGGGTTGGCGCAGTGGCGAACCGTGGGGCATGGAGGTCCGTGCTCCCCCCGGTTTCAATGCCAGCCAGGCGGGCCGCACCCAACGTAGAGCCCTCGCCGATTGGCGCGTGCAGGGCGTGACCGCGCTGGATGGCAGCGCGCTGGTGCCGCCCAATCTGCCGGCCGACGCGCGCGCCGCCCTGCTGCTGCCGGCCGGCATCAAGGGCCCGGCGCTGCTGGTGTTCCGCAACTACGATGCGATCTACAGCTACAACGCCGCCGAAAGCTATGCACTGGCCATCGCCACGCTGGCCGACCAGCTGCGTGGCGGCACCGGCCTGGCCACCGCCTGGCCGACCGATGATCCCGGCATCGGCCGCGATGAACGCCGCCAGCTGCAGACCCTGCTGCTGGCCCGCGGCCACGACATCGGCAGCGCCGACGGCATGATCGGCACCGCCACGCGCCGCGCGATCCAGGCCGAGCAGCAGCGCCTCGGCTGGGCCAATGCGGATGGGCGCGCCGGCCAGCGCATCCTGCGCGCGTTGCAGCAGGAGGCAGCCGCAGGGACGCCTGCCACCCGCTAGACCTTGCCGATCACAGGCTGGCCGCGACATCATCGCCGCGGTCTTCAAGGAGCGTCATAGCATGCAGTCGAACCCGGACATCAGCACCGGCCTGTACCACGGGCTCGAGGCCTGGCAGATACGCACGCCCAGCGCCACCGCGGTCATCAGCGTGTTCGGCGGACAGCTGCTGTCGTTCATCCCGGAGGGGCAGCCGGACCTGCTGTGGCTGTCGCCGAAACGGGCCGGGCTGCCCACGCCGATCCGGGGTGGCGTTCCAGTGTGCTGGCCGTGGTTCGGTCGCCAGGGCCAGGGTGATGACGTGCCGGCACACGGCCTGGTACGCACCGCGCGCTGGGAGCTGCTGCAGGCCCGCCAGGACGATGACGGTGAACTGGAGCTGCAGCTGGCGCCCCTGTCGATTGCCGAGTGTGGCCTGCGCCTGCAGATGCAGCTGCGCATCGGTCGCCAGCTGCGCCAGCAGTTGACCACCGAGAACACCGGCCCGTCCCCGGTGGCTTTCACACAGGCCCTGCACAGCTACTTCCGGGTAGGCGATGCCCGTCGTGTCGAGGTTGATGGCCTCGATGGCCTGCACTATCTGGACAAGTACGAGGATTACACGCAGCTGCGCCGGCAGCAGGGGCCCTGGTCGCTGCGTGACCCGCGCGATCCGGGGCGCAGCGACCGCATCTATACCGGTGCCGGTGGCCACTACGTGCTTCGCGATCCCGTCCTGCAGCGGCGGATCGAGATCCGCAGCGAAGGCAGCCAGACCCTGGTGGCGTGGAATCCGGGCGCGGAGGCGGCGGCGAAAATGGCCGATGTCGGCGACGGTTGGCACGATTACGTGTGCCTGGAAGTAGCCAATGCCGGGCCGGAGCAGATTGCCCTTGCACCCGGCGCGCGCCACCAGCTGGTGCAGGTACTGGCCAGTGAACCGCTGCAGGCCGTGGCGGGGTGTTCGGAGTAACCATGGGATCGACAGGAATGGATGGCATGCAGGACGCACAGTGGTGGTACGCCAACAGCAAGCAGAGCGAAGGGCCGGTGGACCTGGCCGGGCTGCGCCGTCTGCAGCAGGACGGCACGGTAACCGCCCGTACGCTGATGTGGCGGGAAGGAATGGCATCGTGGCGGCCGCTGGCCGAGCTGGATCCTTCGGTGGCGCCGATGGATCCGACCCCGCCGTCGATTGAACCGGCGCAGGCCGTCAGCGCCAACGGCGCATCGACCGCTGATCCGTCCGACCCCTATCGTGCGCCGGCAGCTTCGCCGGTGGCCGCGACCGCGCCGCAGCTGGAAGGCGACATCGCCTTGTACGCCGCCGTGGTCGGCGGCAACTTCCCGATCTATCGACAGCGCTGGCGGCTCGACCAGGGCATTGCCGACGGCAACGGCACCTGGCACTGGCCGGCGTTCCTGATCGGCGTGATCTGGATGGTGTACCGCAGGATGTACCGGCTGGCGGCGATCTGGGCCGGCGTGCTGGTGTTCTTCAGCATCGCCGAGGCGTTGCTGGGCGTTCCGGAAGGCGTGTCGACGGTCATCACCCTCGTCATCAACATCACCGCCGCGGTGTATGCCAACCGCTGGTACCTGGCGCATTGCCAGCGTGAGATCGCCCGCGCGCGCGCGTTGGTGGGAGATGACGAGGCGCGCCTGCGCAGCGAGCTGGCCAGACGGGGTGACACCAATGCCCTGGCGGCGGCGGTGGTGGCCATCGCCGTCGTTGCGGTGATGCTGGTGGGGCAGGCGCTGGCAGGCTGAGGCCGGGAAGGCTTCAGATCCAGCGGTGGCTGCCGCTACCGCGGGATCATCCTGGGCAAGGAATCGCCGACATGAATCATCTGGATACTCCGCCGGTTTCCCCGGCGGATGACAATCCCTATCTTGCGCCCGCCACAGAGGTGGACGACGCGCCCGCTCCGTCCGACGCGGACTACCTGAACCTCCTCGTCGGCCCCAACGCGGCGCTCTACCGCCAGCGCTGGCACCTGGGCAGCCCGGTGCCGAAGCCGCCGCGACCGTGGCACTGGCCCGCCTTCCTGGTGCCGACGTACTGGCTGCTGCACCGGAAGATGTACCTGGCAGCCATCCTCTTCGAGCTGGTCCTGATCGGCATCGCGCTGCTGGCGGCCCGCGCCAACCCGCTGCTCACGGTGGCGTTGCTGCGGTGCCTCGGTTCGCCATCGCGGTGACCGCCAATACCCTGTACCTGCGCTACTGCACGCGACTGCTGGGCAAAGTGAAGGCTGCCCACGCCGGGCAGCACAACCGCATCCGTGCCGACCTGCAGCGTCGTGGCGGCACCAGCGTGTGGGCGGTGGTGATCGGCATGGCGGCCAACGCGGTGATCAATACCGTCGCCCGCATGGCGGCCTGATCATGCCGGCCTGATAGGGTTGCTCAGGCCGCTGTCCGTGCCCGCAACACCAGCAGGCACAGCGCACCGGCCAGCAGTCCCCAGAACGCCGAACCGATCCCGGCCAGGGAAACTCCGGAGGCGGTAACAAGGAAGGTGACCAGCGCCGCCTCGCGGTCGCGCTCCACCGCCAATGCACTGGCCAGGCTGTTGCCGATGGTGCCGAACAGCGCGATACCGGCCACGCAGGCCACCAGCTCCCTGGGGAAGGCCGCGAACAGTGCGGCCACCGTGGCGCCGAACAGCCCGATGACAATGTAGAAGGCGCCGGCCGCCATCGCTGCGGTGTAGCGGCGCGCCGGATCCTCGTGCGCATCGCGGCCCATGCAGATGGCGGCGGTGATCGCCGCCAGGTTCAGTGCATACGCACCGAACGGCGCCAGCAGCGTATTGACTACACCGATCCAGCCGATCAACGGCGACACCGGGGCGTCGTAGCCGGACGCGCGCATCACCGCCACACCGGGAATGTTCTGCGAGGCCATGGTGACCACGAACAGGGGCAGGGCAATGCCGGCCACGGCCGTCCACGACAGCGAGGGCGTCACCCACTGCGGGATCGCCAGTTGCAGATGCACCTGCTGGGCGTGCAGCAGGCCACGGCTCGCGGCGACGGCGATGCCGACCAGCAACGTGGCGATCACTGCATAGCGCGGGAACAGCCGGCGCCCGGCCAGCCAGGTGGCGAACATTGCCAGCGCGAGCACCAGCTGGGTGTTCATGGCGACGAACACATCCAGCCCGAAGCGCAGCAGCACACCGGCCAGCATGCCGGCGGCCAGCGCCATCGGTACCCGTTGCATCAGTCGCGCGAAGACCCCCGAGAAACCCGCAAGCAGGCCCAGCACGGCGGCCAGCAGGAATGCGCCCGTGGCCTCGGAGAGCGAAGCACCGCCGGCACCCACCACCAGCATCGCCGCACCCGGGGTCGACCACGCTGTCACCACCGGCACCCGATAGCGCAGCGACAGGCCAATGCAGGTCACGCCCATGCCCAGCCCCAGCGCCCACATCCAGGAGGCGATCTGCGCCTGGTCGGCCCCGACGGCCTGTGCCGCCTGGAACACGATCACGGCCGAGCTGGCGAAGCCCACCAGTACCGTAATGAAGCCAGCGACGATTGCCGGCATCGAAAGATCGCGCCACCACGCGCGCCGCACCTGCATGCTCATTGTGCTGTCTCCACTGTGCATCCCTGCATTGTGCATCCCTGCATTGATTAGGGTTGCGGCGTTGACCGCGCAACGCGCGGGCAACGCCGCAGTGATCTTCGAGCGTACGTCATGCGTGATGGCGTGGTGCTTCTGTCATCACGCTGCAAAAAAAGCCTTGACGAAATCCGCAGGATCTCTAGAATTCGCTCCCTTGCTGCAGCGCATCGCTTCCCCGGAAACGACACGCGAACAGCGACGCCACCACCGGCGAACGAGTTGATCGAACGAAGGTGTTGACGGACTCGAAAAGTCCGGCATAATAGGCGGCTCGCAACGACGAAAGGCCCTCGGGTCCAACGACGAAGCAGCATCGGCAACAACGTCCACTCCGGTGAGACGGCCTTGAAAAAAGGTGTTGACGAAGCGGAAAAGCCGGCTATAATGGGCGGCTCGCTACGAAGGAAACTTCGCAGCACACGGGAACGGCGCTGAGGCCACTTCCCCGGATCTTTGAAAGTATGCGCAGGTATCTTGTGAAGGCGCCTGCAGGAAGGATGATTGTCCATCTTGCAGACGTTT
>NZ_JCAFTJ010000009.1:0-216063 GCF_059370155.1 Stenotrophomonas sp. YJH_SMC_73 | reverse complement strand
TGCGGGAGTGTCCGCGGCATGGATGCCGCGGCCAAGCCCCCATGGGTGAGGGCGCTTTGCTTGCGAAGCACTGCTTCGCAAGCGCCCGAACGCACAGCCGCCAGCGGCTGGGCCGGCCTGGGGGTTTACGGCGTCTCCCGCTACCGGACCCACCCCGCCTCCCCTCAGGAAACCAGCTTCTGCTGTTGCTGTTGCCGTTGCTCTGGATCGTAGCGGGTGCAGGGCGCAGCCCTGCCGAGCAACCCTATACTTGCCGCCGTGACTGCCTTCCCTGCCCTCGTTCTGCTGGATGCGCCACTGCTGGTGGGCTACAGCGGCGGTGTCGACTCGACCGTGCTGCTGCACTGGCTGTGGCGCAGCGCCAAGGCCTCCGGCACGGCGCTGCGCGCGGTGCACGTGCACCATGGCCTGCACCCCGATGCGGACGACTGGGTGCTGCATTGCCAGCACCAATGCGCAGCGCTGGGCATCGAACTGGCCGTGCATCGCGTGCAGATCGCCCCTACATCGGGCCTGGGCCTGGAAGGCGCAGCACGGCAGGCGCGACGCGCCGCGTTCGCCACCGAACTGCGCGACGGCGAAACACTGGCGCTGGCGCAGCACCTGGACGACCAGGCCGAGACCTTCCTGCTGCGGGCCCTGCGTGGCTCCGGCGTCGATGGTCTTGCCGCGATGTCCGCAGACAGCCGCGTAGGCGAACACGGTGTGTGGCGACCGCTGCTGGCGGTGCCGCGCCGTGCGCTGCTCGATTACGCGCACCAGCACGCGCTGCGCTGGGTTGAAGACCCCAGCAACGCCGACGACCACGCCGATCGCAATTTCCTGCGCCTGCAGGTGCTGCCGTTGCTGCGCCAGCGCTGGCCGCACGCCGCCGCGGCATTGGCGGGCAGCGCCCTGCATTGCCGGCAGACCCGCGAACTGCTGGACGAGGAGGACGCCGAGCTGATCGTGCATCTGGAGGTGGCACCGCGTGTGCTGTCGCTGCAGCTGCTGCGCCAGGTGTCACCGGGCCGCGCCGCGCGCGTGCTGCGTGCCTGGGTGATCGGCCATGGGGCCGCCCCACTGCCGGCCACGGTGCTGCAGCAGGCGCTGGACGAGCTGCTACCAGCCAGCAACGATCGCCAGGCGCGGGTGCGCTGGCACGATCATGCCATCCAGCAATGGCGCGATCACGCCTATCTCCTGCCCGCGCAACTGCCGGCGCTTCCCCATGATTGGCAGGCCGGATGGGATGGACGCGCGCCATTGGCGCTGCCCGATGGCGGTCAGCTGCACCTGCACGGCGCCGAGGCCTTCGAACGGCCGCTCCAGGTCCGTGCGCGTGTGGGCGGCGAACGCATCCTGCTGCCCGGTCGCCAGCATTCGCATGCGCTGAAGGACTGCCTGCAACGCGAACACCTTGCCCCCTGGCGACGCGCCCAGCTGCCGCTGGTCTTCGATGGAGCGCAGCTGCTTGCCGCCGCCGACGTGGTCATCGCAGCTCCCCTGCAGGCCTGGTTGCAGGCCCACGACGCGCAGCTGCAGTGGCGTCCCGGCGGCTGGTGAATTGACCCCCGCGCGCAGCCCGTCCACACTTGCCGCATGGCCAAGAAGTCCCCCGAAAACGCCTCCCCGGTCGCCCAGTTCGAGCAGTCGCTCGAATCGCTGGAGCAGCTGGTGGAGCAGATGGAAACCGGCGAGCTGAGCCTGGAAGCGTCGCTCAGTGCTTACGAACGCGGCGTCGGTCTGTACCGTCAGTGCCAGCAGGCGCTGGAGCAGGCCGAATTGCGCGTGCGCCTGCTCAGCGATCCGGCCCAGCCGGAAACGGCCGAGCCTTTCGATCCGCCCAACCATGACGGCTGAAGCCCTGTTCGCGCGCTGGCGCGACCGTATCGAAAGCCAGCTCGATGCCGCCCTGCCCTCGCCCGCCGAAGCACCGCAGCGCCTGCACCAGGCCATGCGCTATTCGGTGCTGGGCGGTGGCAAACGCATGCGCCCGCTGCTGGTGTATGCCAGTGGCCACCTGTTCGGCGCGCAGCCGGAACAGCTGGACGCGGCGGCGATGGCTGTCGAGCTGATCCACGCCTATTCGCTGGTGCATGACGACCTGCCGGCGATGGACGACGACGCCCTGCGCCGCGGCAAGCCGACCACCCACATCGCCTTCGACGAAGCCACCGCGATCCTGGCCGGCGACGCCCTGCAGACGCGTGCCTTCGGCCTGCTGGCCGATGCGCCGCTGCCGGCCACGCTGCGCGTGGCCTGCCTGCAGACCCTCGCTCACGCGTCCGGCGCCTCCGGCATGTGCGGTGGCCAGGCGCTGGACATCGATGCCACCGGCCAGCAGCAGACCCTGGCGGCACTGACCCGCATGCATGCGCTGAAGACCGGCGCGCTGATCCGTGCAGCGGTGCGCATGGGGGCGCTGTGCGGCCAGGCCCACGAGCCGCAGCTGGCCCAGCTCGACAGTTTCGCCGATGCACTCGGCCTGGCCTTCCAGGTCCGCGATGACATCCTCGATGTCGAAGCCAGTTCCGAACAGCTGGGCAAGACCGCCGGCAAGGACGAGGCGCAGGACAAGAGCACCTTCCCCGCGCTGCTCGGCATGGACGGCGCGAAGGCGCAGCTGCGCGAACTGGCCGCACGCATGCAGGCCACGTTGGCCGGCCATGGCGAAGAGGCCGATGCGCTGCGCGCGCTGGCAACGCTGGCGGTGGAACGCGATCACTGATCGCCGCCGGTGGCGCTGCCCTCAAACAGGAACGCCCGGCAATGCCGGGCGTTCCTGTTTGCGCATGCGGCCGGTATTACTTGATCAGGCGCAGGGTGAACGGGTAGCGATAGGCTTCGCCGTTGTTGGCCTTGACTGCGGCAATGATGCAGAACACCAGGTTGATGATGCCCACGATCGGCGCCAGGATGCCGCCGATGATCACCACCATCAGGATGATGCTGATGACCATGGCGATGGTCACGGTGATCTGGAAGTTCAGCGCTTCCTTGGCCTGGTCGGTCACGAAGGCCTTGCTGGCGTCATCCTTGTTGATCAGCCAGATGATCAGGGCGCCGATGAACCAGGTGAAGATGCCCAGCAGGTGCGCAGCCAGCGCCATGGTGCGCTGGTCGGCC
The DNA here is from genome assembly GCF_059370155.1 of Stenotrophomonas sp. YJH_SMC_73. Taxonomy (NCBI): domain Bacteria; kingdom Pseudomonadati; phylum Pseudomonadota; class Gammaproteobacteria; order Lysobacterales; family Lysobacteraceae; genus Stenotrophomonas; species Stenotrophomonas sp. YJH_SMC_73. The sequence continues at coordinate 212,955 of NZ_JCAFTJ010000009.1, read as the reverse complement.
GGGGCATCGGTGGTTGCCGGCGGCGGCGGGACGTTATCGAATTCGCTCACGACAAAACTCCTTTTCATTGGGTGGTCTTGACCCACCAGCACCAAGCTGGTTGCGTCAGGCGCGCATAGCTTACGTCATCAATGCCATCAATCATTACCGGCGACGGTCATCCGCCCCAGCAGGATCGAACCGGTCCGGATGTGCGAGCGCGGGTCGACGTCGCTGCCGACCGCCTCGATGCTGCTGAACATCTCGCGCAGGTTGCCGGCGATGGTGACGCCGTCCACCGGGTACTGGATCTCGCCGTTCTCGACACGGAAGCCGCCCGCGCCTCGTGAGTAATCGCCGGTCACCCCGTTCACGCCCTGCCCCATCAGCTCGGTCACCAGCAGGCCGTCACCCATCTGCCGGGCGATCTCTTCCAGCGGGCCGGCATTGGCCGCCAGCTGCAGGTTGTGCACGCCGCCAGCATTGGCGGTGGTCTGCAGGCCCAGCTTGCGCGCCGAATAGCTGCCCAGCACGTAGCGCTGCAGTACGCCGTCACGGACCAGCGCCGAACTACGGGTGGCCACGCCGTCGCCGTCGAAGGCGGCCGAGCGCAGGCCACGGCGCAGGTGCGGCAGCTCGTCGATCTGCATCCATTCCGGGAACAGGCGTTGGCCGACGCTGTCCAGCAGGAAGCTGGCCTGGCGGTACAAGGCGCCGCCGGACACCGCCGACAGCAGGTGGCCGACCAGGCTGCGCGCCACTTCCGGGGCGAACAGCACCGGCATGCTGCCAGTAGCCAGTGAACGCGGCTGCAGGCGGGCCACGGTGCGCTCGGCGGCACGACGGCCGACCAGGCCCACGTCTTCCAGGTCCTCCCGGGCAAGCGCGCTGGTGTACCAGCCATCGCGCTGCATGCCATCGCCCTGCCCGGCGATCAGCGCGCAGCCGACCGAATGGTGGGTGCCGCGCTCACGACCAAAGAAACCATGCGAATTGGCATACACCGACAGGCTCTGCATGCTCGACACCGATGCGCCGTCGGAATTGCGGATCTGCGCGTCGGCCTCGCGACCGGCCGCCTCGCAGGCCAGGGCAAGGTCCACCGCCTCATCGGCCTGCAGCGCCCACGGGTGCCAACCGTCCAGCTCCGGGAAGTCGGTGGCCATCAGTGCGGCCTCGGCCAGGCCGGCAGCCGGGTCATCCTCGGTATGCCGGGCAATCGCGCAGGCCTGCTCGACCGTAGCGGCCAGGCTGGCCTCGTTCAGGTCACCGGTGCTGGCACTGCCCTTGCGCTGGCCGAAATAGACGGTCACGGCGATGCCGCGGTCACGCGTGGACTGCACGGTCTCGACCTCGCCGAGGCGGACATTGACCTCCAGTCCGCGGTCCTCGCTGCAACTGACCTCGGCCTGGCTGGCGCCCAGCGCGCGGGCGCGGTCGAGCAGCTGCTGGGAGAGGTCGGCCAGCCGTTCCAGCCGGGCCGGGCTGTCGTCGCCGACGGCCACTTCAGGGGCGATCACGTTCAATGCTTTATCCTGTACAGGTTGGGCCCGGCATCACGCCGGGCGACTTTTTTTGAGATCAGGTAGGGACGATGCGCGGACGCGACGAAGAAACCGGTGAATTCCACGACAAGAGCCGCAGCCAGAACCGGCGCGACGCGCTCGACGTCCTGGCCCTGGGCGAGAAGCTGGTGTCGTTGACCCCGGCCCAGCTGGCGCGCCTGCCGATCCCGGAAGACCTGCTGCCGCATATCGCCGAGTGCAAGCGCATCACCGCCCACATCGCCCACAAGCGCCAGCTGGCGTTCCTGGCCAAGCACATGCGCCGCGAGGACGAGGCAACGCTGGACGCGATCCGCGATGCGCTGGACGCCAACAGCGAGACTGGCCGCCGCGAAGTGGCGATGATGCACCGCGTGGAAGACTGGCGCGACCGCCTGTTGGCCGACGGTGACAAGGCGCTGGCCGCCCTGCTTGACGACTACCCGCAGGCCGACCGCCAGCAGCTGCGCACCCTGGTACGCAACGCGCAGGCCGAAAAGGCGAAGAACAAGCCGCCGCGCGCCTACCGCGAGATCTTCCAGGTGCTGCGTACGCTGATGCTGCCGGCGGCGCTGGGCTTGAAGACGGCAGGCGACGAACACGCCGGCGATCCGGTCGACGAGGCCGACGAGGACTGAGTCCGCGCCGGCCCGGGCGGTGGCCGCGGCCATCGCCACGCTCAGGCCTGCGTACCGCCGACGGTGATGCCCTCGATCAACAGCGAGGGCTGGCCGACACCCACGGGCACACTCTGCCCGTCCTTGCCGCAGATGCCCACGCCCTCGTCCAGGGCCAGATCGTTGCCGACCATGCGCACCTTCTGCATGGTCTCCGGGCCGTTGCCGATCAGGGTCGCGCCCTTCACCGGGGTGGTGATGCGGCCATCCTCGATCAGGTAGGCCTCGGTGGCCGAGAACACGTACTTGCCGCTGGTGATGTCGACCTGGCCACCGCCGAAGTTCACCGCGTACAGGCCCTTCTTCACCGAACGGATCATCTCCTGCGGGTCGTGCTCGCCGGCGCGCATGTAGGTGTTGGTCATGCGTGGCATGGTCAGGTGCGCGAACGATTCGCGGCGCCCGTTGCCGGTCGGGGCCATGCCCATCAGCCGCGCGTTGAGGCTGTCCTGCATGTAGCCGACCAGGATGCCGTCCTCGATCAGCGGGGTGCACTGGCTCGGGTGGCCTTCGTCGTCGATGTTCAACGAACCGCGGCGACCGTCGAGGGTGCCGTCGTCGACGATGGTCACCCCCGGTGCGGCGACGCGCTCGCCGATGCGGCCGGCGTAGACGCTGGTGCCCTTGCGGTTGAAGTCGCCTTCCAGGCCGTGGCCGACCGCTTCGTGCAGCAACACGCCCGGCCAACCCGGGCCGAGCACCACCGGCATCATGCCGGCCGGCGCCGGCACCGCGTCCAGGTTCACCAGCGCCTGGCGCAGCGCTTCCTGGGCCAGGGCTTCGGGGCGGCCGCTGGCGAACAGCGCTTCGTAGCCATAACGGCCACCACCACCGGCGTAGCCGGACTCGCGACGGCCGTTGTGTTCGACGATGACCTGCACGTTCAGGCGTACCAGCGGGCGCACGTCGGCCGCCAGCACGCCGTCGCTGCGGGCGATCAGCACCGTATCGACGCCGCCGGACAGGCTCACCATCACCTGCTTCACGCGCGGGTCGGCGGCACGCAGGTAGCCATCCAGGCGCTTGAGCACCTCGACCTTGGCCTCGTTGCCGATGCCGTCGATCGGGTCCAGCGCCGGGTACAGCGCGCGCGCATTGCCGCGCAGCAGCGAACGTCCGGTCTGCGCACCGCCCTCGCGCGAGATCGCGCGCGCCGACTGCGCCGCCGCCAGCAGCGCATCGGCATGGATGTCATCGGAGTAGGCGAAGCCGGTCTTCTCGCCGGAAATCGCCCGCACGCCCACGCCCTGCTCGATGGAATGGGCGCCGTCCTTGACGATGCCGTCTTCCACGCTCCAGCTCTCGCGGCGGGCGTGCTGGAAATAAAGGTCGCCGAAGTCGACACCAGGGCCGAGCAGCTGCCCGAAGGTGCGCTCCAGGCCGGCGGTATCCAGGCCGCCGGGGCGCAGCAGGCGGTCTTGGGCAAGCGTCAGGGCGATATCAGTCATGGTTTCGATCTGGGGGTGCGGGGGCGCTCAGGCAAGCCCCGTGAACAGGAAGCCGTGCTCAGCGCGAGCGCGGCAGGTCGGTGACGGTCGGCGGAATGGCCGGTGCAGGTGCCGGCACGGGCGGTGATGGGGTCTTGTCGCGGCTGCGCTCGATCACTTCCACCTTCGGCTCCTTCCATGGACCGGTCACCTTGTAGGTACGGGCGCCAATCTCGCCCAGCGGCTTGGACAATACCGCATTGGTGGCCGCGCCCAGCGCCGCCCCCACCGGGCCGCCGGCCACCGCACCGACCACGGTCAGCAGGTTGCCCGCGCGCGGGTTGACGTCGATGGTCTGGTCGAACTGCTGGTTGCGCAGGTCGGCCTGGCCACGGATGGTGATGTTGGCCGCCGGGCCTTCGATCAGCACCTTGTCGGTGCGCGCCATGCCCTGACCGAACTGCATGCTGCCCTCGATCTGGTTGAACGCGAAGCCCTTGGAGAAGAAGTCGCGGAAATCGAACATCAGCCGCCGCGGCAGCTGCGCGACGCTGAGCAGGCCCAGCACGCGGCCGGCGCCCGGCTCCAGCTCCAGCAGCTGGCCATTGCGCGCATGCAGGTCGAGGCTGCCCTGCAGGTTGCCCAGCTGGAAGTCCGACGGCCCCCCGCTCCAGGCCGCCTGCAGCTGCGCCTGGCCGGAACCGCCGCGCAGCTGGCCGCCGTAATCAAGGTTCTGCATCAGCCCGCCCAGGTCCTCGCTGCGCACCTGCGCGGTCAGTTCGGTACGGGCGCCGCCCGTACGGCCGAGCCAGCGGCCGGTGATGTCGATTTCCTGGTCCGGCGCGCGGAAGCGCAACGCGTCCACGTTCAGGCCGTTGGCTAGTGGGCGCGTGCGCAGCACCGCCTGGCCCAGCACCACCTTGCCGAACTTCAGGTCGGCGATGTCCAGCGCGAACGGCGGCAGCTTGGCCGGGTCCATGTCATTGGCACCGGCCTGTACCCGCGCCGGCGCGGCGGCCGCACCCGGTGCCGCCGGCAGTGACTGCCAGTGCACGCGGTCAAGCTGGCCGCTGATGGTGCCGCCGTCGGCGTTGGGTACGGTCAGGCGGCCGGCCAGCGACGGCCCGTCCAGGCGCACGTCCAGTGCCTGCGGGCCCGGGTGCAGCTGCAGCCGGGTCTGCTCGAAGACTCCGCCGATCAGCTTGAGCTGGCCGACCTGCACGTCGACCGCGCGCAGCGGCATCGCGTCGTCGTCACTCCCCCCGCGCGCCAGGCTGATCCACTCCAGCGCATCCAGGGTCGGGCTGCGGCCATTGACCGTCAGTCCGCTCGCCGGCGGCTCGCGGTCGACATGGTCGCTGCCCAGCGTGACCTGCACACCGGTCTGGTTGTTGTGGCTGCGCGCGGCCAGGGCCAGGCGCTGGCCGAACGCCACATCGATGCGGCCGGCGCCCATCGGCAGCTGCGCGGCCACCGTGGTCGCCAGCGGCTCGGCGGCCGGCTTGTCCAGCGGCGCCGGCAGGTCGAGCCGGGTGCCGACCAGGTCCGAACTCAGTCGCAGCTCGCTCGGCGGCGCAGGCGCGCCGGGCGCCACCTTGGGCAGGTTGACGCCGATGGTCCAGGCCGAATTGCCGTTGATGTAAGGCTTGAGCCAGGCCATCTCCGGAGCACGGTCGATCAGCACGCTGGCATCGAGGCGGGCGGTCAGCTGCGACTCGAAGGCGCGCGTGCTGTCATGCACGTAACCGCCGGCACGCAGGCTCAGCCGTCCTTCCTGGCCGAGGTGGCGCACCGCCAGGTCCTCGGCGCCGAAACCGCCATTGCTGTAGCGCGCCTGCCCGTGCATGTTGTCAAAGGTCAGCTGGAAGCGCTTGTCGACCAGCTTCACGCCGGCCAGATCGACCGTGCCCTGCAGGTGGCCCTCGCCCTCGTCCTGATGCAGCGGCTGCAGCAGATCGAAGGTCACATGGGCCGGACCACTGGCGACCAGATTGTCCAGCGTATCGCCGTAATCCTTGTGCAACGGGCTCTGGCGCAGCATCGCCAGCAGCTTGCCGGCCTCGCTCGGCGCGTCGGCACGTACGTACAACGGCTGGTGCCCGAAGTCCGGAATGCCCGCTTCGAATTTCTGTACCGCCACGCCGGCAAGATCACCCCGTCCACGCATGTCGAAGCCAGGGCCGATGAAGGCGATGTCGGCGTCGACCTGGCTCATCAGCGGCCAGTCGTGCTGGAAGCGGATGTCGCCATTGGTGATGTGGCCGGTGGCCTCGAAGCGGCCATCATTGTTGTCGAACGGCCAGTCGTCCAGGTCACCGGTGACCAGGCCGACGCCATTGCGCACCTGGCCGCCAGCCAGCGCCATGTCCAGCCAGTCGGTGGCGCCCTTGCTCATCTTGGAGTGGATCCAGAAGCGCTTGGCCGCCGTCATCGGCACGTCGTCCAGCTTCGCGGCCAGCTGCAGCCACGGCCGCGTGCCGTCGCCCTGGAACCAGACCCCGCCGCGCACGTCGGCCGCGTAGTCGGTGCCTTCCACACGCATCGCCGGCGTCCCGATCCGCCAACCACCGCCCTCGTCGCGCCAGCCCACGATCTGTCCGGCCAGGTGCAGGTCATGGCGCACGCCGAAGCCGGTCGGCCAATCGAACTGCAGCTGCCGTTGCGGTTGCAGCTGCAGGCTGAAGCCGTCGGCGTCGCCTTCAAAGCGCCCGCCCAGGCCGCGCAGGCCGGGCGAGTTGCCCACGCTGGCGAAACCCAGCGACTGCAGTTCACCCTGCGCCCACAGGGGGCCATCGCGTTCGCCCGACAGCTGCAACGCGCGCACGTCCAGCTGCGGCCTGGACAGGAACAGCCAGCGACGCAGGCCCGGCTCAAGGCGATCACTCAGGGCCAGCGCACGCAGTGCGATGCCGGCCTGCACTTCACCGGAACGGACCTGCAGCTGTTTGCCGACCTGCAGCTGCAGGCCATCGAGGCGCTGCTCGCCGTCTTCATTCTTCAGCCGCAGCTGCGGTACCTGCAGCGCCCAGCCCTCGGCCTGGCGCTGCCAGCGCAGGCGGGCCTGCAGTCGCTGCAGCTGCAGCTGCGGCGCCGCCATGCCGGGTATCGGTGCGCCATCGATACGCACGTCGCGCAGGTCCGAATCCGTGGTCAGCGCCACCGGCGCGAAATCGCGCAGGGTCAACCACAGGTTCAACTCGCCCTTGCCCTCGCGCAGGCGCACGCCGCCAGCCGCCAGCAAGGGCGCCCAGGCGTGGAAATCGACCGGGTCGGCGCCCAGCCAGGCCTCGCCGTTGCCGCGCGCACGGTCCACGTCCAGCACCGCGGTCAGCGGCAGCGCTTCGGGCTGCGCCCAGGCGCGTACGCCCACGCGCAGGCGATCGCCATTGACCCGCATGCGCAGGTCGATGCGCGGCAGCGTGGTGTCGATGCCCAACGTCGGCGCGTGCACGCCCAGGCGCCCCCCGATCACCTGCAGCTCGCCCAGCCGGCGCAGCGCATCCAGCGGATCGCCGCCGTTGTCCGATTGCGGCAGCCCGCGCACCGTCCAGCGTCCGTCCTCGCCCTGCTGCAGATCCAGCGCCAGGCCACGCAGGCGCAGCTCGGTCAGCGAGCGCCCGGGCAGCAGCCCGCTGTACATCGATACCAGCACCTCGGCCTCGCCGATCGCCAGGCCCTGCCCGGCGCCGATGCGCAGGCCTTTCAGCTGCAGCAGCGGGCCACGACGGGTCCAGGCGGTCTGCAGCTGGTCGAAACGCACCGGCTGGCCGGCACGCTCGCTCAGCCAGGCGGCAATCCTGTCAGGATGACGCTCGGCCAGCGGCAGCAGCTGGCTGAGCGTGCCCACCAGCAGTGCAAGCCCGACCAGGCCCACCGCACAGGCGGCAATGAAATGACGGCGGATCCTTCGCGGTCGCAGGCGCGGCGGCGCGCTCATCGGCCACCGCCGGCCTGCAGCCGGCGAGGATCAGAGCAGAACGACATCGAATTGCTCCTGCAGGTACTGCTCGTCCGCCTGGAAGCGGATGCTCTTGCCGAGGAACTCTTCCAGCTCGGCCACCGCCGAGGATTCCTCATCGGTAATGCGCGCGACCACCTTGGTCGAGGCGATCACCAGCAGGCGCGCAGCGTCGAACTGGCGCACGGCACGGGTGATCTCGCGGAAGATCTCGTAGGTCACCGTCTCGGTGGTCTTGATGCTGCCGCGGCCGCTGCACTGCGGGCAGGTCTCCGACAGCTGGCGCTCCAGGCTTTCCACCGTACGCTTGCGGGTCATCTCCACCAGGCCCAGCGGCGAGAAATCATAGACCGTGGTCTTGGCATGGTCGCGGGCCAGCGCCTTTTCCAGCGTGCGCAGCACCTGGCGACGATGCTCCGCATCATCCATGTCGATGAAGTCGATGATGATGATGCCGCCCAGGTTGCGCAGCCGCAGCTGCCGCGCCACCGCCTGCGCCGCTTCCAGGTTGGTGCGGAACACCGTTTCTTCCAGGTTGCGCTGGCCGAGGAACGAGCCGGTGTTGACGTCGATGGTGGTCATCGCCTCGGTCTGGTCGATCACCAGGTAGCCACCGGATTTCAGCGGCACCTGCTTGTCCAGCGCGCGGCCGATCTCGTCCTCCACGCCGAACATGTCGAAGATCGGGCGGTCACCGGAGTACAGCTCCAGCTTCTCGGCCAGCACCGGCATGTACTTGGCGACGAAGGCCTGCAGTTGGCCGAAGGTTTCCTTCGAGTCCACCTTCACCTTGTCCACGTCCTTGCGGATCAGGTCGCGCACCGACCGCAGCGGCAGGCTCAGGTCTTCATAGATGATGCTGCACGACGGCGCTTCGCGGCCGCGGCGCTCGACCACGTTCCACACGCGCGACAGGTAGGCGATGTCCTCGGCGATGGCCTCGGCCGGCTGCCCTTCGGCGTTGGTGCGCACGATGTAGCCGTAGCCGCCGTGCTGCGCCGACAACTCGGTCACCAGCGCCTTCAGGCGGGCGCGCTCGGTTTCATCCTCGATGCGCGCGGACACCCCCACCACCTTGGACTGCGGCAGCAGCACCATGTAGCGCGAGGGAATGCTGATCTGCGTGGTCAGGCGTGCACCCTTGGTGCCGATCGGGTCCTTCACCACCTGCACCACGATGTCCTGGCCGTCACGCAGCAGCTCGACGATCGGCACGCTGGCCGGCGGCGGCAGGGTCGTGTTCTCGGTGTCGGCACTGGCCACCGGGGCCGGGCGCACCACGTCGTTGGCGTGCAGGAACGCGGCGCGCTCCAGGCCGACCTCGACGAACGCGGCCTGCATGCCGGGCATGACCCGCTGCACCTTGCCCTTGTAGATGTTGCCGACCACACCCCGGCGCCAGCCGCGCTCGATGTGCAGTTCCTGCAGCATGCCGTTCTCGATCACCGCGACCCGGGTTTCGCGGGGGGTCACATTGACCAGGATTTCCTCAGACATCGGCAGCCTCCCTGGCGGCATCGGCAGTGGGGGCCGGCACGCCACAGCGCGCCAGCAGACGATCGGTATGCAGCAATGGCAGCCCCATGACGCCGGAGTAGCTGCCGGAAAGATGTTCGATCCAGCGCTCGGCCCCGCCCTGGATGGCGTAGGCCCCGGCCTTGTCCAACGGCTCGCCGGTGGCGACATAGGCGGCGATGTCGGCGGCGGCGATCGGGGCGAAGGTCACTTCGGAAATGACCAGTTCGCTGTCCAGCCCGTCGGCGCCGACCACCACCACCGCAGTCATCACCTGGTGGGTGCGCCCGGCCAGGCGCGCCAGCATCGCGCGCGCGCCGGCGGCGTCGGCCGGCTTGCCGAACACTTCACCGTCCAGCACCACCTCGGTGTCCGAGCCGAGCACCCGCGCCTGCGGGTCTTCGGCCAGCACCCGGGCCAGCCCGGCGCGCGCCTTGTCGGCGGCGACCCGGCACACATACTGTTCGGCACTCTCGGTCGCGGCGCGCTGCTCGACGACCTCCAGGTCCAGGGCCTGGAAGGGGCGTCCGAGTCGGGCCAGCAACTGGTTGCGTCGGGGGGAGCGGGAAGCAAGATAGAGCATCGGCACAGCATAACCTGAGCCCGTCACCTGAATCGTCGGCAACCCGTTACGGAACGCGTACAACCCCGTACAGGCTCACAGCGCGTTCATCGCTACGACACCACCCTCACCGCACAACAAGGAGATCCCATGCGCCTGACCGCCACCCCGCTGCTGCTCGCCCTGTCCCTCGCCCTTGGAACCTCGATGACTGCCCATGCTGCTCCTTCGTCGCCCTCGATCGCCGCCGCGGCCGAAGGCACCCTGCTGAACATTTCGGCCAACGCCGAGGCCACCCGCGTGCCGGACGTCGCCACCCTGTCGGCCGGCGTGGTCACCCAGGCCGCCGACGGCAACAGCGCCATGCGCCAGAACGCCCAGCAGATGGACAAGGTGTTGGCCGCGATCAAGGCCGCCGGCATCGCCGAGCGCGACGTGCAGACCAGCGGCGTCAGCCTCAACCCGCAGTACCGCTATGCCGACAACGAGGCGCCGAAGATCACCGGCTACCAGGCCAGCAACACGGTCAGCCTGAAGGTCCGTGACATCGCCAAGCTCGGCAAGGTGCTCGATGCGCTGGCCGCTCAGGGCGCCAACCAGATCAACGGTCCGCAGTTTGAGATCGACCAGCCCGAACCGGTCTATGACGAAGCCCGCCTGGCCGCGCTGAAGAAGGCCCAGGCCCGCGCCCAGACCTATGCCAAGTCGCTGGGCCTGCAGGTGCGCCGCATCGTCAGCATCTCCGAGAACAGCAGCGGCGGTTTCCGCCCGATGCAGATGATGCGCACCATGGCGGCCGGTGCGGCGATGGACAAGGCCACCCCGGTCGCACCGGGCGAATCGACCGTCTCGGTCAACCTGGACGTGGTGTTCGAACTGGGCCGCTGATCGCGTCCGCCGCGGTCGACGACACAGGCGGGTCCCGCAGGGGGCCCGCCTTTTTCGTGCCCTCCGCCGACACTGGCTGAAGGCCAGCCCAACGATCATGCCCCTGCCTCTAGGCAGTAGCCGTCGTGCCGCGCTACTGATGGACTGCCAGCCGCGTGCGGCAACCCCGCCACGGGCCCTGGTGCGTTGAGGACTTCGTCACTGGCATGGAGGTGGATCATGGTTCGTACGTACCCCGTTGCATCCCTGCATTTCGACGCCGCCCGGGTGGCCGCCTGGAGCGCGGCGATCGCCCTGCACCTGCTGGCCTTCCTGTTGCTGCTCATCCCTGCGACCTACCAGGCCGTGCAGGTCCCGCGTGAAAAGACGCCGGTCCGGCTGATCGAGAAGATCCCGCCACCGCCAACGCCGCCGGTTCCGGTCACGCCCAAGGAGATCGTCCAGGTGGTGCCGAAACCGCGAACGCAGCCGGTGGTGCCGCCACTGCCCGCGCCCACCGCGACCGTGGAGGAGACCCAGGGCATCGCGTTGCCGGCCACCGAACCGGCTCCGCCGCAGCTGGCGCCCAGCATCGACACGTCCACCCCTCTGGCCGGCGCCCAGCTGCAGTACCGCAGCGCCCCGCCGCCGACCTACCCCATCCAGTCCCTGCGCAACCACGAACAGGGCACGGTGCTGTTGCGGGTGGAAGTGGACAGCCATGGCCAACCGGTCGCGGTCAGCGTCGAGCGCAGCAGCGGCTCGCGCAACCTGGACCAGGCCGCCCGCCAGCAGGTGCTCCGGCACTGGCGCTTCGAGCCTGCCCAGCGTGACGGCGTGGCAGTTCCGGCCATCGGCCTGGTACCGGTGCAGTTCTCGTTGCCCGACTGAGCCCCACCACCGGCCCGGCCTCGCGCCGGGCCGGTCCCTGCCGCTGCCCGGGAAATGCGGAGAGGCCAGGGACCAAGCGTTACCGATTAAGCAAAATTTCACGACTTCGTCACCTGCAGGAAACCTAGATTGGCGCGTCCCGGTATCGATCCGGCGACAGCCCTCAACGCTACGGTTTTCCAGTTAGGAGAGAAGCTGTGAAACACCCGATCCAACGGCCCGCCAGCCGCCGCCGCAGCACCCTGGCATCGTCCATCACCCACATCCTCACCGGCGGCGCCCTGCTGCTGGCCGGCGCCGTCGCTTCCTCCTCCGCCTTCGCGCAGGAAAAGGCCACCAACCTCGACCGCATCACGGTCACCGGCTCCAACATCCCGCGCACCAACACCGAGACACCGTCGCCGGTGCAGGTGGTGACCCGCCAGGAAATCGACCGCACCGGCAAGACCTCGCTGGCCGAGTACCTGCAGACCATCACCGCCGATGGCGCCGGCTCGATTCCCAAGACCTTCGGCAACGGTTTCGCCGGCGGTGGTGCCGGCATCTCGCTGCGCGGCCTGGGCGCCGGCTCGACGCTGGTACTGTTGAACGGCCGCCGCATGGCCACCTATGGCCTGGCCGATGACGGACAGAAGGTCTTCACCGACCTCAGCACCATTCCGCTCGATGCCGTCGAGCGCGTGGAAGTCCTGAAGGACGGCGCTTCGGCGATCTACGGCTCCGATGCCATCGCCGGCGTGGTCAACATCATCCTGCGCAGCGACTTCCAGGGCGCCATCCTGCGTGGCTCCTACGGCCTGTCCGGTGACAGCGATGGCGACGCCCGGAAGGCAACCCTGACCGCCGGTACCGGCGACCTGGCCACCGATGGCTGGAACGCCTTCTTCAGCCTGGACGTTGGCAAGACCGACGCGATCAAGATCAGCGACCGCAAGAACCGCAAGTGGATCGGTACCGGTGACACCCGCCCGTGGGGCTATGACAAGACCGCCCAGTTCCTCGGCGGTGCCTACACCCGTGGTGGCACCTCCGGCGGTTCCGGCCCGAACGGCTCCTACCTCGACGCCACCGGCCATCTGGTGCCGCTGCCGGGTTGCGCCGGCCTGACCACCATCGGTGGGCAGACCCCGGCCAGCATCGCCGCCGATGGCTGCCTGTGGGATCCGGCGCAGCAGTACCGCGACCTGATTCCGGAAGAGAAGTACGTCAACGTGTTCGGTCGCGCCAGCTTCGCCTTCGGTGAAGGCGGCGAGATCTACACCGAGATCGGCTACTCGAAGAAGGAAACCATCTTCAGCAACACCCCGTCCGGCGTGTCGGGCGGCTGGGGCTATCCGGGCGGCCCGGTCAATGCCAACAGTGGCCCCGGTGCCACCGTGCTGGGCCCGAACCATCCCGACAACCCGACCCCGGGCACGGCGCGCCGCGTGCGTTACTCGGCCTGGGATGTCGGCCCGCGCGTGACCGACAACACCAATGAGTTCAACCGCTTCCTGGTCGGCATCAAGGGCAACTGGGGCGACTGGAGCTACGACACCGCCTACCTGCACTCGGGCACCGACCTGACCAACAAGCGCACCGGCTTCCTGCGCTACAGCGCCGTCCAGTGTGCACTGGGCAATGCCAACTGCGCCGGTGGCGTGTGGCGTATCGGTGATGATGCCGGCAAGAACTCGCAGGCGCTGTACGACTACATCTCGCCCACGATCAGCGCCCGCGCCAAGTCCAGCCTGGACATGTTCGACTTCACCGTCTCGCGCAGCCTGATGGACCTGAAGGGTGGTCCGCTGGGCCTGGCGATCGGTACCGAGTGGCGCAAGACCAGCAACAGCCTGACCCCGCAGACCTACACCGACCAGGGCGACATCATCGGCCTGGGCTACTCGGCCTATGACGGCACCCAGAACGTCTATGCCGGCTACGTCGAACTGTCGGCACCGGTGCTGGAACAGCTGGAACTGTCCGGCGCCCTGCGTTACGACAAGTACGAAAGCGGCGAAGGCAAGGCTACGCCGAAGCTGGGCGTGAAGTGGACCCCGGCCGACTGGATCGCCCTGCGCGCCAGCTACGCCGAAGGTTTCCGCGCGCCGAACCCGGCCGAGAACGGTGACGGTGGCCTGGCCGCCTTCTCCACTGCGGTCGACCCGGTGCGTTGCCAGATCAGCGGCGGCGCTGCCAGCGAATGTGGCGCCAATTCGGTGGCGATCATCACCAAGCCGAACAAGCTGCTGAAGCCGGAAGAGTCCAAGAGCTACTCGGTCGGCATCGTGCTGCAGCCGACTTCGACCACCTCGATGACCGTCGATGCCTGGCAGATCAAGCGTACCAACGAGATCGTGCAGGGCAGCACGGCGGCGGCGATCCTGGCCGGCAACGTGCTGCGCGACAGCAACAATCTCAATGGCGTGGCCAACAGCGGCACCATCCTGGCGGTCAACACCGGCTACGTGAATGCCAGCTCGTCGCGCGTGCGCGGTATCGATACCGATATCCGCCAGACCTTCGAGATCGGCCCGGGCCAGCTGGAGCTGGACCTGCAGTGGAGCCACATCCTGAAGTTCGAGCGCACCGAAGGCGGCGACACGGTTGATTACGTGGGTACCCACGGCAACTGCGACGTCACCAACTGCATCGGTACGCCGAAGGACAAGGTCAACTTCGGCACCACCTGGAAGCAGGGCCCGTGGAGCGTCAGCGGCATCGTCAACTACATCAGCAAGATGGACAACATCGACAGCCGTGGTGGCAGCTACCTGGCCTTCTACGCTGACGGTACGCCGGTGAAGAAGATCTCTTCGTTCACCACGATGGACCTGTCCGGTCGCTGGAGCATCAACGACTCGTTCGAACTCAACGCCTCGGTGGCCAACGTGTTCGACCGCATCGCCCCGCTCGATCCGACCACCTACGGCGCGGTGAACTACAACCCGATGCACTTCTCCGGTGCGCTGGGCCGTTACTACACCGTCGGCTTCAAGTACACGTTCAAGTAAGACCGGTTGCAGCGTCACCTTCGAAGGCCCGGGCCGTTGCCCGGGCCTTCGTCGTTTTCACGCGGGCCGGTTCCTGCAGGCTGGCGCTTGCCTGCTGACTCTTGCGGACATGTTCACGAGGACATGGCTACCGTATGCTCGCGGCATTCGCGCCGCAGGGGATCTCCATGGCCGCGACATCGCAACGGCTGGGCCTGCCCGCGTTGACTGCACTGGTAGTCGGCTCGATGGTCGGCGCCGGCATCTTTTCACTGCCGCAGAACGTCGCGCGCAGCGCCGGCCCGGCCGCCGCCTTGATCGGCTGGGCGGTCAGTGGCGCCGGCATGCTGATGCTGGCCTTCGTGTTCCAGGCCCTGGCCAATCGTCGCCCCGACCTGGATACCGGCATCTACGCCTATGCGCGCGAAGGCTTCGGCAACTACATCGGCTTCTCCGCGGCGTGGGGCTACTGGGTGGCGTCGGTGCTCGGCAACGCCAGCTTCTTCGTACTGATCTTCAGTGGCCTCGGCCACTTCGTGCCGGTCTTCGGTGAAGGCAATACACCCGCCGCCGTAGCCGCTTCATCACTGCTGCTGTGGACCGTGCACCTGCTGGTGCTGCGCGGCCTGCGCACGGCCGCCATCGTCAACGGCCTGGTGACGGTGGCCAAGCTGCTGCCCATCGCGTTGTTCCTGATCCTGGCGGCGGGCGCGTTCCGCATGGACGTGTTCCGCGCCGATTTCCTCGGTACGCCCGCACTCGGCGACCTCGGCCAGCAGCTGCGCGGCATGATGCTGGTGACCGTGTGGGTGTTCATCGGCATCGAAGGGGCCAGCATCTATTCGCGGCGTGCCGCGCGCCGTGCCGACGTCGGCCGTGCCACGGTGATCGGCTTCCTCGGGGTCTGGCTGCTGCTGGTACTGGTCAGCCTGCTGTCGATGGGCGTGCTGTCGCAGGCCGAACTGGCCGGGCTGCCCAATCCGTCGATGGCCTACGTGCTGCGCGCCATCGTCGGCGAATGGGGCGCGACGGTGATCATCATCGGTTCGATCGTCTCCGTACTCGGCGCATTGCTGGCCTGGGTGCTGCTGTGCGCCGAAGTGCTGTATGCCGCCGCCGGTGACGGCACCATGCCGGCCTTCCTCGGCCGCGAGAACGCGCGTGGCGTGCCGGCCAATGCACTGTGGTTGAGCAATGGCCTGATCCAGTTGTTCCTGCTGATGGTGCTGGTCAGTTCGGGCAGCTACACCGGGCTGGTGCTGCTCGCTGCGTCGATGAGCCTGGTGCCCTACTTCCTGTCCACCGCGTTCGGCGTGCAGCTGGCCTGGCGCGGGCAGGCCTACGCCGGCGAACCAGGCGTGCGCTGGCGCGATTTCGGGGTCGCACTGCTGGCCAGCGCCTATGCGCTGTGGCTGGTGTATGCCGGCGGCCTGGACAACCTGCTGCTGTCGGTACTGCTGTACGTGCCCGGCGTGGTGTTGTTCGCTTTGACCCGGCGCCAGCGCGGCGAGCGGGTATTCACGCGCTGGGAGTGGGTACTGTTCGGCGCGATCCTGGCGGTGGCGATCGCCACGCTGGTGGCCTTCTGCAGAGGTGAGCTGGCACTGTAGAGCCGAGCCCGCGCTCGGCTTCACACAGGCAGCCGAGCATGGCTCGGCTCTACAACTGGCGATCCGCCAGCATGCCGATATCCTGCATCCAGCGCTCGGCCAGCTGCGGCCACGCCGCGACCGGTGCATCCTTCATGCGCAGCCCGAATGCGTGGCCGCCGCGTGCAAACAGATGCATTTCCACCGGCGCGCCCGCGTCCGCCAGGGCACGGTAATAGGCCAGCGATTCGCGCACGTCATCGGTGCGATCGTCGGTGGCCTGCGCGATGAACGTCGGCGGCACCTTGTCATCCACGGTGATGTCCCTGACCAGCGACAATCCCTTCCCGTGCCCTGCCCACAGGTGCCCGGAATACATCACCATCGCGAAATCGGGACGGCTGGGTTGCTTATCCGCAGCATCGACCGGCGCGTAGCTGCGCAGCGCGTGCGTGCTCAGTCCCGCCACCACGTGACCACCGGCGGAAAAGCCGATCGCCCCGATCCGCTTGGGATTGATTGACCAGCGCTCGGCCTGTGCGCGCAGCAGGCCCATTGCACGCTGTGCATCCTGCAGGGCCATCGGCACTTTCGGAATGTCGCGGCAGTTGCACTCGGGGTCCCAGTTCGGGCCAGAGGCTGGCACCCGGTACTTCAGCAATGCACAGGTGATGCCCTGTGCGGTCAGCCAGCCGCAGATCTCGCTGCCTTCCAGGTCCATCGCCAGCACCCGATAGCCTCCGCCAGGCACCACCATCACTGCGGTGCCGGTGGCCGGTCCCTTCGGTGGAAACACGGTGAGGGTCGGCGCAGCGACGTTCTGCAGCATCATCCAGTGTTCGCCACTGGCTTCGGAGATCACTTCGCTGACCTGCTCGGGCCCCTTCAACTTCGGCGGCGCGATCACCGTGCCCTGCGGCCACAACGGAAGCTCGGTGGTGCCCTGTGGCGGATGCCAGGTGGAAGGCGCGGCCTTCGTTGTGGCGAACGGCACCATCGCCAGCAGCAGGAAGCTCGAGGACAGCAGCACGCGCATGATCGGCATCCATGGTTGCAGCAGCAGAGTGTAGCGACAAAAAAAAACCTGCATCTTGCGATGCAGGTTTCTCAAGGTGGCGCCCGAAGTTGGACTCGAACCAACGACCCCCTGATTAACAGTCAAGTGCTCTAACCGGCTGAGCTATTCGGGCAGACGACTAGTATAACCACTCTTCACGCGCGATGGTAGGGGTGATTGGCAATCATTGCGGCGGCCCGATACAGCTGCTCGGCCACCACCAGGCGCACCAGCATGTGCGGCAGCGTCAGCGGTCCGATCGACCACTTCTCATCGGCCAGCGCGGACACCTCCGGCGAATGCCCTTCCGGGCCACCAATCAGGAACGCCAGGTCGCGGCCCTGCCCGCGCCAATGCTCCAGGCGCTGTGCCAGCTGTTCGGAACTCAGCTGTCGTCCTGGCACATCCAGTGCCACCACATAGGCGTTCTTCGGCAGCGCAGCGATGACCCGCTTGCCTTCCTCTTCAGTGGCGCGGCGCGGATCACGCCCCTTGCCGCGCAAGCCGGGCTCGATTTCCACCAGCTCGAACGGCAGCCAGTGCGACAGCCGCTTCTGGTACTCGGCGAAGCCCTGCGCGACCCAGCTGGGCGCGCGTTCACCGGTGGCGATCAGGCGGGCTTTCATCTACACGGTCCTCCAAAACGTCGACGGCGCCATCGGCGCCGTCGAAGGGATGCATCAACGTGCGGCTCAGGCCACTTCGTCGTCGCTGGACGGCGGCTGGTCGCCAACGGTCCACAGGCGCTCGAGGGCGTAGAACTCACGCACGCGCGGCAGCATCACGTGGACGATCACGTCGCCCAGATCGACCAGCACCCACTCGGCTTCGCGCTCGCCTTCAACACCCAGCGGCATCACGTCGATGTTCTTGGCGAAGCGCACGACTTCATCGGCGATCGACTTGACGTGGCGGGTCGAGGTGCCCGAAACGACGATCATGTAGTCGGCAACGCTGGACCGGCCGCGCACGTCGATCTCGACCAGGTCCTTGGCCTTCAGGTCTTCGGTGGCTTGGCGGACGCTGGCCAGCAGTTCCGGCACGGACGGCGGCGGGCTGGGCAGATCGACCTTGATGGTCTGGGGCTGGGTCTGGTTGCTCAAAGTGGATCGACTCGATAAACGTGGGGGCGATTATACGGGGATGGCACGGCGGCGCCATTCACGCTGTGGCCGGGCGGTACAGCCCGTGTGCAGCGACGTAGTCCGCGACGGCCGGCGGCAGCAGGGCGCGCCAGGGGCCACCGGCGGCGATCTGCGAGCGCACGGCGCTGGCCGATTCCTCGCGCAGCGGGTGGTGCAGGCGCAGGATGCGCCCGGCCGGGCTGGCGAACAGGGCCTGTTCGTTGTCGGCCCAGCGCCCCTGCAGGGCACGCCCCAGTTCACCGTCGATCGACGCCTGCAGCGGGCTGCCCGGCCGCTCGGCCACCACGAAGTGGGCCAGCCCGAACAGGGCCTCCCATTCGTGCCAGCCGGACAGGCCCAGCAGGCTGTCGGCGCCCACCAGCCAGGCCAGTGGCCGGCTTGGGCCCAGCTCGCCACGCAGCTCGCGCAGGGTATCGACGGTGTAGGACGGACGACCGGGATAGCGCGTGGCACGGTCCAGTTCACGACGGTCCAGCAGCAGGCCCGGTTCGTCGCCGATGGCCAGCGACAACATGGTGCAGCGCTGCTCGGCGGTAGCGCCGGGCACCGCACGGTGCGGCGGATCGCCTGCCGGCAACATGCGCACGGCCACCTGCAGTTCGTCCCGGGCGGCTCGCGCGATTGCCAGATGCCCCAGGTGCACCGGATCGAAGGTGCCCCCGTAATAGATCCGCAGGCTCATCGCTCAGGCCCGCGCCAGCAGGCGCACGGCACGCGGTTCGGCCACGGCCACCAGCAGGCGCTCCAGCGCCAGCCAGGCATCGCCGTCGGCCCGCCCCTTGGCGATGCGGTCGACCAGCCCGGCTTCGGCCACGAAGCGTTCCCAGCGCTTGCCTTCCGGGTGCCGCTGCAGCGCGCGCTTGTAGGGCGCCTGCCGTGATTCCCAGATGCCACGCGATTTCATTTCGGCGGCCAGGTTGCCGCCACGGGCCTGCACACGGGCCAGGCCGGCACCGGCCAGCAGTTCACGGATCACGATCGGCATCAGTGCGGCCACCGCTTCGCCTTCGCCGCGCAGGCCAGCCAGCATGCGCAGCACGGCCGGCGGCTGGCCGGAGAACGTCGCCTCCACCAGCCGGAACACGTCGTAGCGGGCAGCGTCAGCCACCAGCGATTCCATCCGCTCCACATCCAGCGGCTGGCCATCGGCCAACAGCGCCAGCTTGTCGATTTCCTGGGCGGCGGCCAGCAGGTTGCCCTCCACCCGCTCGGCCAGGCGTTGCACGGCGGCCGGGTCGGCACGCAGGCCCTTGCCGCGCAGGCGGCGCTCGATCCAGTCCGGCAGTTCGTGCGGCTTGATCGCCCAGGCCACCGACAGCACGCCGATGCGGCTGACCGCCTCGGCCCACTTGCCCTGATGGGCCTTGCTCCATTCATTGGCGGTGATCATCAGCACCACGTCCGGCGCCGGATTGGCGCAGAACTGGCTGATCACTTCGGCGCCGTCCTTGCCGGGCTTGCCGCTGGGCAGGCGCACCTCGACCAGGCGGCGGGCGCTGAACAGGCTGGGCGCATTGAAGCTGGCGTCGAGCTGGTTCCAGTCGAAATCCCGCCCGTCGGCGTCGAACACTTCGCGTTCGCCGATGCCGGAGGCGCGCGCGCGCGCGCGGACGGCATCTGCCGCCTCCAGCACGCGCAGGGTTTCCGGGCCTGCGATCAGGTACACCGGCGCCAACGGGATGTCAGCGCCCTGGCTGGCCAGCTGCTCCGGACGCAGTTCCATCGTCGCTGCCGCTCAGTGCTTGGCGTCGGCGGCCGGCACCGCACCCTCGATCGGCTTGGCCTTCGGCGCGGACAGGCTGCCGCCCTTCTCGATCTCGGCGCGGACCACGCTGTCGATACGGCGGATGATCGAGGCGGACATTTCCCGGCGCAGCTCCGTGGCCAGGATTTCGCGTTCGGTGGTGGTACCGGTGGCGTCGGTCGGCGGCGACACATAGTCGCGCGACAGTTCGATCACCTGCTGCGGCACCAGTTCGCTGCCATCCTCGCGACGGAAGATGAAGATCACCGCGTAGCGCAGGCTGTATTCCTGTGCGCGGCCCTGCGAGTCGATGGCGATCGGCAGGTCACCCCAGCGCTCGGACAGCACCTGCAGCTGGGGGTTGGGTCCCTTGCTGTCCTCATCGGCCAGCTTGGCACCGGAGGCCAGCAGGCTGCGGTTGAGCAGCTTGACCAGTTCACTGTACGGGGCGGTGGAGACCACCTTCACCGGGGCAGTGTCGGTCGGCAGCATCAGCTTGTTGCGCAGATGGAAACCGCAGCCGGCGAGGCCGAGGACAAGAACGAGGGCAAGCAGGATTCGGGTCATGGAGACAGTCTGGCGGAGCCGGGCGATCACGGCAACACACAGCGTGCCCGAAGCCGCGTGAATGCAGGGCCATCAGGCGCCCGGCCCTGCTCATGGAATGGCACCGGCCACCGCGCGGGTGACCGGTGCCGGGGACATCAGGCAGCGACGATGTTCACGATCTTGCCCGGGACGATGATGATCTTGCGCACCGTCAGGCCTTCCATGAACCTGGCCGCGTTGGGCTCGGCCAGGGCCAGCGCCTCGACCTGCTCGCGCGCGGCATCGGCCGCCACCTCGATGGTGCCACGCAGCTTGCCGTTGACCTGCACCGCCAGGGTCAGCGCATCGCGCACCAGCGCGCTGCTGTCGGCCTGCGGGAACGGCTGGTCTTCCAGCAACGTCTCGCCATGACCCAGCACCTGCCACAGGGCGTGGCTGGCATGCGGGGTGATCGGGTTGAGCAGCAGCACGATCGCCTGCAGCGCTTCCTGGCGCACCGCGCGGCCCTGCTCGCTGCCATCCTCGAACTTGGCCAGCGCGTTCATCAGCTCCATCACCGCAGCGATCGCGGTATTGAAGCTGTGGCGGCGGCCATAGTCGTCACCGACCTTGCCGATGGTTTCATGGGTCTTGCGGCGCAGCGCCTTCTGGTTGGCATCCAGCGCCGCGGCATCCAGTGCCGGGGCGGCACCGTCGGCAGCGTGCTTCTGCACCTGGGCCCAGAGGCGGCGCAGGAAGCGGGCCATGCCGTCCACGCCGGCTTCGTTCCACTCCAGCGACTGTTCCGGCGGTGCGGCGAACATCGAGAACAGGCGCACGGTATCGGCGCCGTACTTGCCGACCATCGCCTGCGGGTCCACGCCGTTGTTCTTCGACTTGGACATCTTCTCGGTACCACCGACCACCACTGGCTGGCCGTCGGCGATCAGGGTGGCGCCGGTGATGCGGCCGCGCTCGTCGCGCTGCACTTCCACGTCGGCCGGGTTGATCCAGTCCTTCGAGCCGTCCGGGTTCGGGCGGTAATAGGTTTCGGCGATCACCATGCCCTGGCACAGCAGGTTGCGCGCCGGTTCGTTGCTGTCCACCATCCGCGCGTCGCGCAGCAGCTTGTGGTAGAAACGGAAATACATCAGGTGCAGGATCGCGTGCTCGATGCCACCGATGTACTGGTCCACCGGCAGCCAGTAGTTGCCGCGCTTGTCGACCGCATCACGGGCACCCGGCGAGGTGTAGCGGGCGTAGTACCAGCTCGACTCCATGAAGGTGTCGAAGGTGTCGGTCTCGCGCTCGGCCGCGCCGCCGCAATCCGGGCAGGTGGTCTTGCGCCATTCCGGGTCGGTCTTGATCGGCGAGCCGGTACCGGCGAAGGCCACGTCTTCCGGCAGCACCACCGGCAGCTGCTCTTCCGGCACCGGCACCGCGCCGCACTTGGCGCAGTAGATCACCGGAATCGGGCAGCCCCAGTAGCGCTGGCGGCTCACGCCCCAGTCGCGCAGGCGGTAGTTGACGCGGCGCTGGCCCTGGGCCTTGCGCTCGAAACGTTCGGCCAAGGCTTCAAAGGCGCCCTGGAAGTCCAGGCCGTCGAACTCGGCCGAATTCACCAGCTGCCCATCCTTTTCCAGATACGGCAGCCGGAGATGCTCCGCGAATGCGGCGATTTCATCCTGCAGCTGGCTTGAATCAACCATGGATTGCGCTGCCGACAGTGCCGCGTTGATATCGTCAAGATCTGCGGGGTAATCGGGGCAACCCACCCAAGCGCTTTTCAATCTAGCCTTGATCTGTGCCCAGCTCTCAACCCAGGCGGCCGGAGCCACGACATACTTGATGCGGCTGTTAGTGACGCCAATGGCGAACTCATGATCCCGCTGATCATGTGCCGGAACCGCCATCACTGCACCGGTCCCGTACCCCATCAGCACAAAATTCGCGACCCAAATTGAAATCGGGTCGCCGGTTACAGGGTGAATTGCCTTCAGCCCAGTGTTGACGCCTCTTTTCGCCTGAGTCTCCAACTCCGCCTCAGACACGCCGCCCTGCTTGAAATCGGCGAGCTTTTCCGCCAGCTCCGGGTTGTTCTTCGCCGCATGCAGCGCCAGCGGGTGCTCGGCGGCGATCGACACGAAGGTCACGCCCATCACCGTGTCCGGGCGGGTGGTGAACACGCGCAGCGGGTCCAGCGCGCTGCCATCGACATCGCGCACATCGAACTGGATCTCCAGGCCCTCGGAACGGCCGATCCAGTTGCGCTGCATGGTCTTGACCGATTCCGGCCAGCCGTCCAGCTCGTCCAGGCCGTCCAGCAGTTCCTGGGCGTAGTCGGTGATGCGCAGGAACCATTGCGGGATCTCGCGCTTCTCCACCAGCGCACCGGAGCGCCAGCCGCGGCCGTCGATGACCTGCTCGTTGGCCAGCACGGTCTGGTCGACCGGGTCCCAGTTCACCACCGCGTTGCGGCGGTAGGCCAGGCCCTTGCGCATCAGGCGGGTGAACATGCGCTGCTCGTGGACGTAATAGTCCGGACGGCAGGTGGCGAACTCGCGCGACCAGTCGATGGCATAGCCCAGCGACTTCAGCTGGCTGCGCATGTGGTCGATGTTCTTGTAGGTCCACGCCGCCGGCGCGGTCTTGTTCTTGATCGCAGCGTTTTCCGCCGGCAGGCCGAACGCGTCCCAGCCCATCGGCTGCAGCACGTTGTGGCCGGTCATGCGCTTGTAGCGGCTGATCACGTCGCCGATCGTGTAATTGCGCACGTGGCCCATGTGCAGCGCACCGGACGGGTACGGAAGCATCGACAGGCAGTAGTACTTCGGCTTGTCCGAAGTCTCGTCGACCTCGAAGGCACGGGTGGCGTCCCAGTACTGCTGGGCGGCGGATTCAACCTGCTGCGGGTCGTAGGCGTTGGTTTCAGCGCTGGTCATGGAACACGCGGATGCGGCGGCAAAGCGGTACAGCGTACCGCAGTGCGGCAAATGGCTCCAATCCTGCCTGCCGGACGCCGGCGCCGCGGCGCTCGGGGAGGCGTCTCAGCGCGGACGCGACAGCGGCAGGGCCGCCGCCAGCCAGACCAGCCAGCAGGCGAACGCGAGCCGTTGTGCCATCGGCGCCGGCAGTGTGCCCTGCAGTGCGAACGCCGCCAGCGCGGCCAGCACGCCGCAGCCCAGGGCCACTGCGCCCGAGGCCCGGCCATGCGCCTGGCGCAGATGGGACACGCCCAGCAGCACGGTGCCGGCGACGAAACCCAGCACCCAGATCATCCAGGCGCTGGCATGCAGCTGGCTGGCGGGCCCATGCAGGTCATCCACGTCCAGTGGCAGCAGCCCCATCGCGGCAAAGGCCAGACCGGCCAGCAGCAGCATCTGGCTGCCGACCCGTGGCGCCCAGCCAGCAGTGGCCGGCAGACTGCGGCGCAGGCGTTCAGCCACCGCCACCGCCAGCACGCCGGGCAGCACGAAACCCAGCAGATTGAAGGCCAGCGCATGCGGTACACCGCGCGCACCCAGCAGCGCCACCGGGTGGCGAGCCTGGGCATAGCCGTCCAGGCCGGCACCGAAGCCGGCCACGGCCAGGACGAATACGACTGCCGCAAGCAGCCCCAACCAACGATCAAGCCGGACCACGGACATTGCGCGCAATCACCTGGAAAGGAATGGACCACGGCATTGTCGCGGTAGCGGCGCGATGCGCCAAGCGCGGCGCATTCCAGAGCACTTCAATATCTGCCTGCTGCGCCTACCGTGATGCTCGAGGCATGGCAGTTCCGCCCTGTCGCAAGCGCGCCTCCCCATCGAAGCCTGTCGCCTCCGGCTAGTGGGTGATCCACACGCTGCACTGCGCCCCTGCCGGCCCGCCAGCACCACTCGAGGGCGTACTCCGTGATGGCAGGGTTGAGACCGACATCGATCGTCACCATAGAATCGGTCTCCAGATGCCAAGCGATGCCTCCCCCATGACCGAGACGACCTACGTATTCGACGCCACCACTGCGACCTTCGAGGCCGAAGTCCTGCAGAAGTCGCTGCAGACGCCGGTGCTGGTCGACTTCTGGGCCACCTGGTGCGGGCCGTGCAAGACCCTGGGCCCGATGCTGGAAAAGCTGGCTGCCGAGTACAACGGCGCTTTCGAGCTGGCCAAGGTCGATGTCGACAAGGAACAGCAGATCGCGGCGGCCTTCCAGATCCGCTCGGTGCCCACCGTGTTCCTGGTCAAGGGCGGCCAGCTGGTGGACGGCTTCCCCGGCGCCATTCCGGAAGGCCAGCTGCGTGAATTCCTGGCCCAGCACGGCATCGTGCCGGCCGATGTCGGCGATGCCGCCCCTGAAGATGACGCCCCGCTGGACCCGCAGGCGCAGGTCGACGTACTGCGCGCGCAGATCGCCGCCGAGCCGGACAAGGATGAGCTGAAGCTCGACCTGGCCCTGGCCCTGCTGCAGATCGGCGGCGTGGACGAGGCCGGTACCCTGATCGACGGCCTGCCGGCCAATCTGGCCACCGACGACCGCGCCGTGCGCGCCCGTGCCCGCCTGGCCTTTGCCGCTGCGCTGAAGGATGCCCCGGCGGCCGAGGTGCTGGAGGCCCGCATCGCCGCTGATGGCAAGGATCTCAAGGCCCGCCACCTGCGCGGCGTGCAGCTGCTGCTGGGCGGGCATGACGAGGCCGCCCTGGCGCAGTTCCTGGAAATGCTGCGGATCGACCGTGGATTCGAGGAGGGCCTGCCACGCAAAGCCTTGATCGACGCCTTCAATGTGATCTCCGACGAGGACCTGGTGGGCCAGTACCGCCGCAGGATGGCGTCGCTGCTGTTCTGAACGGAAGCCCGCTCCGTTCAGAATCCCTGCACTGAACGCGGGCAATAATGCGCGCGCTGGCGGCCTTGCGGTCGCCACGATCCGTTCGGGGGGATGAGGTCGGGGCCATGGGGTCTTGCAGCTGCACCCCCGCATTGCCGGGATTGCAAACTGTGACCGTCGTCCGCTCTCTGTCGTTCGCCATGCGTTTAACGGGCGCCCTGCTCTGCGCCCTCCTCCTGCCGCCTGCCATCGCCGGCGCCCAGGACTGGAACTACCGGGTCCGGCCCGGCGACACCCTGTGGGACCTGGGCGGGCTGTACCTGAAACCCTCGGTACGCTGGCAGCAGCTGCAGCAGCACAACCGCATCGACAACCCCTACCAGTTGCCGCCGGGCCAGCTGCTGCGCTTCCCGATCAGCTGGCTGCGCACCGAACCGGCGCCGGCCCGGGTGCTGTCGGTGCGCGGCAAGGTCGAGCTGTCCGGTGCCGATGGCACGGCGACCCGTGCGCTCCAGGCCGGCGAGCAGCTGCATATCGGTGACACCGTGGAAACCGAGGGCGATTCCAGCATCACGCTGGAATTTGCCGATGCCTCGCGCCTGCAGCTGCGCGAATACTCGCGCCTGCGCCTGGACCAGCTCAGCCGCTATGGCCACACCGGCATGGTCGACACCCGCCTGCGCCTGCAGCAGGGGCGCGCCAGCAACCGGGTGACGCCGGCGCGCGGCCCGGCCTCGCGCTACATCATCGATGCACCCACCGCGACCAGCAGCGTGCGCGGCACGGTGTTCCGGGTCAGCGCCGGGGATACCGGGCACGTCGGCGCCACCGAGGTCCTGCAGGGCAAGGTGCAGGTCGGCAACCCCCATGGCCAGCGGCTGGTACGGCCGGGGCAGTCCACCCGCAGCAGCAGCGCCGATGCGGCCCCCGCCGCGGTCTCGGCCCTGCTGCCGGCGCCGGCGCTGCGCAATGACGCGCTGCGCCTGGCGCCGCTGCCGACCCTGCTTGCCTGGGAACCGGTCACTGGCGCCGATCACTACCGGGTGGAAGTGGTGCAGGCGGCAACGCCGGAGATCCTGCTGTTCGCCACCTCCACCGCCGACACCCGGTTGGCGATCGGCGACCTGCCGCCCGGCCAGCTGCGCCTCCTGTTGCGCGCGGTCGACGCACAGGGCGTCGAAGGCCTGGATGCGAGCGCCGATTTCGAGCTCAGTGACCAGCCACCGCCGCCGCTGACCGTATCGCCGCTGCATGGGCAGACGATCAACAGCGACCGCCCGCGCTTCCGCTGGAGCCAGGCCCCCGGTGCACGCAGCAGCGTGCTGCAGATCGCCGCCGAACCCAGCTTCCGGCAGCCACTGCAGGAGCAGGCTACCCATGCGACCGACCTGCGCCTGGCGCAACCGCTGCCGCCCGGACAGTACTACTGGCGCGTGGCCTCGCGCGATGCCGAAGGCCACCAGGGCCGCTATGGCCAGGCGCTGCCGCTGCAGCTGAGCAACGAGCCGGTGGACCCGGCACTGCAACCGCCCGAGGCCGCGCACGGCGAGCTCACCCTGCGCTGGCAGGCCGGCAGCGAAGGCCAGCGCTACCGGGTGCAGGTGGATCGCCGCGGTGACTTCAAGGCCCCACTGATCGATGAAACCGTGGCCCAGCCGCAGGTGAGCTTCAAGCGCCCGTGGAGCGGCACGCTGCACGTGCGCGTGCAGTACATCGACGATGACGGCCACGCCGGCGAGTTCTCCCCTGCCCAGCAGATCCCGTTGCCATGCCGCCTGTGCTACGGCGCCGGTGGCGGTGCACTGCTGCTCTGGTTGTTGTTGTGAGGCGCTCGCCGCTGCCATGGTCGAAGCGGATCCTGCTGGCCCTGCTGGCCGGCGTGCTGACCATCGTGGCCAGCCAGGGCCAATGGCTGTGGCGGCAGGACGAGGCGGCCTATGACGCACTGGTCGGCAACTGGGACTACCGCCCCGACCCCAGCGTGCTGATCGTGGCCATCGACGAAGGCAGCCTGCAGCGTATCGGCCAGTGGCCCTGGCCGCGCTCGGTGCATGCCCGCCTGCTGGACCGCCTGACCGATGCCGGCGCCGAACGCGTTGCGCTGGACCTGATGCTGTCCGAACCCGACCGTCGCGACAGCCGCCAGGATGATGAGCTGGCGGCCGCGATCCGACGCAACGGCCGGGTGGTGCTGCCGGTGCTGGCGGCACCGGCGGCCGGCGACCGCATGGCCGAGGAAATGCTGCCGATCCCGCAGATCGCCGCCAGTGCCGCCGCGATCGGCCACACCGATGTCGAGGTGGATGGGGACGGCGTCGCCCGCGGCGTCTATCTGCACGCCGGTATCGGACGGCCGCACTGGCCGGCACTGGGCCTGGCACTGGCCGACCTGCCGGCGGGTGCGGTACGCGGCCTGCCCGACCCCGACCCGGCGCTGGGCTCGCCCTATCAATGGCGTCGCGATGATTACGTGCGCGTGCGCTACGCCGGCCCGCCCGAGCGGCTGCCGCAGGTGTCCTATGCGGACGTGCTCGATGGGCACGTGGATGGAGCGATGCTGCATGGCCGCCGCATCGTGGTCGGCATGACGGCCAGCGGCATCGCGCCTCGCCTGCTGACCCCGACCACCCGCGAGTTCTGGATGAGCGGCAGCGAGTACCAGGCCAACATCACCTCGATGCTGCTGCAGCACAAGCAGATCGACGTGCTGCCGCACGCCTGGCAGCACGCCATCAGTGGCGTGCTGGTGGCGCTGTGCGTGATCCTGCTCGGCCTGCGCCTGCCGTGGCTGGTCGCGCTGTGTTCGCTGCCGATGCCGCCGCTGCTGAGCTGGCTGCTGCTGCGCACCGGTGACCTGTGGTGGGCACCGGCCAGCGCGATGCTGGGCGTGGTGCTGGCACTGCTGGTCTGGGCGGTGTGGCGGATCTCGGCCTGGCACCGCCTGGCCAACCGCGATGCCCTCACCGGCCTGGGCAACCGCCTGCGCTTCGAGCAGTCACTGCAGCAGGAATGCGACGCCGCGCGGCGCAGTGGCAAGCCATTGAGCCTGGCGCTGATCGACGTCGACCACTTCAAGCGCCACAACGACCGCCATGGCCACCAGGTCGGTGACCGCGTGCTGCGTGATGTCGCCCGCCTGATCGGCGCGCATGCCCGTCGCCCGCGCGACATGGCGGCGCGCTACGGTGGCGACGAATTCGCACTGGTGCTGCCGGATACGCCGGCCGAGGGCGCGCGCCGGGTGATCGAGGACCTGATTGCCTGCGTGCGTGCACTGCCGGCGCCGGGCGACGGCAGCGATGACGGCGTCACGCTCACCATCGGGGTATTCACCCGCGTGCCCGACGGTGACCTGCAACCGCACCATTTCGTGGAAGGCGCCGACACCGCCCTTTACCAGGCCAAGGCCAACGGCCGCGACGGGTTCATGATCGACGGCGGGACGTGACTCCCGGGGTGCAACATACGCATGCGAATGGTTAGACTGGGCACCTCGCCTCGCGCCCCGGACCCGCATGAACGCCCGCCTGTTCCGCTTCGGCATCAACCTCTGGCCGCCGTTCCTGTTCACCGGCATCCACGTCACCCGGATCACGCCCGATTACCGGCAGATCGACGTGGCACTGCGACTGCGGCCGTGGAACCGCAATTACGTGGGCACGCATTTCGGCGGCAGCCTGTTCGCGATGACCGATCCATTCTGGATGCTGGGCCTGCTGCACATCCTCGGCCGTGACTATTACGTGTGGGACCGGGCCGGTGCGATCGATTTCCTCAAGCCTGGCCGGGGCACGGTGCGCACTTCGTTCCGCATCGATGATGCACTGCTGGCCGAACTGCGTGCCGAAGCGGCCGGCGGCGAAAAGGTGCTGCGCTGGTTCAGCAACGATGTCGTCGACGAAAGCGGCGAAGTGGTCGCCCAGGTACGCAAGCAGGTGTACCTGCGGTTGAAGCCGCACGCACGCTGATCCAGCACGCGCGCGCTATCCTCGGCCTCCCTGCCATGGAGGCTCCGATGCGCCCGTATGCGCTTGCCACACTGCTGACCCTGCTGTCCTTCACCGCCCACGCCCTCGACCTGCCACCGGTGCAATATCCGACGCTGCCGGCCCAGGCGGCCAATGCCGCCGGTTTCGTCCCGCAGGGCTGGGCACTTGAATCGAGTGTCGAAGGCGATCTCGACCAGGATGGCCGCGCGGACCTGGCGCTGGTGCTGCGTCACCAGGCGCCACGCAACGTCATCGAGCACGATGGCTTGGGTCCCTCGCCGTACGACAGCAACCCGCGCATTCTCGCCGTGGCGTGGTCGCGCCCGTCAGGCTATGTGCTGGCGGTGCAGGACCACCAGCTGATACCGCGCCCGGACAATCCGGTGATGAGCGACCCGCTCGAAGACGGCGGCGTCAGCATCCAGCGGGGCACCCTGAAGGTCGCACTGTTTTCATTCGCCAGCGCGGGCAGCTGGTCAATGGGCACGACCGCCTTTACCTTCCGTTGGCAGGACGATGCCTTTGCGCTGATCGGCTACGACCAGAATTCGGTGATGCGCAATTCCGGGCAGACCGAGTCGGTGAGCGTGAACTTCTCCACTGGCAGGGTAAAGCGGAGCGAAGGCAGCATCGAGGACGACAAGGACAGCGTGCACTGGGAGCCCCTGCACAGCCGCCGCCGCTGGACGCTGCAGACCATCGGTGATGGCTGGGCATTCGATCCGCTGGCGGGCAGCGACTGAGACGCTGCTCAATCGCGCGCAGCAGCGGCCGGGGCGTTCTCCATCACCAGCGGCACCGACAGCCATGGGCTCTCGTCGGTGCTGCGCGACGGTGAACGCCGCGGCACCTGCAGACGGCGGCCATCGGCCGACAGCTGCGGTGCCCGCACCGGCGAGCGGAACTGCGCAGGCAGGCGCTGCAGCGCATCCACCGGATCCTGCGCCTGCTGCCGCAGCCAGCGCTGCGCGCCGATCAGCCGCACCATCGCGGCGGCATCCTGGGTCCGTGACGAATAGGCCGGATAGACCGGGCGGGCAATATCGGTCAGCACGCACCCCAGGATGTTCGACAGGCAGCCAAAGTCATGCTGCGGCGGTGCCGGCACCGGCAGCGGGCGATCCGCTTCCAGCGCCGCCATCGCCGCCGCGCCGCAGGCCCAGCCCAGATTGCCCGCCGCGCGCGCCAGGGTGCTGCTGCGATCCAGGACCAGCACCCCGCCGAATTCCTGCGCCGAAGTTTCGATCGCAGCCCGGCTCATCGCGTACTCACCCTGCATCGCACGGCACAGGCTCTGTTCGGCGGCCAGCATCGGCTGCATTGCCTGATCGCATTCCGCTGGCAACGGATGGTCGGCCGGCAGTTCGACCAGCATGTCGGCCAGCAGTTGGGCATTGGCCTGCACCAGGCTGGCACCGATGATGCTCTCCACCAGGTAACTGCCGCCCGTCACCAGCCGCCGGCCCAGCTGAAGCCCCCTGCAACTGCCACGCAGCGCACCGTCGATATCGCCCTGCACATAGGCCAGCGCGCGTGCGCTGGTGGCATCGATCATCAGGCCATAGGTCGGCATCGGCACCAGGATGCCGTCGCCCTTGGGCCGGAATGGCGACACGAAGTGGTCCGCATCGGCCAGCTGGTCCAGGCGCGCATGCAGCTGCTGGTGGCCAGCGTGGGCATCGACGAAGCGCTGCGGGTCGGCGCGCACCTGGCCCAGGCAGTCACTGGCGGTCGGTCCGCAGCTGGCCGCCGGTCGTGATCGCAGCGCGTCATGGTCCTCCGCCAGCTGCGGTCCGGCGCCGCCATTGCCGCGCGGATCGGCCTCCCAACGCTGCACGTCGCGGGCCAGGGCCTGTTCGCGCTGGCGCGCGTCCAGATCGTCGAACGCGAGCGTCCACAGCAGCGCAAAACCGTTGTGGCCGTGGACAGGCAGGCGGGCCTGCAGGCGCTGCTGGGCCTGTAGCCGCGATTCCGGCACCGGCCACATGCGCGAGGCGCACCACACCACGATGGCCAGCACCAGAAGGCCTGCCAGGGTCCAACCCAGTCCGCGCAGAATCTTCAACACAGCTTCCCTTCCATGTGCCGTTGCCGCAGTCGATTGCCCAGCGTAATCGAGCGGCCGTGACCGCTACAATGCGCACATGTCGCTCGAAGCCCCCGCCCTGGTCCCCCGCCCCTCCCTGCAGCGCCTGTTCCTGACCGGCCTGCTGACCCTGCTGCCGATCTGGCTGACCTGGGTCGTGGTCAAGTTCGTGTTCGTGCTGCTGTCGGGCATTTCCAGCCCGTTGGTGGTGCCACTTTCCGAGCAGATCGCGACAAGCTTTCCGCACTACCTCGGCTGGGTCCGGGCCGAGTGGATCCAGAACACCATCGCCCTCCTGGCCACCCTGCTGGTGATCCTGGCGGTGGGCGTGGCCAGCCGCCGCGTGCTGGGCCAGCGCCTGCTGCGCTGGGTCGGCGCGGTCATCAAGCGCATTCCGCTGGCCAGCATCATCTACGACAGCGCCAAGAAGCTGCTGGACATGCTGCAGACCGAACCGGGCAGCACCCAGCGCGTGGTGCTGATCGACTTTCCGCACCGCGACATGAAGTCGGTCGGGCTGGTCACCCGCGTGATCAAGGAACACGGCACCGACCGTGAACTGGCCGCGGTGTACGTGCCCACCACGCCGAACCCGACTTCGGGTTACCTGGAAATCGTGCCGGTGGAACTGCTGACCCCGACCGACTGGACCGTCGACCAGGCCATGAGCTTCATCATTTCCGGCGGCGCCGTCGCGCCGTCCAGCGTTCCGTTCACGCGCGCCGGCGATCGCAGCGAATGACCGCGGCGCCGATCGAGCGCCCGTTGCAGGACCGCGCGGTCCTGCTGTTCATCGTGCTGGCTGCGTTCTTC
Source organism: Stenotrophomonas sp. YJH_SMC_73 (assembly GCF_059370155.1). Taxonomy (NCBI): domain Bacteria; kingdom Pseudomonadati; phylum Pseudomonadota; class Gammaproteobacteria; order Lysobacterales; family Lysobacteraceae; genus Stenotrophomonas; species Stenotrophomonas sp. YJH_SMC_73. The sequence goes on along the minus strand of NZ_JCAFTJ010000009.1, from coordinate 180,802 downwards.
TGCGGCAATGCGATGCTGGCCGAACTGATCGGAGTGAAGATCTTCGCGCTGGAAGACACCCTCGGCATCGATCCGCTGAACTGGAACCTGTTCGGCCAGACTGGTTCGCTCAGCTTCACCGCCGGCACCCTGCTATGGCCGGTGGTGTTCATCATGACCGACACCATCAACGAGTTCTTCGGCAAGCGCGGCGTGCGCTTCATCTCGTGGCTGGCCGTGGTCCTGATCGCCTATGGCTTCCTGTTCGCCTTCGCGGCGATCTCGCTGGCGCCGGCCAGCTGGTGGGTCACCTCCATGGACGGGCACGGCGTGCCGGACTACCAGGCCGCATTCGCAGCGGTGTTCGGCCAGGGCATGTGGACCATCGCCGGTTCACTGGTGGCCTTCCTGCTCGGCCAGCTGATCGACGTGGCGGTGTTCCATCGCATCCGCCAGGCCACCGGCGAGCGCCACGTGTGGCTGCGTGCGACCGGGTCCACCGCGATCTCGCAGGTGGTGGACAGCTTCGTGGTGATCTGGATCGCCTTCGTGCTCGGCCCGCAGCACTGGCCGACCTCGCTGTTCCTGGCCGTCAGCAGCGTCAACTACATCTACAAGATGGGCTTTGCAATTGCCCTGATTCCGCTGCTGTACCTGATGCGGCGTGCGATCACCCGCTATCTGGGCGCAGACAGGGCCGCTGCGCTGCGCGCGGCGGCGGCGGCTGACTGAAGCCCCAGCGGCGGCAAGCTGACTGCGCCTTCACGCTGGCCGTACGCGGCCGGATCGTGCAAGCTCCACGGTCTGTGTTCCACGGAAGCTCCTGATGCCGCATCCCACCCGCGCCCTGGCCGCCGCCATCGCCGCGTTGTTCCTGTTCAGTGCCGTGCCGTCGGCCGAAGCAGCGAAAAAGAAGGCCAGCCGCCCTGCCGCCGCGCAGACCCGCCAGGCTGCCAAGCCCAAGGCCAGGCCCGCCCGCGCCACCGCGCCGGCGCGTGGCAGTTCGGCACGCCGCGCCGCGCCGCGTCCGGTCGCGCCGGCACGTGCCGTACCCAAGCAGGTACAGCTGGAGCGCCTGTACGACGAGTACTGGGATGCCTCGATGCGGTTGAACCCGCTGCAGGCCACCTTCCAGGGCGAATCCCGTTACAACGACCAGCTGCCCAACATCCTGTCCGCCGCCTGGCGCCAGCAGTCGCACGACTTCACTACGCAATGGCTGGGCAAGGTCGAGAAGCTCGGCAGTGATGGCCTGCAGGGCCAGGACCTGCTCAGCTACGAGATCTTCGTGCGCGACGCACGCGCCTCGCTGGCCGCCGAGCGCTACCCGGGCTGGATGATGCCGATCAGCCAGTACTACAACATCGGCAGCATCATGGCGATCCTCGGTGCCGGTGCCGGCGCGCAGCCATTCAACACCGTGCAGGACTACGACACCTGGTCGCGCCGTTCGCTGGGCATTCCCGAACTGTTCGACCAGGCCATCGACAACATGCGCCAAGGCATGAAGGCCGGCGTGGTACAGCCGCGCGACCTGATGGAAAAAGTGCTGCCGCAACTGGATGCGGTGATCAAGCCGACCGCCGAAGAGAGCATCTTCTGGTCGCCGATCCGCACCATGCCCAACACCATCCCGGCCGAGGACAAGGCGCGCATCAGCGCCGAGTACAAGCGCATGATCGAACTGCGCATCATGCCGGCCTATCGCGCCCTGCGCGGCTTCATCGCCACCGAATACCTGCCGGCCACGCGCGCCAGCAGCGGCCTGGGCGCACTGCCCGATGGCCAGGCCTGGTACGCCAGCCTGATCGTGCAGACCACCGCCAGCGACCAGACCGCCGCGCAGCTGCACGCGCTGGGCGAACAACGCGTGCAGGAACTGCAGGCGCAGATCGCCACGGTGATGAAGGATGCCAAGCTGCGCGGCACCCCCACCAAGCTGCTGCGCAGCATGCGCAACGACCGCCAGTTCCAGTACGGCGATGCCAATGCGCTGATCAACCGTTACCGCCAGGTGCAGCAGCAGGTCAACGCACGCCTGCCGCAGGTGCTGGATACCTTGCCGAAGGCGCCGCTGGACGTACGCGCGGTGGAACCGGAGCGTGCGCTCACCGCCGCTGCCGCTGCCTACCAGCCGGCACTGCCCGGGCAATCCGCGGTGCTGTACGTGAACACCCGCGACCTGCCCAGCCGCAAGCGCTGGAACGTGCCGGTGCAGTACCTGCATGAAGCGATCCCCGGCCACCACGTGCAGCTGGGCCTGCAGCAGGAGCTGGCCAAGCTGCCGCGCTTCCGCCGCCTCGGTGGCGATCTCGCCTTCGTCGAAGGCTGGGGCCTGTACGCCGAAACGCTGGGCGAGGACCTGGGCATCTACACCGATCCCTACGACCGCATCGGCTACCTGTACTCGCGCCTGCTGCGCGCCGCCCGCGTGGTGGCCGATACCGGCGTGAATGCCCAGGGCTGGAGCAAGCAGCAGGCTGTCACCTACCTGCAGAAGACCGTGGACATGAGCAGCGACGATGCCAACGCCGAAGTCGAGCGGGTCATGGCCCAGCCTGGCCAGGCACTGTCGAACGTGGCCGGCCTGACCACCATTGTCGCCCTGCGCGACAAGGCCAGGGCGCGCCAGGGCGCCGCCTTCGACCTGCGCCGCTTCCACGCCGAACTGCTGAAGGACGGCTCGATGCCGCTGGACGTGCTGGACCGCAAGATGGAACGCTGGATGGCCCAGCCGGCCAGCGCCACGCCCGCCCCGTCACCCTGAGCCTTCCGGAGCCGCCATGCGTCCTGCCGTCGCCCTGTTCGCCGCCGTGCTGGGCCTGCTGCCGCTGGCCACCGTTGCCGCACCGGTGCTGGCCCCACCGGATGCGGGCATCGACGGCCTGATGCAGGCCTACGACGGCCAGGTGCCCGGCGCCGCCGTACTGGTGCTGCATGACGGCAAACCGGTATTCCGGCGCGGCTATGGCCTGGCGGTGGTGGAGGACGGCACGGCGGTCACCGCGGCCAGCAACTTCCGGCTGGCCTCGGTCAGCAAGCAGTTCACCGCTGCGGCGGTGCTGCTGCTGGTGGAAGATGGCCGGCTCGGGCTGGACCAACCTGCCCGGCAATGGCTGCCCGAACTGCCCCCGGCTGCGGCCGCCATCACCATCCGCCAGCTGCTCTCGCATACCGGTGGCCTGCCCGACTACGAAGACCTGATGGACCCGGCTGATGCTCGGCAGGTGCATGACGCCGATGTGCTGACCCTGCTGTCGCGCCAGGACCGGCTGAACTTCGCGCCCGGCACGCAGTACCACTACAGCAACAGCGGCTATGCGCTGCTGGCACTGATCGTCGGCCGCGCCTCCGGCCAGGATTTCGCAGCCTTCCTGCAACAGCGCATCTTCCGCCCGCTGGGCATGGCCCACACCGTGGCCCATCAGGACGGCATCGATACCATCGCCGCACGCGCCTATGGCTACAGCTGGATCGATGGCCGTTGGCAGCGCACCGACCAGAGCACCACCAGCGCCGTGCTCGGCGATGGCGGCATCTATTCCTCGCTGGACGACCTGGCCCGCTGGGATGCGGCGCTGTACGACGACCGCCTGCTGTCGAAGGCCTCGCGCCGCGCGATGTTCAGCCCCGCCACATCGACGCCCGAACCGGATGTACCGCACTACGGGTTCGGCTGGCGGCTGAATGGCCCCGTGCAATGGCACAGCGGCGAGAGCATCGGCTTCCGCAACGTGATCGTGCGCCACCCGGAAAAACACCTGACCGTGATCGTTCTGACCAACCGCAACGACCCCGAACCCTATCCGCTGGCGCTGAAGATCGCCCAGCGCTGGCTGGACACCCTGCAATGACCGCCGATTCCGGTGCCCTGCTGGGCATCCACCACGCCGCACTGATCTGCAGCGACTACGCACGTTCAAAAGACTTCTACGTGCGCATCCTCGGCCTGCGCGTGCTGGCCGAGAACCACCGCGCCGCGCGCGATTCCTGGAAGCTGGACCTGGCCCTGCCCGACGGCGGCCAGCTGGAACTGTTCTCCTTCCCCTCGCCGCCGCCCCGTCCCAGCCGCCCGGAAGCCCAGGGCCTGCGCCACCTCGCGTTCCGCGTGGCCACGCTGGAACCCTTCATCCAGCGCCTGTCAGCGCACGGCGTAGCGTGCGAACCGATCCGCGTGGACGAGTACACCGGCCGCCGCTTCACCTTCTTCGCCGACCCCGACGACCTGCCGCTGGAGCTGTACGAAGCCGGTTGACGTCCCCGGGGGTCAGATCCCTTTTCCGACGGAAAAGGGATCTGACCCCATCGCCGCCACCGGAAACGTCATCCACGCATGGCATGGATCTGTGTCGACCAAGGTCGACACCCACCAACCGCACCAGCACCGGCAGATCGCCGGAAACTGTCGAAGGCGGGGCATTGTGGGTTTGCGGGGTGTGAGCCGCATGGATGCGGCGACCAAGCCCCCAGGGACGGGTTTACGGCGGCCCCGCAAACCCACAGTGCCCCGCCATCCCTCAGCAAGTCCGCTTTTGCTGTTGCTCCGGCTGTTGCGGCTGCCTCTGCAGGTGCAGGGCGCAGTCCTGCAAAGCCCCCCTTCCCCATACCCCGCCGAATGGGTATACAGTCGACCCATGCCGGCACCGTGCCGGAATGAACCCTGGGAGGGGACCATGCGCAACACCTTCAAGACCCTGCTGCTGGCACTGCCGCTGTGCCTGGCCGCCCTGTCGGCCCAGGCCGCCGACGGCGCCGCCGGCCGCTGGAAGACCATCGACGACAAGACCGGCAAGGTGAAGTCGATCGTCGAGATCAGCCAAGCCGCCAACGGCACCCTGACCGGCAAGGTGGTCGACATCCTGCACTCGGACAAGGGCCCGAACCCGGTCTGCGATGGATGTGAAGGCGCCAACAGGAACAAGCCGGTGAAGGGCATGACCATCCTCTGGAACCTGAAGGCCGATGGCGCCAACAAGTGGTCCGGCGGCACCATCCTCGACCCGGCCAACGGCAAGACCTACAAGTCGAAGATGGAGCTGCAGCCGGGTGGCACCAGGCTGGACGTGTCCGGCTGCATCGCCTTCATCTGCCGCGCGCAGACCTGGCAGCGCGAATAAGCGCCCCGGCCCCCGCTTCATCCCCGTGACCCGGCCCCGGCCGGGTCACGTCGTTGCGGGCATGCGATACTCTGCGGTTCCCCTCGGCTTCACCCCGCGACCATGACCCGTACCGCGCTCGTCACCACCGCCCTGCCCTACGCCAACGGCCCGCTGCACCTGGGCCACCTGGTCGGCTACATCCAGGCCGACATCTGGGTGCGTGCGCGGCGAATGAGCGGCGGCAAGGCCTGGTTCGTCTGCGCCGACGACACCCACGGCACGCCGATCATGCTGGCCGCGGAAAAGGCCGGGGTCACCCCGGAAACCTTCATCGCCAACATCCAGGCCAGCCACGAACGTGACTTCGCCGCCTTCGGCGTGGCCTTCGACCACTACGACTCGACCAACTCGGCGGCCAACAAGGCACTGACCGAGCAGTTCTACCTGAAGCTGGAAGCGGCCGGCCACATCAGCCGCCGTTCGGTCGCCCAGTTCTACGACCCGGCCAAGGGCATGTTCCTGCCCGACCGCTACGTCAAGGGCATCTGTCCGAACTGCGGCAGCCCCGACCAGTACGGCGACAACTGCGAAGTCTGCGGCGCGACCTATGCACCGACCGACCTGAAGGAGCCGCGTTCGGTCATCTCCGGCGCCACGCCGGAAATGCGCGATTCGGAGCACTTCTTCTTCGAGGTGGGCCACTTCGATGCATTCCTGCGCGAATGGCTGGCCGGCGATGTCGCCCTGCCGGGCGTGAAGGCCAAGCTGGGTGAGTGGCTCAACGCCGAAGGTGGCCTGCGCGCGTGGGACATCTCGCGCGATGCGCCGTACTTCGGTTTCCAGATTCCCGGCCAGCCGGGCAAGTACTTCTATGTCTGGCTGGATGCGCCGATCGGCTACCTGTCCAGCTTCCAGACCCTGTGCGGCAAGCTCGGCGAGGACTTCGACGCGCACCTGCGCGCCGGCACCGCCACCGAACTGCACCACTTCATCGGCAAGGACATCGTCAACTTCCACGGCCTGTTCTGGCCGGCGGTGCTGCACGGTACCGGCCACCGCGCGCCGACCCGCCTGCACGTCAATGGCTACCTGACCGTGGACGGTGCCAAGATGAGCAAGTCGCGCGGCACCTTCGTGATGGCGCGTACCTTCCTCGATGCCGGCCTGGAGCCGGAAGCGCTGCGCTATTACTACGCCGCCAAGTCCGGCGGTGGCGTCGACGATCTTGACCTGAACCTGGGTGATTTCATCGCCCGCGTCAACGCCGACCTGGTCGGCAAGTTCGTCAACCTGGCCAGCCGCTGCGCCGGCTTCATCAGCAAGCGCTTCGACGGCCAGCTGGCCGCGCAGCTGCCCGACGCGGCGCAGTACCAGCGCTTCGTCGACGGCCTGGCGCCGATCCGTGAAGCCTACGAGCGCAACGACCCGGCTGCGGCGATCCGCCTGACCATGACCCTGGCCGACGAAGCCAACCGCTACATCGACGACGTCAAGCCGTGGGTCATCGCCAAGCAGGAAGGCGCCGACGCGCAGCTGCAGGCCGTGTGCAGCCAGGGCCTGAACCTGTTCCGCGTGCTGGTCACCGCACTGAAGCCGGTGCTGCCGGCCACCGCCGCGCAGGCCGAGGCCTTCCTGGCCGCGCCGGTCAATGACTGGACCGAACTGGCACAGCCGCTGCTGGGCCACCGCATCACCGACTACACCCCGCTGTTCACCCGTATCGACCCGAAGAAGATTGACGCCATGATCGACGCCTCCAAGGACACCCTGCAGCCGGCCGCCGCTGCCGCCCCCGCCGCCAGGACCGACGCCGCCAAGCCGGCCGCACCGGCCCCGGCCAGGGACGACGCGAAGAGCGCCGATGCTCCGGCCTATATCGGCATCGACGATTTCGCCAAGCTCGACCTGCGCATCGGCAAGGTGCTGGTGTGCGAGTTCGTGGAAGGTTCGGACAAGCTGCTGCGCTTCGAACTGGATGCCGGCGAACTGGGCAAGCGCCAGATCTTCTCCGGCATCCGTGGCAGCTACGGCGAGCCGGAAGCCCTGGTCGGTCGCAGCGTGGTGTTCATCGCCAACCTGGCCCCGCGCAAGATGCGCTTCGGCCTGAGCGAAGGCATGATCCTGTCGGCCGGTTTCGACGGCGGCGCGCTGGCGCTGCTGGACGCCGACAGCGGCGCGCAGCCGGGCATGCCGGTCCGCTGATGCCTGCAGCGGGCGCGGCCACCGCCGCGCCTGCCGGCAGCATCGGCCAGCGGAGGCAACGCGATGGGAAGCAATGGAATGGAACTGGCGCTGTTCGACTTCGACCACACCGTGACCACCTGCGATACCTATGGCCGTTTCCTGCGCCGCGTGGCCACCGCCGAACAGCTGGCGCAGGCGTGGTGGAAGGTCGGCCCGTGGCTGGCCGCATACAAGCTGAAACTGATCTCGGCCGAACGCATCCGTGCACGCGTCACCCGCCTGACCTTCAGCAACCGCCACAGCGATGACATCGCCACGCTGGCCGCAGGCTTCTCGCGTGAGTTCCTGCCCGAGGTGGTGCGCCCGGAAATGCTGGAGCAGATCCGCTGGCACAGGGAACAGCAGCATACCGTGGTGATCGTGTCCGGCTCGCTGGACCTGTACCTGCGGCCATGGTGCGAGCAGCTGGGCCTGCAGCTGATCTGCAACCGGCTGGAAAGCCAGGACGGCCGCCTGACCGGTCGCTATGCCGGTGGCGACTGCGGCCCGCGCAAGGTCGAGCACATCCGTCGCCAGTTCGATCTGTCGCGCTACGTGCGCATCCATGCCTACGGTGACAGTTCCGAAGACAAGCCGATGCTGGCGCTGGCCCACGAGCGCTGGTTCCGTGGCAAACCCCTGAAGTAACCCCGACGCGCAGCCTTCGCCACGCATGAGCCTGATCCCGCCCCTGACCGAACGCCTCGACCGCCTGCTGCCGCAGACCCAATGCGGGCAGTGCGGCTACGACGGCTGCCGCCCGTATGCGCAGGCGATGGCGCGCGGCGAGGTGGGCGTGGACCGCTGCCCGCCGGGCGGCGATGCCGGCGCGCGCGCGCTGGCGCAGGTACTGGGCGTGCCTGCCATTCCGTTTGATCGTTCGCGTGGCGAACACAAGGTGCCGCAGGTGGCGCTGATCGTGGAAGCCGACTGCATCGGCTGCACCAAGTGCATCCAGGCCTGCCCGGTGGACGCCATCGTCGGCGGCGCCAAGTACATGCACACGGTCATTGCCGATCTGTGCACCGGTTGCGAACTGTGCATTCCGCCGTGCCCGGTGGATTGCATCGAGTTGCTGCCCCTGTAACAGGGGTCGGATTCCTTTCCGCGGGAAAGGGATCCGACCCCATCCCGCAGTTACGGCACGGCCGCCGTCACCACGATCTCGACCTTCCACTCGGCGTGGGCCAGCTTGGCTTCGAAGGTTGCGCGGGCCGGGGTCGCGCCCTCGACCACCCACTCGTCCCACGCCTTGTTCATGCCGTCGAAGTCGGCGATATCGGCCAGGAACACTTCCGCGCGCAGCACGTGCTGGCGATCACTGGCGACCAGTGCCAGCAGCTTGTCGATCTCCGCCAGCACCTGCCGGGTCTGCCCGGTGATGTCCTGGCTGGTGTCTTCCGGAATCTGGCCGGAGAGGTAGGCGACCTTGTTGTACACGGTCATTTCGGACATGCGTGGTCCGACGTCGTAACGCTCCATCATGGGCGTGGCTCCTGCGGGTGATCAGGCCTGCATTGTCCTCCAATCCGGTCGACGGTGGGTGCACGGGCACCTTCCGCGACACGTCACTACCGGGCTCCGACGGTCCCACTGGTCAAATGACGATGACAGGCGCACGATGCGCCACGCCCGCGTTGACACCGCCCTCGCCCCTCCTGCCGCACCCTTGCGCCGATGACCGTCCCCGTCGATTCCACCACTGCCCCTTCCACGCCAGCCTGGAAGCGGGTTGCCACCATCGTCATCCCGCTGCTGATCCTCGCCCTGGCCCTGCACGGCCTGGCCAACGAGTTCGACGAGCACGGCTACCGGGCCATCCGCCAGGCGTTCCGCCAGCTCAGTGGCATGCAGATCGCGCTCACCGTGGTACTCGGCCTGGCCAGTTACGCCTGCCTGATCGGCTTCGATGCCATCGGCCTGCGTCGCAGCGGCATCCGCGTGCACCCTGCGCGAGTCGGCATCACCGCGTTCCTTGCGCACACGCTGGGCCAGACCGTGGGCTTTGCCGCGTTGACCGGCGGCGCGGTGCGCCTGCGTGGCTACCGCAGCGCCGGCCTGGACCTGGCGCAGATCGGCCAGGTGGTGCTGATGAGCACGCTCGGCTTCGTGTTCGGGGCATGGCTGCTGATCAGCGTGGCACTGTGCATGGAACCTGCAGCGGCAGCGTTGGCATTGCCATTGAATCCCGATGCCGTGCGCATCGTCGGCATCGTCGCCCTGCTCGCATATCTCGGCACCGTGCTGCTGGTCGGCCGCGATGGACAGCAGTTCAGCGTGTTCGGCCATGCGTTGTGGCTGCCCGACCGCCGCACCATGATCGGCGTCACCGTGCTGAGCGTGATCGAACTGGTGCTGGCCAGTGCCGCGTTCTACGTGCTGCTGCCGGACTCCACGCCGACCGGACTGCCCGGCTTCGTCGGCCTGTACCTGGTGGCCGTGCTGGCCGGCCTGGTCTCGACCGTGCCCGCCGGCCTTGGCGTGTTCGAGTGGAGCCTGCTGAAGCTGTTGCCGCAGGTGGCACCGGCGGCGGTGCTGGCAGCGGCGCTGATCTACCGCGTCACCTACTACGTGCTGCCGCTGGTGCTGGCCACCCTGCTCGCGCTCGCGCCCGCCCTGCGCCAACCGCTGCAGGCCAGCGCCGGGGCAACCCGTGCGGGCTGGAACGCGCTGCGCCCGTGGCTGCCGCAGATCATCGCGCTGGCGGTGTTCAGCATCGGCGCCGCACTGGTCATCGACGGCACGCTGCCGACGCCACGCCGTCACCTGGTCAATGCCTCGCTGCCGATCCTGGAGACCTCGCACCTGATCGGCAGCCTCAGCGGCGTCGCACTGCTGCTGATCGGCCAGGGCCTGGCCCGGCGCAGCCACGCCGCGTGGGTGCTGGCGATGGCGGTGTGCGTGATCACCCCGCTGCCGCTGTGGCTGCGGGGTGGCCAACTGTTGATCGCCGTCTCGGCAGTGCTGGTGGCGATGGCACTGTGGGCCGCACGTCGCGAGTTCTACCGCCAGGGCGCGCTGCTGGACGAAGCCTGGTCATGGCCGTGGCTGCGCAACCTCGGCCTGGTGCTGGTCGCGGTCACCTGGCTGCTGTTCTTCACCTACAGCCATGTCGAGTACCAGAACGAGCTGTGGTGGCAGTTTGCGATATCCGGCAACGCACCACGCGCGCTGCGCGCGTTGCTGGTCGTGGCGATCGCGCTGGTGATGTTCGGCCTGGCGCGGCTGCTGCACAGCACGCGCAGCCCGCTGCCAGCCGCCGACGAGGCCACGCTGCAATCACTGGCGCCGGTACTGGCCGGTGCCACCGATACCCAGGCCTGCCTGGTGCTGACCGCCGACAAGGCGGTGCTGCGCGACGAGGCGAAACAGGGCTTCGTGATGATGCAGCGCTACGGCGGTTCGCTGATCGCGATGGGCGATCCGGTCGGCCCGCCGGAGGTCGCCCGCGCATTGATCTGGCGCTTCCGCGAAGAAGCCGACCGGCTCGGCCTGCGCCCGGTGTTCTACCAGGTCGGCGAGTCCTACTGGCAGACCTACCTCGACCTGGGCCTGGGCCTGGTCAAGCTGGGCGAAGAAGCGATGGTGCCGCTGCACGATTTCGGCCTGGAAGGCCGCGAACGTGCGGACCTGCGCCAGGCCTGGAACCGGGGCAAGCGCGGCGGCCTGTCCTTCCGTGTGGCACCGGTGGAGGAAATTCCCAGCCTGCTGCCGCGCCTGCACGCGATTTCCAACGCGTGGCTGGAAGACAAGGCCGGCGACGAAAAGGGCTTTTCGCTGGGCAGCTACGACCCGGATTACCTGGTGCGGTTCCCGGTGGCACTGGTGGAGGCCGAAGGCCAGATCGTGGCGTTTGCCAACCTGTGGCAGGCACCGGCCGGTGCCGAGCTGTCGGTGGACCTGATGCGCCACGTCAACGAGGCGCCGAAGGGGACGATGGACTTCCTCTTCATCGAACTGTTCCTGTGGGGGCGCGCGCAGGGCTATGCACGCTTCTCGCTGGGCATGGCGCCACTGTCCGGGCTGGCACAGCATCGCCTGGCCGGCCGCTGGAACCGCCTGGCCGGCCTGCTGGCGCGGCATGGCGAACGCTTCTACGGCTTCAGTGGCCTGCGCCGCTTCAAGTCGAAGTTCGACCCGCAGTGGCGGCCACGCTATCTCGCTGCGCCGGGCGGCATGCACCTGCCGGCCGCACTGCTGGATGCCACGCGCCTGATCTCGCTGGACCCGCGGCGCAACTGAAGCCCCGTACCACCAGGCATACCCGGCGCCACCTGCCGCCCGGTAGGTGTCGACCTTGGTCGACACGCTCATCCCCAAGGCGCCCTCAGCCCCAGCGCCGACCAAGGTCGGCGTCTACCAAGCGCTACATACCGCCCTTGAGGATCACCTCGGCCAGCCGATCATAGTCACCACCGAAATGGTGGTCACCCGGCAGCTTCACCTTCTTCACACCGTCATTGGCCGGCAGGTCCGGGCACAGTGCGTCCTCATCCTTGTCGCCGTACACGCACAGCGTTTTCTCCGCCGGCAGTCTGGCCACTTCCGGCGCGATCGGCAGGCCGTCGCCGCCGCCGCCCAGCCAGTTGCTGACGTGGAACTCGAAGTCGGCCTTCTTGCCTACCGACAGCAGCACGATGCGATCCAGCGCTGCACGGGTATCGGCATCGAGCTGGTTGATGGTCGCCGGCAGCACGTCGGCCCCCTGCGAGAAACCGATCAGCATCACCTTGTCGCGGTGCCACTGCTGGCGGTAGTGATCGATGATCTTCTGCAGGTCAGCAGCGAAGCCCTTCGGCGTGCGCTCGCTCCAGAAGTAGCGCAGCGAGTCGATGCCGACCACGGCCACGCCGTGCTCGTTGAGCGACGACGCCACGTCCTTGTCCAGGCCGGCCCAGCCACCATCACCGGAGACGAACACGGCCAGCGTGTCGCCGTTGCCGGTCGACGGTACTTCCACCACCGGCAGGCCCTTCAGCGCGGCCGGCGGCGGTGCCAGGCTGACGCCTGCCTGCGCACCCATCACCCGCGCTGCAGCCACCAGGCCCGGTGAGGCATCACCACGCGCCGTGCGCTTGAACTCGCGCGCCATCGCCACCTGCTGCACGAAACCGCTGGCCTCGCCCGCCTTGCAGCCGTGATCACCGGCTGCACTCAACCACGGGAAGTTCAGTTCGGCGGGTTGCAGCGTGTTGCGCTTCACGCCATCGCCGCAGACCATGCGCTCGTGGTTGTGGTCCGGGCAGAAACCAGTGGTGAGCAGGCCGGCGAACACCTGCGTATCGGCCTGCGCAGCCAGCGCATAGGCCATTTCAGCGCCTTCGCCATCGCCGCCGACCAGCGGCAGGTGGTACCCGGGCAGATGCAGCGAGGCCTGCAGCCAGCGCGAGAAATTCTCGACATCGCCGGAACCGAACGAACAGGTCGGGTTGCCTTCGCGCTTGAGCACGCCGCGCAGGTGCGCGATGTCCACGGCGGCGACCATCGCACCGTCGGCACGCAGGGCCTCGATCGGCAGACGGCTGGTATCGCCACCGGGAGTCGGTTCGTGGAACCAGATCACCACCCGCTGCGGGGTACCGGCCGGCATATGCACCGGAATCTGTTCGAACCGCCCGTGGCTGAACTGCTGCACGGTCGCTGCCGCGGTTGCCGGCAGTGCGGCCAGCGCCAGCACCACGCCCATTACCCTGCCCAGCCCTGCACGCTTCATATCGCAGCCCCGATGGAATGCGCACACGATACGCTGCCTCCACGTGCACGGCACGTACCGGTGCAGGCCGTTGGGGTTTCAGCAGGCTGCGGCGCGACGACTGCGCCGATACAGCGCCAGCGCCAGATACAGCAGCCAGCCCACGATCACCACGATCACCACTTTCTGCCCCAGCCCGCGCGGCGGCCCGCCACGCCACAGCACGTGCAGCCACAGCAGCACGAAGGCCAGCCAGGCCCAGCCCCAGAGCAGGCCGGCGGCGGATTGCCAGCCCGGTTCGCGGCGCAGGTACCAGGCCTGCAGCAGCATGCCGACGCTGGCACACAGGAACGCAGTGTTGGCCGCCAACCCGTGGATGAACGGTGCCAGCAGCGGGGTTGCTTCGGGCAGCCAGCTGTCACCGATGGCGACCGTGGCCAGGCCCAGCGCCGAGACCGTGAACAGCAGCGGCGCCGCCGCGCTGCGCCGCGGGCCGATGCTGCCGCGGTAAAGGGCGATGCCGAGCAGGGTGATCGCCAGTGCCAGCAGGCAGTACGCCGCACGCAACGCCAGCCCCCACGGCCCGTGCAGATAGAGGCTGAGCGTGGCCCGCACCCAGTCCAGGTCGGTGCGTGCGAACTGGGTCCACAGCGCGGTAACCAGGAACAGAACCAGGGCGGCCAGCGCCAGCAGCGCCGCCGGACGCGCGCGGCTCATGCGGAGGCTTCCGGGTGCCGCGCCTGCCATTCGGCCAACGCCTTGCGATAGCGCTGCAGCTCGTCGGCATACAGGTCCAGCACGCACAGCGGGCAACCGCTGCCACAGCATTCGTTGGGACCGGGCTCTTCCGGCGGCAGCGGACGGGGATCGGGATCAGGGACGGACACGGTTGGAAGCGGCAATCGGTGGAAACGGGCCCCAGTGTAGCGGGCTTGCTCAGCGCCCCAGCTGCCGCCGCAGGTTGTCGCGCGCGGCCGCGTCGAGGCGCTGGTGGAAGAACTCGCTGAGGAAGATGCGCGGTGCGCGCAGCAGGCCCTGCAGGAAACGGCGGCGGCCAGCGCGATACAGGAAGCCCGGCACCACGCCCTTGTACTCTTCGGCCACGCCCCGGTCATAGGCGGTGAACACCGGTTCCGGCGCGGCCAGGATCGCCATGTCGCAGTCCAGGAACAGCGCGGCCTCGGCATCGACATCGTCCGGGCCGAGCGCGCCATGGCGGGCGGTCAGCAGGATCAGCTGCTCGACCCGGGCGGCATCGACAGCGGCGAGTTCCGGCGCCTGCGTGATCGCCTGCAGGGCCATCTGCGCCGAACGTGCTTCGTTGTCCTTTCGCCCCGCCACGTAGATCGCATCGTGGTAGAGCACGGCCAGGTAGACCTCGGCCGGCTGCTGCCAGCCGGGGCCGTCGGCAACCTCCTGGCAGTGCTGCAGCACCGCGCGCACGTGGCCGAAGTGATGGTAGGCGCGTGGTGGCGTTGCATAGCTGTCCTGCAGCGCCTGCCACTGCGCCGGAGCGAGCGTCAGCGGGGAAAAGTCCATGCCCGGATCATCCCGCCTGCGCGGTTGACGGGCAAGCTGTCGCTTTTTTCACCACGTCCTCACAACGCCCTTCGCACTAGGCCGCAACGCGGTTGTCCACAGCTTTCCCGAGCGCTGGTCCACACCGGTTGTGGATGAACGTGCGGACCGACCAACGGTCGCTGCAGCGGTGCGCGCACAGGTCTACACTCGCCTCAGGCGGGAGCGCCCGCCGCTGCCGGGAGCCGTCATGTACCGTCCTGCCGCCCGATTCGTTCTGCTCGCACTGGCCGCATTGGCAGCGCCGTCCGCGATCGCACAGGATCATCCGGGAACGGCCGCGCCGCTGGCCGTTGCCAGCACCACCACTCCGGCGATGCCGACGCCGCAGCAGGTGTTCGCGATTCCACCGGCGATGCGCGACATGCTGCGCACGCAGGTGATCAATCACGGTTACTCCCGCGAGCAGCGCCTGCAGGCGCTGGTGGAGATGATCTTCGACCGCCACGGCCTGGACCTGCAGTACGACGCCGATGCGACCTTCACCGTCAGCGAGATCTGGCAGCAGCGGCGCGCCAACTGCCTGGCCTTTACCCTGATGTTCGTCGCGCTGGCACGCGAAGCCGGCATCAAGGCACGCGTGCAGGAAGTCGGCCAGGTCGTGTCGTGGTACCAGGACCAGGCCCAGGGCCTGGTCTACAGCGTCGGCCACGTCAATGCCGGGGTCGGCTTCGCCGGCCGCTTCGCCACCGTCGATCTGGATCGCAACGTGCTGTACGACCGCCGCGGGCCGCTGCCGATCAGCCAGGCACGGGCATTGGCACACTTCTACAACAACCGCGGCGCCGAACGCATGGCCAGCGGCGATCTGGTGGGTGCACGCACCTTCTTCAATGCCGCGCTGGCACAGGACAACAGCTTCGCCGCCACCTGGAACAACCTGGGCGTGCTGGAAAACCGTACGGGCGATACCGCCGCCGCGCGCCGGGCATTGGAAACGGCGCTGCGACTGGACGGCCGCCAGGACGCTGCACTGACCAACGCCAGCGCGCTGTACCGGAAGCTGGGCATGGTCATGCAGGCGCAGGCGCTGGAGCAGCGCCTGCAGTCGGTGCAGCGCGAGGATCCGTTCGCGCAGTACATGCTCGGCGCCGAGGCCGAACGCGCCGGCCGACTGGATCAGGCGATCCGCTATTACCGGCAGGCCGTGCGCCTGTACGACACCGCACACCAGTTCCACTTCGGGCTGGCGCGGGCCTATTTCCTGGCCGGCCAGCTCAGGCGCGCCGATCGTGAACTGCTGCGCGCGCAGGCGCTGGGCGGTGCCCCGCAGCAGGCGCGCTACCAGGCCAAGCTGGACAGCCTGGCCCGCTGGCGCGCACAGCAGCAGGCCAGGCGCTGAAGGCCGGTCAGGCCTTCTTGAGGAAGCAGGTCTTCAGGACCAGGCCCTTGATCTTGTCCGAGTTGCCTTCGATGTGCTCGGCATCGTCCTCGACCAGGCGGATGTTGCGGATCACGGTGCCCTGCTTGAGCGGGATCGAGGAACCCTTCACCTTCAGGTCCTTGATCACGGTGACGGTGTCACCGGCCTGCAGGGTATTGCCGTTGCTGTCACGCACGACCAGGGTCGAACCGGCACTTTCCTCGGCGGTCCATTCGAAGCCGCAGTCGGCGCAGATCCACAGCGCGCCATCGGCATAGGTGTTTTCCAGGGTGCACTGCGGGCAGGCGGGGGCAGAAGACATCAGCAAGTACCTCAAAGTGAATCAACAGCCGCCATTGTAACCGCCCGGCTCGCCTGCCCTTTTCCGGGCGGCGCCCGGCTCCCGGCTTGACCCGATCCGGCCTCCCGATACGGAATGGGAGGCCGCAGGAACTTGCAGTCGGCGGCGAACTGCAGCAGAGTGCGCGGCCCCTGATCGCCCCCGGAACTCCCCATGCGCCTCGGCATCGACTTCGGTACCAGCAACTCCGCCGCCGCCATCGTGCATGAGGGAACACTGCTGCCGATCCGCTTCGGCGACGCCGAGCAGTTCCGCACCAGTGTGTACTTCCCCGGCGTGGTGCCCGACCCGGACGACTTCCAGCTCGACGACGGCCAGGAACACCAGCTGCAGCAGATGATCGACAGCGCCGCGCGCGCGGCGCGTGCCGCCGGCCAGGAACGCGCGCCGCAGGCGCTGCGCCGCGAAGCCCTGCGCGCGCTGCGCCGGGAATGGATGGAAGCCCGCGCCGGCAAGGAACGCAGCGCCAACGACCTGCTGCAGAACGCGGTCTACGGCGACGAAGCGCTGGAAGCCTATTTCGAGGAACACGAAGGCAACCTGGTGCAGAGCCCGAAGTCGATGCTCGGCTACAACCTGCACCCGCGCGCGAAGCAGACCATCACCGGCATCGCCGCGCACATCCTCGAACACATCCGCCTGACCGCCAGTGCCCAGCTCGGCCGGCCGCTGCGCGCCGCCCTGCTCGGGCGCCCGGTGCAGTTCCGCAGTTCGATCGGCGCAGCCGGCAACGACCAGGCGCTGGACATCCTGCGTGAAGCGGCCACCCAGGCCGGCTTCGACCAGGTTGATTTCCTCGAGGAGCCAGCCGCGGCGGCCATGCATTACCACGCCGAAAGCCGCGAGCGGCACCAGGCGGTAATCGTCGATATCGGCGGCGGCACCACCGACATCGCCCATGCCGAAGTCGGCGGCGACGACGCCCCGCGCATCCACCGCGCCTGGGGTATCGCCCGCGGCGGTACCGACATCGACCTGGCGCTGAGCCTGTCCAGCTACATGCCGCTGTTCGGCCGCGGCATCACCCGCGTGCCGGCCCACCACTACGTGGAAGCGGCCACCGTGCAGGACATGACCCGCCAGCGCGAATTCCGCCTGCACAAGTACGACCATGTCGACGCGCCCTGGGGCGACCGCCTGCAGGCCCTGCAGGACACCGGCAACACCGCCCGCCTGTACCGTGACGTCGAACGCGCCAAGATCGCCCTCAGCGCTGCCAGCGAGCACCGCAGCACGCTGGACTACATCGCCCGCGACCTGCATGCCGACAGCAGCGCCGACGGCCTGGCCGCCGCCGCCCATGGCTACCTGGAGCAGATCCGCGAGCTGCTGGCCCAGGTCCGCAGCGACATCGGCGGCGACCCGGATGCCGTGTTCCTGACCGGTGGCATGTCCCGCGCCGGCTACCTGCGCCAGGCGGTGGCGGCCGCCTTCCCGGGCGCCCGCATGGTCCACGGCGAGCCCTCGCTGGGCGTGGTCCAGGGCCTTGCGCTGGCGGCAGCCAGCCAGGATTAACAAAACGTTACGCGGTCTAAGTTACTCTTGGTCGGCTAGAACCCTGCTGCCCCTTCCACCGGCCATGCCGGTGTGTGTCCACGGTGCAGCCTGGCCCGCCCAGCGGGCCTAGCGGCCATGCCTTCCTGGCTCGTTCATGGTCCGCGCAGCACCTGAGCCGCCATTGAGACCCGCTTTGGGCACCCGCCAGGCCCCTGAGGCCTTACAACCTGACGCAGCACCTGCACCCATCGACTGCCGCCGTTGTGACGCGGTCTGTTGCCGGTTGCCCGTGCTGCTGCAGCCCGGCGACCACGTGCCCGGCCAGTTCCTGTCACGCGACACCCACGGCCGTGCCGTGATGGCGCGCAACGAGGAAGGCTGGTGCGCGGCGATCGATCCCTATCACCTGCGCTGCACGATCTATTCGCAGCGCCCGGCGATCTGCCGCCAGTTCTCGATGGGCGGCGATGACTGCCGCCGCGAGCGGCAGGACTACCTGCGCCAGGCCGATGCCTGGGCGCTTTCCTCCCCTTCCACCTGACAGGAGCAACCATGCCCCGCAAGGCAAAGACCCCCGCGAAGGCCAGCAACAGCATCCGCAGCGAACGCAAGGGCGCGGCCGCCAGCACCGTGGTCAGCAGCGATTCGATCGCTTCGGACCTGGCAGCGTTCCGCAAGGCCGGTGGCAAGATCGAAGTCCTCGGCACTACCTGGGCGCTGAAGAAAGCCAGCTGACCCAGCTCCGACCGCGGCGGCGCTGCCGCCGCGGCCTGCCGGACCGCGCTCAGCGATCCAGGCGTACCCGCACACTGCCCGAATGCGACTGGATGCGGATGTCACCGTCGCCATTGCCGAGCCGAGTATCGAGATGGCTGCCCGGGCCGTAGCGCGGCCGTTCCACCTGGCCGGCGTCGCTGTTGATCGACCCGCTGAAGCTGTTCACCGACAGCTGCGCCGAAACCGTGCGTGGCAGGCGCAGGTTGACCGACGCGCTCACCGATTCGACATTGATACGGCCCCCCGGCGCCAGCCCGGCCGCCGACAGGTCGATGCTGCCCGACACGGTTTCCACCGCCAGCCGCTGCACCCGCCCGGCATCGACCTCGACCCGGCCGGATACCGTCTGTGCACCGATGTCACCGGACACGCCGCCGCCGGCTTCGATGCGGCCACTGACCGTGTTCACGTCCAGCTTCGGCGTCTGCAGGCGCGCGATGACACCGCCGCTGACCGTATTGAGCTTGCTGTCGCCGCTGCGACCGGAGGCGCTCAGGCTGCCGCTGACCGTGTCGGCCTGCAGGCGGCGCACATCGATGCCGCTGATGTCCTGGCTGGCACTGACCGTACTCAGCAGCAGTTCCACCGAGCGCGGCACGTTCAGCACCAGCGTCGCGCCGCCGTTGTTGTTGCGACGCGGATACTCGATCTCCCAGCGCACGCGGTTGGCACTCTTCTCCTGGCGCAGCTGCAGGCCATCGCTTAGCGTACCGGTGAGCTGCACGTCGTTGCGGTCCCAGCCACGCACGCTCACTTTGCCGGCCACGTTGCTCAGTTCGATGCGGCCGCCGGCGGCCAGGTTGTGGCGCTCGTCGATCCGGGTGTCAGCCAGGGCCACCGCGGGCAGCAGCAACAGCGCGGCGCAGCAGGTCATCAGGGTTCGTGTCATCGGGGGTCTCCTCAGGTCGTCAGGCCGGACTCGGCGGCATAGGCCGCCTGCCGGGTCAATTCCAGCCGCAACGCATAGGTGCGCTTGAGCTGGCCAAGCAGATGCGGCGCGCGTGGATCCTGCGCCAGCGCGGCCCGGATCTGTGCCGCGCTTTCATCGAGTTCGTGCAGCGCCGGCTGCCATTCCGGCGCCCGGCCTGCGGGCAACGAGGCCACTGCCTGCTGGTACTGCTCGGTCATCGCCGCGGCCTGCAGTTGCAGGGTAGACGGCACCGGCGCGTCCGGTTGCGCATGGCGCCACGGCGCCACCGCGTAGAGCGCCAGGCTTGCGGCCAGTGCGGCCCCCACCGGCAACCACCAGCGCCTGCGCGAACGCCCCGGCAGCACCACCACGTTGCCGGTCGGCGCAGGCGCCGCCTGTGGTTCACGCGGCGGCAGCTGCGCCGACAACCGCGTCCAGCCATCGGCGGGCAGGCCGCGTTCGGAAGGCAGCGCGCGCAGTCGGGCCACCAGATCGTGGTCGGAATCGTGTTCGTGTGTACTCATGTCATGTCTCCCAGCCGTGCGCGCAACAGGCCGCGCGCACGATGCAACTGTGCCTTGGAGCTGCCGACGGCCATCTGCAGCTGCGCGGCGATCTCCTGGTGTTTCCAGCCCTCGATGTCATGCAGCACCAGTACCGCGCGCGCCCTCGGCGGCAGCGTCGCCAGCGCGCGCTCCAGGTCGCGCTCGGTACCGGCGCAGCGGTCGTGTACGGCCAGCTCCTGCAGTCCTCCGTCCACATCATCAAGACTGTCGTGATCCTGCCCGGCGGCGCGCCCACGCAGTTCCATCAGCGCAGCGTTGACGCCCAGGCGATGCAGCCAGGTCGACAGGCTGCTCTCGAAACGGAACCCCGGCAGCGCCTTCCACGCCTGCAGGAAGGCTTCCTGCAAGGCGTCTTCGGCACGCGCCTGCTGGCCCCCGCACAGCCGCCACAGCACGGCGAACACGCGCGGTGCATGCCGCCGGTACAGCAGTTCATAGGCCGAGGTATCGCCGGCGGCGGCCGCCCGCACCAGGGCGGGTTCATCGACGGCGTCGTGGGCGGCAGGCGGCGCGGGCATGGTGGTGTCGAGCATATCGCTTGGATGCGGCGGCCCGGGAAAAGGTTTAGAGCCGGACGACGATCACTGCCGTGCAACCTTTTCGACACCTGCTGCATCCATGGAAGGTCCTTCGCGAAATTGCCGTCCAGGAGTCCTGCCATGTCCAGCCCAACCTGCGCCGCCCTGCTGGTGATCGCCGCCTGCGTCGTGCTGCAGGCACTGGGCCTGTCGCTGCAGCTGCACCCCGGTAACGGCCGTGCCTGCCTGCAACAGCACCGCCAGGCGCTGGTGTGCCTGGCCTGGGCCCCGGCGGTCGAATCCCCGGCACGCGCCGGGTAACATCGAAGGTCGTTATTGCCACCTGTTGTCGCCCCATGATGTTGTCGCTGAAGGATCACCTGCCGCCCTGGACCCACCCGTGGTTGAACTACGCCGGCGTCGCCCTGCAGATCGTAGGGGTGCTTCTGGTCGCGTGGCTCCTGCGCGTGCTCGCCCGGCGCCTGATCCGCCGCTTCGCCGAGCACTACACGTTGCCGCCCGAGATGGTGATGGGCGCGCGCCGGATCACCAGTTTCGTGGTCTATTTCAGTGCCCTGCTGTACATCCTCAGTCTGCTCGGCGCGAAGCCCTCGGTGCTGTGGACCGCGTTCACCGGCTTCGCGGCCGTGGGCGCGGTGGCCTTCTTCGCGGCCTGGAGCGTGCTGTCCAACATCTTCTGCACGCTGCTGATCTTCACCACCCGCCCGTTCCGCCTGCACGACTACATCGAGGTGCTGGAGAACGGCGAGAAGCCGGGCCTGAAGGGCCGGGTGATCGACGTGAACCTGATCTACACCACGCTGCAGGAGACCGGCGAGGGCCACGAGGGCACGGTGCTGCAACTGCCGAACAACCTGTTCTTCCAGCGCACGGTACGGCGCTGGCGTGACCCGGCGCAGGCCCCCGGCGGCATCCAGGGCGACGGTTGAGGGTGGAGTTTTCGGCAGGGCTGCGCCCTGCACCTGCAGAGGCCGAAGCCGAAGCCGAAGCAAGATCAAGAGCGGCATTCCGTGGGATGGCGGGGCGGTGTGGGTGGTCAGGACCGTTGGCGCCATCCATGGCGCCAACGCTCCTAACCACCCCCCCCACCTCTGACAGATTCCGCGCGCTGTTGGTGGGTGCCGACCGTTGGTCGGCACATCTGTCAGATATCGATAGTCAAAATTGGATCCGACCCCGTGCCGACCAACGGTCGGCATCCACCATCAGCAGCAGGTTCCAACAGATCGCGGAAATCTGTCGAAGGCGGGGTGGGTCCGGTTGAGGGGGGCCAGATCAGTGAGCGCCATGGATGGCGCCTTTGATGTTGACGTTGCTTCTGCAGGTGCAGGGCGCAGCCCTGCAATAAAACACCCCTTTACCTCAGCTGGCTGTCCTTGCTGCCACGCCGGTTGTACCCGGCATGCGCCTGGTCTTCGTCGTCCCGCGCCTGCTGGCACGCAACGCACAACCGCACACCAGGCACAGCCTGGCGCCGCGCCAACGGGATCGGCGCGTCGCATTCCTCACAGTGTTCCAGACCGGGTCCCTCGCGCAGCTGGCGCCGCGCGCGGGCGATCGCGTCGTCGACGGTGGCGTCGATCTGGTCCTGGACCGCGCCGTCTCCTGCCCAACCGGTGGCCATGGCTATCCTCCGCAGGTGTGTCGCCCGATATGGGGACGATACACCCCGGCAGAAAGGAAGGCCTTCATGTAGAGCCGAGCCATGCTCGGCTGCTCTTCAGGATGCCAAACAGAATGCCGACGGATCCGATCAGGCCGATTGCGGCTTAATCCCCTCCGTCCCCTTTTTGCTTACCAGACCAGGTCGTCGGGCACCTGGAACTGCGCGTAATAGGCGTCGTCTTCTGCGTTGCCGGTGGAGATCTCGGCGGTCGAGCCCGGCTGGCCGTGGTCGACGATGATTGCTTCGGGTGCGCGTTCACGCACCTTTTCGGCGGCGGCGCGGGGCAGCAACGCATAGCCCTCGCCGTGGGCGACGATGACCAGCACGCCCACCGACAGCGCCTTGCGCAGCTTGGGGTCGATCAGCAGGGTACGGATCGCTGCGCCATCGCTGAAGCGGTACTCGTCGTCGCCCTTGTGGGGTACGGCATGGGCCGTGATGATCTGCCTGGCCTGGGCCTTCTGTTCAGCCTGCCTGGCCTGGGCATTGCGTTCGGCGGCCAGTGCGCGGTCGCGCTCGACCTTCTCGGCGCGGGCACGTTCAGCCTCGCGCTGGACCTCGGCCGAGGTCGATTCGGCCTTGCCCTGGCGGGCCTTGGCCTGCTCGCGTGCGGCGGCGCTGGCCTGCGACTTCTTGGCCAGACCGGCCTTGAGCAATTGTTCCTGCAGCGCGTTGGGCTTTGCCATGGTCGGTGCGTACCGCGTGTAATCTTGGATGCCCCATTCTACCGACGCCCCGCCGGCCCTGCATGGCAGTCCTGAAGTACCTCACCGGTTATCCCGAACCCCTGGTTGCCCAGGTCAGCGAGCTGCTGGCGCAGGGCAGGCTCGGCCCCTGGCTGCAGCAGCGCTACCCCGACCCGCACGAGGTGCGCAGCGACCGCCAGCTGTACGACTACACCCAGGAGCTGAAGGACCGTTACCTGCGCAAGTCGGTGCCGCTCAACAAGGTCTGCTACGACAATACGCTGGAAGTGATCAAGCACGCGCTGGGCACCCACACCGCCATCTCCCGCGTGCACGGCGGCCGCCTCAAGGCCAGCCGCGAGATCCGCATCGCGACCGTGTTCCGCCAGGCACCCGCGGCGTTCCTGCGCATGATCGTGGTGCATGAGCTGGCCCACCTGAAGGAAGCCGACCACAACAAGGCCTTCTACCAGCTGTGCCAGCACATGGAGCCGGACTACCTGCAGCTGGAGTTCGATACCCGCCTGTACCTGACCGAGCTGGCCAACCGCGGCCAGCGCTGACCGGCCGCAGCAGCTACACTGCGCGCCCCCTGCCCGACCTGCCTGCCATGGAACCGATCCGTCTCGACAAACGCCTGTCCGCCCTGCTCGGCATCCCGCGCGGCGAAGCGCGGCGCTACATCGAGGGCGGCTGGGTCACGGTCAACGGCGACGTGGTGGAACAGCCGCAGCGCCCGGTCGATGGCAGCGCGGTGATCGTGGTGGCCGAACAGGCCAGCGATGAAAAGGCCGAGCGGGTCAGCATGCTGCTGCACAAGCCGGCCGGTGTCGCCGCCGAAACCCTGTGTGCCCTGGTCAGCAGTGACAGCCGCAGCGAACTTGATGCCAGCGACATCCGCCCGTTGCAGCGTCACTTCCACGGCCTGCAGCTGGCCGCCTCGCTGCCGGCCAGCGACAGCGGGCTGGTGGTGGTCAGCCAGGATCCGGCCACGCTGGCCCACCTGCAGCGCAACCTGGGCCGTACCGAGCAGGAATACCTGATCGAAGTGGCCGAAGGCGGTCCCGAGCGCGGGCCGTGGCTGATGGCGCGGCTGCAGCAGGAATCGGGCGGCGCCAAGGTCAGCTGGCAGAGCGAGCAGCGCCTGCGCTTCGCCGGCAAGGGCCTGACGGCCAAGGGGCTGCGTGTGGCGGTCAGCGCCGCCGGCCTGCAGGTCACGGCCGTGCGCCGCCTGCGTATCGGACGCGTGGCGCTGGGGCCGCTGCCGCCGGGGCAGTGGCGCTACCTGGGCAGCGACGAGCGGTTCTGAGGTGTGCGGGTCAGGGCCCTTTCCCGTGGAGAGGGATCCGGGGGTCGGATCCCGTGCCGAAGGCAGGGGCTCTGACCCCCTGTCGATCCTGCAGGCATTCCTTCACGCATGGCGTGGCTCTACCATCGGGGCATGAGCCTGCCCAAGCCGCTGTGGCGACGCCTGCTGCGTGTTGCCGCGATCATCCTCGCCGTGCTGGTGCTGCTGGTCCTGTCCGGGCTGCTGCTGGCCGACCATCTCACGCCGCAGGCGCATGGCGCGCCTTCGCACGTGCTGCCGCTGCAGCCGGCACAGACCCGCATCGACCAGCAGATCGTGCCGCTGCAGGCGGCCCATCCCGGCCAGTCGGGCGTGGCCTTCCTCAGCGATGGCATGGATGCCTTCGCCGCCCGCGCGATGATCACCACCCAGGCCGGCCGCAGCCTGGACCTGCAGTACTACATCTGGCACGACGACCTGATCGGCCACCTGATGGCCAAGGCGCTGTACGACGCCGCCGAGCGCGGCGTGCGCGTGCGCATCCTGCTCGATGACATGAATGCCAAGGACAAGGACGCGCTGATGATGGCGCTCGATGCCCATCCGAACATCGAGATCCGCCTGTACAACCCGTTCCGCAACCGGACCGGCATCCTGCGCATGGTGGAGATGGTGCAGCGCTTCTTCAGCGTGAACCACCGCATGCACAACAAGAGCTGGATCGCCGATGGCCGCGTCGCAATCGTCGGTGGCCGCAACATCGGCGAGGAGTACTTCAGCGCGCGCACCGACGTGAACTTCCAGGATCTGGACCTGCTGGTCGCCGGCCCCGCCGTGGAGCAGGCCAACCGGATCTTCGACGACTACTGGAACAGCGAAACCGCCATCCCGGTATCCGCGCTTGCCTTCCATACCGACGCACAACTGCGCCTGCTGGTGCGCGAATCGGACCACGAGGCGCAGCGGGACGTGGCCCGCCCCTACCTTGCGCGCGTGGCCGAATCACGCCAGCGGCAGCGCCCGAGCCCCGAGCCGTTGCACTGGAGCGGTGCCGTGCGCATCGTGTCGGACCCGCCGATGAAGCACCGCAGGGATGATCGCGCCACCTGGCTGGTGTCGACCCTGATCAGCGAGCTGCAGGCCGCCCGGCACAAGGCCCTGTTGATCTCGCCCTACTTCGTGCCCGGCAACGAGGGCCTCGATGGCTTTTCGGCAATGGCCGGGCGGGGCGTGCAGGTGGGCGTGGTCACCAACTCGCTGGCCGCCAACGACGTCGCCGCCGTGCACGGGGGCTACATGGGCTACCGCGTGCCACTGCTGGAAGCCGGCGTCCACCTGTACGAGCTGAAGGCACAGGGTCAGTCGGGCGATGCCGGCGTGTTCGGCAGCAGCGGCGCGAGCCTGCACACCAAGGCATTCCTGATCGATGACCGCCGCGGTTTCGTCGGCTCCTTCAACCTGGACCCGCGCTCGGCCTACCTGAACACTGAAATGGGTGTGCTGTTCGACGATCCGGTGCTGGGTACACAGCTGCGGGACGAATACCTGCGCCTGGCTGACCCCAGGCACAGCTGGTGGCTGGCACTGGACGACCGCCGCCGGTTGCGCTGGCTGGAGCGCGAACCGCCACCGCACTGGGTGGAGGCCGAGCCAGGGGCAACGGCGCGCAAGCGCTGGTTGTCGCGGGTGATCAGCTGGCTGCCGGTGGAATCGCAGCTGTAGCGCTCAGGACGCCGGAGTGGCCTCATCCTGTCCGGCCTCGTCCAGCGTTTCCACGTTGCGCCCATGCAGGCGCCGCCAGATCCAGCGCAATGCATGCGGCGGTGCCGAAGGCAGCTGCTCCAGCAGGGCCAGCATGCGGCTCTGGCTGGCATGCCCATGGCGACACAACAGGCTGGCCGCTGCGGCCGCGCTGGCCAGGCGCAGGCTGTCGGCCAACGGTCCTTCCGCATCCACCGCCAAGGCCTGGTGAACCGGCTCAGGCAACTCCCATGCGGCAGCGACCCGCTGCGCCAGCGGCAACGACCACTGCTGCAACAGCTGCAGGGCCAACGCCGGCTCCACGGGCTCGCCACGGGCCTGTGCCTCCTGCAGCAGCTGGCGCATCACCAGCGCCGCACCCAGCCCCTGCACCAGGCCCAGCCACTGCGCGGCGAAGGCATCGCCGAAGGTGACCGTGCGTGCGTGGTCGGCCGCTGCACGCGATGCCAGCAGTGCGTGCTCCCAGATGATCGCGCTGAACTGCGGGAACACCTCGCATTGCACCTGCATCACCGGCTGCACCAGTACCGCACTGATGATCTGGCGCACGCCCTCGGTGCCGACCAGGGTCACCGCCCGCTGCAGGCTCTCTACCGGGCGCTCGTGGACCTTGTAGGCCGGGCTGTTGGCGATGCGCAGCAGGTTGCCGGTCAGCACCGGGTCCTGGCCGATGATCGCGGCCATCACCCGGGCCGAGGCGGCATCGTCGTTGACGGTCTGGATCAGCTGCGGCAGCAGCTGCGGCCGGCGGGGCAACTGCCTGGCCGCCCAGTCGCGGTCCTGCAGCGCGCGCGCCACCGCCTCGCCCAGGCCTGGGTCCTGCACCGGCGTTGGCTCGCCGGCCAGCCGTGGGTACAACGCAAGCGCATGCAGCCCACGTTGCAGGTGAGCGGCGATCTCCGGCGACGGCAGCGCCTCGCCCTGCAGGCTTGCGGCTGCGGCGGCCACCGCCTGGCGGGATGCGGCAACCAGCCGCGCCGGTGCCGCCCCGGTCGAACGTGTCAGCCAGCCGCGCAGCGATCGCCACCATGCCGCTGTCATCGCCGCCCGCCCTGTCGTTGTGATGCCCCTGCCGTCACTGACCGCCCTGCCTCTTCACGCCCATCCGGCCACCCGCCGTCGTCGCAGCATCGGCCGCACTTTCATCTTCTTTAACCTGGCGGCCGCCGACGTCGACGGCAACGGCCGGGCGAATGGACTAGAATGGCGCCGCGCGACCCGTCCCCCAGCCATGACGACGTCGCTTTTTTTGTTTTGGGACCCTACCGTTCACTGGCCGTTCGCTGCAGTTCGCCGCTGTTCGCGCCATCGGAGACGCCATGCTATTCGAAACCCTCGCCACCACCGGCCACGAACAAGTGGTGTTCTGCCACAACCACGATGCCGGCCTGAAGGCGATCATCGCCATTCACAACACCACCCTGGGCCCGGCCCTGGGCGGCGTGCGCATGCGCCCCTACGCCAGCACCGACGAGGCACTGGCCGACGTGCTGCGGCTGAGCCGGACGATGACCTACAAGAATGCGCTGGCCGGCCTCAACGTCGGTGGCGGCAAGGCGGTGATCATCGGCGACCCGAAGGTGGACAAGACCGAGGTGCTGTTCCGCGCCTTCGGCCGTTACGTCGACTCGCTGGGCGGCCGCTACATCACCGCCGAAGACGTCGGCACCGACGTCAACGACATGGAGAACATCTACCTGGAGAGCCAGTTCGTGACCGGCGTGCACCAAGTCCATGGCGGCTCCGGCGATCCGGCCCCGTTCACCGCCTACGGTGCGCTGCAGGCGCTGATGGCGGCGATGCGCTTCAAGTTCGGCCACGAGGAAGTGGGCAAGACCAGCATCGCGGTGCAGGGCCTGGGCCACATCGGCATGGAGCTGGTGAAACTGCTGCGCGACCGCGGTGCCAAGCTGTATGTCACCGACCTGGACAGCGCACTGGTTGATCGCGCGGTCAGCGATTTCGGCGCCGAAGCGGTCAAGCCCGACGAGATCCACGAAGTGAACGCCGACGTGTTCGCACCGTGCGCGCTGGAAGGCGCCATCAACGCCGACACCCTGCCGCGGATCAAGGCCAAGATCATCTGCGGTACCGCCAACAACCAGCTGTCGAGCCTGGAAATCGGCGATGAACTGCATGCGCGCGGCATCCTGTATGCGCCGGACTATGCGGTCAACGCTGGCGGCGTGATGAACGTGTCGCTGGAGATCGATGGCTACAACCGCGAACGCGCGATGCGCCTGATCCGCAGCATCTATCACAACCTCACCCGCATCTTCGAACTGTCGCAGCGCGAGAACATCGCGCCGCAGCGTGCGGCCGACCGCATCGCCGAAAGCCGCATCCTGTCGATCGGCAAGCTGAAGATGCCGCTGGGCCGCAGCACCCCGCGCCTGGGCAACCTGCGCGGCGGCTGAGCCTGCCGATGTCGCGCCGGAGCTGACGTCCCGGCGCGACCTCCCGCTCAGAACCCGGTGCTGTAGCGCAGCGCCGCCTGGCGCGCGCCCTCGCCACCGACGCGCTGGTCGAAGCCCAGGCTCAGGCGGCCATTGCGGCCCCACCACGACTCCAGCGCCACGCCGAACAGCGCACTGCCACGCGGTGCGTCCCATCCCGCCAGGGGTGCCCAGGCATCGACACCAACGAAGCTGGCCTGCCAGTCCGCATCGGCACCGTCGAGCCGTTGCTGCCACTCGGCGTGCCCGCGCAGCGTCCAGCGCCCCCAGCCGCGCTCGCCGCGGATACCGGCCAGCATCTGGCTGCGCTGCACGCGGTTGGCGTCGCCACGCAGGCCGAAGCCGAAACCACCCAGCTCATTGAAGGCATCGGTATCCACGCGCGTGGTGCTGGCACCCAGATACGGTGTCAACGACGCGCCCGCGCGGCCAAAACGATAGCCGCCTTCGACGCTGGCACTGCTGAAGCGTCCGCCGTAACGTGCGGAAACACCATAGGCACCGGCGCCCAGCAGCAACTGGCGATCCAGCGCACGGGTGAACTGGCCGCTGCCGACCTGCGCCAGCGCATAGCCCCGGCCCAGGTTCCAACCGGCGTACAACTGTGCCTGCGCCTGGCGATCACGCCCACGATCGCCGCCGAAGCTGCTGCCACCATTGCTGCGGGTCTCGCCAAAGGCCACGCCCATCAGCCCATTGCTGCCCAGCGGCAGGTCCTGGCCGGCCATCCAGCCACGGCTGTCGGCGGCATTGCCGGCAAAACTGCCCTGCCCGGCCTCACCGAGCGCGCTCTGCCAGGCCCCGCGCAGGCGCGGCGCCGCCTGCACGCGATCGAAGCGCTCGGCGATCGCACGGCGCGACATGTCGATGCTGTCGAAGGTGGCCGACTCGGCCCGCGCATGCGCCTGCCCGGACAGGCTCTGCAGGCTGGCTGCCAGGCCCTCGCTGCCACCGCCGGTCCACTGCAGCGCACCGGCCGCCGTGCCGAAGGCCGAGCCCTGCAGCGCAGGACTGCCATCGAGGGCGCTGAACGCACCTTCCAGTCGTTGCGCCGCGGACTGCGCCGAGGCCGCGAGCCCGGTCGCCGCCGCCGTCACGCTCACCTGGGTCAGGTTCAACCAGGCAGTGTTGCTGTCATAGCCATAGCTGCTCTGCAGCAGCGACAGGCCCTGCAGGCCGCTGGAGGAGGCCGGGCTGCTGAAGGTGCCGCTCAGGCCACCGGCCGCATGGACCAGGTCCTGGCGGCTGCCGTTCTGCGGCACGTAGCCGGAGACGAAGCCATGCACGCGCACGCCACCATTGATCGAGGCCGTGCCGGTCACCTGCAGCGCATTGGCACCGAGCGCGATCATCAACTGGCCACCCGCCTGCTGCGTGTAGTTGCCCTCGATGGTGCCGGTGGTGCTGCCGGTGGTCAGGAACACGCTGCTGCCGTTGACCACGTTGCCGATCACGCGCGGCGTGCCGCCATTGAACTGCAGGCCGGTCGAATCCGGGTCGGGCTGGCCAAGGATGGTCACGTTGGAACGGATGACACCGCCGTTCTGCAGCGACAGGATGCCGCGTTCGATGCGGGTGGCGCCGCTGTAGCTGTTGTTGCCTGCGAGCACCAGGGTGCCCCCGCCCTGCTTGACCAGGCCGCCGCTGCCGACGATGTCGTTGCTCCACAGCGAGCCGCTCGATGGCGCATCGACATTGGCCACTACATCACCCCAGTCGAAGCGGCCCGGGCCCTTGATCGCCCGCGAGATGTCGAGCAGGCCGTAGCCGAACACCGCATCCACGCCGGGCGCGCCGATGTCCTTGGCCGTGCCCAGCAGGGTCTGCCGCACCAGGTTGTTGTCGAAGTACGGGTAGCGCTGCCAGACCAGCGCGGCGGCGCCGGAGATCAACGGGGCGGCGAAGGACGTCCCGTAGTTCCAGTAGTAGGTGCTGCCATTGGCATCGGGATAGACCGCGCTGCCCGGCGCCGCCAGGCAATAGCGCGCCGCCTGCCCGCAGGCATTGGCGTAGCTGGCCAGCGTGCCCGGTGCATAGGGATCCACTGCGGTCGCCACCAGCCAACCGCGCTCCAGGTCGGCCGCCGGCAGCGAGCCGGCAACGCCCAGCTGGCTGGGCAGGGCGGCCAGGCTGCTCGGTTCGGTGCGCGCATCGTTGCCGGCCGCGAACACCACCAGGCCGCCATGGTTGATGACGAACGGACGGTACTCGGCCGCCACCTGCGCGGTGGTCGGCAGGTCGGTCCAGTACAGGCCGCCCCACGAGTTGTTCATCACCTTCACGTTGTAGCTGATCAGGTCCTGGTGGACCTGCGCCACGCCCAGCGGACCGCTGAAGGAATTGCCCTTGCCGCTGCCGTCATCGACCGGCGGCTTGTCGGCGATGATCCGCGCCGAAACGATCTGCGCACCGGGGGCGATGCCGCCCGGCCAGGTTCCCACCGGCGCGCCGGCGGCCAGGCTGGCTACCGCCGTGCCGTGGCCCACCACGTCGTCCACCAGCAGGTTGTTGCGCGCCGGATCGATGTAGTTGAGGTTGCCCACCACCCGCCCGTTCAATGCCGCTGCGTTGCGCTGCACGCCCGAGTCGACGATGCCGATGCGCACGCCCTGCCCGGTCAGGCCGACGGCCTGTGCGGCACGCGCATTGGTCACTGACAGGTGCGCGTCGAAGGCCGGTTCCTGCGGCTTGGCCGGAGGCGGTGCCGTCGGAGGGGGCGTCGTTGGGGGTGTGGGGGTGGTCGGAGGGGGATCGATGCGGACATTGCCGCCGCCTCCGCCGCCGCCACATGCCGTCATTGCCATCGCCAGCGCCGTTGCCAGCGCGGACCTAACCATCGTCGTGCGTTCCATCGATTCCTTCCCATGAACGTTGACCTGCCTACATCCCGGCAGGCGTGCGGTGCCGCCCAGCGGCGGCCCTCCCCGACCCTCTATACTTGGGCCGACCCCCACGCAGTCTGCCGGGAAACCGGGGCGCTTCCAACGTCCGCGGTCTCCTTTCCGAACATTGCTTACGCATCAACGAGATTGCCATGTCCAACATCGTCATCGCCGCCGCCAAGCGCACCGCCATCGGCTCCTTCCTCGGCCAGTTCAACGGCGTGCCGACCCCCACCCTCGGCGCGGCCGCCATCGCTGCCGCCCTGGAACAGTCGGGCGTACCGGCCAGCGACGTCTCCGAGGTCCTCATGGGCTGCGTGCTGCCGGCCAACCTCGGCCAGGCGCCCGCCCGCCAGGCGGCGATCGCCGCCGGCATTCCGCTGTCGACCGGCGCCACCACCCTCAACAAGGTGTGCGGCTCGGGCATGAAGACCATCATGCTCGGCCATGACCTGATCAAGGCCGGTTCGGCCAGCATCGTGGTCGCCGGTGGCATGGAATCGATGTCCAACGCCCCGCACCTGCTGCCGAACTCCCGTACCGGCAACCGCTTCGGCAACTTCCAGGCGGTCGACCACATGGCCCACGACGGCCTGGTCAACGCCTATGACGGCAAGGCCATGGGCGAATTCGCCGAATGCGCCGTGGACAAGTACCAGTTCAGCCGCGAGGAGCAGGACGCCTACGCGATCGAATCGGTCAAGCGCGCGCAGGCCGCACAGGCCAACGGTGCGTTCGCCGACGAGATCGTCGCGGTGAAGGTAGCCACCCGCAAGGGTGACGTCGAGGTCGCCACCGACGAGCAGCCGGGGCGCTCGGATATCGCCAAGATCCCGACCCTGCGTCCGGCCTTCAAGAAGGACGGCAGCGTCACCGCCGCCAGTTCCTCCAGCATCTCCGACGGCGCCGCCGCGGTGGTCCTGCTGACCGAGGAAGACGCGGCCGCCCGTGGCATCACTCCGCTGGCCCGCATCGTCGGCCACGCCACCCATTCGCAGGAACCGGAGTGGTTCACCACCGCCCCGATCGGCGCGATCCACACGCTGCTGGCCAAGACCGGCTGGTCGCTGGACCAGATCGACCTGTTCGAGATCAACGAGGCCTTTGCCGTGGTGGCAATGGCGCCGATGCGTGAGCTGGGCATCCCGCACGACAAGCTGAACGTGAATGGCGGTGCCTGCGCGCTGGGTCATCCCATCGGTGCCTCCGGTGCACGCCTGGTGGTGACCCTGGTCAACGCCCTGCGCACGCGCGGTGGCAAGCGCGGCATTGCCACCCTGTGCATCGGTGGCGGCGAAGCAACGGCAATCGCCATCGAATTGATTTAAAAAGATTTAACGATGATTTCGCAAAAATGAATGCGGGATCGCTTGACACCCAATCTTGGCTTGTCATCATGTTGTCGGCGCGCAGCATGCGCGTTGCCTAATTCTAACGACGAGGATTTACACAATGAGCATCAACAAGCTGCTGGTCGCGATGTCCCTGGCTCTGGCCCTGGCCGCCTGCTCGAAGCAGGAAGCTGCCCAGGACGCCGCTGCTTCGGCCAACGAAGCCGCCACCGAAGCCCAGGCTGCTGCCGACCAGGCCGCCGCTGCCGGCGCCCAGACCGCCGACGCTGCCCAGCAGGCTGCCAACACCGCCGCCACCGCTGCTGACGCTGCGACCGACGCTGCTGCCAACACCGCTGCTGCCGCGACCGACGCTGCTGCTGGCGAAGCCAAGGACGCTGCCAAGGCTGCCGAAGCTACCGCTGAGCAGGCCAAGGACGCTGCTGAAGAAGCCAAGAAGTAATAACTTCTTTCTTCACGCTGTTCCGGAAAAGCCGCTGGTTCGCCAGCGGCTTTTTCTTTGCGCCACTGCCACCTCGCGGCGCGGGCATCGCGACCCCGCCTTCACAACGGCATGAATAGGCTGGCGTCCCCATCCATTGCAGTACCGGAGACCGCCATGAAGATTCGCCCGATCACCACCACCCTGCTGGCCGCCTCCCTGCTGCTGGCCCTGGCCGCCTGCAAGGGCCCGGAAGCCGAACAGGCCAAGCAGGACGCGCAGCAGGCCGCTGACAGCGCCGGCGCGGCTGCCCGCGATGCCGTCGACAAGGCGGCAGAAGCTACCCGTGACGCCGCCGACAAGACCGCTGCAGCCTCCGAGCAGGCCGCCGCCGATACCCAGCAGGCGCTGGACAAGGCTGCAGACGCCACCGCCAACGCTGCCGACAAGGCCAAGGACGCCGCAACCGACGCCGCCGCACACGCCAGCGACGCGACTGCCAACGCCGCACAGAAGGTGGCCGACAAGGCCCGCGATGTCGCCAATGACGCGAAGGCGAACGCCGCCAAGGAAGAAGCCAAGCACTGAGGCGTACCGGCAGCCAGGCATGGGCCCGGCGCTACAGGAAAAGCCGCGGCACTGCCGCGGCTTTTCTGCTTTTCGCTTTGCGTTTTTTCCGTTGATTCCGTGGTGGGCGCTCCTACGGCAGCGCGCGCACCAGCATCGCCGACAGATCCACGCCCGTCGGCAGGGTCCCGAACACCAGCCCATGCTCCGCTTGCAGCCGGCTGCGCACGAACGCCTCTGCCATCGGACTTTGCGCACGCAACAGCAGCGCGGCCTGCAACAACAGCACTGTGCGCTCGCAGAACAGCCGCGCCTGCGACTCATCCGGTGGCGGTGCTGCTGCCCACCGCTGCAAAGCCGCTGCGTAGCGCGCATCACGATCGGCCACCGCCGCCAGTTCAGCGCGCAGCGCCGCCAGCGCCTCCGGTTCGCGCGCCAGCGCGCGCAGCACGTCCAGACACTGGATGTTGCCGCTTCCTTCCCAGATCGAATTCAACGGTGCCTGCCGGTACAGCCGCGGCAGCATCGATTCCTCCACATAGCCCGCGCCGCCCAGGCATTCCTGTGCTTCATTGACGAAGGCCGGCGCGCGCTTGCACAACCAGTACTTGCCCAGCGCCGTCCCCACACGCGCCAACGCGGCTTCGTTGGCATCCACGCCGGCCCGGTCCACCGCACGCGCGATGCGCATCGACAGCACTGTGGCCGCTTCCGACTCCAGTGCCAGGTCGGCCAGCACATTGGTCATCAACGGGTGCTCGACCAGCAGCTTGCCGAACGTGCGGCGATGACGTGCGTGATGCAGCGCCTGCGCCAGCGCCATGCGCATTTCCGCCGCCGCGCCCAGCATGCAGTCCAGGCGGGTCATCATCACCATGCCGATGATGGTGGCCACGCCCCGTCCCTCCTCGCCCACGCGCCACGCCTGCGCCCCGCAGAACTCGACTTCGCTGGAGGCATTGGCCCAATCGCCAAGCTTGTCCTTCAAGCGCATCAACCGGAATGCGTTGCGGTCGCCGTCGGCCAGCCGGCGCGGCATCAGCAGGCAGGTCAGTCCTCCCGGCGCCTGCGCCAGCACCAGGAAGCCATCGCACATCGGTGCGGAAAAGAACCACTTGTGACCGACCAGGCGATAGCGCTCGCCATCGATCGGTTCAGCGCGCGTGCTGTTGGCACGCACATCCGAGCCTCCCTGCTTCTCGGTCATGCCCATGCCCAGCGTGATGCCGGCCTTGTCCGCCACCGGTACATCGCGCGGGTCATAGACCGGCGCTGCGGCCTTGCGCGCCCACTCGGCCAGGTGCGGCTGCGTGTGCAGCACTGCAACTGCCGCATGGGTCATCGTCAACGGGCAACTGGTGCCAGCCTCGGCCTGGTGGTGCAGGTAGCTCAACACCGCGCGCGCGACATGCCCGCCCGGTTGCGGCTCGTGCCAGGACAACCCGGCGACCCCGTGCGATTTCGCTGTGCCCATCAACTGGTGATAGGCCGGATGGAACTCCACCGTATCGATGCGATGGCCCTGCGCATCATGCGTGCGCAGGCGCGGCCGATCGCGGTTGGCATCGAAGCCGAGCCCGTACAGTTCGTCACCCGCCAGCGCACCATAGACCGCCAGCCGCGGCGCGAAGCCGCCAGCGCCTTCGCGCTGCACCGCCTCCATCAGCGCCACGTCATCGGTCCACAACTGGCGCCCCGCGAACGACGGCGGCTGGTTCAGCACCACATGGGTTTCGTAGGGCGCATTGCTGCTGAAGCTGGGTCCACTCATCCGGTCCGTCCTGGCGGCAAGAGATCTGCGGTCCGATTGTGCCGCATCGCCTGCCAAGCCCGTGTTCAGGCCGATTCTCACCCTGTGCACGAGCGGCCGGCCACAGTGACCGCATGGCAGTCAATGACGATCTGGTGGTCCTGCGCCCCGAAGGGCTGTACTGCGCCGCCGGTGATTTCCACATCGATCCCTGGCGACCGGTCCCGCGCGCGGTCATCACCCATGGCCACGGCGATCACGCACGCCCGGGCATGGGCGAATACCACTGCAGCGACGGCAGCCTGCCGATCCTGCGCTGGCGCCTGGGCGATGTGCCGGTGCAGGCGCATGCCGAGGGCGTGCCGTTCCGCCTGGGCCGGGTGCAGGTATCGCTGCATCCCGCCGGCCATGTACTGGGGTCTTCGCAGGTGCGCATCGACGACGGGCAGCAGGTCTGGGTGGCGTCCGGCGACTACAAGCGCCAGCCTGATCCAACCTGTGCGCCGTTCGAAGTGGTGCCCTGCGATGCCTTCATCACCGAGGCCACCTTTGCCCTGCCGATCTATCGTTGGCCGGACACGCCCACCGTCGCTGCGGAGATCGTGGCGTGGCGCCGCGAATGCGAACAGCGCGGCGAAGCTGCCATCCTGCTGTGCTATGCACTGGGCAAGGCGCAACGGGTACTGGCCGAACTGCTGCCGCTGGACGATCGCCCGGCCTGGCTGCACGGTGCCATCGCCAATGGTGTGGAGGTGTATCGGCAGGCCAACGTGCCAATGCTGGAGACGCTGGCGGTGGCCGAGCAGGGTCGCCAGCCGGATGCCGCCGGCCAGTTGATCCTCGCCCCGCCCTCGGCCGCCGGCACGCCGTGGATGCGCCGCTTCGGCCGCTACCAGCTGGGCTTCGCCTCGGGCTGGATGCAGCTGCGCGGCAACCGGCGTCGCCGCAACGTCGATCGTGGCTTCGTCATTTCCGATCACGCCGATTGGCCCGCACTGCTGCAGACCATCGAACAGACCGGCGCGCAGCGGGTGATCGCCACCCATGGCAATACCGATGCGTTGATTCCCTTCCTGCGCGAGCGCGGCGTAGCGGCTGAAGCCTTCCGTACCGATTTCGGGAGCGAGGAATGAAGGCCTTCGCGGCGCTCTACCAGCGCCTGGACCGCAGCACCGCCACGCTGGACAAGCGTGCGGCATTGATCGATTACTTCCGCCAGGCAGGCGCGCACGATGCGGCGTGGGCGTTGTACCTGCTCAGCGGTGGCAAGGTGGGCGGCGCACGCCGCAAGATCGCCGCCAGTGGCGAACTGCGCGCCTGGATTGCCGAAGAATCCGGCTTGCCGCCATGGCTGGTGGAAGACAGCTATGCGCAGGTCGGTGACCTGGCCGAAACGTTGACCCTGCTGCTGGATGATCCATCCCAGCCCGCCGCCGACCGTGCGTTGGCGGATTGGATCGAACAGCATCTGCTGGCGGTGGCCAACCAGCCCGAAGCGGTACGCCGTGCGGCGGTCGTCGCGGGCTGGCAGCAGCTGTGCAGCAGCGAACGCCTGGTGTTCAACAAGCTGCTGACCGGCGCCCTGCGCGTTGGCGTCTCGCAGCGGCTGGTGCAGCAGGCACTGGCGGAGTGGTCCGGGCTGGACATCGCGCGCATCGCCCAGCGCATGCTTGGCGAGTGGGTGCCCTCGCCCGCACTGCTGGGCCAGCTGCTGTCGCCGGATGAGCTGCCACTGGACCGGCAGCAACCCTACCCGTTCTTCCTCGCCTCGCCACTGGAAGGCGATCCTGCCGAACGCCTTGGCCCCATCGAAGATTGGCTGCTGGAATGGAAGTGGGATGGCATCCGCCTGCAGCTGCTGCGCCGGCGCGGCGAGGTCGCATTGTGGTCACGCGGCGAAGAGCGGCTGGATGGTCGCTTCCCCGAAATCGAACAGGCGGCGATGGCGCTTCCCGATGGCTGCGTGCTGGACGGAGAGCTGCTGGCCTGGGACGAAGCCACGGACCTGCCGCGTGCATTCACCGCGCTGCAGACCCGCATCCAGCGCCGCAAGCCCGGTGCGGCTACCCTGCGCAACACGCCGGTGCGCGTGCTCGCCTATGACCTGCTGGAACACGATGGCGCGGACCTGCGTGAGTTGCCGTTGCGGGAACGGCGTGCACGGCTTGCCGACGTCGTCGGTGCCCTGGGTGATGCACGGATCCAGCTCTCACCCGACGTTGCCGCCGAAGACTGGCCGCAGGCAGCGGCGATGCGCGATGTGGCACGCGAACGTGGCGTGGAAGGGCTGATGCTGAAACGTCGTGCCTCGCCCTACCAGGCCGGGCGACGCCGCGGTGACTGGTGGAAATGGAAGGTCGATCCGCTCACCATCGATGCAGTGCTCCTGTACGCGCAGGCAGGCCATGGGCGGCGCAGCACGTTGTACACCGACTACACCTTCGGCGTCTGGGACGGCGACACGCTGGTACCGGTGGCCAAGGCCTATTCGGGCCTGGATGACAAGGAGATCCTCGCGCTTGATCGCTGGATCCGCGCCAATACCCGCGAGCGCTTTGGCCCGGTGCGCAGCGTACGCCCCGAACACGTCTTCGAACTGGGCTTCGAGGCGGTCAACCGCAGCAGCCGGCACAAGTCCGGTATCGCCGTACGCTTTCCACGCATCCTGCGCTGGCGCCACGACAAGCCAGCCAGCGAGGCCGATCAGCTGGCTACCCTGCAGGCGCTGGCGCGATGAACCGCAGCCAGGCACTACGCCGGCTGGAAGACTGGTTCGCGTCGAAAGGCTGGCGCTCGTTGCCGTTCCAGCGCGCGATGTGGCGGCACTATCTCGCCGGCGGATCCGGGTTGCTGCACACGCCCACAGGCAGCGGCAAGACACTGGCGATGTTCGGGGGACCGCTGCTGCAGGCCATGATCGACCCACCGCCTTCGCCCCGCCGCGCCAGTGCGGTACGCCCGCTGCAGGTGCTGTGGGTGACGCCCTTGCGCGCGTTGGCCAGCGACACCACGCGTGCACTGCAGGCCGTGGTCGATGGGCTGGGGCTTGGATGGCGTGTCGGCCTGCGCAGCGGTGACGCCAGCAACCGCGAACGACGACAGGCACGCGAGGGCCGCATCGACGTACTGGTCACGACGCCGGAATCGCTGGCGCTGCTGTTGAGCTATCCGGATACGCTGCCGCGCATGCGCCAGCTGCGCTGCGTGGTGGTGGACGAATGGCACGAACTGCTGGGCAACAAGCGCGGTGTCCTGCTGCAGTTGAATCTGGCCGTGCTGCGCGATGCCGCGCCTGCATTGCAGCTGTGGGGGCTGTCGGCCACGCTGGGCAATCTGGATGAGGCGCGCGACGTGCTGCTGCCCGGACAGCCCGACGCGCCGATCGTGCAGGGCGTGCGCCCGCGTGCGACCACGGTGCGCAGCCTGCTGCCCGAACCCGGTGAACGCTTTCCCTGGGCCGGGCACCTGGGCCTGGCCCAACTGCCGCGGGTGCTGGACGCATTGATGCAGGCACGCAGCAGCCTGCTCTTCACCAACACCCGTGCACAGGCAGAACTGTGGCATCAGGCGCTGGCGTCGGTTTGGCCCGAGGAACACGACACGCTCGCGCTGCACCACGGTTCGCTGGATCCGGCGCTGCGCCAGCAGGTGGAGGACGGGCTGCGTGCAGGAACGCTGCGCTGCGTGGTCGCCACCTCCAGCCTCGACCTCGGCGTGGACTTTCCCGAGGTCGAACAGGTACTGCAGCTGGGCAGCCCGAAGGGCGTCGCCCGCCTGCGCCAGCGCGCCGGACGTGCGCGCCATCGTCCCGGTGCCAGTGGCGCGATCCTCTGCGTGCCGAGCCATGCGCTGGAACTGGCCGAGTACGCAGCCGTGCGTCGCGCACTGGCCGAAGGCGTGGTCGAAGCACGCAGGCCGCCGATGCTGTCGCTGGACGTTCTGGCCCAGCATGCGGTCAGCCGTGCCCTGGCCGGTGGCTTCCACGGTGATGCGCTGCTGGCGCAGGTCCGGCGCACCCATGCGTTCGCATCCCTGGCCGAGGACCAGTGGCAGGCCGTGCTGACTTTCATCGTGCAGGGGGGCCAGGCCCTGGCCCAGTACCCTGACTTCCACAAGGTCGTGCAGGACGCCGATGGCCGCTACCGGATGCACGACCGGCGCCAGGCACTACGCCACCGGCTGTCGATCGGCACCATCAGCAGCGATGGCAGCGTGCGCGTGCAGTTCCTGCGCGGGGCCGGCCTCGGCGCCGTGGAGGAACAGTTCGCCAGCCGCCTGCGCCGCGGAGACCGCTTCCAGTTCGCCGGACGCCTGCTGGAGCTGGTGCAGCTGCGCGACATGACCGCCTTCGTGCGGCTGGCACGAGGGCGCGGTGAAGGTGTCGTGCCCCGCTGGCAGGGAGGCCAGCTGCCGCTGTCGATGGCACTCGGCAGCGAACTGGAGTCGGTGCTGTCAGGCGCCGACGACAGTGCGGAAGCGCGCTGGCTGGCACCGCTGCTGGCACTTCAGCAGCAGGTGTCGGCGCTTCCCGGCCCGGACCACGTGCTGCTGGAGGACGTACGCCGCCGCGAAGGCCAGTTCCTCTTCGTCTATCCCTTCGCCGGACGCCACGTGCACGAGGCGCTGGCCGCCCTGTTGGCACTGCGCTGCACCCGCCAGCAACGCAACAGCATCGGCTATGCCGTGAATGATCACGGCCTGGTGCTGGCACCGGCGCAGGCGATCGACCTGGACGCGGCGCAATGGCATGCGTTGTTCACCACCGATCAACTGCTGGACGATCTGCGTGCGGCGGTGAACCTGGGCGAGCTTGCGCGGCGCCAGTTCCGTGGCATCGCGCGCGTCGCAGGCCTGCTGGTACCCAGCCTGCCGGGGGGTATGCCGCGATCGCTGCGCCAGCTGCAGGCCTCGGCGGGCCTGCTGTATGACGTATTGCGCGAGCATGACCCCGAGCACCTGCTGCTGGCGCTGGCCGAACGCGAAGTGCTGCATGACAGCCTTGACCTGCCGGGGCTACGCCAGGTGCTGGTCCGGATCGGCGCGCGACGCATGTCGATGCAGCGCCCTGCATCGCTGACGCCCCTGGGCTTTCCACTGTGGGCCGAACGCCTGCGCGGACAGTTCAGCAACGAGGACTGGCGTACCCGCGTGCAACGCGCGGCCCAGCAGCTGGAACGTCGCCATGGCCGATGAAATACCGCTGCTGCTTGCCGGCGAACCGGTGACCCTGGCGGGGGCACGCGCACTCTACTGGCCGGCGCGGCAGGCGCTGCTGATCGCGGACCTGCACCTGGGCAAGGCCGATGTGTTCCGCCGCGCCGGCATCGCGCTGCCCAGCGGCGGAACCGGCGAAGACCTGCAACGCCTGCAGGGTCTGCTGGACAGGCACGCCTGCCGCGAACTGTGGATCCTGGGCGACATCCTGCATGGGCCGGCGCATCGCGCCGCCTGGTACCAGCAATGGCTCGGCTGGCGCGAACGCAACACCGCACTGGACGTGCATGTCCTGCGCGGAAATCATGACCGGCAGCTACCGCATGCCCAGCTGCAGGTGCATATCCACGAGGAGGTGCGGCTGGCGCCCTTCCTGCTGCGCCATGAACCGTGCGCAGACCCGGCGTGGCACGTGGTCGCAGGCCACCTGCATCCGCAGGTCGCACTGCCCGCATTGCGCCGGCGCTTCCCGGCCTTCTGGCTGCGCGAGCGGATGACGGTCCTGCCGGCCTTTTCCGCGTTCACCGCCGGAATCGTTCCTGCTCCCGCCAGCGGCGAACAGATGATCGCCTGCGTGGAAAACGGCCTGGTGGAACTGCCAGTGGCTTGAATCAGGCCGGACGAATGTCCAGCTGCGGCATCAACTGGAACTCAGGCGTGTCAACTTCACGTCGCCGCGGCAAGGCCTGGATTGCCGCCAGCATCTCCTGTGCGCAGGCGCGGATGCGTCCGTGGTGCTCCGGCGATGCATGACTGATCAAGCTGCCCACATGGAATTCGAACACGTCCTCCAGTACGTCGGGCTGGTCCTCGTGCAGCATCTGCAACAGTCCGCGCAGCTTGCAGATTTCCGATTCCAGCTCCTCGACCGCGAACCACATGGCGTCCTCCTCTTCAACAACAGGCGGCACGTCCGGGCCGCGACAGGCCGCAACGGCAACGCCGCCCGGGCCACGCGCGATGTCAATCACGGAAAGGAAAACGGGCGACGCGCAATCGCGTGCAACCTACTTCTCGCATATACACGGTGAGGCAACCGTTAATTCGCGTGACAGCGCGCTTCACGCATTCGCAGTGATCGCGCTGATGCCAGGCATCTGCGCCCCTGCAGCCAACGCGTCGACAAATGCCGGATCCAGCGCAAGCGAACCGAACCAGCCATGCTGGGTACCGCTGAGCACGCGCAGCATGTGGCCACGCCCACCCGGCAGGCGCCCCATCGGCCCGAGCAGCACGTCGCGCGCCTTTGCCCAGGCATCGCGATCAGACTGGAACAGCGGCGTCAGCCAACGGCTCCAGCGCTGGTAGACCGCAACGTGCGCCCTGCGCTGCGCCTGGTAGGCCTGCAATGCAGCGCCTCCCCCGCCATGTGCGCGCACGGCATCGCGCAATGCCAGCGCATCGAGCAGCGCCATGTTCACGCCCTGCCCCAGCTGCGGGCTCATCGCATGTGCGGCATCGCCGGCCAGCACCATGCGGCCGCAATGCCAGCGCGTCATCACGGCGTCACGGTAGACCGCGCGCGCCAGCTGGCCGGCATCATGCAGATGCGCAAAGCGCGCGCTGGCCTGCGGCCACAGCGCGTGCAGCTCGTCCAGCCAGGGCGTCATGCCATCGGCCTGCCATCGTTCGAAGTCGGCGCGTGGCAGGCTCCAGAAGAAGCTCAGGCGCGGCGTGTCATCACCTGGCCGCGTACCGACCGGCAGCAGCCCGATCATCTTGCGCGCGGCCACGTAGCGCTGCCGCAGCTCCTGCAGGTGCGGCCAGTCCTCGGCCGGCAGCAGGCACCACAGTGCGCCCCAGGGATACACGCGGTCCAGCCTGGTGCCGCCTTCGATCGAGCCGCGCAGCGTCGAAGCCGCACCATCGGCGGCCACCACCAGGTCGAACGGCCCATGCATGCGGCCCTCACTGTCATGCAGGCGGCCCTGTGCGGCATCCACTGCGGCGATGGTGACGCCGGCATGCAGCTGGCCCGCACCCGCACGCGCCCCGTCCAGCAGCGAGAACAGCGCCCCACGCTGCATGCCGAGGCCGTGCAGGCGCGCGTCCAGGCCGTCATAGCGCATGTCCATCACCGTGCGCTCGCACGGTGTATCGCCATACAGACGGTGCACCGGCGCCGCATGCGCGCGCACGGCATCAAGCAGGCCCATCTGCCACAGCACCTGCAGGCCGCTGGGCTGCAGCAGGAAGCCGGCGCCAACCGGCCCCGGCGAGGGCACGCGTTCGAAGATCTCCACCTCGTGACCATCACGAGAGAGCAGGATGGACAATGCCTGTCCAGCGGTGCCGTAGCCGATCACGGCGATGCGCAGTCGTTCCTTCATCGGCGCATTGTGCCCGAGCGCAAATCCGGATGGCCACCTGGAACCCTGCCCACAGCGCCGCAATCCCCGTCGCGACGCAAAAAAAACCCCGCCGGAGCGGGGTTTTCAACGCACTGTCGAGTGGATCACTCGGCCGGCGTGATGTTCGAAGCCTGGGCACCCTTCGGGCCCTGGGTCACGTCATAGGTGACACGCTGGCCTTCCTGCAGGCTGCGGAAGCCCTTGGAGTTGATGGCGGAGAAGTGCGCGAACACGTCGGCGCTGCCATCCTCCGGCGAGATGAAGCCAAATCCCTTGGCGTCGTTGAACCACTTGACGGTACCGTTCGGCATGGTGATGCGAGACCTTATGCAATGAATGGGTGGTGTACGCTGAACCCGCGCACAAGCTGAGTATGCAAAGCTTGCTCGGGGAAGACAATCACCCCCGCGCCAATTCGCCCACCAGTTCCGGAAGTCCGTTGCTGGCCGCCTGCACGTTCGCCAGTACTTCGGCCATCGTAATCTCCTCGCCATCACCGCAGCCGGCGGCCCAGTTGGCGATGATTGCCAGGCAGGCGTAATCCAGCCCCAGCTCGCGTGCCAGCGCGGCCTCCGGCATGCCGGTCATGCCTACCAGGTCGCAGCCGTCACGGCGCATGCGGGCGATCTCGGCGATGGTCTCCAGGCGCGGGCCCTGCGTCGCGCCGTAGCAGCCACCGTCATGGACCGTGACGCCGGTCACTTTCGCTGCCGCCAGGATCTTGCTGCGCAGCATCGGCGTATAGGGGTGGCCGAAATCGACGTGGACCACGTCGGTGCCTTCTTCTTCACAGATCGTGCTGATGCGGCCCCAGGTGTAGTCGATGATCTGGTCCGGGCAGGCCAGCACGCGCGGGCCGAAGTCTTCGGTGATGCCACCCACCGTGTTCAATGCCAGCACGCGCTGCGCGCCCAGCTGCTGCAGTGCGGCCAGGTTGGCGCGGTAGTTGATCTTGTGCGGCGGCAGTGAGTGCCCCTCGCCATGCCGCGCCAGGAACGCCACGCGATGACCGAGCAGCGTGCCCACGCGCACCGGGCCGGACGGGCGGCCAAAGCGGGTGTCGACCTCGTGGGTCTGCACGTCGTCGAGCTTGGCCAGGTTGTAGACACCGGTACCGCCGATCACGGCCAGGGCGATCTGTTGCATTCAAAGCACTCCATGGAAAGACGAACGCCGGCATCCGAGGATGCCGGCGGTGGAAGAAGACGCGCCGCAGGCAGCTGCGCCGTTACTCCTTCATTGCGTAGATCGCCGGCACGCAGCGCAGGGTCTCGTTGACGTCCATGCCGAAGCCGAACACGTAGCGGTCCGGCAGCTCGATGCCGGCGTAGTCGGCGGTCACGTCCGGCAGTGCGCGGTCGTGCTTCTTCACGGTCATCGCGGCGATGCGCACGTCGGTCGCGCCCTGCTCCAGGCACCAGGTGCGGACGCCCTGCAGGGTGTAGCCCTCGTCGAGGATGTCGTCGATCAGCAGCACGCGGCGGCCGAACAGCGAGGTGGCCGGCTTGTGCTTCCAGACCAGGTCTCCGCCGGTGGTTTCACCGCGGTAGCGGGTCGCGTGCAGGTAATCGAACTGCACGTCCTGGCCGCGCGCGCCCAGTTCCAGCGCCAGCTGGCCGGCGAACGGCAGCGCACCATGCATGATGGACAGGAACAGCGGCACCTCGCCCTTGT
This sequence comes from Stenotrophomonas sp. YJH_SMC_73, assembly GCF_059370155.1. Lineage (NCBI taxonomy): Bacteria > Pseudomonadati > Pseudomonadota > Gammaproteobacteria > Lysobacterales > Lysobacteraceae > Stenotrophomonas > Stenotrophomonas sp. YJH_SMC_73. The sequence continues at coordinate 136,150 of NZ_JCAFTJ010000009.1, read as the reverse complement.
AATCGCGCGCGATGGCGTCGGCGATACCAGCGATGGCCTTGTCGATGGTGGGGCGGTCGACCAGCAGGTCAGCCTGGGCCAGGGCCTGGGAAATGGTGAGGTTGGGCATCAGACGGTTCTTCCAAGGGTTTCAAGCAGACGGGATTGGGTGTCGCCATGGCGGGCGTCGGCCAGCAGGCCGTCCCAGCCGAGCGCGCCGCGGCCAAGCAGGCCCAGCAGCGCAGCAGTATTGAGGGAGCGTCCCTGCACCGCGTGCAGGGCTTCATCGACCAGTTCCGGGTGGCAGACCAGCACCACGTCGCAGCCGGCATCCAGGTGCGCGTGCACGCGTGCCGGCACGCCACCGGCACTGTGCGAGGCGGCCATGCCGATGTCATCGGAGAACACCACGCCACGGAAGCCGAGCTCGCCACGCAGGATGTCCTGGATCCAGCGCGGGGAATAGCCGGCCGGCTCCGGCGCCACCTGCGGATAGATCACGTGCGCCATCATCACCGCATCGGCACCGGCGGCGATGCCGGCCTGGAACGGCACCAGGTCCTGGGCGCGCAGTTCGTCCAGCGCGCGCGGGTCGATCGCGGTATCGACGTGGGTGTCTTCCAGCACGGTGCCGTGGCCGGGGAAATGCTTGAGCGTGGCGGCCATGCCGACCGCATGCATGCCGCGCACATAGGCGGCGGTGAACGCGGCCACCACCTGCGGGTCTTCACTGAAGGCACGGTTGCCGATGGCGCGGTTGCCGCGGCCAAGGTCGACCACCGGCGCGAAACTCAGGTCGAGGCCGCTGGCACGTACTTCGCTGGCCATCAGCCAGGCATGCTGCTCGGCCAGGGCCAGCGCCTGCTGCGGGTCGGCGGCGTACAGCGCGCCGATGTCCTGCAGCGGCGGCAGCGCGCTGTAGCCCTCGCGGAAACGCTGCACACGGCCGCCTTCCTGGTCCACGCAGATCAGCTGCGGGCGCGGGGCGGCGGCACGGATCGCCGCACTCAGATCGGTCACCTGCTGGCGCGAGGCGAAGTTGCGCTTGAACAGCACCACCCCGGCCACGGCGTCGTGCTGCAGCCAGTCACGTTCCTGGGCGGTCAGTTCGGTGCCGGCAACGCCGATCAGCAGCATGGTCGATCTCCACAACGCGCGCCCGCATGGCGCAGTGCCGCATTGTCGCAGAACCGGCCGACAGGCGCAGGGGTCAGACGAAGGGGAGTGTGGGGTCAGAGCTCCTGCGGGGATCTGACCCCGGGGTCGGATCCCCGCAGGGGCTCTGACCCCGATCTGCTCAGACTTTGCAGCCGTCCGGGCCGCAGGCCTCGTCGCCGTCAGCCGAAGCTGCCGGGGCGCCCTGTTCGGCTGCGATCTGGCGAAGGGCGTTGGCGAAGGCCTCTGGCGGCTGGGCCCCGGAAATGGCCCACTTCCCATCGATGACGAAAGTCGGCACCGAGGAAATGCCCAGTGCATGGGCCTGCGCCAGCCTGGCTTCGACCTCGGCCAGGCCGCGGTCGGAGCCCAGCATCTGCGCGATTTCAGCACCGTCCAGGCCGCCAGCCACGCCGGCCTTCACCAGCACTGCAGTATCGGCCAGATTCTGGCCATGCTCGAAGTGGGCACGGAAAAGTGCTTCGCCGACCGCATCCTGCACGCCGTGCTGGCCGGCCAGCCACAACACCCGATGGGCCGGCAGCGTGGTCACCCGCACCTGGCCCTGGCTGAAATCCATCGGCAGGCCCTCGGCCCGCGCGGTGGTCTGGGTCTGGCCGAGGATCTGCTCGGTGCGCTCGACGCCACCGAACTTGCGCACATAGGCCTCGCGCAGCGGCACCGGGGTGGCGTCCGCGTCCGGGTCCAGCTGGAACGGCTGCCAGTGGATATCGAGTTCAGGCGCATTGGCGCCGAGCAACTGCACACCCTGCTGGAAGCGATGCTTGCCGATCCAGCACCAGGGGCAGACCACGTCGGAGTAGATGTCGATTCTCATCCCCACCACATGGGGCCCGCCTCCCTCGAAAAAAGGGGACGGAGGGGATTAAGTCGTTTCCAGCACAGCTGGGGTAAAGACGACTTAATCCCCTCCGTCCCCTTTTCTTGGGGGCTTCACCACTGTGAATAGGGGTGACTGGCCAGTGCGACGTTGTAGTAGCGCGCGTCGTCGGTGACTTCGGCACCCACCCAGTCCGGCAGGTCGATCGCCTGGTCGGCGCTGTCCAGCTCGACTTCGGCCACGACCAGGCCGGCGTTGTCGCCGAAGAACTCGTCCACCTCCCAGGTCAGGCCGGCGTGTTCGACCAGGTGGCGGCGCTTGTCGATCAGGCCACCGACGCACAGCGCCAACAGGGCGCGCGCATCCTCCACCGGGATCGGGTAGTCGAACTCCTGGCGGGTATGGCCGATGGTGCGCGACTTCAGGTTCAGCGCGGCGTGGTCGCCTTCGATGCGCACGCGCACCGAGGCGTTCTGGGTGCCGCGGTCGAGCGCGCCCATGTCGTTGATGTAGCCCTGCGCCATCGGGATCACCCGATGCGCGGCGGTGCGCCAGCCATCACTGCTGACGAGGAATTTGCGTTCGATTTCGATGCCCATCGCGCCATTATGCGCGATGGGTGATGACAACCTGTCAGCGCTTCTCGAACACCGCGATGCTTTCCACGTGCGCGGTATGCGGGAACATGTCCATGGCACCGGCGCTGACCAGGGTGAAGCCCTGTTCGTTGACCAGATAGCCGGCATCGCGCGCCAGCGAGCCCGGGTGGCAGCTGACGTAGACAATGCGCTTGAACTGCTTCAGCGGCAGCTGCTGCAGCACTTCGATCGCACCCGAGCGCGGCGGGTCCAGCAGCAGCTTGTCAAAGCCCTGGCGCATCCACGGGGTGCTGCGCTGGTCCTGGGTCAGGTCGGCGCTGAAGAACTGCGCGTTGGCCAGGCCGTTGCGCTCGGCGTTCTCACGCGCACGCGCCACCAGGCCGGCATCGCCTTCCACGCCAACCACCTCGCGCACGCGGCGCGCCAGCGGCAGGGTGAAGTTGCCCAGGCCGCAGAACAGGTCCAGTACACGCTCGTCCTCACCCGGTTCCAGCAGGTCCAGGGCGTGGGCGATCATCTTCTCGTTGAGCTTGGCATTGACCTGGATGAAGTCCAGCGGGCGGAACGCCAGCTCGACATCCCACGGCGCCAGACGGAACGACAGCGGCACACCCTGCCCGTCCAGCGGCTGCACGGTATCCACGCCGCCGGACTGCAGGTAGATCACGAAGCCATGCTGCTGGCCGAAGGCCGCCCAGGCCGCGCGGTCGGCATCGCTGAGCGGCTGCAGATGGCGAACGGTCAGGACCACGGCCTGGTCACCGGCGATGAATTCGATCTGCGGGATGTCACGCTTGCCATCGAGTGACTCGATGAAGGTGGACAGCGCCTCGACCTTGGTACCGATCTCGGGGATCACGGTCAGGCACTGGCTGAGGTCGGCAACGAAGCGCGGATCCTGTTCACGGAAGCCGACCAGGGTCTTGTCCTTCTTTTCGACCCGGCGCACCGAGAAGCGGCCCTTGCGGCGATAGCCCCAGCTCTCACCGACCAGCGGCGCCAGCACGGTGCCCGGCTTCACATGGCCGATCCGCTCCAGGTTGTCCATCAGCACGCGCTGCTTGGCCACGATCTGCTGGTCCTCGTCCAGGTGCTGCAGCACGCAGCCGGCGCAGGTACCGAAATGGGGGCACTTGGGGGTCACCCGCTGCGGCGAGGCCTGCAGCACCTCCAGGGTGCGCGCCTCGTCGAAATGGCGGCTGCGGGCAGTCTGCTCAGCCATCACCACCTCGCCGGGCAGCGCGCCGCTGACGAAGGTGACCTTGCCGCCCTCGCCTTCACGGCGGGCGACACCGCGACCATCATGGCTGAGGTCGAGGATCTCGGTCTGGAATGGGGTACGGTCAGTGCGGGAACGGGATCGGGCCACGTGGCAACAGGCTGCGGGCAAAAATGGGGGCGTATTGTCGCAGATCCTGACCGACGGGGCCTGGACCCGCTTGCGCCCGTGGCCGTCGTGCTTGATGATTGGGCCAGCTGACATGGAGGCAGCCCTGATGCAGATGACCCCGCGGGCCGCACGGCCCCGCTTCCTGCTTGTCGAGGACGACATCATCAGCCGCGGTTTTTTCAAGGCGGCGTTGGAAACGTTACCGGCGGATGTGGATACCGCAGATTCCCTGGCCAGTGCCCTGGCCAGTGCCGAACCCGGCGCGCATGATCTGTGGCTGATCGACGTCAACCTGCCGGATGGCAATGGCGCGCAACTGCTGCGTGAGCTACGCCGCTCACATCCCGACACACCGGCGCTGGCACATACGGCCGACGGCGATACCTCCATCCACGCCCGCCTGCGCGAAGCCGGTTTCAGCGACACCCTGGTCAAGCCGCTGGGCCGCGACCAGCTGCTGAAGGCCGTGCGCCGTGCGCTGGTCAACAGCCCGGCGGGAATCTTCGTGGCACAGGCCCCGGCCGCGGTCGAGCTGGCCGTTCAGGACTGGGACGAGACTGCGGCATTGGCCGCGCTCAATGGCCAGCGCAACCACCTGATCGCACTGCGCGAGCTGTTCCTGGCCGAGTTGCCCGGTGTGCGCGACGCGGTCGAGCAGGCGGTGGACCAGCACGACGAGCGCCAGCTGCGCAGCCAGCTGCACCGGTTGCAGGCGAGCTGTGGCTTCGTGGGGGCGGCACGGTTGGGCCGGGCGGTGCGCCAGCTGCATCATGCACCCGAGTCCGGGCAGGCCCAGGACGGGTTCCGCGCCGCGGTAGCTGCCCTGCTGCATTGAGGGTTTTTCGGCAAGGCTGCGCCCTGCACCCGCAGAGGCTTCAAGCCAAGCCAAGGCAACAGCAACAGCAACGGCATGCATTCCGTGGGTTGGCGGTGCGGTATCGGAGGGCGGGGACGCCGTAAACCCGTCCTTGGGGGCTTGGCAGCCGCATCCATGCGGCTGACACCCCGCCCTCCGATACCGCCCCACCTCTTACAGTTTTCCGCGATCGGGTAGATCCACGCCATGCGTGGATGAATTTCTGTCAGATATCGAAATCAATCTGGGGTCGGATCCGTTTTCCTGCGGAAAACGGATCCGACCCCACGCCGTTCCGACAGTTCGCGGAACACTGTCGAAGGCGGGGTGGGTCCGGTTGCGGGAGTGTCCGCGGCATGGATGCCGCGGCCAAGCCCCCAGGGACGGGTTTACGGCGTCTCCCGCAACCGGACCCACCCCGCCTACCCACGGATAGCCAGCTTTTGCCGTTGACGTTGATTCGGCAGGTGCAGGGCTGCAAGCCCTGCCGCCCCCCCCCCCCTACTTGCGCGGCGCGAGCTGCTCGAGCATTTCCCAGGACTTCAGCCCGCGCGCGCCCAGGTGATGGGCCAGCACCCGCCGGATCGGCAGGCGCAGGCTGGCCAGATCGGCGGCATCCGGTTCTTCGTCGGCCGCAAGGGCCAGCAGCGCCGAGCCAGTGGCCGCCGCCCGGCGCTCCCCGCCACGCTCGCTCAGCAGGCGCTGCGCCCCTTCCTGCGGGTCCAGCTCGTAGCGCGCCGCCGGGTCGATCGGCTGGCCATCACTGGCACTGTCCAGCTCGAAACCCAGGCCCAGCGCGGACAGCAGTTCGCGCTCGAAACGGCGCAGGGTCCAGGCCAGGCCGGCACCGACCGCCAGCCGCGCGCGTGCCTCACCGTAGGCAAGGTACAGCTCCGGCAGCGGGTCCTGGCGCGGGGCCAGGCGCAGGGTCAGTTCACTCAGGTAGAAGCCGGCCAACATCGCCTGGCCGACCAGGCGTGGCGCGGCATCCAGCGCCTCGGCACCCCGCAGCTGGGCCAGTTCACCCCGCTGCTGGGCACTGAAGCGGATCCACTGCAACGGCTGCAGGGCGGCGCGCAGCACCTGGCCCTTGGCGGTGGACACGCCACGCGCCAGCAGGCCGATACGGCCATGCTGCGCGCTCAACACTTCGACCAGCAGGCTGGTCTCGCGGTAGGCCCGTGCGTGCAGCACGAAGCCGGTGTCGTCCTCGATCATCATCGAAGCGACCGTCGCGGCTTATTCGTAGCCGAAGGCCTTCAGCGCGGCCTCGTCGTCGGACCAGCCTTCACGCACGCGCACCCAGGTTTCCAGGAACACCTTGGCCCCGAACAGACGCTCCATCTGCAGGCGGGACTTGGCGCCGATCTCCTTCAGGCGGGCGCCGCCCTTGCCGATCACGATGGCCTTCTGGCCCTCGCGCTCGACCCAGATCACCGCACCGATGCGCAGCAGGTTGCCATCCTCGGTGAAGCGCTCGATCTCGACGGTGGTTGCGTACGGCAGTTCCTCGCCGAGCTGGCGCATCAACTGCTCGCGCACCAGTTCACCGGCCAGGAAACGCTGGCTGCGATCGGTGATCTCGTCCTCGCCGAACATCGGCGGGGCTTCCGGCAGCAGCTTCAGCACGTCGCGCACCAGCGCTTCCAGGCCGTTGCGCTTCTGCGCCGAGATCGGGTGCACGGCGGCGAAATCACGCCCTTCGGTCACCTGCTGCAGGAACGGCAGCAGCGCGCCCTTTTCCTTCAGGCGATCGATCTTGTTGACCACCAGCACCACCGGGATGCCGGCGTCGCGCAGCACGTTGAACGCCAGGCTGTCCTCTTCATCCCAGCGACCGGCTTCGATCACCAGCAGGCCGGCATCGACGCCTTCCAGCGAGCCACGCGCGGCGCGGTTCATCACCCGGTTCATCGCCCGCTTCTGCACCTTGTGCAGGCCGGGGGTGTCGACCAGGATCAGCTGGCCTTCCGGATAGGTGGCGATGCCCAGCAGGCGATGGCGCGTGGTCTGCGGACGGTTGGAGACGATGCTGACCTTGGCGCCGACCAGGGCATTGGTCAGGGTCGACTTGCCCACGTTCGGGCGGCCGATGACGGCCACGCTGCCGCAATGATGGGGAGTTTGTTCGCTCACTTGGAATCCAGTTGTGCTAGGACGGCCGCAGCCGCCTGTTGTTCGGCAAGCCGCCGCGAGGCGCCTTCGCCCTCGGTGCTGGCGGCCGGGTCGGCTACGTTGCAGCGTACCCGGAAGTGCTTGGCGTGGTCGTCACCGGATTCTGACACCAGTTCATACTGCGGCAACGCCTTCTGTCGGGCCTGCAGCCATTCCTGCAGGCGGGTCTTGGGGTCCTTCTCGGGCCGGCCGGAGGCCGGCAGTGCCTCGATCGAAGCGCTGAACCAGGGCAGTACCACCGCCCGGCAGGCCTCGAAGCCGGCATCCAGGTAGATCGCAGCCACCACGGCTTCCACCGCGTCGGCCAGGATCGAATCACGACGGTGGCCGCCGGACTTCATTTCGCCCGGACCCAGGATCAGTCGATCGCCCAGTTCCAGGGTGCGCCCGATCACCGCCAGCGCGCCTTCACGCACCAGCTCGGCGCGGGCACGGGTCATCGCGCCTTCGTCAGCCTTGGGCCAGCGCTGGTACAACGCCTCGGCCGCCATCATGTTGACGATGCTGTCGCCCAGGAACTCCAGGCGCTCGTTGTGTGGCGCACCGGCACTGCGATGCGTCAGCGCCTGCTTCAGCAGCGCCGGGTCGCGGAAGGGATGACCGATCAGGTCACCACGTTGGAAAGGTTTATTCGGCACCGCTTCGGGTCAGGTCCTGGGATGAATCGAATTTGCCAACCACGTCCAGGTTGCCGACCAGCGGACGGCGCACTTCGTAGTTGACCTTGAGGGTCCAGCCATTGTCGCGGCGGTCGAACTTCACGTTGGCCGGCTTCACGTTTTCCGAGTAGTTGATGTACAGCCGCTTGAAGAACAGATCCTGGATCCGGGCCGGTTCCATGCTGCCCACACCCGGCTCGTTGGCCAGGCTCTTCATCGCCGAGCGCACCGCGTAATACTCCTGGTACATCGGGAACAGCTTCATGCCGATGTAAAGGAAGAAACCGACCACGATCAGGACCGCCAGGAACGAGGTCAGGGTCATGCCACGCTGCGTGTTCATCGTCTTCATTGCGTTCTCCCCAGATACGCGTTGGATGTGAAAATACTCGGTTGATGCCCGATCAGTTGATGCTCGAGCCGATCCGCGACGGCTCGAAGCCATCCTTGCAGAACCAGCCCTGGCAGTTCAGCCAGATCAGGAAGGCCTTGCCGCGCAGGTTTTCTTCCGGCAGCAGGCCCCAGAAACGGCCATCGTCGCTGTTGTCACGGTTGTCGCCCATCACCAGGTACTTGCCGGCCGGCACGGTCCACTGGCCCTGGCCACGCGGATAGTCGGTCTCCAGCACGGTGTGGGTACGACCCGGCAGGTGTTCGACCAGCAGGTTGGCACCCTCGCCCTGGCCCTTGTGGCCTGCATAGATGCCCTTGTTGTCGTACTTCAGCGGTTCGCCGTTGAGGATCACGCCGTCGCCTTCGAAGACCACGGTGTCGCCCGGCACGCCGATGACGCGCTTGATGAAGTTCTCACCCTTGGCCGGATCGTTGTCGCTGTGGCCGGGGAAGTGGAACACCACCACGTCGCCGCGCGACGGCTCGCCAAACGGCACGATCTTGGTGTTGCTGATCGGCAGGCGCAGGCCGTAGGAGAACTTGTTGACCAGGATGAAGTCGCCGATCAGCAGGTTCGGCATCATCGAGCTGGACGGGATCTTGTACGGCTCGGCGATGAAACTGCGCACGATCAGCACGATCGCCAGCACCGGGAAGAACGCACGCGAGTAATCCACCAGCACCGGCTCGGAGTCGAGCAGGCCCGCGCGCTGGGCGCGACGCTTGGCGAGGTACAGCTTGTCCGCGAGCAGGATCAGGCCCGAGGCCAGGGTCAGCACGACCAGGAGGATCTCAAACAGTTTCATTCAGGGTCCTTTGCAACGTCACCAGACGACCGGCCCCGCAGGGCTGGTGCGGGCCTTACTTGTTGTCCATCTGCAGGACGGCCAGGAACGCTTCCTGCGGAATCTCCACGCGTCCGACCTGCTTCATGCGCTTCTTGCCTTCCTTCTGCTTTTCCAGAAGCTTCTTCTTGCGCGAAACGTCGCCACCATAGCACTTGGCCAGCACGTTCTTGCGCATGGCCTTGACCGTGGTGCGGGCGATGATCTGCGAACCGACGGCAGCCTGGATGGCCACGTCGAACATCTGGCGCGGGATCAGGTCCTTCATCTTCTCGCACAGCTCGCGGCCACGTCGGTCAGCGTGGCTGCGGTGCACGATCAACGACAGCGCATCGACCTTGTCACCATTGATCAGCACGTCCACGCGCACGAACGGGCCTGCGTCGAAGCGCACGAAGTGGTAATCGAGCGAGGCATAGCCGCGGCTGACCGACTTCAGCTTGTCGAAGAAGTCCAGCACCACCTCGGCCATCGGCAGCTCGTAGCTGATCTGCACCTGGCTGCCCAGGTAGTTGATGCCGATCTGGCTGCCGCGCTTTTCTTCGCACAGCTTGATGATGTTGCCGATGTACTCCTCGGGGGTGAGCACGTTGGCGCGGATGATCGGTTCGCGGATTTCCTCGACCTGGTTCACCGCCGGCAGCTTGGCCGGGTTGTCCATGTTGATGATCGAGCCATCGGTCTTCAGGACCTCATACACTACCGTCGGCGCGGTGCTGATCAGGTCCAGGTTGTATTCGCGCTCCAGGCGCTCCTGCACGATTTCCATGTGCAGCATGCCCAGGAAGCCGCAGCGGAAGCCGAAGCCCATCGCCTCGGAGCTTTCCGGCTCGAAACGCAGCGCGGCATCGTTCAGGCGCAGCTTGTCCAGCGCTTCGCGCAGGTCCGGGTAGTCTTCGGCATCGACCGGGAACAGGCCGGCGAACACGCGCGGCTGCATTTCCTGGAAGCCCGGCAGCGGCTTCGGCGCCGGGTCGCCGGCCAGGGTGAGGGTGTCGCCGACCGGCGCACCATGCACGTCCTTGATGCTGGCGGTGACCCAGCCCACTTCACCGGCACGCAGCGCCGGCAGCACCTTGCGCTTCGGCGTGAACACGCCGACGTTGTCGACCTGGTAGTTGCGGCCGGTCGACATCACCTGCAGCTTGTCACCGGCCTTGATCTCGCCCTGCATCACGCGCACCAGCGACACCACGCCGAGGTAGTTGTCGAACCACGAGTCGATGATCAGCGCCTGCAGCTTGTCGGTGTCGCGCGGCGCCGGCGGCGGAATGCGGTGCACGATCGCTTCCAGCACGTCCTGCACGTTGAGGCCGGTCTTGGCACTGACCGGCACGGCTTCGGAGGCATCGATGCCGATCACGGCCTCGATCTCGGCCTTGGCGCGCTCGATGTCGGCGGTGGGCAGGTCGATCTTGTTGATCACCGGCACCACTTCCAGGCCCTGCTCCACGGCGGTGTAGCAGTTGGCCACCGACTGGGCTTCCACGCCCTGCGCCGCATCGACCACCAGCAGCGCGCCTTCGCAGGCGGCCAGCGAGCGGCTGACTTCATAGGAGAAGTCGACGTGGCCGGGGGTGTCGATGAAGTTCAGGTGGTAGGTCTGCCCGTCCTTGGCCAGGTACGGCAGTGACACCGACTGCGCCTTGATCGTGATGCCACGCTCGCGCTCGATCGGATTGGAATCGAGCACCTGCGCTTCCATCTCGCGGGCCTGCAGGCCACCGCAGAGCTGGATGATGCGGTCGGCCAGCGTGGACTTGCCGTGGTCGACATGGGCGATGATGGAAAAGTTGCGGATGTTCCGCATCGAATCAGAAGACATAGGTGGCGGCGGCGCGCGGCGTCGTCAGGGTAACGGTCGATTATCGCACGCCCAGCGCCCGGCCGCGAAAACCGGCTGCCGGGCACCGGCCCGGAACGACCGAAGCCCCGCCGGGGCGGGGCTTCGGGGGAGGCCCAGGGGCCGCCGGAGCGGCCCCGGCAGGCCCTACTGGCCGGCCTTGACCGCCACGAAGGCGCTGTTGCCGTTGGCCGTGCGGACCAGCAGCATGACCACGTCGTCCTTCTTGAAGCTGGACAGCGCCCGGTTCAGGGCATCCACACTGCCGACCGCGACGCGGCCGACCTGCAGGATCACCATGCCCGGCGACAGGCCGGCATCACGCGCCGCCTGGCCCTTGACCCCGGTGATGCGCACGCCTTCGTTGCCGTTGAGCCCGAACTGCTTGCGCTGAGCTGCGCTCAGGTCGCTCACGTCCAGCCCCAGCAGGGCATTGGCCCCGGTCTGCGGCGCCGCCTCGGCACCGCCGGCCGACGGCCCGCGGGCACTGGCCTGCCCGTCTTCACTCAGGGCGGTCAACGTGGCACTGAGGTCATGCGGCTTGCCGTCGCGGTACACCACCAGGTTCACCTTGCTGCCCGGCGCCATCGCACCGATCAGCGGCGGCAGGTCGGACCAGCTGTTGACCGGGCTGCCGTTGACCGAGCGGATGACGTCGCCCACCTGCACGCCGGCCTTGGCGGCCGCACTGCCGGCCACGATCTGGTTGACCAGGGCGCCACGGCTGTCCGGCAGGCCCAGGCCCTGCGCCTTCAGCGAATCGATCGGCTCCACGACCGCGCCGAGCTGGCCGCGGGTGACCTTGCCGCTCTTCTTGATCTGCTCGACCGCGCTCATCGCCAGGTCGATCGGGATCGCGAAGCTGATGCCCATGTAGCCGCCGGACGCGGAGAAGATCTGCGAGTTGATGCCGACCACTTCGCCGCGGGTGTTCAGAAGAGGGCCACCGGAATTGCCCTGGTTGATCGCCACGTCGGTCTGGATGAACGGCACATAGCGCTGGTCGGGGCCGCCCGTACTGCGGCCGACGGCGCTGACCACGCCGGCGGTGACAGAATGGTCGAGGCCGAACGGCGAGCCGATCGCGACAACCCACTGCCCCGGCTTCAGGCTGTTGGAGTCACCCACGCGCACGGTTGGCAGGTTCTTCCCGTCGATCTTCAGCAGGGCGACGTCGTACTGCTGGTCGCTGCCCACCACCTTGGCGGTGAACTCACGGCTGTCGCCCAGCTTGACCTTCACGTCACTGGCGTCGGCCACCACGTGGTAATTGGTCAGCACATAGCCATCGGGCGAGATGATGAAGCCCGAGCCCATGCCACGGCCCTTGATGCTGGGGCCACCGTCTGGCCCACCCGGCCCCTGCCCCGGCATCGGGAAGTCGGGACCAAAGAAGCGGCGGAAGAACTCCGGCATGTCATCGTCGCCCATCGGGCCGCGCGCGGCCTGGCGGTTGTTGCGGACGATGGTGGTATCGACGTTGACCACGCCCGGGCCGACCTGTTCGACCAGGTTGGTGAAGTCGGGCAGGCCACTGACCAGCGGCTGCGCCGGTGCCCGCGCGGCCGCGGCTGGCACGGGCTGGGTCTGCGCGACGGGCGCCGGCGCCTGTGCGCAGGCCACCAGGGGAAGGGTCAGGGCCAGCAGGCCAATGGCCTGCGTGCGGAGTCGGGGAGTCATCGGACGGCAACCTCCGGGTCGGGTGGAAAGAGGAATACGGGCCCCGCCGACGGCGGGGCGTGAAGGCGCCCGGCTCAGTCGCGCGGGCGCGGCGGCACCGGCAGGTCATCCTGCAGGCGCGGCTCGAACGGATAGAACGCGGCACTACCGGCGTGGGCCGGGAAGCTGGCATTGAGCGCGCCGCCAGCGGCGGGCGCCAGGCTGGAGCGCGGCCATGGCCGGGCCTGCAGCCCGCTGACCTCGCCGAACGGCAGGTTGCGGTTGGCGTTGGCCGGCACGGTCGGGGTCAACGGTGCCTGCACGGCCGCGATGGCGCGCTGCGAAGTGTCGTCGCGCTGGGCGGCACGCGCGGCCTGCTGGCTGCGCGTAGCGCTGGCACGGCGGGCGTCCTGGCGGCGGCCCGCCGCGGCCATCGCTACGGCCGGCGCAGCAGCCACGGCCACCGCGGCCGTGTCCACCGAAGCCTCGGTGACTGGGGTGGGCGCGGCCGGTGCCAGTTCCGCCTGGCTGGCGATCACCTGCGGCGCCAGCGGTTCACCCGGCGTCGCCTCCTTCAATTTCTCGCCGCCGATGAACAGGGCGACCGCGGCGACCGATGCGGCCAGCGCAGCACCGCCGCCCCAGGCGCGCCAGCCACTGCGACGCACCTGGCGACGCGGCTCGGCCTGCGGCGTCGGCTCTGCCGCAATGGCGGCCGCAACGGCGGCACTGAAGCCGGCCGGTGCCAACGCCGGGGCCTGCCCGCGCATCACGTCGCCCAGCAGCTGCCAGCGCTCCTGGCAGCCGGCCAGTTCGGGGTCGTGTTCCATCCGGCGCAGCAGGAAGCGCGCTTCATCGGCACCCAGCTCGCCATCGACCAGGGCCGACAGCTGCTCGCGATGGCGCTGGTCCAGGCGCTGCCCGGCGGGCGATTGATGGTTCTGCGATTCGTTGAACGGGTTACTGGTCATACGCGGCTCTTCTCACGGGTGGCGCTGCCGATGTCCAACAGCGGCCGGAGTTCGGTGTCGATCGCCTCGCGCGCCCGGAAGATCCGGGAACGCACGGTGCCGATCGGGCACCCCATCTTCTGCGCGATATCCTCGTAGCTCAGGCCTTCCACCTCGCGCAGGGTGATCGCCGACCGGAGTTCCTCCGGCAGCGCGTTGACGGCCTTCATGACCGTCTGTTCCAGCTCCTGGCGCATCAACTCGCGCTCGGGCGTGTCGGTGTCCCGCAGGCGGGTACCGCTGTCGAACTGCTCGGCGTCACCGATGTCGATGTCATCGGTCGGCGGACGACGATTGTGTGAAGCCAGGTAGTTTTTGGCGGTATTCACGGCGATTCGATGCAACCAGGTTGAGAACTGGGCATCGCCACGGAAACTCCCGATCGCGCGGTAGGCACGGATGAAAGTGTCCTGGGCGACGTCCTGACATTCGCTCCAGTCGGCGATGTAGCGACCGACCAGGGCCACGACCCGATGCTGGTACTTGCGCACCAGGACATCGAACGCGGCACTCTCGCCGTGCTGCACGCGCCGGACCAGCTCCAGATCCAGCTCCTGAGGTGTATCAACATCGGCCATGAGGGGCCGCACTCCTGTCAGCCCAACCGACGTCGGGCAATGAGACTGCCAATCCCGGGAAAAGTTCAGTCGCCGATCACCTGGCGCCGCACCAGCTTTTAACCACCATTCGGTTAGCGTCCCGATCCACGGCCATGGATCCGGGGGCGCCACTCCCCTGCTATTGGGATTTGACGCGGGGGAAACAACCTCTGGATCATAGCCGCTTCTCCATACACAACCGGATGGAACGTCCATGCTCTCAGGCTTCGATGGTCTCCGCTTCAGCCACTGGCACCCCGAGATCCGCGACGACGGCGTGGTGGTTCTCTCCCTGGATCGCCAGGACAGCAGCGTCAATGCGATGTCGCAGGACGTGCTGCTGGAACTGGGCGACCTGCTTGAGCGCATTGCCCTGGACCCGCCCAAGGGCGTGGTCATCCAGTCGCTGAAGAAGGCCGGCTTCATTGCCGGTGCCGACCTGAAGGAGTTCCAGGAATTCGACCGTCGCGGCACCGTCAACGACGCGATCCGGCGTGGCCAGGCCACCTACCAGAAGCTGGCCGAGCTGCCCTGCCCGACCGTGGCGGCCATCCACGGCCACTGCCTGGGCGGTGGCACCGAGCTTGCCCTGGCCTGCCGCTATCGCGTGGCCTCCAATGACAGCAGCACCCGCATCGGCCTGCCGGAAACCCAGCTGGGCATCTTCCCGGGGTGGGGTGGCAGCGCCCGCCTGCCGCACCTGGTGGGCGCCCCGGCAGCGATGGACATGATGCTGACCGGCCGCACCCTGTCGGCCTCGGCCGCGCGTGGCATCGGCCTGGTCGACAAGGTGGTGGCACCGGCGGTGGTGCTCGACACGGCCGTTGCACTGGCGCTGTCCGGCACCACCCGCCCGTTCAAGCAGCGCGCCACGGCCTGGGCCACCAACACCTGGCTGGCACGCACGCTGCTGGCACCACAGATGGTCAAGCAGGTCGCCCGCAAGGCGAAGAAGGACCAGTACCCGGCGCCGTACGCGCTGATCAGCACCTGGCAGCGCAGTGGCGGCAAGCCGATCCAGGCCCGCCTGGACGCCGAGCGGCGTGCCGTGGTGAAGCTGGCCAGTACTCCGACCGCGCGCAACCTGATCCGTATCTTCTTCCTGACCGAACGCCTGAAGGGCCTCGGTGGCGGTGATTCCGGCATCCGCCACGTGCACGTGGTCGGCGCCGGCGTGATGGGCGGCGACATCGCCGCGTGGGCCGCCTACAAGGGCTTCGAGGTAACCCTGCAGGACCGCGAGCAGCGCTTCATCGACCCGGCCATGGAACGCGCGCAGGCGCTGTTCGCCAAGAAGGTGCGCGACGAGAGCAAGCGCCCGGCCGTGGCCGCGCGCCTGCGTGCCGACCTGGAAGGCAACGGCGTGGCCGAGGCCGACCTGGTGATCGAGGCAATCATCGAGAACCCCGAAGCCAAGCGTGCGCTGTACCAGACGCTTGAGCCGAAGATGAAGCAGGACGCCCTGCTGACCACCAACACCTCGTCGATTCCGCTGGTGGAACTGCGCGACCACATCCAGCGCCCTGCGCAGTTCGCGGGCCTGCACTACTTCAACCCGGTAGCGCAGATGCCGTTGGTGGAGATCATCCATCACGACGGCATGGCGCCGGAGACCGAGCGCCGCCTGGCCGCGTTCTGCAAGGCGCTGGGCAAGTTCCCGGTGCCGGTGGCCGGCAGCCCGGGCTTCTTGGTCAACCGCGTGCTGTTCCCGTACATGCTGGAAGCGGCCACCGCGTATGCCGAGGGCATTCCGGGCCCGGTGATCGACAAGGCCGCGGTGAAGTTCGGCATGCCGATGGGCCCGATCGAACTGATCGATACCGTGGGCCTGGACGTGGCCGCCGGCGTCGGCCGCGAACTGGCGCCGTTCCTGGGCCTGCAGATCCCGGCCGCACTGCAGACGGTGGAACCGGACAAGCGCGGCAAGAAGGATGGCCAGGGCATCTACACCTGGGAGAACGGCAAGCCGAAGAAGCCGGACGTGGCCAGCGACTACCAGGCCCCGGCCGATCTGGAGGACCGCCTGATCCTGCCGCTGTTGAACGAGGCGGTGGCCTGCCTTCACGAGGGCGTGGTGGCCGACGCGGACCTGCTGGATGCCGGCGTGATCTTCGGCACCGGTTTCGCACCGTTCCGCGGCGGTCCGATCCAGCACATCCGTGCGGTCGGTGCCGATGCGATCGTCGAGCGGTTGAAGGCGCTGCAGCAGCGCCATGGCGACCGTTTCGCGCCGCGCCCCGGCTGGGACAACCCCGTCCTGCGCGAACCGGTGGTCTGAGTTCATCGGCCGGGCCTGCGGCCCGGCACCCGCAGAGGCAACCGCCGAAGCCAGAGCCGGAGCAACAGCCGGCTCTGGCTTTTCTGTTAGGCGGGCGGGGCGGTGTGGGCTTGCAGGACACGCCGTAAACCCATCCATGGGGGCTCGATGGCGCCATCCATGGCGCCAACGGTCCTGCAAGCCCACACCGCCCCACCCAGACAGTTTCCCGGTGACGGTTGCTGAACTGCGATGGCTGGTAGGTGTCGACCTTGGTCGACACCAGGAGCGAAGCGACCGGCGTCTGATTTTGATTTTCTTTTTTCTTCTCCGTGGCTGGACGCACACGGAAACTGTCAGAGGTCGGGCGGGTGGGTTGCGCAGGACCGTTGGCGCCATGGATGGCGCCATCGAGCCCCCATGGACGGGTTTACGGCGTGTCCTGCGCAACCCACCCGCCCGGCCAAGCGCGGCTTTTGATCTTGCTTCCGCCTTCAGCGCCCCCCACAGCCACGAGGGGCTGCGCCGTTGGCTGGAACACCCTGTTACCCATACGGGGCATGTGCCCGTCACAGCTGCATGCGATGCTCACCACCTGATCCCTGCCAGTGAGAACGCCCGCATGACCACCATCATCGCCCCGCGCGTGCACGACATCGGCGGCCTGGAAGTCCGTCGCGCCGTCCCCACCCTGCAGGCGCGCAGCATCGGCTCGTTCGTGTTCGTCGACCAGATGGGCCCGGCACTCATGCACCCCGGCACCGCCATCGACGTGCGCCCGCATCCGCATATCGGCCTGGCCACCGTCACCTACCTGTGGTCGGGCGCGATCGGCCACCGCGACACGCTGGGTTCGGATCAGGTGATCCGTCCCGGTGACGTCAACTGGATGACCGCCGGCCGCGGTATCGCCCATTCCGAGCGCACGCCGCAGCCGGACCGCGATCACGACAACCCGATCCACGGCATGCAGACCTGGGTCGCGCTGCCGAAGTCGCACGAGGAAATCGAGCCGGCGTTCTACCACCATGCCGCTGCCACCCTGCCCGAGCAGCGTCGCAACGGCGCGTGGCTGCGGGTGATCGCCGGCCGTGCGTACGGCGAGGAATCGCCGGTGAAGGTGTTCGCCGACACCCTCAACGTGGCAATCGATCTCGACCCCGATGCGGAAATCGATATCGACGACGGCCACCGCGAGCGCGCGTTGTACATCCTCGAGGGCGACGCGCAGCTGGATGGCGTGGATATTCCCGCGCAGCACCTGGTGATCCCCGAAGCCGGTGCACGCGGCCGCCTGCGCGCGAAGACGCCGGTGAAGGCGATGCTGTTCGGTGGCGAGCCGCTGGATGGCCCGCGCCACCTGTGGTGGAACTTCGTGTCGAGCTCGAAGGAGCGCATCGAGCAGGCCAAGCACGACTGGGAAGCCGGCCGCTTCGGCACCATTCCGGGCGACGACAAGGAATTCATCCCACTTCCGCAGTACTGAACATCGCGTGTTGCACACATCTGAAGGTGTATCCCTGCACCCGGCGTTGACGCTACAGTCACCCGCTGATCATTGAAATGTGACATAAATCACACTTTCGACCGTCAAAGGAGTGCAACACATGAGCATGGGTAAACGCTTGTCCGCCGAGTTCCTCGGCACGTTCTGGCTGGTTCTGGGTGGCTGTGGCAGTGCGGTGCTGGCCGCCAAGTTCGGTGGCGACGGCAATCCGCTGGGTATCGGTTTCCTCGGCGTGGCGCTGGCCTTCGGCCTGACCGTGGTGACCGGCGCCTATGCGTTCGGCCATATCTCCGGCGCGCACTTCAACCCGGCAGTCAGCGTCGGGCTGTGGGCCGGTGGTCGTTTCCCGACCAGGGATCTGGTGCCCTACATCATCGCCCAGGTTGCCGGCGGCCTGCTGGCCGGCTTCATCCTGCTGCAGATCGCCTCCGGCGCCACTGGCTTCGCCATCGATGGCAGCCAGGCGGGTGCGTTCGCCAGCAATGGCTATGGCACGCTGTCGCCCGGCGGCTACAGCGTGGCAGCCGCCTTCCTGTGCGAAGTGGTGCTGACGGCGGTGTTCCTGATCGTGATCATGGGTTCCACCCACGGCAAGGCACCGGCCGGTTTCGCCCCGCTGGCGATCGGCCTGTCGCTGACCCTGATCCACCTGATCAGCATTCCGGTCACCAACACCTCGGTGAACCCGGCCCGCTCCACCGCCGTGGCCTTCTTTGCCGGCAGCGGAGCAGTCAGCCAGCTGTGGCTATTCTGGGTCGCTCCCCTGCTGGGCGGCGCGATCGGCGGCCTGATCTACAAGTGGATCGGCAGCGACCGCTGATCCACGCGGCTCCCATTGCGGCCCACCCTCGGCCGCAATGGTTACTTCTGCAACCGCGAATTGTGCGATTGCTCACGTTCCGTTAAGGTTGAGTTGACCGTCCGTGCACATGCCGGATGGGGCGGCATCCGGGGATGGGATGCCACGGCCGCCGGCCCTGCTGGCGGAGCCAAACAACTCATCACCTTGGGGGATGCATGAAGTTCGTGCCTGTCATCTTGTCGAGCCTGCTGTTCGCTGCGGCCCAGGCCGCCGCGCAGGCGCCGTCCGAATGTCCTTCGCTGCCAGCCAGCAGTGGCCTGCAGTGGCAGCAGCAGGTGCAGGCCGATTTCCTGGTCTGCCGCGCCAGCACCCCTGATGGCCGCGAAGTACTGAGCCTGATGCTCAGCGCGCGTGACCCCGCCATTCCGCTGAGCCGCTCGCTGCGCCAGGAAAAAGGCAGCTTCGGCGGTGAATCGCTGTACTGGTACCAGCCCGACCTGGGCGGCCAGCAACCGCCGGGATATGCCGAACGGCGCATCAGCGTGGTCAAGATCGACAAAGGGCGTTATGCGCAGATTGCGCTGTATCCGGACAGCGCGCAGGAACTGAGCTCACTGCAGCAGCTGGCGCAGGGCATGAGCCTGACCCCTTCGGCCGTGGCCGCCGGGCGCTGAAGGTGACGGGGATGACTGCCTGGCAGCATCCCCGCAATGCACCTCGATCGGCAGGTAGTGCCGGCCGCCGGCCGGCAAACCCTTCGGTCCTGATCAAAAGCAGGTGCCGGCCGGCGGCCGGCACTACCTCAGAACCTGCCTTCCTGGAAATCGACGAAGGCCTGCATCAGTTCCTGCCGCGTGTTCATCACGAACGGGCCGTGCCGCATCACCGGCTCGCGCAACGGACGGCCGGCCACCAGGATCAGCCGCGCGCCTTCGCTGCCAGCCGAAACATGCAGCTGTTCGCCGCCGCCCAGCACCGCCAGCTCCTGGCGCGCAACATCACGGGCGGCGTCCTGTTCACCCACCGTCAGTCCGCCTTCAAATACATAGGCAAAGGCGTTGTGGCCTTCCGGCAGCGTGTAAGTCCAGGCCCGGTCGGGCGCCAACGTGATGTCGAGATACAGCGGCTCGGTGGCCGGCTGCACGATCGGGCCGCGGGTGCCGTCGACCGAGCCGGCGATCACCTTCACTTCCACGCCGGCTGCCGGCTGCACCACGGGAATGCGCTCGGGCGCGAACTCCTGGTACTTCGGCTCGGTCATCTTCTCCTTCGCCGGCAGGTTCACCCACAGCTGGAATCCACGCATCTGCCCGCTTTCCTGCTCGGGCATCTCCGAGTGCACCAGGCCGCGGCCAGCGGTCATCCACTGCACGCTGCCCGGGGTCAACAGGCCTTCGTTGCCATGGTTGTCGCGATGCCGCATGCGTCCGTCGAGCATGTAGGTGACGGTCTCGAAACCGCGGTGCGGGTGTTCCGGGAAGCCGGCGATGTAGTCCTCGGCCCGGTCGGTGCCGAATTCATCGAGCAGCAGGAACGGGTCCAGGTCCGGCAGCGTCGGGCCGCCGATGACGCGGGTCAGGCGCACGCCGGCACCGTCGGAGGTGGGCATGCCACGGATGGTGCGCAGCACGCGGACCGGTTCGGGAAGGCTCATGGCGACTCCTGTGGGATGGATGCCCCTGAAGATGGACGCCACATGGCCGTACGCCAATGGATGGCACCGCAACCAATTGTTCCATCCCTGATGTTGGCTGCACGTCAGCGCCACCGTCGTACGACCAAAGTACTACCGCCGATTCGTCCTGTGCCAATTGACCCTGTCGTGGGCAAGCAGGACTCTTTGACTGTCTTTCCGGGAGAGAGCACCTCATGAAAGGGTTTTCCAAACTGGGCTGGGCGGCACTCGCCCTGCTCGGCGCATTCTGTCTGGGCACCGTCGCCCTGCGCCGCGGCGAGCACATCAACGCACTGTGGATCGTGGTGGCCGCGGTCTCGCTGTACCTGGTCGCCTACCGCTTCTACAGCCTGTTCATCGCCAACAAGGTGATGCAGCTGGATCCGACCCGGGCCACCCCGGCGGTGATCAACAACGATGGCCTGGACTACGTGCCGACCAACAAGCACGTGCTGTTCGGCCACCACTTCGCCGCCATTGCCGGCGCCGGCCCGCTGGTCGGCCCGGTGCTGGCCGCGCAGATGGGCTACCTGCCCGGCCTGCTGTGGCTGGTGGTGGGCGTGGTGCTGGCCGGCGCAGTGCAGGACTTCATGGTGCTGTTCCTGTCCAGCCGTCGCAACGGCCGCTCGCTGGGTGACCTGGTGCGCGAGGAGATGGGCCAGGTACCCGGCACCATCGCCCTGTTCGGTGCGTTCCTGATCATGATCATCATCCTGGCGGTGCTGGCGATGGTGGTGGTCAAGGCGCTGGCCGAAAGCCCGTGGGGCATGTTCACGGTGATCGCGACGATGCCCATCGCGATCCTGATGGGCGTGTACATGCGCTACATCCGCCCCGGCAGGATCGGCGAGATTTCGGTGGTTGGCCTGATCCTGCTGCTGGCCGCGATCTGGTACGGCGGCAAGGTCGCCGCCGACCCGGTGTGGGGGCCGGCGTTCACCTTCACCGGCACCCAGATCACCTGGATGCTGATCGGCTACGGCTTCGTCGCCTCGGTGCTGCCGGTGTGGCTGCTGCTGGCCCCGCGTGACTACCTGTCGACCTTCCTCAAGATCGGCACCATCATCGCGCTGGCCATCGGCATCCTGGTGGTGATGCCGGAACTGAAGATGCCGGCGCTGACCCAGTTCGCCGCCAGCGGTGATGGCCCGGTGTGGAAGGGCGGCATGTTCCCCTTCCTGTTCATCACCATCGCCTGCGGTGCGGTCTCCGGTTTCCACGCACTGATCTCCTCCGGCACCACGCCGAAGCTGCTGGCCAATGAAGCGCACATGCGCTACATCGGCTACGGCGGCATGCTGATGGAATCGTTCGTGGCGGTGATGGCGCTGGTGGCGGCCTCGATCATCGATCCGGGCATCTACTTCGCGATGAACAGCCCGGCCGCCGTGATCGGTGCCGATGCAGCCTCGGCGGCGCACTACATCACCAACACCTGGGGCTTCACCATTACCCCCGAGCAGTTGACCGCGACCGCGGCCGCCATTGGTGAACCGACCATCCTGCACCGCGCCGGTGGTGCACCGACGCTGGCGGTAGGCATCGCGCAGATCCTGCACGAAGCGATTCCCAGTGGCAGCGACGCGATGATGGCGTTCTGGTACCACTTCGCGATCCTGTTCGAAGCCTTGTTCATCCTGACCGCGGTGGACGCCGGTACCCGCGCCGGGCGCTTCATGCTGCAGGACCTGCTGGGCAACTTCGTGCCGGCCCTGAAGAAGACCGAGTCGTGGACCGCCAACATCATCGGTACCGCCGGCTGCGTGGCGCTATGGGGCTACCTGCTCTACACCGGCGTGGTCGATCCGTTCGGCGGCATCCAGACGCTGTGGCCGCTGTTCGGCATCTCCAACCAGATGCTGGCTGGCATCGCGCTGATGCTGGGCACGGTGGTGCTGTTCAAGATGAAGCGTGACCGCTATGCGTGGGTCACTGCGGTACCGGCGGTGTGGCTGCTGATCTGCACCACCTACGCCGGCTTCATCAAGATCTTCGACAGCAACCCGGCGCAGGGTTTCCTGGCGCAGGCACACAAGTTCCAGGCCGCGCTCGCCAGCGATACGATCACTGCACCGGCCAAGTCGGTGGCGCAGATGAAGCAGATCGTGGTCAACGCCTACGTCAACACCGGCCTGACCGCGCTGTTCCTGCTGGTGGTCGGCGCGGTGCTGGTGTATTCGATCAAGACCATCCTGGCGGCACGCCGCAACCCGCAGCGCAGCGACCGCGAGACCCCGTACGTGGCGCTGAAGCCGCATGAAATGGTGGATCTGTGATGAGCACGCAACTGGTTCCCGCCGGCCAGTACCAGGCGCACCGCCGCATCTGGCGGCGCCTGGTGCAGACCGCACGACTGTGCTGTGGCATTCCTGACTACGACAACTACGTCCGGCACATGCTGGATAAGCACCCGGACCAGGAGCCGATGGACTACAAGACGTTCTTCCGCGAGCGCCAGGAAGCGCGTTACGGCGGGCGCAACGGCGGGCGCTGCTGCTGAAGGCCAGGCCTGCCTTTCAGCAGGCAAAAGAAAGCCGAGCGCGGGCTCGGCTCTACACGGGCAGAGCGGGTTCGCGGCGCACGCCGCGAACCCGCAACAGGATCGTCCGGCCAGGACTCAGGCGCCGGCCATCCACTTCAGGATCAGGCCGGTGACATACGCCAGCCCGGTGCCGGTGGCATAGCCCACCGTACCCAGCAGCACGCCCACCGGCGCCAGCGTCGGATGGAAGGCTGCGGCCACCACGGGGGCCGAGGCGGCCGCGCCGATGTTGCCCTGCGAACCGATCGCGAAGAAGAACAGCGGCGCGCGCAGCAGCTTGGCTACCCCCCACAGCACCAGCACGTGCGTGGCCATCCAGATCGCGCCAAGCAGGAACAGCCACGGCCGATCCAGCAGCGACAGCAGGTTCATCTGCATGCCGATGCAGGCGATCAGGAAGTACAGGAACACCGTGCCCAGCCGCGAAGCGCCTGCGGCTTCCAGCCGGCGCGCACGGGTGAAGCTCAGGCCCAGGCCCATCGCCGTGGACAGCAGGATCACCCAGACGAACTGGCTGTCGAGGCTGAACTGGCTGGCCCAGCTGACATTGGCCTTGAACCAGCCCGACAACGGCGCGGCGATGGCATGGGCCAGGCCGACGCCACCCAATGCCACGCCAACGATCACCATCAGGTCGGTCATGCTGGGAATGCGCGCGTTCTGTGCCTCGTAGGCGCTGATGCGTGCCTTCATCTCGTCGATGGCGCGGGTGTCGGCACCGTTGCGGGTATCGATCTGCTGCGCGCGGTTGGCCAAAAACAGCAGGATCGCCATCCACAGGCTGGCGCAGGCCACGTCGACCACCGCGAACTGGCCAAAGGTGGTGGCATCGGTGCCGAACACCTCGCGCATGGCCACCATGTTGGCGCCGCCACCGATCCAGCTGCCGGCCAGCGCGGCCATGCCGGCCCAGGTATCACCGGCCACCGTTTCCGGATGGATCAGCTTCATCAGCTGGAACGAGACGATGGCGCCGAGCATGATGCCGGCGGTACCGGCACAGAACACGATCAGCAGCTTTGGGCCGAGCTTGATGACGCCTTTCAGGTCGATCGACAGTGTCAGCAGGACCAGCGCAGCGGGCAGCAGCACGTCGCGCGCGACCGGGTTGTAGAGCGAGGTGTTGTGGCCATCGATGACACCGGCGGTGTTGTAGATGGCGGGGATGAAGTAGCACAGCAGCAGTGCCGGCACCCAGGCGAAGATCTTCTTCAACAACGGGGTCGGACCACTGGCGGCCCAGAAGATCAGGGCCAGGGTGGCGGCAATCAGGCCCAGTCCAACGATGTCGTTGCTGATCAGGGCGGTAGCGGGTTCGGTCGGCATGGGATCCTCTGTCGATCGAAAGAGCGGAGAAAAAAAAGCGCCGCATGAAGCGGCGCAGGTCGAGATTAACATTGTCTTCACGCCTGGTCATGCTGCGCTGCTTGTCGCCTTCCCCTGCATTGACGACATTGCGGCATCACCGTTGTGGAGCAGGCCCAAGCAGCTTGGTGCGTTCTCTGTCAGCCTGTCCGTGAAGGACCTGGCCGCCTCCCGCGCGTTCCACGAAGCCCTCGGGTTCTCGGTCACCGGTGGCGATCCCACGCAGAACTGGCTGGTAATGCGCAGCAACGGCACGGTCATCGGGCTGTTCCAGGGCATGTTCGAGGGCAACCTGCTGACCTTCAACCCCGGCTGGGACCAGCACAGGCAGGAGCTGCCCCACTTCCAGGATGTGCGTGAACTGCAGGCGGAACTGGATGCCAAGGGCATCGAACTGGCAGTCCGCACTGACCCCGATGGCCAGGGGACCGGCTACCTGCAGCTGGCCGATCCCGACGGCAACGTGATCCTGATCGACCAGCACGTGGCGCGGCCGAACGGGCGGTAATGCGAACAGCCATTGCGTGGGTAGGCGTCGACCTTGGTCGACGGGCCGCATGCCAACCAAGGTTGGCATCTACCAGGACGGCCGGATCAGGCCGGGCGCGAGGCACTGAAATCGAGCGTGACACGCGTTCCGCGCGGCTCGCAGGGCTGCAGCTGCAGGGTCCAGCCCAGGTGCTCGCACAACCGCGCGATCAGGTCCAGGCCGATGCCGCCGCCACGATCGGCGCGTCCGCCACGGGCCATGCGCGCGTGGATGGCGGCAATCTCCTCCGGGCTCATGCCATGCCCTGGGTCCTGCAGCGTCAGCACCGCCGACGCACTCAACTGCAGCTCGATATGGCCGCGGCCGCTGTTCTCGATGGCATTGCGCAGCAGGTTGCCGATCGCCGCCTGCACCACTGCCATCGGCGCAACGATATCCACCGGCGCCGCCTGGATGCCGATGCTCAGGTCCTTGTCACCGAGCAGGTGGCGATGGTCGTCGACGATCTCCGGCAGCAGCTGGTCCAGGGCGATGCGCTCGGCACGCGCGGCCAGGCGTGCCGGATCACGCGCCAGCACCAGCAGCAGCTCGATCAGCTGCTCCACGCTCTGCGCTGTGCGCAACACCCGCTGCATCTGCTGGCGGGCGCGCTCGGGCAGGCCCGGTTGCTCCAGCGCGAGCTCGGCAGCACCGGTCATCACCGCGATCGGCGTGCGCAGTTCGTGGCTGGCGGTGCTGATGAAGACCCGCTCGCGCTCGACGAACTGCTCGTTGCGGTCCAGGTAGTCGTTCAACGCACCGGCGATGGTATGCAGCTCAGCGCTGCCGCGCGGATCGACTTCGATACGCTGGCCCTGCACGCCCGGCCGCAGCCCGGCAATGTGCTGTGCCAGCAGGCTCAACGGACGCACCATCCGCTCCATGCCGAACGACGCCATCAGCACTGTGACGAAGATCATGATCACCCCGGCCAGCATCACCCAGCGCGTGGCGAACTGTTCCAGGTCATGGAAATCGGAGATGTCAAGCGCCAGCGCCACCCGTCCCATCGACTGCGTTTCACGGACCATCACCGCCGTCTCGCGGCCCTTGACCATCACTCCGTCATGCAACCCAGGATGCAGGGAGCGCAGGCTCTCTGGCAGATTGACTGCGTCAAAGCGGTACAGGCTCAGCGTGTCCGAGTCCTGCCAGCGATAGTGAGGTTCGTGCTCGACATGCTCGACGATGCTGTCCAGTTCGGAATTGAGCAGCGCGCGCCACGCGGCGTGCTCGGCGTGTTCGTGCACGTAGTTGCCGACACTGAATACTGCAATCGACAGCAGTGCCAGGTACCCGAGCAACCACCACACCACCCGCCGGTACAGCGGCCCCGGCTTACGCGCCCTCATCAGCATTCCTGCCTGCGTCGGCAGCGTCCATCAGCGCCAACCGATAGCCCACCCGCGGCAGCGTATGGATCAGCTTGTCGGCAAACGGGCCGTCGACGCTGCGGCGCAGCTCGTAGACATGCGAGCGCAGCAGATCGCCATCCGGTGGCTCGTCGCCCCACAGGGCGAACTCCAGCTGCTGGCGGGTGACCGCACCGGGGCTGGCGCGCATCAGCACTTCCAGCAGCTTGCGGCAGGCCGGGTACAGGTGCAGCACCTGGCCACCACGCTGGGCTTCCAGGGTCGCCAGGTCCAGCACCAGGTCGCCCACCTGCAGGCGCTTGCGCGGATTGCGGCCCTGCGCGCGCAGCAGCAGCGCCTCCAGCCGCACTTCCAGCTCGGGCAGGGCGAACGGCTTGGTCAGGTAGTCGTCGGCACCGGCGCGGAAGCCGGCGATCTTGTCCGGCAGCTCGTCGCGCGCGGTCAGCATGATCACCGGCACCTCCGACGCGTGCTCGGCGCGCAGGCGACGCAGCACCTCCGGCCCCTCCATGCGCGGCAGCATCCAGTCCAGGATCACCGCATCGTAGGGGTGGCTGCCTGCCAGGTGCAGGCCGGTGATGCCATCCGGGGCCACGTCGAGCACGTGCCCGCGCGACTCGAAATAGTCGAACAGGTTGGCCACCAGCTGGCGGTTGTCCTCGATCACCAACAGACGCATGCACGAAAGATCCACGGAAGTTCGTACCATGGTAGCGCCGACCATGTCGGAATGCGGTCGCCCTGCGCCCGCTCCGACGCCTTTCCTACCCCAGCCACGTCAGAGTGGCGGTTTTGCTCCCGGAGCCTGCCGTGCCCGTAGCCCTGCCCCGCCGTTGGCGCCTGCCCCTGTTGTGGCTGCTGATCATCGCCGCGTTGGCCGCCGGTATCGGCCTGCGCCAGCCGCAGCCGCCGGACGAGCCGCGCTTCGTGCTGGCGGCCCGTACCATGGTCGAAAGTGGGGAATGGCTGCTGCCGCACCGGGGCGTGGAGCTGTACGCGGAGAAGCCGCCGGTCTTCATGTGGCTGCAGGCGGCCGCTTACGAGGTGGTCGGCAGCTGGCAATGGTCGTTCCTGCTGCCGTCGCTGCTGGGCGCCCTGCTCAGCCTGTGGCTGGTGTCGGACCTGGCACGGCGGCTGTGGTCACCCCGGCATTCCCTGTACGCCCTCGCGGCGCTGTTCTGCACCCTGCAGTTCGGCCTGATGGCCAAGCGCGCGCAGATCGACATGGTGCTGGTCGGCATGACCACGGTGGCCCTGTGGGGATTGATGCGCCACCTGTGCGAGCGCCGCAACCTGCCCGCGCTGTGGCTGGCCGGTTTCGCCGCTGGCCTCGGCACGGTGACCAAGGGCGTGGGGTTCCTGCCGCTGCTGATGGTGCTGCCGTGGTTCGGCTGGTGGCTGTACCAGCGCCGCCGCGGGCGCAGCGTGGACGGTCCGCACCCGGCAACGCTGCTGTGGCTGATCCCGGCCTTCCTGCTGGGCGTGGCGGTGTGGCTTGCCCCGCTGGGCTGGGCATTGCTGCATGAGCCCAGCGCGTCCCTGCAGTCCTACGCCCACGAACTGCTGTTCAAGCAGACCGGCACCCGCTACGCCAACGCCTGGCACCACCGCCAGCCGGTCTGGTACTACCTGCAGGTGATCCTGACCTTGTGGCTGCCGGGCAGCCTGTTGCTGCCGATGCTGTTCAAACCCTGGTGGCGCCGCATCCGCCGTGGTGACTGCCGGCAATGGCTGCTGTTGGGCTGGGCGCTGCTGGTGCTGGTGTTCTTCAGTGCCAGCCCCGGCAAGCGCGAGGTCTATGTGCTGCCAATGCTGCCGGCGATGGCGCTGGCGGTGGCCCCGCTGTTGCCTGGCCTGCTGCGACGGCTTTGCGTGCGGCGCTACCTGTTCGGCTACACCGTGGTGCTGATGCTGGCCACCGGCGTGCTCGGCGTGATGCTGATGACCGAACATCCGTGGGCCCTGGCGCAGCTGGAACGGCGGGCGATGCCCGATTCGCTGCTGCCGGTGCTGGGAGATGGCCTGCTGACCTTTGCCATTGCCCTGGCCACGTTGATCGTGTGGCTGCGGGTGCGACGTGCCGCAACGCTGGTGTTGCTGACCCACGGCATGCTGTGGATGCTCTACGGCCTGGTGCTGATCCCGGCGCTGGATCCGTACGCATCAGCGTCGGCGGTGATGCGCCGGGTGGGCGCGCGGATCGGCCCGGATGCGGAGCTGGCACTGGTCGCCTGGCGCGAACAGAACCTGCTGCAGGCAGATCGGCCGGTGCGCGAGTTCGGCTTCAAGCGCCCGTGGGCCGAACAATGGCATGACGCCGGCCCGTGGCTGGCCGAGGCGCCGGGCAAGCGCTGGGTGCTGGTGCTGGACGATGCGATGAGCCCCTGCGTGGACCGGGCCAAGGTGATCGACATCGGCATTGCCAACAGGAATCGTTGGCAACTGCTTCCCGGTACGGCCTGGGACCCGAAGTGCCACGCCGAGCGCACCGGATCGACCGCCGAAGAAGACTGAACGGTGACGCGCGCCGGGGACTCATTAACCCGGCGCGAACGGGCGTCCGACCCTTCTCCGACATCGAGGTGACGAGCATGAGCGCGGATTCCCGAACCGCCCCTTCCCAGCATGCCCGTTCGTCCCATTGATGCGGCAGCGCCGCTTGCGACATCACCACTGGCGTCAAGATTCGCCGTAACTCACTTCTGGCTGCCTGTCGCAATCGGTCTGCCCGTGTTTACGCTGCTGATGGGTTTCGGCGGTGATCAATGGGTGGCCGATCACCTGTTCCGCCTCGAAGGTGGCCACTGGGCGTTGCAGGACGCCTGGGTCACCCGCACGGTGGTGCACAAGGCCGGCAAGTGGCTGAGCACGTCGGCGGCGCTGGTCGCGATCCTGTTGTGCGTGCACCACTGGCGCAAGGGGGGCGATCGCACCCTGCGATGGGCGCTGCTTTATGTCGTAATTGCCATGGCGCTGGGTACGGGCGTGATCTCCCTGCTGAAGACCCTGGTGCCGATGGAATGTCCCTGGGACCTGCTGCGCTACGGTGGCCATCAGCCCTATATCGGGCTTTTCACGCAGCGCCCGGCCGGCATGGCCGCACAGGCCTGCTTCCCTGCCGGCCACGCCAGCGCAGGCTATGCGTGGCTGTGCCTGTACTATTTCGCCCTGCTGTGGCGCCCGTCATGGCGCTGGGCAGGCTTGTGGATCGGCCTCGGCACCGGCCTGGTGTTCGGCATCAGCCAGCAGCTCCGGGGCGCGCATTTCCTTTCGCATGATGTTGCCACCGCGTTGATATGTTGGCTGCTGTCACTCGGCCTGTACCTGATCGTCAAAGGCATCCTGATCCGCCGTCAGCTGGACCGTCCCAACCGCCAGGAGGCAAACGCATGAGTGCATCGGTCCAACGCCCCGCCCGCCCTTCCGCGCTGGCGGGTCTTCGCCACTGGCGGCCACAGCTGTCCACCGAAGCACTGATCGCCTTCACCAGCCTGTTCTTCGCGGTGGCCGGCAACGGCCTGTTCTGGCACAGCGCGATGGCCAGCCATCCGGGCAGCCTGCGCTACGCGCTGTCGCTGCTGCTGTTGCTGCTGGGTGCGCACGGCGTGCTGCTGGGCATCCTGGTCTGGCGCTGGAACGCCAAAGTGGTGATCAGCCTGCTGCTGCTGGTGACCGCATTCGCCGCACACTACATGAGCCGCTACCACATCTACCTGGATGCGGACATGCTGCGCAACGTGCTGGCGACCGACCCCAAGGAAAGCCGCGAGCTGATGACGGTATCGCTGCTGTGGCCGGTACTGCTGCTGGCAGTGCTGCCGATGGTGGTGCTGTGGCGCGTGCAGCTGCGCCGCCGCAGCTGGGGCCGCAGCCTGCTCTGGCGCGTCGGCTTCCTGGTGGTGGCGGCAGTGACGGCTGTCGGCGGCGCGTTGATCTCGTTCCAGGATGTCTCGGCACTGATGCGCAACCAGCGTGAAGTGCGCTATCTCGCGACACCGGCCAATGTCCTGTTGGGCATGCCGCGTGCATTGCGTGGCGACAATCCGGTGCAGCGCGCGCCGAAGCTGCCGATCGGCACCGATGCCAAGGCCACCCCGCGCGCGCCGGCCAGCAAGCCGCGCCTGCTGGTGATCGTCATGGGCGAGACCGTGCGTGCGCAGAACTGGGGGCTCAACGGTGGCCGCAACACCACCCCGGAACTGGCGCAGGCCAGCGTGATCAATTTCCCGGACATGCATTCGTGCGGCACCAGCACCGAGGTTTCGTTGCCGTGCCTGTTCTCGCCGTGGGGCCGCCATGACTACGACGAGAAGAAGATCCGCGCGCACCAGTCGCTGCTGCACGTATTGAACCGTGCCGGCATCGCACCGTTGTGGCGTGACAACCAGTCCGGCTGCAAGGGCGTGTGCGAAGGCCTGGACTTCCAGTCGCTGTCCGATGCCACCACGCCGGGCCTGTGCGCCGATGGCCGCTGCATGGACGAGATCCTGCTGCAGGACCTGGCCACCCAGGTACGCGCCAGGCCCGGCGACCGGGTGGTGGTGCTGCACCAGCTGGGCAACCACGGTCCGGCCTACTTCGAGCGCTATCCGCCCGCATTCCGCCGTTTCACCCCGACCTGCGATACCCGTGACATTGGCCGTTGCTCGCGCGAAGAGATCACCAACAGCTACGACAATGCCGTGCTGTACAGCGATCACTTCCTGACAAAGACCATCGGCACGCTGCAGGGCATGCAGGATTACGACACGGCGATGATCTACCTGTCCGACCACGGCGAGTCGCTGGGCGAGAAGGGCCTGTTCCTGCACGGCGTGCCCTACGCCATCGCCCCGGCCGAGCAGACCCGGGTACCGATGACGATGTGGTTCTCGCCAGGCTTCGCCAGCAGCCGTGGGCTGGACCTGCAGTGCGTGCGCAAGCGTTCGGCGGCGTATACCGACCATGACAACCTGTTCCCGTCGGTGCTGGGCCTGATGCAGGTGAAGACCTCGCTGTACGAACGCGACCGCGACGTGTTCGCCAACTGCGAGAGTTGAGGGGTGTTCGGCAGGGCTTGCAGCCCTGCACCTGCAGGGGCAACGGCCGAAGCAACAGCAACAGCGTGCATTCCGTGGGATGGTGGGGTGGGTCCGGTGGCGGGAGACGCCGTAAACCCATCCTTGGGGGCTTGGCCGCGGCATCCATGCCGCGGACGCTCCCGCCACCGGACCCACCCCGCCTTCGACAGTTTTCCGCGATCTGTTGGAACGATCTTGTGGTCAGATCCGTTTTCCGGAGGAAAACGGATCTGACCCCATTTTGATTGTCGATACCTGACAGATGTGTCGACCAAGGTCGACACCTACCAACAGCCGCCACGATCTGTCAGAGGTGGGGCGGTGTGGGCTTGCAGGACCGTTGGCGCCATGGATGGCGCCATCGAGCCCCCATGGATGGGTTTACGGCGTGTCCTGCAAGCCCACACCGCCGCGCCATCCCACGGATACCCCGCTGTTGCGGTTGCTTCGGCGGTTGCTGTTGCTTGTGCTCTGGCCTCTGCGGGTGCCGGGCGCCGCCCGGCCGACTTCCGCCACTTGCGGAGGCAGCGGCTGCCCACTAGCCTTCGGCCGTCGTTCACCACCCAAGGACCGCCCGTGAAACACCGTCATCTCCTGCTGGCCTCGGCAATCGCCGCCGCCACGCTGGCCCTGGCCGCCTGCAAGAAGGAAGCTGCCCCAGGCACCGATACCGCCAGCAGCAGCGCCCCGGCCGGCGAAACCGCCGACCAGTTCGTGGCCCGCATCAATGCCGAGTTCAAGGCCGCCTACCCGGAGATGACCTCGGCGCAGTGGCTGTCCTCCACCTACATCAACAGTGATTCGGAACGCATCGCAGCCAAGGCCAACGAGCGCTCGCTGACCCAGCTCAACAGCTGGATCGAACAGGCTGCGAAGTTCGACGGCAAGCCGATGAGCGAGGACAGCAAGCGCGCGATCCACCTGCTGAAGCTGATGTCGTCGATGCCGGCACCGCGCGACCCGGCCAAGCTGGCCGAGCTGACCCAGATCGCCACCCGCATGGAAGGCAGCTATGGCGCCGGCAAGTACTGCACCGATGCCAACGATCCGAACTCCTGCCGCCAGCTGGGCGAGCTGGAGCAGGTGCTGGCACGCAGCCGCGACTATGACAAGCAGCTCGACGCCTGGCAGGGCTGGCACAGCACCACCAAGAACATGCGCGGCGACTACCAGAAGTTCGTCGGCCTGGTGAACGAAGGCGCCAAGGGCATGGGCTTCACCGATGCCGGCGAGATGTGGCGCAGCGGCTATGACATGCCGCCGGAGCAGATCGGCCCGGAAACCGACCGCCTGTGGGAACAGGTCAAGCCGATGTACGAGCAGCTGCACTGCTACGCACGCGGCAAGCTGGACAAGACCTACGGCAAGGACAAGGCCGAAGTGGGCAACGGCCTGATCGCCGCGCACCTGCTGGGCAACATGTGGCAGCAGGACTGGTCGAACCTGTGGGACCAGCTGGAACCGTACCCGGGCGCCGGCAGCCTGGACATCACCGCGGCGCTGGAGAAGCAGTACCAGACCAACCTGAGCGCGGCGCTGGCCAAGGCCGGCAAGGATGCCAACGTGGCCGCGCAGTACAAGGCGCAGCGCGAGGCCGAACTGCGCACCGCCAAGCAGATGACCGAACGCGCGCAGGACTTCTACGTATCGCTGGGCATGCCGTCGCTGCCGCAGTCGTACTGGGAACGCACCCAGTTCATCAAGCCCGATGACCGCGATGTGGTCTGCCACGCCAGCGCCTGGGACATGAACATGGAAGGCGACGTGCGCACCAAGATGTGCATCAAGCCGAACGAAGAGAACTTCACCACCATCTACCACGAGCTGGGCCACATCTATTACGACCTGGCCTACAACCCGCTGCCGCCGCTGTTCCAGGGCGGTGCCAACGATGGGTTCCATGAAGCGATCGGCGACACCATCGTGCTGGCGATGACCCCCAAGTACCTCAGCTCGATCGGCCTGGTCGATGCGCCGACCGAAAGCCGCGAAGCGGTCATCAACAACCAGATGCGCATGGCGCTGTCGGGCGTGTCGTTCCTGCCGTTCGGGCTGATGATCGACCGCTGGCGCTGGGGTGTGTTCGATGGTTCGATCACCGCCGACAACTACAACAAGGCATGGTGGGACCTGAAGGCCAAGTACCAGGGCGTGGCGCCTGCCAGTACCCGTGGCGAGGAGTTCTTCGATCCGGGCGCGAAGTACCACGTGCCAGGCAACACCCCGTACACCCGCTACTTCCTGGCGCGCATCCTGCAGTTCCAGTTCTACAAGGGCCTGTGCGACGCGGCCGGCTACAAGGGCCCGCTGCATGAGTGCACCTTCTACGGCAACAAGGAAGCCGGCCAGAAATACTGGGCGATGCTGAGCAAGGGTGCCAGCCAGCCGTGGCAGGCCACGCTGAAGGAGCTGACCGGCACCGACAAGCTCGATGCCGGCCCGATGATCGAGTACTTCACGCCGGTCAACGAGTGGCTGAAGCAGCAGAACGAAGGCCAGATGTGCGGCTGGCAGGCCAACGCGGCACCGGCGGCGAAATGAGAAAAGGGGCGGGTCCGCAAGGATCCGCCCCTTCCTGGTAGTGCCAGGCCGCTGGCCGGCAACCACGCGATGAAGACCCCGCGGGCAGCCGGCCAGCGCCCGGCTCTACCGGAATGCCTGTCAGCTGTCCTTCTTCGCCGCCATCGCCGCGGCCAGGTCCGCCTTGAACTCCTCGAAGGTCTGGCCCTTTTCCTTCGCTTCGGCCTGTGCGGCGTCGCGCAGCGCATCGGAGTACATCAGGCGCACCGGCGTGCCGTTGCGCTCGTGCAGTTCACCGGCCTGCATGATCAGCGCCAGTACCTGCGCGGCGGAGTCACTGTGGCCGGCGATACGGCCGTCCATGCCCAGCACCCATTCGCCATCGCGGCGCACGACACCGGCCAGCAGGGTGCGCTGCGCGTCGCGCAGTTCCGCATGCGGCTCCACCGGCGAGGCCTGGGCAGCGGCCTTGTTGGCGGCCTGCTTTTCCTGGCGACGGCGCTGGTCGCGGCGGGTCTTGGAGCTGGTGGACATGGTGCGGTACCGCTGCGAGGGGGGCGCAAGGATAGCGCACCCCGCCCGCCACACCGCTTCACACCCCCTCAGTCCAACACTTTCCCGTGCCGCCAGTAACCCATGAAGGTGATCGTGCGGCGGTCCAGCCCGCACTCGCGGACCAGATGGCGACGGATCGCCATCACCGCTCCCGCCTCGCCTGCCACCCAGGCATACAGCGGCCCGGCCACGCTGGCATCGGCCTGTTCCCAGAGGATCTGCGCGTCGACGTCGATCTCTTCCAGTTCTTCGCCAGCGACCACGCTCGAGGCGGCCAGGCGCGCCTGCACCGCCTGCAACAGAGGCGCCCCGTACGCCGCCCGCCCGCGCGGCAACCAGACCAGCTCGGCCGTGGCCGGCGCCTTCAGGCGAACCGCATCACCGGCCTGCGCCACTTCCAGCAGGGCCAGCGTACGCGGCGGATCCACCCTGGCCGCCAGTTCCTCGAGAATCCCGGCCACTGCCGGCAGCGCGGTCTCGTCAGCCACCAGCAGCACCTGGCCAACGCCGGCCGGCGGCTTCCATTCCCAGCCCTCGCTGCTGTCGGCGCAGTCGGCATCCGGGGCCAGCAGCACCACGCGGTCGCCCGGCCGTGCATGGATGGCCCATCGCGAGGCCGGCCCGGTCTCGCCATGCAGCACGAAATCAACATCGACCTCGCCCTGCTCTGCACGCAGCTGGCGGAGGGTGTAGGTGCGCATCGGCGGGCGCTGATCGTCCGGCAGGGCCCGATAGCGTGGGTACCAGTCCTCGCCGCTGGGGACCTGCGGCGCCTCCTGGCCGGGCAAGGGGAAGAACACCTTGATGCGCTGGTCCGGCCCTCCGGTCGTCATCCGCGCCACGTCGGCACCGGTGAACACCATGCGGTCCAGGGAAGGGGAAAGAACGCGGCGCTCCTTCAGCGCCACCTCGAACAGGCGGTAGGTCTGCTGCGCAGCCATGGGGAACCTCATGCAACGACAGTGGATCGGCTGGCTGTCGTGCACCTGTGCACCGGCTGGCTGGAGTGCCCAGCCTAGTCCGGCGGTTTCCCGCCGCAAGCGTTGCGGGCGCCACGGCCCGCCCTACCCCTGCGCGCTGCTCAGTGACCCGTGCAGGCTGCCTGCGCCGCGCGTTCGCGCCGGTGTTCCCAGTACCAGAACACGAAGCCGGCGCCGAAGAACCCGGCCTGGCCCAACGCCAGGTGCAGCGGGCTGGCGCTGAGCAGCGGCGACACCACGCCGGCCACCACGGTGCTGATCATCAGCTGCACGAAGGCCTGCAGCGACGAGGCCAGGCCGCGCTGGTGCGGGTACATGTCCAGCACCGCCAGCGCCAGGATCGGGAAGATCAGCGCCATGCCCATGCCACCCAGGAAGATCGGCAGCACCGCCCACGGCAGCACGAACTGCGGCGCCAGCGCCACGTAGCCGACGTTCAGCAGCACCGACAGCGCGCACAGGCCGAAACCAATGGATACCTGGCGGGTGGGCGTGGTGTGCCCGGCCATGCGCCCGGACAGGAACGAGCCGGTGGTCATGCCGCCGATGGTGGGGATGAACAGCCAGGCGAAACCGCCCTCGCCCAGGTGCAGGTGCTGCATCACGAACACCGGTGCCGAGGAGATGTACAGGAAGATGCCACCGAAACCGATGCTGCCGGCCAGCGCCAGGCGCAGGAAGCGCGGATTGAAACCGATGCGCACGTAATCACGCATCAGCACCCGCGGCGACAACGGAACGCGCGCTTCGAGCGGATGGGTCTCCGGCAGGTAGCGGGCGGTGGCTGCCAGCAGAACCAGTGCGAACACCACCAGGAACCAGAAGATCAGCGGCCAGCCAGCACCGCTGAGCAGGATCCAGCCACCGATGATCGGCGCGATCGCCGGGGCGATGCCGAACAGCATCGACACCTGGCTCATCAGCCGCTGCGCGTCGTGACCGTGGTACAGGTCGCGGATCACCGCGCGGCCGACGATCATGCCGACGCCTGCGGACAGGCCCTGCAGGGCGCGGAACCCCAGCAGCGTGGTCAGATCGGTGGACAGCGCACAGCCGACCGAGGCGCCGACGAACACCACCAGGCCGCCGAGGATCACCCGCTTGCGGCCCCAGGCATCGGACAGCGGGCCGTGTGCCAGGCTCATCAGGCCGTAGAACAGCAGGTACACGCTGATGGTCTGCTGCACCGCCACCTCGTCCACCGCCAGGCGCTGGGCCAGCTGCGGGAACGCGGGGAAGATGGTGTCGATCGAGAACGGACCGAACATGGCCAGGCCGGCGAGCAGCAGGGCCATGCGGCGGGTGGAAGGAGCAACAGCGGCGGTCATGGAGAAGGCGTCCGGCAGGGCCATGCGCGGCACGCACGGCGGGCGCCAGTCCCCTGCAGCAGGGACGGCGCCAGATGAATTCGGGTATCCGCCCATCATAGGTGGGGATTGCGCCTGACGCCATGCAGCAGTGCACAAAACGCACGGGCGGGCCATCGGCCATTCAGGCGCCGCGGCCGGGCCCGCAGGCGGCTGGCGCGCCCCCAACGGGCTATAATCGGCGGGCAACACGGTGGGAGAAGCGGAACACCGCTGCCGAAGGCGCAACGCCCGTAATCGCTCAGGCCCGATACCACCCGTAACACAACTCTGGAGAGACCGGTTCGATCCGGCGCCGAAGGGGCACGAAGCCGCGGTTTTCCGCGCTTCCAAACTCTCAGGCAAAAGGACAGAGGGGCGCCCCGCAGACCGCCGACCGGCGGCTTGTGCCCGTGCGTGTGCCCTTTCCTGACGGATCCTTCGCCATGTCCCAGAACACCCCTTCCCTGCGTGAGCTCGAGCACCACAATGCGTTCGTCGAGCGCCACATCGGCCCCAACGATGCCGAGATCGCGCAGATGCTCGACGTCGTCGGCCACGCGTCGCTGGATGCGATGACCGATGCCATCGTACCGGCCAAGATCAAGTCGCCGGCGCCGCTGGCACTGCCGGAATCGATGACCGAAGTGCAGGCACTGGCGAAGATCCGTGCGATCGCCGACAAGAACACCGTGCTGCGCAGCTTCATCGGCCAGGGCTACTACGGTACCCACACGCCGAACGTGATCCTGCGCAACATCCTGGAAAACCCGGCCTGGTACACCGCCTACACCCCGTACCAGGCCGAGATCTCGCAGGGCCGCATGGAAGCGCTGATCAACTTCCAGACCCTGTGCGCCGACCTCACCGGCATGGAAATCGCCAACGCCTCGCTGCTGGACGAAGCCACCGCCGCAGCTGAAGCGATGACCCTGGCCAAGCGTTCGGCCAAGTCGAAGTCGGACACCTTCTTCGTGCACGACGCCGTGCACCCGCAGACCCTGGAACTGCTGCGCACCCGCGCCGAGCCCATGGGCATCGTGCTGCGCGTCGGCACCCCGGCCGAGGCACTGGAAGCAGAAGCCTTCGGCCTGCTGCTGCAGTACCCGGACACCTTCGGCCAGATCGGCGACTACAAGGCGCTGGTCGAGGCCGTGCACGCGCGCGGCGGCCTGGTGGCCGTGGCCACCGACCTGCTGGCGCTGACCCTGCTGGCCGCCCCGGGCGAATGGGGTGCGGACATCGTGGTCGGCAACAGCCAGCGTTTCGGCGTGCCGTTCGGCTTCGGCGGCCCGCACGCCGCATTCATGGCCTGCCGCGACGCCTACAAGCGCTCGATGCCGGGCCGCCTGATCGGCGTCTCGGTCGATGCCCAGGGCAACCCGGCCTACCGCCTGACCCTGCAGACCCGCGAGCAGCACATCCGCCGCGAGAAGGCCACCTCCAACATC
Source organism: Stenotrophomonas sp. YJH_SMC_73 (assembly GCF_059370155.1). NCBI lineage: Bacteria > Pseudomonadati > Pseudomonadota > Gammaproteobacteria > Lysobacterales > Lysobacteraceae > Stenotrophomonas > Stenotrophomonas sp. YJH_SMC_73. Next base: position 98,185 of record NZ_JCAFTJ010000009.1, on the reverse strand, counting down.
TGTACCGCACAGGTGCTGCTGGCGGTGATGGCCTCGATGTATGCCGTGTACCACGGCCCGGAAGGCCTGACCCGCATCGCCCGGCGTACCCACCGCCTGGCCTCGATCCTGGCCGCCGCGCTGCGCGAGGCCGGCGTGCAGGTCGGTGGCGACTTCTTCGATACGCTGCACATCACCGGCGTGCATGCCGATGAGATCCACGCCAAGGCACGCGCCGCCGGTTACAACCTGCGCGCGATCGACAGCGACTCGGTCGGCATCAGCCTGGACGAGACCGCCACCCGCGGCGACGTGGTCGCGCTGGCCGCCGTGTTCGGCGCGCAGGCCGACATCGATGCGCTGGATGCCAGCACCGCCGACGCACTGCCGGCCGGCCTGCTGCGCCAGTCCGCGTTCCTGACCCATCCGGTGTTCAACACCCACCACAGCGAGCACGAACTGCTGCGCTACCTGCGCTCGCTGGCCGACAAGGACCTGGCGATGGACCGCACGATGATCCCGCTGGGCTCGTGCACCATGAAGCTCAACGCCACCGCCGAGATGATCCCGGTGACCTGGCCGGAGTTCTCGCAGATCCACCCGCTGGTGCCGGCCGACCAGGCGCTGGGCTACAAGGAACTCATCGACACGCTGGAAGCGATGCTGGTCGAATGCACCGGCTATGACGCGGTCAGCCTGCAGCCGAACTCCGGCGCGCAGGGCGAGTACGCCGGCCTGCTGGCGATCCGCGCCTACCACCGCTCGCGCGGCGAAGGCCACCGCGACATCTGCCTGATCCCGGATTCGGCGCACGGCACCAACCCGGCCTCGGCGCAGATGTGCGGCATGAAGGTGGTGGTGACCAAGACCGATGCCAACGGCAACGTCGACGTCGAGGACATCCGCCTCAACGCCGAGAAGTACAGCGACCGCCTGGCCGCGATCATGATGACCTACCCGTCCACGCACGGCGTGTTCGAGGAAGAGGTGGTGGAGATCTGCGAGATCATCCACAAGCACGGCGGCCAGGTGTACACCGACGGTGCCAACATGAATGCCCTGGTCGGCGTGGCCAAGCCGGGCAAGTGGGGGTCGGACGTTTCGCACCTGAATCTGCACAAGACCTTCTGCATCCCGCACGGCGGTGGCGGCCCGGGCGTCGGCCCGTGCGCGGTCAAGGAGCACCTGGCCCCGTTCCTGCCGGGCAAGCTGGGTGACAACGGCCCGGTCGGCATGGTCAGCGCGGCCAGCTTCGGCAGCGCCTCGATCCTGCCGATCAGCTGGATGTACATCGCGATGATGGGCCGCGACGGCCTGCGCAAGGCCACCCAGGTCGCGCAGCTCAACGCCAACTACATCGCCAAGCGCCTGGCCCCGCACTTCAAGACCCTGTACACCGGCCGCAACGGCCTGGTGGCGCACGAGTGCATCCTGGACGTGCGCCCGCTGGAGAAGACCAGCGGCATCGGTGCCGAGGACGTGGCCAAGCGCCTGATCGACTTCGGCTTCCATGCCCCGACCCTGAGCTTCCCGGTGGCCGGCACGCTGATGGTGGAGCCGACCGAAAGCGAATCGCTGCACGAACTGGATCGCTTCATCAACGCGATGATCCAGATCCGCGAGGAGATCACCGCGATCGAAGACGGCCGCCTGGACCGCGAGGACAACCCGCTGAAGAACGCGCCGCACACTGCCACCGCAGTGACCGCCAGCGAGTGGACCCACGCCTACCCGCGTGAACTGGCCGCCTTCCCGCTGGCCAGCCTGAAGCAGAGCAAATACTGGCCGCCGGTGGCGCGTGTCGACAACGTGTACGGCGACAAGAACGTGATGTGCGCCTGCATCCCGGTCGATGCCTACAAGGATGATGAAGTCGAGGCGTGATTCCTCACTGCATCGGTAAAGAAAGCGGCCCGCGCAAGCGGGCCTTTTTCATGGGGCGTGTGGACCAAGGCCCACACCCACAAGCATCCGATCACGGGTCCGGCATCTGCCCCAGGCTCAACTGCCACGACACGCCAAAGCGGTCCTGCACCCAGCCGTAGCGATTGCTGAAGTCATAGTCGCCCACCGGCATCAACCAATGGCCGCCCTCACCCAGCACGCGTGCCGCGCGCTCGAACTGCTCGGCACCGGAACACTCGACGAACAGCGAGATCGACGGCGAGAAGGTGAAATCGTGCACGTCCAGGCTGTCGAAGCACAGGTAGTGGGTGCCACCGAGCAGGAAGATGGCCTGGCGGACCTGCCCCGGCACGCCGGCGCCGGCCCCCTCGGGATGGCGTTGCAGGGCCAGCAGCCGGAAATCGGCAAAGGCTTCGGCGTACAGGGCCAGCGCGGCCTCGGCCTGGCCGGTGAACATCAGGAAGGGACGGCTGCGCAGCATGCGGTACTCCTGGTCGACGGGCCGATGACGGCCTGCCTGCACAGTGCCACGCGGAGTGTGTTCCTGTTGTAGAGCCGAGCCCATGCTCGGCTGGCGATCGCGCAAACAGCAGCCGACCGCAGGGTCGGCTCTACAGAATCACGCCTGGCGCATGCGCCGCGCGATGGCACTGCTGGCGGCGATCGTGGCGGTCAACGCCACCATCGACAGGAACTGCAGGCGGGTGTGCGACTCACTCAGCAGCAGGCCGAAGATCAGCGCAAGGATCGCCAGTGCACAGCAGGTCAGCCACGGGAAACCGGCCATGCGGAACGGCAGTCGGGTACCCAGACGATCCGCGCGACGACGCAGCACCAGCTGCGAGACCAGCGACAGCGTCCACACCAGCAGGCAGGTGGAACCGACGATGTTCAGCAGCACCGGCAGCACCCGGTCCGGGAACAGCAGTTCCATCACCGTGGCGGCAAAGCCGAACAGCACGCTGGCCAGCACGGCGATCACCGGCACCTGGCGCGGGTCGGTCCAGCCAAGCACGGCCGGCGCTTCGCGACGCTGCGCCAGCGAATACATCATGCGCGAGGCGCCGTAGAGGTTGGCATTGAGCGCCGACAGCAGCGCGATCACGGCGATCAGCGTGATGGCGGTACCAGCGCCCGGGATGCGGGCGATGTCCAGCACGGCGGCGAACGGCGACTTCAGCGCCTCGCTGGTCCACGGCACCACGGCGATGATCACGCTCAGCGAGCCGATGTAGAACACCAGGATGCGCCAGGCCACGGTGCGGATGGCACGGGCAATGCTGCGCTCGGGGTCTTCGGTTTCGGCCGCCGCCACGGCCACGATCTCGGTGCCGCCGAAGGCGAACACCACCACCAGCAGCGCCGCGCCGATCCCGGCCAGGCCCTTCGGCGCAAAACCACCGTGTTCGGTGAAGTTGCTCAGGCCCGGGGAGGTCACCTGCGGCAGCCATCCCATCAGCAGCGCCACGCCAATGGCGATGAACGCCAGGATCGCCGCGACCTTGAGGATGGCGAACCAGAATTCGAACTCGCCGAAGTTCTTCACTCCGAGCAGGTTGATCGCGGTGAAGAACAGCATGAACGCCAACGCCGCCATCGGTACCGGTATCGCCGGCCAGACCGTGGCCAGCAGCCCGGCCGCACCCACTGCTTCGGCGGCGATCACGATCACCAGCTGCACCCACCACAGCCAGCCCACGGTGGCACCGGCGGTAGCGCCCATGGCGTCGGCTGCATACACCGAGAACGCGCCGCTGGTGGGCTTGGCCGCCGCCATCTCGCCCAGCGCGTTCATCACGATGATCACCAGGGCGCCAGCCACAAGATACGAAACCAGCACCGCCGGACCGGCCGCCTGCACACCCACGCCCGAGCCGAGGAAGAGGCCGGCGCCGATGGCGCTGCCCAGGCCCATCATGATCAGCTGGCGGGGCTTGAGCGAATGTCCGAGGCGGGACGGCGAAGCGGTCGGAATCGAGTTGGGCATCGGCGGGGCTGGCGGCGGGCTACAGGGGCGACACCTTACCCTGTCCCGTGCCCACGGGGATAGGCACAGCGCAGCAGGCCGCTCAGGCCAGCGCCGGCTCGCCGACGTTCCCACCGATACGGGCACGATAGGCACGCGGCGAGAAACCGGTTTCAGCCTTGAACTTGCGGGTGAAGGCACTCTGGTCGCTGAAACCGCAGGCCTGGCCGATGCAGGCGATGCTGTCGTCGCCATGCAGCAGATGCATGGCCATCTGGATCCGCAGCCGGGTCAGCACCTGCTGCGGGGTCATCTGGAACACCTTGCGGAAGCTGCGCTCCAGCTTGGACAGCGAAAAGCCGGTGATGTCCAGCAGGGTCTGCATGCGCACGTTCTCGGCGTAGTGCGCGTTGAGGTGGGCCAGCGCCAGCCGCAGCTGCTCGTACTGGGTGCCGAGGCTGTCCTTCTGGCCAAGGTCGCGCGAAATGCCGATCAGGCCCTCGATGGCCCCGTCGACCACCAGCGGGCGCTTGCAGGTCAGGCACCAGCCCGGTTCGCGGTTGGCGAACAGGTGCAGCTCCATCAGGTTCTCGATCACCTCACCGGACAGCACACGGGCGTCCTGGTCAACGTAGTCCGCACTGAGGCCGGTCGGGTAGATTTCGGCCGCCGTACGCCCGATCACGTCCTTGCGCGCGCGCAGACCCAGCCGCCGCAGCATGGTCTGGTTGACGTGGGTGTAACGCCCCTGGCGGTCCTTGATGAAGAACAGCACATCCGGGATGGCGTCGAACAGGGCTTCGATGTCGGCGGGCTCGACTCGCATGCGGCAAGCATACCCGAGCCTGCTTTTGCCCGTACGTTCACCTTTGCCGGACCGTGGTTTAACGGGGCTGGTTCCAGTGTCGTGGTTCCTTTTGATGATCCGGAGCCAACGTCCATGGCCGCCAGCAAGCCGACCGGCAAGCGCGCAACCGTCCCTGCCGAAAGCCACCGCCGGGGCGATGGCGATGAACTGCACCAGCAGGCCGGGGGCAGCCATCCGGCAATGACCACCGACCAGGGCATTCCGGTGGCGGACAACCAGAACTCCCTGCGGCAGGGACCTCGGGGGCCCACGCTGCTGGAGGACTTCATCCTGCGCGAGAAGATCACCCACTTCGATCACGAACGCATTCCCGAGCGCATCGTGCACGCACGTGGCAGCGCAGCACACGGCTACTTCGAGCTGACCCGATCACTGGCAGCCCATACCCGCGCACGCATCCTGACCGAGGTCGGCGTGAAGACGCCGGTATTCACCCGCTTCTCGACCGTGGCCGGTGGCGCAGGCTCGGTGGATACCCCGCGCGACGTGCGCGGCTTTGCGGTCAAGTTCTACACCAAGGAGGGCAACTGGGATCTGGTCGGCAACAACATCCCGGTGTTCTTCATCCAGGACGCGATGAAGTTTCCGGATCTGGTGCACGCAGTGAAGATGGAGCCGGACCGCGCCTTCCCGCAGGCCGCGTCTGCCCATGACACGTTCTGGGACTTCATTTCGCTGATGCCCGAATCGATGCACATGATCATGTGGGCGATGAGCGACCGCGCCATCCCGCGTTCGCTGCGGATGATCGAAGGCTTCGGTGTGCACAGCTTCCGCCTGCTGAACGAGGCTGGCGAGTCGACGTTCGTCAAGTTCCACTGGCGGCCCAAGCTGGGCATTCAGTCCACGGTCTGGGACGAAGCGTTGAAACTGCAATCGGCCGACAATGACTTCCATCGCCGCGACCTGTTCGAGGCCATCCAGCGCGGCGACTTTCCCGAATGGGAGCTGGCGGTGCAGCTGTTCACCGAAGAAGACGCCGACGCATTCCCGTTCGACCACCTGGATCCAACCAAGATCATTCCCGAATCGCTGGTGCCGTTGCAGGTGATCGGGCGCATGGTACTGGACCGCTGGCCCGACAACTTCTTCGCAGAGACCGAGCAGGTGGCGTTCTGCCCGGCCAACGTGCCGCCCGGCATCGACTTCAGCAACGACCCGCTGCTGCAGGGCCGCCTGTTCTCCTACCTGGACACCCAGCTGCTGCGCCTGGGCGGTCCGAACTTCCACCAGATCCCGGTGAATGCACCGAAGTGTCCGTTTGCCAATCATCAGCGCGACGGCCACATGCAGATGCAGGTGCCCAAGGGCCGCGTCGCCTACGATCCCAGCTCGCTGCAGGACGACACCCCGCGCGAGACGCCTGCCGGATTCCGCAGCCATGCCAGCGCCGACGATGGCCGCAAGGGCCGCACCCGCGCGGAGAGTTTCGCCGACCACTACAGCCAGGCCCGGATGTTCTTCCGCAGCCTGGAAAAGCCGGAGCAGGCGCACCTGGCATCGGCGCTGGTGTTCGAGTTGTCCAAGGTGGAAACGCTGAAGGTGCGGGTGCGCACCGTCAGCCACCTGCGCAACATCGATGACGCGCTGGCGCAGCGCGTGGCCGATGGCCTGGCCCTGCCTGCGCTGCCCGACCCGGCCCCAACCGCCACGCCGGTGCGGGACATGCCGCCCGCTCCCGAGGTGCGCGTGATCGGGCGTAACAAGCCCACCCTGCAGGGTCGCTGCATCGGCATCCTGTTCGACGAAGGCTCCGACGCGCGCGTGATTGCCAGCCTGAGCAAGGCCGCCCGGAAGGCAGGTGCAGACGTGAAGCTGGTCGCGCCAAAAGTGGGAGGCGCCACGCTGAGCGATGGCGCATTGCAGGCGGCAGATGGGCAGCTGGCGGGCACCCCGTCAGCCGTGTTCGATGCAGTAGCCGTGGTGCTCAGCCTTGAAGCCGCGAAGGCCTTGTCGAAAGAGAGTGCAGCCGTCGAATTCGTCAGCCAGGCGTGGGCACACCTGAAGGCCATCGCCAGCGACGCGGGCGGCCAGGTGCTGCTGAAGGCGGCGCGCGTCGGCAACGACCCCGGCATCGTCGAAGCAGAAGACGCCAAGGCATTCCTGGCGGCGGCCGCCACCCGCCAGTGGGCGCGCGAGCCCAAGCTGCGCCTGCTGGCCTGACCACAACAACAGGAGAATCGTCATCCCCCGTGGTGACAAATCCGCATACACCGAAAAGCAGAAGCGCCAGGCCGAGCACATCGAGCAAAGCGAACGTGATCGCGGCGCGAGTGAAGGCACCGCCGAGCGCATTGCCTGGGCCACCGTGAACAAGCAGGACGGCGGCGGCAAGCGCGCCGGCAGTGGCCGCAAGGGCGCGAAGAAGGCGACCAGCAAGAAGGCTGCCAAGAAGGCGCCTGCCAGGAAATCGGCCACAAAGAAGGCCGCAACCAAGAGGACGGCGGCGAAGAAGGCACCTGCGAAGAAGGCGGTGGCGAAGAAGGCACCGGCTCGCAAGACCGCGACAAAGAAGGCCGCAAAGAAGACGGCGAAGAAGGCAGCGGTAAAGAAGGCGGGTACGGCCGCCGCGCGGAGCGCCGCCGCGAAGAAGGCAGCCAAGACGCGGGCCGCGAAGAAGACCGTGCGCAAGGCGGCGGCGAAGAAAGCCGCGCGCACGCGTGCACGCGGCTGAGTCTTCGATCAGGAGGGGAGCGCCCTCATCCATGCGGCAACTTCGGCTGCGGCTGCCTCGGCACGGGCCTGCAGCAGTAGATGCGGCCCTTCCAGCGATACGTGCCGGGCATCGGGCAACAAGACCTGCAGCTCGGCCACGCTGGGCGGCCACAACAGGTGGTCCTGTCGTGCATGCAGGCATAACGTCGGCAGCATGAGCTTCGGCAACTGCGCGCGGACATCGATCTGCAGTGTCGCCGCAGCGCGCTGCCGCAGGATCGCGGTCGGTACCGCAGCGATCGCATGCCGCAGCTCGCGAAGGTTCATGCGTGTCCGCCAATGCCCCAGCAGAAGCCGGGCCAGCAACGCCAGCGGCGGCGGTGGCCATGCAGGGGCAAGCAAGCGTGCGCTCGCCGCTGGCAGCGGCACCGGTCGCCGCGCGAAGGTCGTACTCAGTATCAATCCGCGCAACCCCGGCGGTGAAGCCACCGCCAGTTCGATAGCCAGCGGCCCGGCAAACGATTCAGCCAGCAGCACAAAGGGAGAGATGGGAAGCTGCGGGCGCAGGATCGACGCCAATGTAACGTAGTCCTGTGGCCCGTGCATGGGCAGCGGCAGCACCTGCACGGTAACCCCCTGGTCCTGCATCGCTTCCACGAAGCATGTCGACAGCAGGCCGCTGCCATCCAGCCCGGGCAGCATCACGATCGGGAGCATCACGGCGTTCATCACATTGCTCACTTCTCAGGTCCCTTCGCACGACTCGCTGCCGCGCAGCTTCGCTTATCGGCTCGACCCAGGGAAGTGCACGCCGCTGGTCGCGGCGCTACCCTGATGGCCCCGGACAGACGAGGAAGGCGGCATGCGCAAGCCACGCTGGCTCAGCTGGACCGGCATTGCCCTATGCGCGCTCTATCTCGCGCTTACCACCTGGCTGGTGCTCGATGCCCGGTCCAACAGCGACCCCAAGAGCGCCTACATCCTCATGCAACTGCCGGTGATGCTGCAGACCGCAGCACTCAACGTCATCGGCGTGGGACGCTGGCTTTCCGGAATGACCTGGATCACCGTCTACCTTCTGGTGATTCCTCCCACGCTTGGCGTGCTGTACGTGCTTGGGGCCATGCTCGGCAGCGTCCTGGAGCAATGAGGGCGATCCTCCCTGCTGCCTGAGCGGGCGATGCAAATACGGCCGCTCAAGGCGGCCGTATTCCTGTCACGGGGTCAGCAGCCTGCTCAGGCTGCACGGCGCGGCACGGCCGAAGCCACTGCGCCTTCCACCTTGAATACCGCTACCGACGTGGTCAGCGCATGCGCCTGTTCTTCCAGCGCGCGGCTCGCCGCAGTGGCTTCTTCCACCAGGGCCGCGTTCTGCTGTGTCACCTGGTCCATCTGCACCACCACCTGGTTGACCTGCTCGATACCGGCGGCCTGTTCCTTGCTGGCCGCTGCGATGTCGCTCATCAGCTGGGTGGTGCGCGAACTGGCCTGGGCGACGCGTGCGATCGCTGCTTCCGATTCAACGGTCACCGCCAGGCCACTCTTCACCTTGGCAGCGGCGTCTTCGATCAGCTCCTTGATTTCCTTGGCGGCGACGCCGGCACGCTGCGCGAGCGTGCGCACCTCGCTGGCGACCACGGCAAAACCACGGCCCTGCTCGCCCGCGCGCGCGGCTTCCACCGCAGCGTTCAGCGCCAGGATGTTGGTCTGGAACGCGATGCCGTCGATAACGGTGGAGATTTCCGAGATGCGTGCCGAGGACTGATCGATCTCACCCATCACCGAGGCCATCTGCGCCATCGCCTGCTCGGTCTCGCGTACGGCGGCACCGGCGGCATGCGCTTCGCTGTCGGCCTGACGCGCCAGCTCGGCGTTCTGGCGCACGGTGGAGGTCAGCTCCTCCATCGACGCGGCAGCTTCCTCCAGGTTGGCCGCCTGCTGCTCCGTGCGGCGCGACAGGTCGTTGTTGCCGGCGGCCAGTTCCTGGGCCGCGTTGTTGATGCTGTCGGCAGCCACCTGGATGCCCCGCACAATGCCCGTCAGCTGCGCGGTGGTGGTATTGGCGTCGTCGCGCATGCGTGCGAACACGCCGTCGTACTCACCGTCCATGCGTGCGGTCAGGTCACCGTGCGAGATCGCGCGCAGCACGTCGGAAACATCGGCAATGCTGGCCTGCGAACTGGCCATCATGCCGTTGAGGTGTTCGACCATCGCCTTGAACTGATACTGGAACGCAGCAGCATCGCCACGCATGCTGAAGTCGCCGGCGCGAGCCGCACGGGCCAGTTCATCGATCTGCGCGTTGATCGCCATCAGGCTCTGCTTTACCGCGGCCAGAGTGCGGGTCAGCGTGCCCTTCTCGCCCGGGTAGTCCGGCAGGTCACGGCTGAGGTCGCCGATCGCGTAACGCTGCATCACTTCGGCCATCAGCAGCTCCACCTGCACGTGCGATTCGACCAGGCTGTTGGTGGCCTGCACCATGCGGCCGAAATCACCGGGGAAGGCACTGTCGTCCATGCGATAGCGGATCGCACCCGCTTCGTGCTGCTCAGCCATCTGCAGCTGCGCGCCGATCGCCGCCTGCACGCTCTGCCGCACGCTGGCCATGGCCTCGCCCAGCTGGGTCAGCTCATCCCGGCCACCGAGGCGGAACTCCTGGTCAAGCTGGCCCTTGGACAGCCGCTCGGCCAGGTTCACCGCGCGCGCCAGCGGGCCGGTCAGGCTGCGGCCGATCATCACCGAGGCGCCGATGCCGGCAAGCAGCGCGACGCCGCCCAGCACCAGCAGCTGCAGCAGGCTGCGTTCGCCCAGGCGGATCGCTTCGGCGGCAGCTTCACGGCTTTCCTTCTCCTCGAAGTCCACGCCATCGGACAGCGCCTTGTTCCAGCCGTTGGCCGCTTCCTGCACCGCGCCCAGGGTCAGCGCCACGGCGCCGGGATAATCGCCCTGCTCCATCAGTTCGCTGGTCTGCTTGTTGAGCGGGCGCGCAACGGCACGCTTGGCCGCGATGGTTTCCGCGATGGTCTTGCCCTGGGCATCGCTGGGCAGCGCCTGGTAGGCGGTCCAGCTGGCCTCATAGCGCTTGACCAGGTCGGCGATGCGCTTCTCGTCGCTGCCGCGGTCTTCGCCCTGACGGATCAGCATTTCGCGGCGCACGACCATCATCTGGTTGTTGGCATCGAGCATCTGCGACAGCAGGCGCACCTTGGCCACGCTGACGTCCACCACCTGCTGCATCGCGCGCTTCTGCACGACACTGGCAGTGGCGCCGGTGGCCACCACGGCGGCGACCAGCAGCAGCAACAGGCCAAAGCCCAGCCCAAGACGCCAGGCAACCCTGACGTTCCTCAAGTAGTTCATGGGGGTATCCAATACGGGGGGATGTGGCCTTATCGGCGGCCTCATGCTGGGTCTTGACCCGTAAATTCTGAACGCTTCGGGCGCGGTTCACGTTTGCATCGCCATTGCCAGCAACGAATGCGCAGCATCTCCGTAGGCGGTCTGATCCACGCAGTTGTTGCCGTTATGCTGGGCCACCGCTGATCTGCAAGATGCCAGACCTCGGCCACCCTCGCCATCGTACAAGGACGACCATGAGGCATTATCTCAGTGCACTTCCGCTCCTGCTTGCCTGCATGACACAGTCCGCGCACGCCCAGGACGCATACACCGGAAGCAACTTCAAGTTCCTCTACGCGTACAACATCATCGGCAATGCTGACCCCGCAGTCCGCTCCCAGCTGACCGAGCTGCACAATGCCGGCGCGAATGTGATTCCCGTGACAGGATGGAATACGGGTGAACTCAGCTCCCGTTTGCAGGCGCTGCGGCAGGACCCGCTGTTATCCAGATTCAAAGTGCTGCTCCAGTTCAACGGACCCGTTCGCGACGCCTGGTACGCAGATCCCGGCAGTGCCTGCTCTCCTGGCAACGAGCGTCTACCAGACTGGCTTCAACAGGAGCTTGACGCTGTTGCTGCACTTGCCCTGCAGAACTCAGACATCGTAGTTGGTTACTACACTTTTGACGAACCAGCTCTGCCACAGACACCACAGAACCTTGGTATCTGCAAGCGCTTCCAGGAACTGGTCTACGAAAGGCTTCGGCAAGCGGATCCCGATGCATCCGCGCGCCCGGTGATCATCGCCAATCTGATGGGCACGTTGAGCGATGTCCAGATCCAGTACGCAATGAGCCCACACGCACAGGATGTCGTCTTCGTTGACCAGTATCAGAACACCGTCAACGAACAGGTCGCTCAGTACCAGAAATGGAAACGGCACGGATTGCTGGGAGGTGGAATGGTTCCGGTCCTTCCTGCTTTCAACTACACCAGCTGCAATGACCCCGGACTGCGCACCAGCTTCCGGGTGAAACTCGAAGCTTCATTGCAAGCCGTGTATGGAGCGGACCGCCCTCGCAACCTAGGCAGCGCCTACTTTGCGTTCTGGCCGGGTGCACGCCCTGATTTTCAGTTCGACGGGCAGAATTGCCCTGCCATCTTCAACTCAATGATCGATGACCTCACGCATCAACCGGACCTTCAGGTCACGCGGATCGACACGATTCCAAGCCAGTTCCGGGCAGGGGAGCCAGTCCGTTTCCGGGCAACCATCCGAAATGCCGGCAATGCTCCGTCTCCCATGAATCACCACAGTGTCCTCGTCCATGAGGAGGGACAGTGTTTCGAGGGAGGATGCCAATGGGGAATCTTGACCATCAGTCTGGCCCCTGGTCAACAGGCCACCATAGATCTGAACCAGGGACCCAGCTGGACACCTTCGGCAGGGCTGCATGCGATGACCGTGTTCGCTGATGACGCGGACCGCATCAAGGAACTCGACGAACACAACAACGAGTTGACCCGGGAAATCATGGTGGGGGATCTGCCCGATCTGCAGCCATACCTGATCGAAACGATTCCAGCCAGTTTCAAGCCAGGCGATGCAGTGACATTCCGCACGGCAGTAACCAACCGCGGATCAATGCCCGCACCTGCGGGTTGGCTCGGAGCGGTCTATCTGGTAAACGGCGCGTGCCCAGCCAGTGGCTGCCCCTGGAGTGGCCTGACAACGGCCTTGGCGCCGGGCGAATCCGTATGGTTGAGCCCCGCAGGCCCCGTTTGGCCAGCCGCGGGTGGCCAGCAACAGATCACCTCCATTGTTGACGACCAAGGGCTGATCCAGGAGTCGAATGAGGGCAACAACCAGCTGGCTCGAATCATCCAGGTCTCGGACAAGCCAGACCTTCGGATCACCAGCGCCCATTCACAGCCGCTGCGTCCGAAATCCGGCGATGCAACCTCGTTCACCGCAACCATCGAGAATGTCGGCTCGGTCGCCGCCAGCGCGCCTTGGATTGGGCTGATGGCCATGAAGAACGGGCAGTGTTTCATTGAAGGTTGCGTATGGGGCGGCCTCCAGAACTACACCCTGGCACCCGGCGCCAGCGTCAATGTCAGGACTTACAACGACGTCTGGCGCCCGACCCCAGGGGTGCACTCCATCCAGCTGCTGGTTGACGATCAGAACACCGTGAGCGAGTCACGGGAGGACAACAACAGCATCGACATCATGGTTACTGTGGATTGAACATCAGGGCAGGCGGCGACGGATCCGTGGTCGCCTGCCCTCGTTGCTTTCCATGTGCAGACGCGGCCCCACAAGGGATGGTCACGTTGGCACCACTCATCCCGGCGTCAGATTCTTTTCACATCAGTCCTGCATTGCGCACAGGCATGGTAGTTCCGTGAATGCCGGAGATGCCCATGCGTGTACCCCATCCTGTACTGTTCGTCCTGTCGCTACTGATATCACCCGCCTTCGCGCAGTCCCCTGCGCCCAACCTGCCCGCCCCCATTGCCGAGAAGGCCGGCCCGGACACCGCAGTGCGCTCCGCACTGCATGCCCAGGTGCTGCTGGATCGCGCGAATTTCTCGCCTGGCCAGATCGATGGCGAAGTGGGCAGCAACCAGCGACGCGCGGTGGCGGGCTTCCAGGCCGCGCATGGGCTGACCGTGACGGGTGAGCTGGACGACGCCACCTGGAAGGCCCTGCAGGCTGATACGGTGGGGCCGCTGGCCAGCTACACGCTGACTGCCGAGGATGTTGCCGGCCCGTTCCAGGCCACACCGAAAGGACCTGCCGCACAGGCCAAACTGAAATCGCTGGGTTTCAGCAGCGTGGAAGAAGCCCTGGGCGAGCGCTTCCACGCCTCGCCGGAGTTGCTGAAGGTGCTCAATCCCGGCGTGGATCTGACCAAGGCTGGCAGCCGCATCCAAGTGCCCAACATCGCACCAGCGGCATTGCCGAAGGCGGCGAAGATCGTGGTCGACAAATCCGACTCCACCCTGCAGTTGCTGGATGCGCAGGGCAAGCTGATCGCGCAGGTGCCGGTGTCGTCGGGCAGCCAGCACGACCCGTTGCCGATCGGCGAATGGAAGATCCTGGGCGTGTATCGCGACCCGCCGTTCCACTACAACCCGAAGTTGTTCTGGGATGCGCGCAAGGGCGAAAAGAAGGCGACGCTGCCGCCGGGCCCGAACAATCCGGTCGGCCGGGTCTGGATCGACCTGTCCAAGCCGCACTACGGCCTGCATGGCACACCCGAACCCAGCCACGTGGGCAAGACCGAATCGCATGGCTGCGTACGCATGACCAACTGGGATGCGGTGCGTGTGGCCGACGCAGTGGATACTTCGGTGCCCGTGGTGATGCAGGAGTAAGCCCATGCGTCTTTCGCAGCTGATCGTATTGGGCGTACTGCTGGGACTGGGGGCAGGTTGGTGGCTGCGTCGCGATGGGAGTGAGCCGGTAGCCGCCTCGCTGCCGGCAGCGCCATCGGCGGTGTCCGCCGCGCCGGTGGTCGAACCAGCGCCACGCGCAACGGCCCCACCCGCCACCACCGCGCCGCCGGCCGCGCAGGCTGCGGATGCACCGTCCGGCCTGCTGCTGCCGGTGCAGGGCATCCTGGCCTCGCAGCTGCGCGATACCTTCACCGATGCACGCAGCGAAGGCCGCGTACACGATGCCATCGACATCATGGCCGATGCAGGTACTCCCGTACTCGCGGTGGCTGATGGCACGGTGGAAAAACTGTTCGACAGCGAACGCGGCGGACTGACGATCTACCAGTTCGAGCCCAGCGGACGCTGGTGCTACTACTACGCGCACCTGCAGCGCTATGCCGATGGCCTGGCCGAGAAACAGGCGATCAAGCGCGGGGATGTGATCGGCTACGTCGGCAGCACCGGCAATGCCAGCGCCGAGGCCCCGCACCTGCACTTCGAAGTGCATGTCTTGGGGCCGGAGAAGCAGTGGTGGAAGGGAGAGTCGATCAATCCCTATCCCTTGCTGAAGTCGGCGGCACCGATGCCCGGCGCTGCTGGCGCCGCAACGCCACAGTGAAGACAGTCAACGCAGCCCCCGGAATCAGCAGGAACAGCGCCGCCATCTTCCAGAAAAAGAACGGCCACAGCCAGAGGTAGTCCAGGTCGGTCAGCTTCAGCAGACCCAGCGGCGGCTGCAGCTCGATGTCTGCAGTGCGTCCCGCCAGCGCCGGATCCACCTCCAGCACGGTTACCCGCAGCCATGAGCGGCCGCGTGGCAATGCGTCGCCGCGACCGTAACCAAAGTAGGAGGCCATGAGGCCGCTGGACTCAACCGATACCAGCGCGCGGTCGATGCCCTGCCCGGCCACTCCCCAACGCTCCCCTGCGCGGAAGTCTCCATGTTCGGTGGGAGTCTCGATGCGCAGCAGCACTTCAGGGTCAGCCTCTGTACCGTCCGCGGCATAACGCAGGTGCAGCCGCAGTTGATCATCGATGAGGCGGTAGACCGTCACCTCGGCCGTCGCACCCGGGCTCAGCAGCAGAGGCAGGGTCTGGGTACGCGAGGCCAGGCAGTTGGCGATGGCGCCAAGCGCCAGAACCAGGCCGGCCATGCACCACAGGCTCCACAACACCCACAGGGTGACCCGCACTACCGTCTCGCCTTTCACGTTGACATCCTGGTCATCGCGTCGCTTCCCCGCTGGCCTGGCCACACAGTAACGAAAAAGCCCCGCGTGCGCGGGGCTTTTCCTGTCACCAACGCCGGGCATGGCCCGGCGCCACCTCAGGCGAACGGATCCTGCAGGACCATGGTGTGGTCGCGGTCCGGGCCGGTGGAGACGATGCTGATCGGGCAGCCGGCCAGCTCTTCCAGCGAACGCAGGTAGGCGCGTGCGGCCGGCGGCAGGTCGTCCCACTGGGTGATGCCGTGGGTGTTCTCGCTCCAGCCCGGGAACTCCAGGTACACCGGGGTGCATTCTTCCCAGCCCTGCGCGTCCAGCGGCGCGTACTCGGTGCGCTTGCCGTTGTATTCGTAGGCGATGCAGACCTTCAGCTTTTCCATGCCGTCCAGCACGTCCAGCTTGGTGATGCACAGGCCGCTGATGCCGTTGATGGCCACGGCGCGCTTCAGCGCGACGATGTCCATCCAGCCACAACGACGCGGACGGCCGGTCGACGCACCGTACTCGGCGCCGCGGTCACGAATGCCCTGGCCGACTTCGTCGTCCAGCTCGGTCGGGAACGGGCCACCGCCTACGCGGGTGGCGTAGGCCTTGGCGATGCCCAGCACGTAGTCGATCGAATCAGCGCCGACGCCGGAACCGGCCAGCGCACCACCGACGGTGGTGTTGGAGCTGGTGACGTACGGGTAGGTGCCGTGGTCGATGTCCAGCAGCGCACCCTGCGCACCTTCGAACAGCACGCGCTTACCCTGCTTGCGCAGGTCGTGCAGGATGCCGGCCACGTCGGACTTCATCGGCTGCACGTATTCGCCGAAGGCCAGTGCTTCGTCGAAGGTCTTCTGGAAGTCGACCGCATCGGTGTTCAGGTACTTGGTCAGCACGAAGTTGTGGTAATCCAGCGCGGTGCGCAGCAGTTCTTCCAGCTGCTTCGGGTAATGCAAGTCGGCGATGCGGATGCCGCGACGCGCCACCTTGTCTTCGTAGGCCGGGCCGATGCCACGGCCGGTGGTGCCGATCGCCTTGCCACCGGCTGCGCGCTCGCGCGCCTGGTCCAGGGCGATGTGGTACGGCATGATCAGCGGCGCGGCCGGGGAGATCTTCAGGCGCGAACGCACTTCCACGCCGGAGGCTTCCAGCTCGGCGATTTCCTTCTGCAGCGCGGCCGGCGAGATCACCACGCCGTTGCCGATCAGGCACAGCGCATCGTCACGCAGGATGCCCGATGGGATCAGGTGCAGGACGGTCTTCTTACCGTTGATGACCAGGGTGTGGCCGGCATTGTGGCCGCCCTGGAAGCGCACGACGGCGCCGATTTCCTCAGTGAGCAGATCGACGATCTTGCCCTTGCCTTCATCGCCCCACTGGGCACCCAACACTACGACAGACTGACCCATGACGGGCTCCTCGGTTTGTTGCGGCCATCGGGGCCGCGGACGGGTAAACCGTGGCGGGGCTGGCCAGCACCTGGAGGGCGGCTCCAAACGGGGAGCGGCCGGCGATGGAGGGCCCAGACACGGAAAAAGCCGAACGGGGAGGCCCGTCCGGCTTTTGTGCATTATCCGGGTTTCCGGGGTCCGCTGCCACCTTTCCGACGGACGGCTTCACCGGCCGGTCAGCCGCCCCGCCCGGTCGTGCCGGCCGCTGGCCGGCAATGCCAACCAAGGTTGGCAGCTACCAGAGCCTGGCCACGCAGGTGCAGGCCGGTCAGCCGCCCCGCCCGGTCGTGCCGGCCGCTGGCCGGCAATGCCAACCAGGGTTGGCATCTACCAGAGCCTGGCCACGCAGGTGCAGGTCGGTCAGCTGCCCCGCCCGGTCGTGCCGGCCGCTGGCCGGCAATGCCAACCAAGGTTGGCATCTACCAGGGCCTGGCCACGCAGGTGCAGGCCGGTCAGCTGCCCCGCCCGGTCGTGCCGGCCGCTGGCCGGCAATGCCAACCAAGGTTGGCAGCTACCAGGGCCTGGCCACGCAGGTGCAGGGCGGTCCGCTGCCCCACCCGGTAGTGCCGGCCGCTGGCCGGCAATGCCAACCAAGGTTGGCATCTACCAGAGCCTGGCCACGCAAGTGCAGGCCGGTCAGCCGCCCCGCCCGGTCGTGCCGGCCGCTGGCCGGCAATGCCAACCAAGGTTGGCAGCTACCAGGGCCAAGCCACGCAGGTGCAGGTCGGTCAGCCGCCCCGCCCGGTCGTGCCGGCCGCTGGCCGGCAATGCCAACCAAGGTTGGCAGCTACCAAGGCCAGGCCACGCCCGTAAACGCAGGCGGCCGCGCCGGGGCGTCTAGTGCCGCACCCACCACAGCAGGCTCAGGCCGGCCAGCAGCACCAGTCCGCCGAAGCTGCGCAGGGCCGGGCTGGGCAGGTCCAGCAGGCGTTCGGCCATGCGCTTCCAGGCGAACGGCGCGACGAACAGGAACAGGCCTTCCAGCACCGCGACCAGGCAGACGGCGGCGAACAGATCTTTCATCGGAACTCCGGAAAAAGCACGGGGCCCGGCAGTTGGCCGGGCCCCGTGGGGTAATGCCCTGCGACCTCAGCGGTCGTTCTTCAGGTACTGCAGGAACGGGTCGTTCTTGTCGAGCACGATCACGCCGTTGCCGTCGGTCATGGAGCCGCGGTACGCCTCCAGGCTACGGTAGAACGCGTAGAACGATGGGTCAGCCGAACCGGCCTTGCCGTAGATGCGGGTGGCTTCCGCATCACCTTCACCGCGCAGGCGCTGTGCATCGCGCTCGGCCTCGGCGATCAGCACGGTGCTGTCACGGTCGGCCTGGGCGCGGATGGTCAGCGACTGTTCCTCGCCTTCCGCGCGCAGCTTGGCGGCTTCCTGCTTGCGCTGGGCGCGCATGCGCTCGTACACGTCGTTGATCACCTGGCTGTCGGTGGGCAGGTCCACCTGCTTGATGCGCAGGTCGATCATCTGCATGCCAAGGCCGGCCACGGCCTCGTTGATTCCCTTCAACTGCTCGGCGATCAGCTCACTGCGGTCGCCGGACACCAGCTGCTGCAGGGTGCGCGAGTTGATCTGGTTGCGCAGCGAATCGGTGATGATCGGCGCCAGGCGGGCGTTGGCCACGCGCGGGTCGCCGCCGGTGGCACGGAAGTAGTCACCCACGTTGGAGATGTAGCCGATGGCGAAGAAGTCGACGCTGACGTCCTTCTGCTCGGCGGTGAAGTAGCGCGCCGGCGCGGTGTCGAGCACCTGGAAGCGGCGGTCGAAGACCTTCACCGTTTCCACCACCGGCACCTTGAAGTGCAGGCCTGGCTTGATGTCCGACCGCACCACCTTGCCCAGGTTCAGCACCATGGCGGTCTGGTCCTCACGGACCACATACACCGAGCCGAGCAGGCCCAGCACCACCGCCACGATCACGGCGATCCAGATAGGACTCTTCATCGGCTGCCCTCCTCACGGCCGCTCGGTCGCCCGGTCGGGCGGCCCACCGGCCGGCCCGGATCACGGGAAGCTTCCACCGCTGCGCCCGGCAGCGACGGCATGACCACGTCCGGGTTTGCCACTGCGGCCGGGGCCGACGTGGTGGGACGGGTGTCGCCGGTCATCGGCACGTAGATCAGCTGGCGGCCATCGCCGCCGATCACCTTGCGGTTCTCGCTCAGCACCTGCTGCACGGTCTCCAGCCACAGGCGCTTGCGGGTCACTTCCGGCGCGTCCTTGTACTGGGCCTGCAACAGGCTGAAGCGCTGCGCATCACCCTCGGCCTTGGACACCACCGCCTGCTTGTAGCCTTCGGCGGTGGTACGGGCGCGCGAGGCCTGGCCTCGGGCTTCCGGCACGACCTTGGCGGCGTAGGCCTGGGCTTCGTTGATCAGGCGTTCCTTGACCTGCTGGGCACCATTGACCTCGTCGAAGGCCGGCTTCACTTCCTCCGGCGGACGGGCGTCCTGCAGGGTCAGGCCGGTCACGGTCAGGCCGGTCTTGAACGCCTTCAGCAGCGCCTGCAGGCGCTCCTCGGCGGCCACGGCCAGCGGGCCACGGTTGTTCAGCACGGCATTGAGGTCGGCGCGGCCGACTTCCTCGCGCACCGCGCTCTGCGCCGACTGCTCCAGCACCTGGTTGGCATCGACCGTGCCGAACAGGTACTGCTGCGGATCGTCGATGCGGTACTGGACGTTCAGCGAGACGTTGACGATGTTCTCGTCACGGGTCAGGACCGGCACCTGGATCGAGAAGGTCTTGATCTCGGTGGCGTTGACCTTGGTGACCGACTCGATCGGCCACGGCAGCTTGAAGTTCGGGCCGGGCTGCAGGATGCGCGAGAACTGGCCGAAGCGCAGGACCACGCCACGCTGCTGCTCACCGATCAGCTGGAAGCTGGAGAACAGCACCAGCAGCACCACGGCCGCCACCACCCAACGCACGATGCCGCCGTCGAACAGGTCCTTCAGCGGCCCGGGCAGTCCGCCCCAGCCACCACCATTGCCACCGCCGCGCGACCCGAACGGCCCGCGTCGATTGTCCTCGGGGCCTTGTCCGCCCTTGTTGCCGCCGGGTGTATTCCAGGCCATGCACGCTCCATCAAGATGTGGGCTGCGGCGCGGGCCCTTCCCGCGGCGCCAGCCGTGAAACCATTACCGATCATACAAGATGGGGCGGATCGGCAGGATCGAAAGGGCGACGACGGGGTAAGGTGGCGTTTTCCTCGAAGTCAGGCAACGCCGATGGCCCCCACCACCCCGTTCACCGCCTTCCGCATCGAAAACGACGACGCCGGCTATCGCAGCGGCCTGACCCGGCTCGGTGTCGACGACCTCAACCCCGGGCAGGTGCTGATCCGCGCCCACTGGTCCTCGGTCAACTACAAGGATGCCCTGGCCGGCACCGGCAAGGGGAAGATCCTGCGCCGCTTCCCGCTGGTCGGCGGCATCGACGTCGCCGGCACCGTGGTCGCCAGCACCGACCCGGCCTGGCGTGAAGGCGACGCGGTGCTGGCCACCGGCTGCGGCCTCAGCGAGACCCGTGACGGCGGCTACAGCCAGTATGTGCGGCTGGAGTCGCGTGCGGTGATTGCACAGCCGGCCGGGCTGAGCCCGCGCGAGGCGATGGTGCTGGGCACCGCCGGCTTCACGGCGGCGCTGGCGCTGCTGCGCATGCAGGACAACCGCCAGACCCCGGAGCTCGGCCCGCTGGCGGTCACCGGCGCCAGCGGCGGCGTCGGTGCGCTGGCGCTGTCGATCTTCAGCCGTGCCGGCTACACCGTGCACGCGGTCAGTGGCAAGCCGGACCAGACCGACTTCCTGCGCGACATCGGTGCCAGCGAGGTGCTGCCGCGCGAGGCGCTGGCCGACACCGGCCCGCTGCAGTCGGCGCGCTTCGGCGGGGGCCTGGACAATGCCGGCGGCGCCATGCTCGCCAGCCTGCTGGCGCAGACCGTGCCCTACGGCAGCGTGGTCAGTGCCGGCCTGGCGGCCAGCCCGACGCTGGACATGACGGTGATGCCCTTCATCCTGCGCGGTGTGTCGCTGCTCGGCGTGTCTTCGGCCAATGCGCCGCGCCGGCTGCGCGAAGAGGTGTGGTCGCGCCTGGGCGGTGAGTGGAAGCCGCAGCACCTGGACCGCATCTGCACCGCCGAGGTCGGCCTTGATGGCCTCCGGGCAGTGTTCGAGCGGATGCTGGCGGGTGGATCGCTGGGCCGCACGGTGGTGCGGATCGACTGAACGTCGCAGGCAGGCGACGGACGGCAGGTGCCCCCCTCCCGCCGGTAATGAGCCCGCACTACACTGCGGGCATTACATGGGGAACAACATGGCACGCATTCTGATCGTCGACGACTCACCGTCGCAGCTGTTGGGGATACAGCGCATCGTCGAGAAGCTCGGGCACCAGATCCTGACCGCCACCGATGGCGCCGCCGGGGTCGAAACCGCCAGGGCCGAGCTGCCCGACCTGGTCCTGATGGACGTGGTGATGCCCAATCTCAACGGCTTCCAGGCCACCCGTACCCTCGCCCGCGACGAGGCGACCCGGCATATCCCGGTGATCCTGGTGACCACCAAGGACCAGGACACCGATCGCATGTGGGGCATGCGCCAGGGCGCCAAGGCCTACATCACCAAGCCGTTCTCGGAAGACGAGCTGTCCGAGGTGCTGGAGCGGGTGTTCGCCGGCCAGGGCTGAGACGCGCGTGGTCGTGCCGGCCGCTGGCCGGCAACCACGCGTCACCGTCCCAGGTCATGAAATTGCCGGCCAGCGGCCGGCACGACCGCAAGGCGTGCTCAGATCGACTCGCCGAAGGCCTTGGCCAGATTGCGGTAGGCCTTCTTCTGCGCCTCGTCGGTCGCGGCCGGGGCCACGATCTCGATTTCAACGATCTGGTCGCCGTCCGGGCTGCCCGGCAGGCCGCGGCCACGCAGGCGCAGTTTGCGGCCGGCATCGGAGTCGGCGGGGATCTTCAGCTCCACCGCACCGCCCAGGGTCGGCACGCTGATGCTGGTACCCAACGCGGCCTGCCAGGGCGTGACCGGCAACGTATAGAGGATGTTGCGGCCGTCGACCTCGAACTGCGGATGCGCGGCGTACTCCACTTCCAGCAGCAGGTTGCCGCCATGGTTGCCCTGCCCTGCCAGGCGGATCACCTGGCCCGGACGGATGCCCTTGGGCACGCGCACGTCCAGCTGCTTGCCGTTGACGGTGATGCGCAGGCTGTCGCCGCTGTAGGCCGCTTCCAGCGGGACCGACAGCTTGGCGCGGGTGTCGCGGTTGGGTGCGTGGCCCTGGCTGCTGAAGCCCGGGCCCGGACCGGCACCGCCACGCTGGCGCGCGAACAGGCTTTCGAAGAAGTCGCTGAAGCCGCCGTTGGGGCCACCACCGCCGAATACTTCCTCGAAATTGAAACCGCCGGCGCCGCCGTAGTTCGGCGGCACGTTGAACTCCTCGCCCGGGCGATAGCCCTGCGCGCGCAGCTGGTCGTAGGCTGCGCGCTTTTCCGGATCGCGCAGCGCCTCGTAGGCCTCGTTGACCGCCTTGAACTTGTCTTCGGCCCCGGCCTCCTTGCTGACGTCCGGGTGGTACTTGCGTGCCAACCGGCGGTAGGCGGTCTTGATCTCCGCCTCGCCCGCGCTCGGTTCCACCCCCAGGGTGGCGTAGTAATCCTTGAATTCCATCCAGCTACCTCGATCTGCTTCGGCCGCGCCGGTGGCGCCGCCCCGGGTTCATTCTACGCGCCGGCGATGCTACGCCGCCCCTCGTGCGGCCCCGGTGAGGCCGACTGATCCTGCGCAATGCCGCTGCCATCCCGATGCCCCAGGCTGTGGCTGGAAGCCCCCGCCGCAACGCCTGAAGATGGGGCCTGCACACGGGTTTTCCAATGTCTTGACGCCCCTGTCCCATCCGGCCCACTAGCCTGCCCCAGCAAGGAGTTCCCCATGACCATCCATGTCGGCGACCGCATTCCGGAAGTGACCCTCAAGCGCATCCGCGAGGGCATCGAAACGCTTGATACGCATTCGCTGTTCGACGCCCGCAAGGTCGTCCTGTTTGCGGTGCCCGGCGCGTTCACCCCCACCTGCTCGGCCCGCCACCTGCCCGGCTACGTCGAGAAATTCGAGGCCTTCCGCCAGCGCGGCATCGATGTCTACTGCATGGCGGTCAACGACCCGTTCGTGATGAAAGCCTGGGCCGCCGACCAGAAGGTGCCCGACGGCCTGCTGATGCTGTCCGACGGCAATGCCGAGCTGACCCGCGCGCTCGGCCTGGAGCTGGATGCCAGCGCCTCGGGCATGGGCATGCGCTCGCGCCGCTTCGCGCTGTACGTGGTCGATGGCGTGGTGCGCGCGGCCTGGATCGAGCAGCCGGGCCAGTTTGAGGTGTCTTCCGCCGAGTACGTGCTGG
This sequence comes from Stenotrophomonas sp. YJH_SMC_73, assembly GCF_059370155.1. Taxonomy (NCBI): domain Bacteria; kingdom Pseudomonadati; phylum Pseudomonadota; class Gammaproteobacteria; order Lysobacterales; family Lysobacteraceae; genus Stenotrophomonas; species Stenotrophomonas sp. YJH_SMC_73. The sequence goes on along the minus strand of NZ_JCAFTJ010000009.1, from coordinate 74,958 downwards.
AGCACCTGCCTACCTGATTCCCCACCGCAGAAGGAAACGGCCAGCAATGTCCAGCAAGCCAGCCAAAGCCAGCAAGCCCGCCGCCGGGATTCCCGGCATCAGTGACCGTCAGACCCTGCGCGAGCGTGCCCGGCACAACATCGAAGACGGCGCGATCACCGACAGCTACAGCGCCGACCGCAAGGTGGTGATCAAGCTGCTCAACGATGCCCTCGCCACCGAGTACGTGTGCGTGCTGCGCTACTACCGGCACTATTTCATGGCCAAGGGCATGCTGGCCGACGCGGTCAAGGCCGAGTTCCTCGAGCATGCGCAGCAGGAACAGGCGCACGCCGGCAAGCTGGCCGAGCGCATCGTCCAGCTTGGCGGCGAGCCGGACCTGAACCCGGATACGCTGACCACGCGCTCGCATGCCGAATACAAGGAAGGCAGCGACCTGCGCGACATGGTGCGCGAGAACCTGGTGGCTGAACGGATCGCCATCGACAGCTACCGCGAGATGATCAACTTCATCGGCGACCGCGATACCACCACCAAGCGCATCCTTGAAGAGATCCTGGCGCAGGAGGAAGAACACGCCGACGAGTTCGCCGACCTGCTGGACGGGTGGATCGGGGAATAGCGGCCCCGCAAACGCCTTGGTAGATGCCCACCTTGGTGGGCGCATTTATCGCGCGCCAACCAAGGTTGGCACCTACCAGAGCATGGATGCGTCGGGTCGACGGGCCATTCCCAGCACCTATCGCAGGACGTTGAACCGCACCTGCGTCCACGCGCCATCTGCTGCCAGCGCGGTCAGGGTGTGTGCGCCCGGATCGGCGAACTCGCGCTGCATCAGCTGCGCGCCGTGGGTCTGTGCAATCCAGCGTCCATCCAGCAACCAGTCCACCGCCTGCTCGCTGCCCAGCGCGCGCAGCTGCAGGCGCACGCCGTGCTCGGAATTCGGCGCGCGCGCCAGCGTGGCGCCGTCATTGAGCCCGTCCACGTGCAGCGCGACGCTGGCCTCACGCCCGTCGTCGCGGCAGTCCGGCGACAGCGCCGGCAGCTGCGAAGCCTCGCGCGTGGCCTTCGGCAGCCACGGCGACAACAACGCCGGCCAACGCGCGATCTCCCGCGCGACTTCCTGATGCGGCAAACGGCAATCAGCGGATACACGCAGACCGGTCCGCGCGTCGGCCAGGTAACGCTGCCGCCCCGGCTGCCAGCGCCGCGCCTCGCGCTCGGGGAAGGTCGGCGGTGCCGCACCGTCCAGCAGATAGGCCGACATCCGCCGCTGGCACAGCGCCGCTGGCAGGCCCTCGGCACGTTCGCCGGTGGGCCAGCAGACGTCCTCCTGGCTGACACTGGCCGGCATCGGTGCAGCAGCTGAATCACCGCGCTGGCGAGGCAGGCTGTCCACCACCTCGAACATCAGCGGCAGCGCGGTCACCGCGCCGTACTGGCCCGGCAACGGGGTACCGTCCGGCCGACCCACCCACACGCCCACGGTGTAGTGGCGGGTGCTGCCGATCGCCCACGCATCGCGGTACCCGTAACTGGTGCCGGTCTTCCACGCCACGCGCGGGCGGCCACCAACATCGAACGTCCCGACGCTATACCCCGGCCGCGGATTCGATTCCAGCATCTCGCGCACGATCCAGCTGGCGCCCGGCGAGGCCAAGCGACGCTCGATCATCGGTTCGTCATCGGTGTAGCGCACGCGCCCGGCGATGCCGTTGCGGTTGAGCGCTGCGAACGCACCCACCAGATCTTCCAGCCGCGCACCGGTGCCGCCCAGGATCAGCGACAGATTGGGTGTACTGCCCGGCGGGAAGCGCAGCTGGATGCCGGAGTGCGACAGGCGTGCGGCGAAGCGCGCCGGACCGACCCGCTGCAGCAGGTCCACCGAGGGCACGTTGAGTGACAGCCGCAGCGCGCTGGAGGCACCAATCGGCCCATTGAAAGCCATGTCGAAGTTGCCGGGGCGGTAGCTGCCGAAACTCTGCGGCGCATCGACCAGCAGGCTTTCCGAATGGATCAGGCCATCGTCCAGCGCCATGGCATACAGGAACGGTTTGAGCGTGGAGCCCGGCGACCGCCAGGCCTGCACCATGTCCACGTGGCCCAGCCGCTGCCGGTCACCGAACGCCAGCGTGCCGACATAGGCACGCGCCTGCAGGGTCTGGTTGTCGACTACCAGCAGGGCGGCCGAGGTGCGTTCCGGCAGCGTCGAGAAATAGCTGGCCACGCGTTCTTCCAGCGTGCGCTGCAGGCCGATGTCGATGCTGCTCTGGATGCGTGCCTGGCCCGGATGCGCCGAGTGCAGGCGCTGCGCCAGCAGCGCGGCGTGCAGCGGCGGGCGCAGCGAGCGCGCCACCACGTTCTCGATGCGCGCGTCTTCCACTTCGTCCGCCGTCCACACGCCCAGCTCGTTCATGCGGGACAGCACCTTGTCGCGCGCCTTCTGCGCCGCTTCCGGATGACGGTCCGGGCGCAGCCGGCTCGGCGCCTGCGGCAGCACCGCCAGCAACGCGGCCTCGGCATGCGACAGCTGCGCCGCCGGCTTGCCCAGGTAGGCCCAGCTGGCCGCTTCCACCCCCTCGATGGTGCCGCCGTAGGGCGCGCGCTCCAGATACAGGGCCAGGATCTGCTGCTTGCTCAGGTGCACTTCCAGCTGCACCGCGCGCAGCATCTGCTTGAGCTTGCCCCACGGCGTGCGCGTATGCGGATCGAGGATGCGGGCGACCTGCATGGTCAGGGTCGAGCCACCGGAAACGATGCGGCCGCCACGCAGCAGCTGGCCGCTGGCACGCAGGATCGCCAGCGGGTTGATGCCCGGATGCCGCCAGAACCAGCGGTCTTCGTAGGTCAGCAACGCCTGCAGGTACAGCGGCGAAACGCTGTCGATCGAAGCCGGATAGCGCCACACGCCCTCGGCATCGGCGAACGCACGCAGTGGCGTGCCGTCGGCAGCCACCACCAGGGTGCTGGTATCACGCTGCTTCGGCAGCGGTGGCGGGAAGGCGAAATCCAGCACCAGCAGCAGCGCCAGCGTGGCGGCCGTGCCCCAGCGCAGCCAGGGCCACAGCGGCTGCAGCCGGCGGCGCAGGGCCGCCAGCCGGATCGACATCGTGTTGTTCATTGCAGGTTGCCGGCAGGACGGGCCGCACCGTCGCGGCCCGTCCGCGCGGTCACGGCTGTACCACCGTGATCGTGGTCGGGTTGCTGCGGCCGACGCCGCGCAGCTGCGGCCGGTACATGTCCTCCACCAGCGGCGGCGGCACCGAGTAGGTTCCCGGCGTCACCGCGCGCACCAGGTAGAACACGTTGGCCTTGCTGCCACGCGAGAGCTTCAGCGCGGCCACGTAGCGGTCGTCGCGGAACTCCTCGTGCTTGGTATCGGCGGCTTCACCACGGTCGCTGATGGTGATGCCATCGACCACCACGTCGGCCCACTGCTTGGCATCGCCCAGGTTGAAGTTCTCGATCTCCAGGCCCGCCGGCAGCAGGTCGGTCAGCAGTGCATCGGGCATCGTGGTGTCAGCGGTGACGGTGACGCGCACGATCAGTGCTTCGCCTTCCTTCAGCGGGCGCGGCGACCACGGCTTGCCATCGGTGCCGTAGTAGCTGCGCTCGACGCCCAGCACGCTGTTGTCCGGTGCCGGTGCGCTGCGCGGGATGCCGGCCACGTCGATGCTGGCGAACATCGGCGGCTGCCCCTGCGGGGTGAAGCGCACGCCGCTGGCCAGCTCACTGGCGCTGAAGTTGCGGCCGAACAGCTTGCGCTCGCCGATGGCTTCGGTGTTGCCACCGATCACCAGCTCACCGGCCACCAGCGCCTTCTGGTTGGCGGCCAGCGCCTTGCCGAGACGTGCAATCGCCACCTGTTCCTGCGTGCTCAGCCACATCCAGCCGGCGTTGCGGCGCGCATCCAGGCCACGGCCGAGATCGACCGCACGCGCATCCCAGGCCGGCTTGGCCAGCTTGTTCTCGTGGGTCAGCGCGATCATCAGCGCGTCATCACGGATCGCACTGCCGTAGTCGCCGAAGTACGACGGGCGCTCGCTGCTGGACTTGGCGAAGGCCGCCGCCAGCGCGGCCTGGCCACGCTTGGCATCACCCTGCAGCGACAGCGCCACGCCCAGGTGGACCAGCGACAGGCCGCCGACCGCCTTGCTGCGCTCGTTGTCGTACAGCGTGCGCAGGGTACCCAGCGGCGCACGGTTGACCCGGGCCAGCACGTAACCCGAATACGCCTGGTTGGCGAACTTCAGCTTCTCGCGATCCTCCTGGCCATAGAACTGATTGCCGCCGGACAGCAGATCCTCGCTGAGCCGGTTGAGCGCCTTCTGCAGCACGTTGTCGGGCACGGCGAAGCCGGCGTCCTTGGCATCAAGCAGGAACTCGGTGATGTACGGGGTCAGCCACGGATTGACGTAGCCGTCGTCACCCCACATCGAGAAGTTGCCATTGGCCACCTGCATCGACGCCAGGCGACCGAACGCACCTTCCATGCGCTCTCTACGGGTCTTGGCATCCAGGCCGTCGGCACCGAGCATCGACGACGTCGCCTGGTCCAGGATCAGCGCCGCGTAACCCTTGCTGGTGGTCTGCTCGGCACAGCCATACGGGTAGTTCAGCGCGCCCTGCAGTGCACTGGCGAACGGGATCGGCGGCAGCGGGCTGACCAGCAGGCGGGCATTCACCGACTCTGCCATCAGGCCATCGGTCAGGCTGTTGTCGAGGCTGACCGCGGCCAGCGGATCGAGCGTGCGCACCTGCGAACGCAGCACCTGCGGCCACGCCGCACGCACCGGCAGGTCGTAGCGGCGATCAGCCTTGAAGCCGTTGCCGTCCACCCGCACCCGCACCTTGGCCACGCTGTGGCCCTCGCGAGCCGACAACGGGAAGCTCAGCGTGGTCTTGGCATCGGCATTCAACTGCACGCTGCGGCTGCCCTCACCCAGGTTCAGCGGCCCCTCGCTTTCCACCTTCACGTTGAACTGCCCCGGTTTTCCGGTGAAGTTCTGCACGTCCAGGGTCACGGTGCTGCGGTCGCCCGGGGCCAGCACGCGCGGCATGCTGGCTTCGGCCAGGATCGGGGCGCGCACGATGGTTTCCACGTCACGCTTGCCGTACTGGTCATCGCTGTAGACCAGCGCCGACACGCGCAGGGTGCCGTTGAAGTCCGGCACCTTCAGGCGGATGCGGGCATTGCCCTTGGCATCGAGCTGCACCGGGCCGGAGAACAGGTCCACGGTCTGCACGCGCGCGGTCGGGCGCTTGGCCTGCGGCAGTGCCTGCAGCGCCATGTCGCCGCCGAACTTCAGCTTGCCGCTGCCACCATCGAAGCTCTCGATCACCCGGCTGTAGATGTCATAGGCATCGATACCGAGGCGACGCTGGGCGAAGAAGTGCGCGCCGGCGTCGGGCACCGGGAAACGGGTGATGTTGAGGATGCCCACGTCCACCGCCGAGACGGTCACGTGCGCGGCCCTGCCGGCCAGCTGCGGTGCGCTGACCGTTACCGGCAGATCCTGTTCCGGCCGCATCTGCTTGGGCGCGACCAGCCCGACGGCCACGGTTCGGCCCTTGCGGTCCATCGGCACATGCACCACGCCCACGGCGCGGGCCGGGGTGATCTTGCTCGGCGCACTGCCGCCGCGGAACACCAGCGCGGTGATGTAGACGTCGTGGCGTTCCCAGTCGGCGGTGACCGGGATCTTGAAGGTCGAGCCCGGCTTGGCCTCGATGTCCTGCACATACAGCATGCGGTCGGTCTCGACCATCAGGATGCCCTTGCCGGCGTGCGGCGGGGTCACCGTCACTTCCAGGGTGTCACCGGCCTTGTAGCCGGTCTTGTCCAGGCCCAGCTTGACCTTGTCCGGGCGTGCATCCAGGCCACGGTTGTCATCGCCCCAGCTCCAGCCCGCACGGAACGGGTAGCGGCTGGTCAGTCCGGTGGACGGATCGAACACGTCCACCCGGTACTCGCCCCACTCCACCGGGAAATCGAAGGCAACCGCACTGCTGCCGGCATCGACGGTGCGGGTTTCCTTGTTCTCGAAACGGCGGGTGAAATCGTAATCCCAGCGGTTGTCGTTGAAGGTCCAGTGGTAGTCGCGCAGTTCCCGCACCAGGGTGATCTTCAGGCCCTTGGCTGGCTGCGGTGTGCCGGCGGCATCCACGCGCATCAGTTCGAAGCGTGCGTTGCCGTTGGAATCAGCACCATCGTCGGGGTTGAACAGCGGCCGCACGCCGACCAGCGCGTTGGCCGGCCACATCACCCGCTTCAGGGTACGGGTGACCGTGCGGCCACCGGTTTCATACAGGCTGCCGGACAACACCACGGCGATCGGTGCCTTGGCCTTGGCCGCCTCTTCCGGCAACGCCACATCCTCACGCAGCTGGCCATTGGCCGGCAGCGTGGTATCGATCACGTCCTTGGCCTCGCGCGGCAGCTGCAGGGTCGGGTCACCGAAGAAATAGCCCGGCAGGCCCTCCACCGGCTGCTGCTCGGCAGCCACCGCCATGCGCGCAGTGAAGCGGTTGCCATCGGCCGGCGCGCCGTACAGATAGGCGCCGTTGGCCTGCAGGCGCAGGTCCTCGCCCGGCTTCAGCGTCTTCTGCGCGCTGTCCAGGTCCAGCTTCATGCGCTCGGGCAGGAACTCCTCGATGCGCAGGGTCATGCCCTGGATCGCTTCCTTGCTGGCCGGGTCGGTGCGGAACTCGACCTGCCAGCGCCCGGTCGGCGCCTCGGCGGGGATCACCTGCTCGAAGTTGATGTAGCCCTGGTCGCCCGGCTGCAGGCGGGTCTCGCGGAAGGTCTTGCCGTCGGGCTGCTTCAGGCGCAGGAACACCGGTTGTGCCTTGACCGGCTTGCCGTCGTTGTCGCGCAGCAGCGCGGACAGGCGCACGGTCTCGCCCGGGCGGTACAGGTCGCGGCCGGACCAGGCGTAGACGTCGAACCAGGCGTTGTCACGACCAGCCACGGCGAACTCACTCAGGTCCAGCGCCGGCTGGTTGAACGGCAGGAAGCTGGTGTCCTTGCCACTGCTGGCGACCAGCACGTGGGTGGCATCCAGGGTGTAGTTCAGCAGCGCATTGCCGTTGCCGTCGGTGCTGCCCTTCAGCACCACCTCACCCTTGGCGTCGAGCACGCGCAGGTCGATGCCCTTCAGCGGCGCACCGTCCTTGAGGCCGGCGGTGTGCACGAACAGCTTGTCCTTGTAGGCACGGGTATGCAGGCCGATGTCGCTGACCGAGAAGAACGCGGTATCGAACTCGCCCTCGTAGTCACCGGTGCGCTTGAGCAGGGCGAAGTACAGGCCCGGCTCCTGCAGTTCCTTGATGTCCTGGGTCGGCAGGTAGGTCAGCACCCGCTCGTTCTGTTTGCCACCCAGGATGAAGCGGTTGACGTAGACCGGCTCGGCCAGCTTGTTGATCGGGCTGCGCTCGTAGTCGCTGCTGAGCTCCCAGCTGCCACGGCGGCCGCCGCGCTGGTACTGGCTGAAGAAGGTCGGCAGGTCCTTCTCGCGCACGCGCAGGAACTCGACGTCGACCTCCGGCACGTTCACCGAGACCACCGGCAGGCCGCGGCTGTCCTTGGCCGGCAGCACGCTGCCCTGCGAGGCGAAACCGACCACCGGCTTCAGCTCGCCGCTGAACACCTTCTGCTTCAGTTCCTTGCCCAGCCGGCTGCCGTCGGCGGCCAGCAGGTCCGGCAAGACCACCAGGCTGAACTCCTTGCCGGCCTCGACGAACGGGTAACGCAGGGTCAGGCCGTCATCGGACAGGGTCCAGCTGCTGTCCTCGGTGCCGACCTTCTCTTCGAAGCGAACCAGTTTGTCGAAATCCTGGGTGCCGACCAGCGGGCGCGAGAACTCCAGCGCCAGCGACAGGCCGTCATTCTTCTGGTCCGGGTAGGCACGCAGCAGGGTGAATTCCTTCACCTGCTCGGCCTTGGTGGTGATGGCTTCACCACTGGCCTTGGGCAGCTGCCCGCTGTCATTGCGGCAGCCGGCCAGCCCCAGCAACAGGCCTCCTGCCAGTACGGCCGCCGCCCACCCCCACCGCTTCCGCCGTGCCGGACCGCTCATGTCGTCACTCCTTGATCGAGGCGGCCATTATAGGCAGGCCACGTCAAGGTGTTGACGCAAATCCGGCAATTGCCCCAGGCGCGGGTAGTGCCGGCCGCTGGCCGGCAGTCTCGGTAGCCGCCAACCTTGGTTGGCATTGGCCGTGCCAACCAGGGTTGGCACCTACCCAAGCGGGTCGAGCCACGTGCCCGGCAAGCAGGCGCGGTGTCAGATCCGGTGAAGCGTCCCCTACCCCGGCAGGTACAGGTCCACGTAGTCGGTCACCGGCATCGCCGCCAGCGCCACCGGATCCAGCGATGCGGCCAGGATGCGCTGCTGCTGGGTGGTCGGGAAGCGATGGGCCAGGTGCCGGCGGAACTTGTCCATCAGCAACGGGATGCCCTCCTCGCGTCGGCGCGCGTGGCCCAGCGGGTATTCCACCAGTACCTCGGGCAGCTCAGTGCCGTCGCTGAAGCGCACGCTCAGGCCGTTGGCGATGCTGCGCTTGTCCGGGTCCAGGTAGTCGGCGCTGAGCTGCGGATCCTCATGACAGGCCATCTTCGCGCGCAGTGCGTCGATGCGCGGGTCGGCGGCAACGTCGTCCTCGTAGTCCTGGGCCACCAGCCGCCCATGCAGCAGCGCGATGGCGACCATGTACTGCACGCAGTGGTCGCGGTCGGCCGGGTTGTGCAGCGGCCCCTGCTTGTCGATGATGCGGATGCAGGCTTCCTGGGTGCGGATGGCGATGTGCGCGATGTCCTCGACCCGACGCCCCATCGCACGCAGCTGCTGATGCAGCGTGATCGCCGCCTCCACCGCGGTCTGGCCATGGAACTCGGCCGGGTAGCTGATCTTGAACAGCACGTTTTCCATCACGTAGCTGCCCAGCGGTCGCTCCAGCGTCAGCGCCTTGCCCTGCATCGATACCGCTTCAAAACCCCAGGTCGGCGCGCTCAACACACTGGGATAGCCCATCTCGCCACTGGCCGCCATCAGCGCCAGGCGCACGCCACGGCTGGTCGCATCGCCGGCCGCCCAGCTCTTGCGCGAGCCGGTGTTGGGCGCGTGCCGGTAGGTGCGCAGCGCCTGGCCATCGACCCAGGCCAGCGACAGTGCATTGAGCATGCGTTCGCGATCCAGGCCGAGCAGCTGCGCAACCACCGCGGTGGTGGCCACCTTGACCAGCACCACGTGGTCCAGCCCGACCCGGTTGAAGGAATTCTGCAGGGCCAGCACGCCCTGGATCTCGTGTGCCTTGATCATCGCCAGCAGCACGTCATGCAGGGTCGGCGCTGGGCGATGCAGGGCCTGCGCGTTGCGCCCCAGCCAATCGCAGACAGACAGGATGCCGCCCAGGTTGTCCGACGGGTGGCCCCATTCGGCGGCCAGCCAGGTGTCGTTGAAATCCAGCCAGCGCACCATCGCGCCCAGGTTGAAGGCGGCCTGCACCGGGTCCAGCACGTAGTGCGTACCCGGCACGCGCGCCCCGTTGACCACGCTGATACCCGGCACCAGCGGACCGAGCAGCTTGCTGCAGGCCGGGAAGGACAGCGCTTCCAGCCCGCAGCCCAGCGTGTCGAGCAGGCAGTAGTGCGCGGTCTGGAAGGCCAGGGGGGAGTCGATGCGCGCGTCGCGTACGTAATCGACGATGTCCACCAGCAGCGCATCCCACGCTGCACGCTCGTTGGATGGGGTGTGGCTGTCAGACATCGTCGATCTCCTCTTCAGAGCTCAGGCCGCGCCTCCCGGTAGTCGCCAACCTTGGTTGGCGCTGGACGTTGCCCGGGCGGTGCCAATGCCATGCCAACCAAGGTTGGCATCTACCGAAGCATGTGATGCCAGCGCCGACCGGCTGGTTATTCGGCCGGCACCCGCACCTTGCCTTCCATCAATACGCGGGCGCTGCGGCTCATGATGGCCTTGGTCACTGTCCACTGGCCGTCAACGAGGCCGGCCTGCGCGCCCACGCGCAGCGTGCCGGAAGGGTGGCCGAAGGTCACCGCTTCGCGTTCACCACCACCGGCCGCGCGATTGACCAGCGTGCCCGGAATCGCCGCCGCAGTGCCGATCGCCACGGCGGCGGTGCCCATCATCGCGTGGTGCAGCTTGCCCATCGACAACGCCCGCGCGTGCAGGTCGATGGCCGAGGCCGGAATGGCCTTGCCGCTGGAGGACACGTAGTCCCGTGCCGGCGCCACGAAGGCCACCTTCGGCGTGTGCTGGCGGGTGGCCGCATCTTCCAGGTTCCTGATCAGACCCATGCGCAAGGCGCCGTAGGCGCGGATCTTCTCGAAGCGCTCCAGCGCCCCCTTGTCCTCGTTGATCGCAGGCTGCAGTTCGGTGCCGGTGTAGCCCAGGTCGGCCGCATTGAGGAAGATGGTCGGAATGCCGGCGGTGATCATGGTCACCTCAAAACTGCCGACGCCCGGCACGTCCAGGGTGTCGACCAGGTTGCCGGTCGGGAACATCGCGCCCGCATCGCCGTCATCGGACGGATCGATGAACTCCAGCTGGATCTCGGCGGCCGGGAAGGTCACGCCATCCAGCTCGAAATCGCCGATCTCCTGCACTTCGCCATCGCGCATCGGCACGTGGGCGATGATGGTCTTGCCGATGTTGGCCTGCCAGATGCGCACGGTGCACAGGCCATCGCGCGGCACCCGGGCCGGATCGATCAGCCCATTGGCGATCGCGAACGGACCCACTGCCGTACTGAGGTTGCCGCAGTTGCCGCTCCAATCGACGAAGGCGGTGTCGATCGAGACCTGGCCGTACAGGTAGTCCACATCGTGGTCCGGCACCGAGGCGGTGGAGATGATCACGCACTTGCTGGTGCTGGAGGTGGCACCGCCCATGCCGTCGGTCTGCTTGCCATACGGATCGGGCGAGCCGATCACGCGCATCAGCAGCGCATCGCGCGCGGCGCCCGGCACCTGAGCGGCTTCGGGCAGGTCCTGCAGGCGGAAGAACACGCCCTTGCTGGTGCCGCCGCGCATGTAGGTGGCGGGAATACGAAGTTGCGGGAGGAAGGTCATGGATCGGATTCCTGTGTGCAGTGGAACAATTCTCGGGGAGCCGCGCACCGCCCTGGGGTTGGAGGGATGTACTGGCTTCATTCTCGATTCGACGCGCGCTCAAGCAGTCTCTGGAAGTACCCCGGAGGCAGGGGGGCCGGAGGCCCCGAAGCAAGGCCTTCCGCGATTAACTGGCGTAGCAGGTCTTCAGCCTTGCTTTGCCGACTCTGACGGAGAAGGTCGCGAACGTACTCGGAAGCGCTGGCGTAGTCGCCTTCTCGAACTTCCTGGTCCACGAATTGTTTGAGCTCATCAGTCAGCACCACCTTGATATTGACCATACGGACCTCCATCGTGGGACTGTCACACGACAGTCTGCGAGGCACCAAAGACAACGACAAGGGTAGAAAGCGCCAGCCTTTGCAAAAGAGGTCCTCGCCGTCACGCAGACGCCCCAGCATGACTTCGCCGCGCCCGCGCGGACATTCCTTGCTGCCAATGGAAGAGGTAAAGGATGACCAGTTTGGTACTGCCACTCACCACTGCCAGCAGCAGCAACGGCCATCCCATCCGCATGCCCATGGCGAAGGCAAACACAATCGTGGATAGATCCATCAGCAGGATCAGCTGACTCATCCGCAACGACACCGCACCGGTGTGGCCATTGCGCAGGATCAGCAGGATCTGGTGCGCGTAACCCTGCGCCAGCAAGGCAGTGATGCCCACGATCATCGCGCTGGCCACTACCCTGCCCTCATCCACATGACGGTCGCCCCAAGCCAGGCCAGCCAGTGCGCAGGCCAGCAGCAGCACGGCCGTCACCAGGCTGGTCGTGGCAGAGCGATTCCGTCGGTCGCGCCAGATCTCCACCAGGATGGCCATGACCAGCACCGACGCGAGCAAGCGAGGCCAGACAATAAAGTGATTGAACGGCGTGACGCTGTAGCCATAGACGAAAAAGGACAGGTAGGCCAGGAAGCTGACCGTGAACTGATTCAGCGACAGCACGGCAGTGGCGCTTTCAGTCGCATCCGCTCGTTCCCGACGGTCGCGCACCAAGCGCAACTGCGCGCCCACACCCAACAGGCTCAGCAGGATGAAGGCGGTGTTGACCGTGCCTGCGATTGTGTAGAACGCCGTTCCCATGCAGATGGGGCAACGCCCCTCTCCTTCGTGACCACCGCCATGCGGGCCGAAGCCAGCATGGCGACAACTCGACACAAGGCAGCTATCTGCTGCCTTACGCCACCTTGGCGCCTTCCAGGAAGTCCTGGGCGAAACGCTGCAGCACGCCACCGGCTTCGTAGATCGCCACTTCCTCGTCGCTGTCCAGGCGGCAGGTCACTGGCACGATCACGTCCTGCCCGTCGCGGCGGTGGATGACCAAGGTCAGGTCGGCGCGCGGGGTGCGCTCGCCGATCACGTCGAAGGTCTCGGTACCGTCGATGCCCAGGGTCAGGCGGGTGGTGCCCGGCTTGAACTCCAGCGGCAGCACGCCCATGCCGATCAGGTTGGTGCGGTGGATGCGTTCGAAGCCTTCGGCCACGATCGCTTCCACACCGGCCAGGCGCACGCCCTTGGCGGCCCAGTCACGCGAGCTGCCCTGGCCATAGTCGGCACCGGCGATGATGATCAGCGGCTGCTTGCGGTCCATGTAGGTCTCGATCGCTTCCCACATGCGCATCACCTTGCCTTCCGGCTCCACGCGCGCCAGCGAACCCTGCTTCACGCTGCCATCGTCGTTGCGCACCATTTCATTGAACAGCTTCGGGTTGGCGAAGGTGGCGCGCTGTGCGGTCAGGTGGTCACCGCGGTGGGTGGCGTAGGAATTGAAGTCCTCTTCCGGCAGGCCCATCTTCGCCAGGTATTCGCCGGCGGCACTGGACGCCAGGATCGCGTTGGACGGCGACAGGTGGTCGGTGGTGATGTTGTCCGGCAGCACCGCCAGCGCACGCATGCCCGACAGTGTGCGCTCACCGGCCAGTGCGCCCTCCCAGTACGGCGGACGGCGGATGTAGGTGCTCTGCGGGCGCCAGTCGTACAGCGGGCTGACCGCCGCGCCATGCTCCACGCGCACGTTGAACATCGGGTTGTAGACGCGGCGGAACTGCTCGGGCTTCACCGAGGCCTTCACCACCGCGTCGATCTCGGCATCGCTCGGCCAGATGTCCTTCAGGCGCACCTCGTTGCCCTCGGCATCCACGCCCAGCACGTCCTTTTCGATGTCGAAGCGCACGGTGCCGGCGATGGCATAGGCGATCACCAGCGGCGGCGACGCCAGGAAGGCCTGCTTCGCATACGGGTGGATGCGGCCATCGAAGTTGCGGTTGCCCGACAGCACGGCCGTGGCGTACAGGTCGCGATCGATGATCTCCTGCTGGATGGCCGGATCCAGCGCGCCGCTCATGCCGTTGCAGGTGGTGCAGGCGAAGGCGACGATGCCGAAGCCGAGCTTTTCCAGGTCCGGCAGCAGGCCGGATTCTTCCAGGTACAGCTGCACCGCCTTCGAGCCCGGCGCCAGCGACGACTTTACCCACGGCTTGCGCAGCAGGCCACGTTCGTTGGCCTTGCGCGCCAGCAGTGCGGCAGCGATCACGTTGCGCGGGTTGGAGGTGTTGGTGCAGCTGGTGATGGCGGCGATGATCACCGCGCCGTCGGGCATCAGGCCCTGCGCCTGCTCGGCCCTGCCCGCTGCCAGCTTGGCTTTGTCGGCGATGCCGCGCTCGGCCAGCTCGGCAGTGGCCACGCGCTTGTGCGGGTTGGACGGGCCAGCCATGTTGCGCACCACGCTGGACAAGTCGAAGCGCAGCACGCGCTCGTACTGCGCGGTGGCCAGGTCATCGGCCCACAGGCCGGTGGTGCGCGCATAGTTCTCCACCAGCGCCACCTGCGATTCCTCGCGGCCGGTCAGGCGCAGGTAATCGATGGTCTGCCCGTCGATATAGAACATCGCGGCGGTGGCGCCGTATTCGGGGCACATGTTGGAGATGGTGGCGCGGTCACCGATGGTCAGTGCCGACGCCCCCTCGCCGAAGAATTCAAGATACGCACCCACCACGCGTTCCTTGCGCAGGAACTCGGTCAGTGCCAGCACCACGTCGGTGGCGGTGATGCCCGGCTGCGGCCTGCCGGTCAGCTCGACGCCGATGATATCCGGCAGGCGCATCCACGACGCGCGGCCCAGCATCACGTTCTCCGCTTCCAGGCCGCCAACACCAATCGCGATCACGCCCAGCGCGTCGACGTGCGGGGTGTGGCTATCGGTGCCCACGCAGGTATCCGGGAAGGCTACGCCGTCCTGCACGTAGATCACCGGCGACATCTTCTCCAGGTTGATCTGGTGCATGATGCCGTTGCCCGGCGGAATCACGTCCACGTTCTGGAACGCCTGCTTGGTCCAGTCGATGAAGTGGAAACGGTCTTCGTTGCGGCGATCCTCGATGGCGCGGTTCTTCTCGAACGCCTGCGGATCGTAGCCACCGCATTCCACCGCCAGCGAGTGATCGACGATCAACTGCACCGGCACCACCGGATTGACCTTGGCCGGGTCGCCGCCCTTGTCGGCGATCGCATCACGCAGGCCGGCCAGGTCCACCAGCGCGGTCTGGCCGAGGATGTCGTGGCACACCACGCGTGCCGGGAACCACGGGAAGTCGAGGTCGCGACGGCGCTCGATCAGCTGCTTCAGCGAATCGCCGAGCGTGGTCGGATCGCAGCGGCGCACCAGGTTCTCGGCCAGCACGCGCGAGGTGTACGGCAGGGTGGCATAGGCGCCGGGCTGGATCGCATCGACAGCGGCGCGCGCGTCGAAATAGTCCAGCGCGCTGCCGGGAAGGTTCTTGCGGTAATCGGTATTCATGGGCTGGCGGAGTGCTTGGGGCGGGCCGGGTGCCGGCGGTGCGGCGGCGAAAGCACCCGGCCGGCATGCGGCCGGCCGGATGGGTACAGCAGGGGGATCAGACGCGCTTGTCGATGGCAACGAAGTCGCGGTCTTCCGGACCGATGTAATTGGCGCTCGGGCGGATGATCTTGCCGTCGATGCGCTGCTCGATGATGTGCGCGCTCCAGCCGGCGGTGCGCGCGATCACGAACAGCGGGGTGAACATCGCGGTCGGCACGCCCATCATGTGGTAGCTGACCGCACTGAACCAGTCCAGGTTCGGGAACATCTTCTTGATGTCCCACATCACCGACTCCAGGCGCTCGGCGATGTCGTACATCTTCATGCTCGACTGTTCCTCGGACAGCTCGCGGGCCACGTCCTTGATCACCTTGTTGCGCGGATCGGAGACGGTATAGACCGGGTGGCCGAAACCGATCACCACTTCCTTGCGCTCGACGCGCGCCTTGATGTCCTCCTCGGCCTCATCCGGGTTGTCGTAGCGCTTCTGCACTTCGAACGCCACTTCGTTGGCGCCGCCATGCTTCGGGCCACGCAGCGCACCGATGCCACCGCAGATCGCGCTGTACATGTCGCTGCCGGTACCGGCGATGACACGGCAGGTGAAGGTCGAGGCGTTGAACTCGTGCTCGGCGTACAGGATCAGCGAGGTGTGCATCGCCTTCACCCACGAATCCTGCGGCTTTTCGCCATGCAGCAGGTGCAGGAAGTGGCCGCCGATCGAATCATCGTCGGTTTCCACATCGATGGCGCGGCCGTTGTGGCTCCAGTGGTACCAGTACAGCAGCATCGAACCGAGGCAGGCCATCAGCTTGTCGGCGATGTCGCGCGCGCCCGGGTGGTTGTGGTCGTCCTTCTCCGGTGCCACGCAGCCGAGCACGGACACGCCGGTGCGCATCACGTCCATCGGGTGCGCCGACGGCGGCAGCTCTTCCAGCGCGGCCTTCACCGCGGCGGGGATCCCACGCAGCGACTTCAGCTTGGCCTTGTACGAAACCAGCTCGGCGCGGGTCGGCAGCTTGCCGTGCACCAGCAGGTAGGCGATTTCCTCGAACTCGCTGGTGTTGGCCAGGTCCAGGATGTCATAGCCGCGGTAGTGCAGGTCGTTGCCGCTGCGGCCCACGCTGCACAGCGCGGTGTTGCCGGCCGCGGTGCCGGACAGGGCGACGGACTTCTTCGGCTTGAAGGTCGGGGTTGCGGTCGTATCGTTCATGTTTCCCTCCGAAACTTGATGGTGCAGGGTACTGCTTATTTCTTGGCGGCGAACAGCGCATCGAGCTGCTGCTCGAAGGCGTGATAGCCGATGCGGTCGTAGAGTTCCTCGCGGGTCTGCATGGTTTCCACCACGTTGCGCTGGTGGCCATCGCGGCGCACCGCCTGGTAGACGTTCTCGGCGGCCTTGTTGGCGGCACGGAACGCCGACAGCGGGAACAGCTGGATGGCGACGCCGGCCGAGGCCAGTTCATCGCGGCTGAACAGCGGGGTGGCGCCGAATTCGGTGATGTTGGCCAGCACCGGCACCTTCACCGCGTCGACGAAGCGGCGGTAGGTATCCAGATCGTAGGCGGCCTCGGCGAAGATGCCGTCGGCACCGGCCTCGACACAGGCGATGGCGCGCTCGATCGCCTTGTCCACGCCGTCCACCTGGATGGCATCGGTGCGCGCGATCAGGAAGAAGTCCGGATCGGTCTTGGCATCGGCAGCGGCCTTCACACGGTCGACCATTTCACCCTGCGAGACGATCTCCTTGCCCGGACGATGGCCGCAACGCTTGGCACCGACCTGATCCTCGATGTGGCAGGCGGCCGCGCCGGCCTTGATCAGCGACTTCACGGTGCGCGCGATATTGAACGCGCTCGGGCCGAAGCCGGTGTCGATGTCGACCATCAAGGGCAGGTCGCAGACATCGGTGATGCGGCGCACGTCCACCAGCACGTCTTCCAGGGTGTTGATGCCCAGGTCCGGCAGGCCCAGCGAGCCTGCGGCAACGCCGCCGCCAGACAGGTAAATGGCACGGAAGCCGGCGCGCTTGGCCAGCAGGGCGTGGTTGGCGTTGATCGCACCGATCACCTGCAGCGGCGATTCGGCAGCCAGCGCCTCACGGAAGCGGGCACCGGCGGAGAAAGGGGCAGAAGCGGTCATGCGACGATCCAGGTTGAAGTACGGATAAGGAAGCGCAAGCACCATGCCAAGCTGCAAGCGGTTGATTTCACGGGAATGACCGGCATGCAGCAGTGGAACATATGAAACATTGAAACGGATGTATCATGAAACATCCTCCCCGAACCGGCTGCCATGTATCTGCCCCGCTCCCCGCTTCGCCATGCCGATGCCGACCCGGGCCGTCCGGTGATCTGGACGGTCAGCGTCTCGCGGCTGACCGGCCTGCTCGGCGACGTGATCCCCGAGTTCGACCGCCGCGCGCGTATCGAACAGATCAACCTCGGCTTCGAGGAAGCGGTGGAGGTGATCGGCCAACGCCTGCGCCGCGAGCACTGCGACGTGGTCATCGCTGGCGGCTCCAACGCGGCCTGGCTGCGCGGCCGGCTGGAGCTGCCGCTGGTGCCGATCCAGGCCAACGGCTTCGACCTGATGGAAGCGCTGGCCCGGGCACGGCGTATCGCCAGCCGCATCGGCCTGGTCACCCACGCCAGCGACGTACCGGTGTTCAGCAACTTCCAGCAGAGTTTCGGCCTGAATATCGAGCATCGCCGTTTCGTCACCCGCGAGGATGCGCGCGACTGCATCGCCGACCTGCGCGCCAACGGCATCGAGGTGATCGTCGGCACCGGCATGGCCATCGACCATGCCGAGCAGGCCGGCCTGCCCGGGGTGCTGCTGTATTCGGCCGACTCGGTGCGGCAGGCGTTCGAACATGCGCTGGAACTGACCCAGACCCTGGCACGTTCCGGCAGCAACCGCGCTGCACCGCGCCGGCGCCCGGCAGCGCGTGCCGATGCGCATGAACTGCTCGGCGACAGCGACGCGATGGCGCAGGTGCGCGCGCAGATCGCGCTGTATGCCCCACATGACAGCACCGTGCTGGTCAGCGGCGAAACCGGCACCGGCAAGGAACTGGTGGCGCGCCAGCTGCACGCCGCCAGCGGGCGCCGTGGCCGCTTCGTCGCGCTGAACTGTGGCGCGATCAGCGAATCGCTGCTGGAAGCGGAGCTGTTCGGCTACAGCGATGGCGCCTTCACCGGCGCACGGCGTGGCGGCCGCGTTGGCCTGGTGGAAGCTGCAGATGGCGGCACCCTGTTCCTGGACGAAATCGGCGAACTGCCGCTGCCGCTGCAGACCCGCCTGCTGCGGGTGCTGGAGGAACGTGAAGTGCTGCGCGTGGGTGCCACCGAACCGACGCCGGTGGACCTGCGCGTGGTCGCCGCCACCCTGCAATCGCTGGAGCAGCGCGCGGCGGCCGGCAGCTTCCGCCGCGACCTGTATTACCGCCTGGCCGCGCTGCGGATTGCCCTGCCCTCGCTGCGCGCCCGACGCGGTGACATCCCGTTGCTGGCGCAGCATTTCTTCCGCCAGCTGCGTGGCATCGACGCGCCATTGGATGAGGCGGCGCTGGCGGTGCTGTGCGCGGCCGAGTGGCCGGGAAACGTGCGCGAGCTGCGCAATCTGGTCGATCGCCTGCGCATCCACTGGCAGCCCGGTGAAGGGCTGATCGATACGGCGCGGCTGCTGCAGCTGGCACCCGAGCTGGTGCATGAAGGTGTCGCGGCGTTGCCGCTGGAAAGCAACGGCAGGCGCCCACCGCGGGCCAAGCTGGAAGCACTGTTGCGGGAACACCGGCATGATCGCGAGGGCATGGCGCAGGCGCTGGGCGTGTCACGCACCACGCTGTGGCGCTGGCTGCGCGCGGAGGACCTGTAAAGCCGAGCCCATGCCCGGCTGATGTTCCCGCGTAAGCAGCCGAGCATGGGCTCGGCTCTACAGGGTGCCTGTCGTCAGCGCGCTTCGATGGCGAACCGTCCACTACCCACTGCGGCAATCCACAGCAGCAGTACGCCCAGCGGCACTTCGCTCAGGTAGAAGAACCAGCTCAGCCAATCCAGCACGCCAAGCCCTGCCGGAATGCGCGCGATGCCATCGGTCAGCGCAGCCACTACGCAGATCGCCGCCAGCAGCAGGGCCGAGGGGCGGCTCAAAAGGCCCAGCACCAGCAGACCACCCGCAATCCACTCGATCGCACCGAGTACCGGCGCACTGAACACCGGGAATGGGATACCGGCATCGACCAGCGTATGCACCATGCGCTCGCGCCCGGCGTCGGTGAACACCTTGTTCCAGCCGGACACGCAGAACATCACACCCGCCACGATGCGGGCGAGCAGCAACAACAACGCTTCCACGCCGCGGCGTGGTGGCGGCACGGCAAACAGGCAACGCCAGGAGGGCATGGCAACTCCGCAGATCGAGGGCATCGCAGCGAGTGTGCCCGTCGCCGACCTGCTCGTGCATGAAGCGGACCAGTCCGTTCGCGACAAACGCAGGTTTCTGTAGAGCCGAGCCCATGCTCGGCTGCTCCTGCGAGAACATCAGCCGAGCATGGGCTCGGCTCTACAGCAGCCCCGGCACCACCCCGCCTTACGGGTACAGCAGGCGCTTGCTCCAGCGCCCTTCGGCGCCGGCTTCATAGCACCAGCGCTCGTGCAGGCGGAACTGCGCGCCAAACCAGAACTCGATGCGGTCAGGCACCACGCGCAGGCCGCTCCAGCCCTCCGGGCGCGGCACGTCCTTGCCCTCGAAGCGGGCTTCGACCTCGGCCACGCGCGCATCGAATTCCTCGCGCGTTGCCAGCGTCTTCGACTGCTGCGAGGCCCAGGCACCGATCTGGCTCATGCGTGGACGGCTGGCGAAATAGGCGTCGGCCTCGGCAGCGGCAACCTGCTCGACGCGACCCTCGATGCGCACCTGGACGCCGGCCTCGCGCAGGCTGCGCCACAGGAACAGCAGTGCAGCCTGCGGATTGGCCTGCAGCTCCCGGCCCTTGTGGCTGTCGAGATGGGTGTAGAACACGAAGCCACGCTCATCGAACGCCTTCAGCAGCACGGTGCGCGCCGAGGGACGACCCTGCGTATCGGCGGTGGCCACGGTCATCGCGTTCGGCTCGACCTCGCGGCTCTGTTTGGCCTCGTCGAACAGGCCGGCAAACGTGGACAGGGCTTCGGCGTACAGGTCGCTCATGATTGCGTTCTTCTCACACGGATTGGGCTATTGTGGCTGCATGGCCGCTGCTGCGTATATGCCCCAGGTGAAAGGATTCCCCGAAACATTGGCCGAACAGGCGCTGGATGATGCGCTGGGCAGCGGCGCAGCGGTTCCAGTATTGGCGATCAGCGGCCTGCAGGGGAGCGGCAAATCGACGCTGGCGGCGCAGGTGGTGGCCCGTGCCCAGGCACGCGGCCTGAACGCAGCCACGCTGTCGATCGATGATGTCTACCTGACCCGCGCACAGCGCCAACGGCTGGCCCGCCAGGTGCACCCACTGCTGATCACCCGCGGCCCGCCCGGCACCCACGACCTGCCGCTGGCCCATGCGGTATTGAACGCCGTGGCCGCACGCCAGCCCTTCGCAATGCCGCGCTTCGACAAGCTGGCCGACGAGCGCCTGCCCGAAGCACACTGGCCGCAGCTGCAGCAACCGCTGGACCTGCTGGTATTCGAAGGCTGGTTCCTGGGCACGCCCGCGCAGGATGACGACGCGCTGGACAGCCCGTTGAACGCACTGGAACGCGAAGCCGACGCCGATGGCCGCTGGCGGCGCTGGTGCAACCAGGCGCTGGCCCGTGACTACCCGGCGTTGTGGCAGCGCTGCGACCGCCTGTGGTTCCTGCAGCCGCCGGATTTCTCGGTGGTACCACGCTGGCGCTGGCAGCAGGAGCAGAACCTGCAGGCCGCGCAGCCGGGCCGGCACGGCATGAGCCGGCCACAGCTGGAGCGCTTCGTGCAGTACTACGAGCGGGTCAGCCGGCAGGCATTGAGCGCCCTGCCCGCCCTGGCCGACCACGTGGTAGTGCTGGACGGCCAGCGACAGGTGCAGGACGTGCGCTGAACGCGCCCCTATTCCACCAGGAAAGTCACCCGCAGGTTGACCCGCCATTCGGTGATCTCGCCGCTGCCATTGGTGACCACCTTGGTCTCGTTCACCCAGGCGCCCTGGATGCCCTTGACCGTCTCGGAGACCTTCTTCAGCCCGCTGCGCACGGCGTCTTCCACGCTTTTCGGCGAGGACGCAGTGATTTCGATGACCTTGGCGACCGTCATGGCCTGTACTCCGTCTGGCGCGGGAGACCCCGCAGGAACGCCCACCCTGACGTGAAGAACGTAAAGGCCAGGGCACGGAGGTGTTAGCATCAGAAGGCATGAATCCTGCTCCGAACCTGATCCTGATCGGCCCGATGGGCGCCGGCAAAACCTGCATCGGCCGCCGCCTGGCCGAGCGTTTCACGCTGGACTTCGTCGATGTCGACCAGGCCATCGTCGATGCCGCCGGCGCCAGCATTCCGACCATCTTCGAGCACTCCGGCGAAGCCGGCTTCCGCAGCCATGAACGCCAGGCGCTTGCGCGGGTACTGGAAGGCCGTGGCCAGCTGGTCTCCACCGGTGGCGGCGCCGTGCTGGATCCGGACAATCGTGCACTGATCGCCCGGCGCGGCTTCGTGGTCTATCTGCGGGTCAGCGTGGCCGAACAGCTCGAGCGCCTGGCCCGCGACAAGGGCCGGCCGCTGCTGCAGCGCCCGGACCGCGAGCAGGTGCTGCACGATCTGGCCGCACACCGCGACCCGCTGTACCGCGAACTGGCCGACCTCACCCTCGACACCGACCCGTATACCGCTGCCGATGCGACCGCCCAACTGGTGGTCAAGCTGGCCACGCAATGGCAGCGCCAGGACCTGACCGCATGACCTCCCCCGCCCTGCTGCAGGTCGCCGTTGGCGGCGACCGCCCCTACTCCATCACCATCGGCGCCGGTGCCCAGGCCGATGGCACCGCGCTGGCCTCGCACGTGCGCGGCCGTCATGTGCTGCTGCTCAGCGACAGTGAAGTCGCCCCGCGCTATCTGGCGCCGGTGAAGCAGACGCTGCTGGCCGCTCGCCCCGACCTGGTCATCGGCGAGCACGTGCTGGCCGCGGGCGAAGCCTCCAAGACGCTGGCCGAGTTCGGCCGCGCGATCGAAGCGCTGGCCGCGCTCGGCGCCACCCGCGACGCCTGCGTCTTCGCCCTCGGCGGCGGCGTGGTAGGTGATCTCGCCGGTTTCGCTGCCGCCTGCTGGATGCGCGGCGTGGACTGCGTGCAGCTGCCGACCACCCTGCTGGCAATGGTCGATTCGTCGGTGGGCGGCAAGACCGCAGTCGACATTCCGGCCGGCAAGAACCTGGTCGGTGCCTTCCATCCGCCGCGTGCGGTCATCGCCGATACCCGCGTGCTGGCCACCCTGCCGCCACGCGAGCTGCGTGCCGGCCTGGCCGAAGTGGTGAAGTACGGCGCGCTGGGTGATGCCGTGTTCTTCGAGTGGCTGCAGCAGCATGCCGATGCGCTGCTGGCCGGCGAGGACGCGGTGCTGGCCGAGGCCATCGCGCGCAGCTGCCGGCACAAGGCCGCCATTGTCGAGCGCGACCCGTTCGAAAAGGGCGAGCGTGCCCTGCTCAACCTCGGCCACACCTTCGGCCACGCCATCGAGACCGAACAGGGCTATTCGGCCCCGGGCCGCGATGCACTGAACCACGGCGAGGCGGTGGCGGTGGGCATGGTACTGGCGGCGAAGCTGTCCACCGACCTGGGCCTGGCCGACGATGCCGACCGCGCGCGCCTGCAGGCCCTGCTGGAACGCCTCGGCCTGCCGGTGGCGATCCCGGGCGGGCTGGAGCCGCAGGCCCTGCTCGGCCGCATGCGCCTGGACAAGAAGAACGTGGCCGGCCGCCTGCGCCTGGTGTTGTGGCGCGGGATGGGCCGTGCCGAAGTGGTGCCGGACGTGGATGAGGCGGCGGTGCTGAAGGTGCTGGGCGCGGGCTGACCTTTCCGCGTTCGCCGGGCATGGCCCGGCGCTGACGGATTGTGCTGCGGCATGAAGCGCAGCCGAGCGTGGGCTCGGCTCTACAGGTCCGTGCCGCCCCGGGGCGATACAATCGGCGCCATGCACGTCTACCTGCAACATCCCGATGCCGGCGCGCAGGCACCGCGCTTCCTGCGCCTGAGCCTGCTGCCGGACCTGTTCGGCGGCTGGGAGCTGCTGCGCGAGAGCGGCCGTGTCGGCAGCCGCTCGCAGCTGCGGCGCGAGCTGTTCCTGCAGGCCGACGACGCCCGCCACGCCTTCGAGAAGGCCCGTGATGCCGAACTGCATCGCGGCTTCCAGATCCTTTCGCACGGCGACTGACGCCGCTGCTCCTCCCGTCCAAGGAATGCCCATCGTGACCAGCCCTCTCCGCAACGATCGCCTGCTGCGCGCCCTGCGCCGCGAACCGGTGGACTGCACCCCCGTCTGGCTGATGCGCCAGGCCGGCCGCTACCTGCCGGAATACCGCGCGACCCGGGCCAAGGCCGGCAGCTTCCTGGCCATGGCCAAGACCCCGGAGATTGCCTGCGAAGTCACCCTGCAGCCGCTGCGCCGCTTCCCGCTGGATGCGGCCATCCTGTTCTCGGACATCCTCACCATTCCCGATGCGATGGGCCTGGAGCTGTACTTCGTCGAAGGCGAAGGCCCGAAGTTCCGGCACCCGGTGCGTGACGAAGCCGCCATCGCCCGGCTGGCGGTGCCGGACATGGAACAGGACCTGGGCTACGTGATGGATGCGGTACGGCTGATCCGCCGCGAGCTGGACGGCCAGGTGCCGCTGATCGGCTTCTCCGGCAGCCCGTGGACACTGGCCTGCTACATGGTGGAAGGCGGTGGCAGCAAGGATTTCGCGCGCATCAAGGCGATGGCGCTGAACCATCCGCAGGCGCTGCACCGCCTGCTGGAGGTCACCACCGAGGCGGTGATCGCCTACCTCGGCGCGCAGCGCGCGGCCGGTGCGCAGGCGCTGCAGGTGTTCGACACCTGGGGTGGCGTGCTGTCGCCGGCGATGTACCGCGAGTTCTCGCTGCGCTACCTGCAGCGCATTGCCGAGGGGCTGGAGCGCGGCGAAGGCAGCGAGCGCACGCCGCTGATCCTGTTCGGCAAGGGCACCGGCCTGCACCTGGAAGCGCTGTCGCAGACCGGCGCCGATGCACTGGGCCTGGACTGGACGCTGGACCTGGACGAGGCGATGCGCCGCACCGGTGGCCGCGTTGCCCTGCAGGGCAACCTCGACCCGACCACGCTGTACGCCTCGCCGGATGCGATCGCCGCGGCCGCCGCGCGCGTGCTCGACACCTATGCCGCCGGCAACGGCGGCTCGCGCGAGGGCCATGTGTTCAACCTCGGCCATGGCATGTCGCCGGACATGGACCCGGCGCATGTACAGGTGCTGGTCGACGCAGTGCACGCGCACAGCCAACGCTGAGCATTCCGCATGCAGGTACGGCGCGACCTTGATCGCGCCGTGACCCGCAGTGCGCGATCATGGCGGCCCCCACGCTGCACCGGCCGCACCCCATGTCCACATCGCCATCGACCTACAACCGCCAGCGTCCCCTGCTGTGGCTGGTGTCCCTGGCGATCTTCATGCAGATGCTGGACTCGACCATCGTCAACACGGCGTTGCCGGCGATGGCGGCCAGCCTGGGCGAGAGCCCGCTGCAGATGCAGTCGGTGGTGTTCAGCTATGCGCTGGCGGTGGCCACCTTCATTCCCGCCTCGGGCTGGATCGCCGACCGCTATGGCACCCGGCGCACCTTCCTGGTGGCGATCATCCTGTTCACCCTCGGCTCGCTGGCCTGCGCGCTGGCCCAGCACCTGCACCAGCTGGTCGGTGCGCGCGTGCTGCAGGGCATCGGCGGTGCGATGCTGCTGCCGGTCGGCCGGCTGGCGGTGATGCGCTCGGTGCCCCGCGAGGATTTCCTGCGCGCGATGAGCTTCATCGCCATCCCCGCGCTGGTCGGCCCGCTGATCGGCCCCACGCTGGGCGGCTGGCTGGTCGAGATCGCCTCATGGCACTGGGTGTTCCTGATCAACCTGCCGATCGGCGTGATCGGTTTCATCGCCGCGATGAAGATCATGCCCGACCATTACGCCAGCCACCGCACCCGCTTCGACCTGCGCGGCTACGTCATGCTGGCCTTCGCGATGGTGGTGCTGTCGCTGGCACTGGACGGCATCTCCGGCCTGGGTACGCCACACGCACTGGTGATGCTGATGACCGTGGCTGGCCTGGCCGCGCTGGTGGGCTACTGGCTGCACGCCGCCAACTCGACCGCACCGTTGTTCTCGCTGGCCCTGTTCCGCGTGCCCAGCTACCGCATCGGCATTCTCGGCAACCTGTTCTCGCGCATCGGCAGCAGCGCGATGCCGATGCTGATCCCGCTGCTGCTGCAGGTCGGCCTCGGCCTGGGCCCGATGCATGCCGGCCTGATGATGGTGCCGGTAGCGGCCGCCGGCATGGTCTCCAAGCAGCTGGCGGTGAGGCTGGTCGAGCGCTTCGGTTACCGCCGCGTGCTGATGGTCAACACCGTGCTGGTCGGCCTGGCAATGGCCAGCTTCATCCTGATGACACCCGGCCAGCACCTGGCCTGGCGCCTGCTGCAGCTGGCGTTCTTCGGCGCGGTCAATTCGCTGCAGTTCACCGTTATGAACACCGTGACCCTGCGCGATCTGGACCGTGAGTTCGCCAGTTCCGGCAACAGCCTGCTGTCGATGGTGATGATGCTGGCCGCCGGCTTTGGTGCTGCTGCGGCCGGCAGCCTGCTGGCCGCGTTCGGCAACCACCTGGACAGCAACAGCGCCACCGCCGCGCTGCATGCCACGTTCCTGTGCGTGGGCGCGATCACGCTGACCTCGACGATGATCTTCTGGCAGCTGCCCGACACCAAGCCCGAACCGCGGCAGGTCGAGCACGTCGCGGAGTGAAGGGGGTTCGGCAGGGCCTGCGGCCCTGCACCTGCAGAGGCCGAAGCCGAAGCAACAGCAACAGCGAGCATTCCGCGGGTTGGCGGGGCGGTGCGGGCTTGCAGGACACGCCGTAAATCCCGCTCCGCGGTCCGGCCCAGCCGCCGGCGGCTGCGCGTTCGGGCGCTTGCGAAGCAGTGCTTCGCAAGCAAAGCGCCCTCACCCATGGGGACTCGATGGCGCCATCCATGGCGCCAACGGTCCTGCAAGCCCACACCGCCCCACCTCTGACAGGTTCACGCGGCTGTGGATAACGGCGACTGTTGGAACGCGCGGTTGTTGGTAGGTGTCGACCTTGGTCGACACATCTGTCAGATATCGAATTCCAGATTGGGGTCAGAGCCCGT
The DNA here is from genome assembly GCF_059370155.1 of Stenotrophomonas sp. YJH_SMC_73. Classification (NCBI taxonomy): domain Bacteria; kingdom Pseudomonadati; phylum Pseudomonadota; class Gammaproteobacteria; order Lysobacterales; family Lysobacteraceae; genus Stenotrophomonas; species Stenotrophomonas sp. YJH_SMC_73. Next base: position 48,607 of record NZ_JCAFTJ010000009.1, on the reverse strand, counting down.
TGCGCAGCAACGGGATCCGACCCCGAGCTCCGACAGATCGCGGAAAACTGTCGAAGGCGGGCTTTTGACGTTGACATTGATTCTGCAGGTGCAGGACTGCAAGCCCTGCAATAAACCCTACCTGCCCATCGCCTTGGCGATCGCTTCCACCAGCAGTTCACCGGTCACCGGCTTGCGCAGGAAGCCGCCGATGCCGGCCGCTTCCACCTGCTGCTGAAGGTCCGGATCAGTCCGCGCGGTCACCGCCAGCAGCGGCAGCATGTAGCCCTGGTTACGCAGGTGCTGGGCCAGTTCGAAGCCGCTCAGGCCGGGCAGGTCCAGATCCAGCAGGCCGACGTCGAAATCGCCGGCACTGATCTCGCGCAGCGCCGCCAGCGCATGGCCGGCATGCACCACCTCGTGGCCGCGTGCGCTCAACAACCCCCGCACCACATCGGCCACGGTGGCATCGTCCTCGACCAGCAGCACCCGCAGCGGTGGCATGTTCGCCGCATCGTCGCGATGCCCCTCGGCGGACACCTCGGCGTCACCGTCCACCACCAGTGGCAACGGCAGGGTGACGCCGAAGCAGGTGCCCCGGCCCAGCTGGCTCTCCACCTGGATCCGCCCCTGCATCGCTTGTGCCAGCTCGCGGCAGATCGCCAGGCCCAGGCCGCTGCCACCGTACTGCGCTGCCGTACGTGCACCATCGGCCTGCTCGAAGCGTCGGAACAGGCGCTGCTGCTGTTCCTGGCTGATGCCCGGGCCGGTATCACGTACCTCGAAATGCAGCGCGCGCAGCTCGCCATCGCAACGTGCATGCAGGGTGATGGTGCCGCGGCTGGTGAATTTCACTGCGTTCGACAGCAGGTTCAGCAGGATCTGCCGCACGCGCATGGCATCACCGGTCGCCTGCAGGCCCGGCGGCAGCTGGTTGTCCAGGACGAAGCGCAGGCCCTTCTGTGCAGCCAGCGGGCCCATCAGCGCCGCCAGATCCTGCAGCAGGCCATTCAACGCAAACGACTGCGACTGCAGCTCCAGGCGCCCGGACTCGATCCGCGCCAGGTCCAGCGCATCGTTGACCAGATGCAGCAGGTGCTCGCCCGCATGCCGGATCGACTGCGTGTAGCCGCGCTGCTGCGGGTCCAGTGGCGAAGCCAGCAGCAGCTCGCTCATGCCCAGCACGCCGGTCATCGGCGTACGGATCTCATGGCCAAGGTTGGCCAGGAAGCGGGTCTTGGCCGCCGAGGCCTGCTCGGCCAGTTCCTGCTTGTGCAGCGCCAGCTGGTAGGCGTGGCGCCGCTGCAGGCGGCGTCGGTACAACCAGGCGAACCAGCTGGTCAGCAGCAACCCGACCGACGCCAGTACCAGCAGGCCGGACAGGCTGCGCCACCACGGCGGCTGCACGCGGAACTCCAGGCTCTGCACCCGCGACCACACATGGTCGGCCGAGCGTGCCTGCACCTCCAGCCGGTAGCTGCCCGGCGCCAGGCGCGAGAACAGGCGCTCACCCGCCGGACCGACTTCAACCCAATCCGGGTCGTAGCCGGCCAGGCGATAACGGTAGGTATTGGACGCCGAGTCGGCGAAGGACAGCAATCGCGCGACGATGCGCAGGTCGCGATCGCCATCGGCGATCTGCAACGGCGCATCGTGGGTCATGTCCAGCACCTGTTCGTTGCGGCGCACTTCCACCCGCTCGATCACCAGTGGCGCGCGACGTACCGAAGGCCGTACCTGCTCCGGGTCGAACACCACCGCGCCCGCTGCCGTTCCGGCCACCAGGTGGCCATCGGCCGCTGCGATCAGGGTGTGCTCGCGGAATTCCTGGCTTGGCAGGCCGTCGTGCACGCCGTACAGGCGCACGCTCTGCCCATCGGCACTGACACGTACCAGGCCGCGTGCGCTGGTCGCCCAGGCCACGCCCTGCGCATCCACCACCAGGCCAGAGGCGGAGATCGCCGGATAGCCCTGTTCGGCACCGACCACCGCCTGCCGTTCCAGCCGCCCCTGGCTCCAGCGGTATCGCGACAGGCGCCCGTCCTCGGACAACCAGACCTGGCCGTCACGGCCCACATGCAACGCATGGATGGCCGTTGCCGGCGCACCCGGCACCGGCTGGAAGCGTTCGCTTTCCGGCAGCCACTGCAGCAGGCCACGGCTGCTGGCCAGCCAGATATGGTCCTGCGGACCGCATTCCACATCGAGGTTGAGCTGGCCCTGCTGCAGGCCGCGCTGGCCATTGTCCAGCTGGCGCCGCAGGCGTCCGTCGAGATCACGTTGCTGCAGGCCCGCGGGAAGCATCAACCAGAGGCTGTCGCCGTCGCAGGTCATCATCGCTTCGATGACCCCTTCCATCGCCGCATCGGTACCGGCATCACGGCCCCAACGACGCAGTTCGCGCCGTTGCGGGTCGTAGCGCACCAGTGCATCGGTCGATCCGATCCAGACCTGGCCACGCCGGTCCTCGCGCACCGAGGTCAGCCAGTGCATGCCGTTGACCCAGGTGCGGTGCTGCTCGATCCTGCCGGTCTTCGGATCGAAGCGGTCCAGCGCGCCATGGCTGCCCACGGTCCAGACACCGCCATTGCTGGACGGGCTGGTGCCCAGCACGAGCGCATTGCGCAGCGAGCTGGGGTCGTCCTCCAGCCGCGACAGCACCGAGAACTGCCACCAGCGTGGCAGCAGGTGCCACAACCCGGCATTGGTGCTGGCCAGCCAGATGCCACCTTCGCGGTCCTCATAGGCACCGGTCCAGTTCGGCCGCACCGGACCGCGTGCGATCGCGCTGTACAGCGGCACGGTCTGGTACTGGCCGTCGACCGCACGTCCCAGCCCGGTGCGCGTATCCAGCCAATGCCCGCCCTGCTCGTCGCGCAGCATCATGCCCAGCACCTGCTCGCCTGGCGGCAGCTTCCACGGTGGTGCCTCGAAGCGGCCATCCGGGCGGCGCACGGTGGCCCCGGCCATCGTGCTGATCCACAGGCTGCCATCGGGCTCGGCGGTCAACCCGTTGATCAGCAGGCTGGGAATGATGTCCGTACCGACACGCTCGAAGTCGGTCCCGGTCCAGCGTGCCACGCCATGCTTGGTGCCGATCCACAGGCTGCCATCGGCCAGCGTGGCCAGGTAGGGCACCGACGACGAAGGCAGGCTGCGCGGATTGTTCGGCTCGGGCAGGAAGCGCTGCAGGCGGTCCTGGCTGTCCAGGCGGTACAGGCCGCCTTCGTGGGTACCGAACCAGATCGAGCCATCAGGCGTGCTGGCCAGGCTCCAGACCGTGTTGGTGCCCATCAACGGCTGGCTGCTGCGGTCGTAGAAGTGCAGCTGCCGGCGGTCGGCCGACATGCGCACCAGGCCAGCGTTCTCGGTGCCTATCCACAACTGGTTGCGGGCATCGACCAGCACCGTCCAGATGCGGTTGTCACGCAGTCCATCCTCGGAACGCCACACGCGGTAAGTGCGGCCGTCATAGCGGGCCAGGCCATCGTTGGTGGCGATCCACAGGTAGCCGTACCGGTCCTCGGCCATGCGGTTGACGGTATTGGACGGCAGGCCATCGAACACCGTCACCTGCCGCGGGCTCGGAGGCACCGGCTGTGCCGCAGCGGGCAACGCGCCGCACAGGAGGACCAGCAGCAGCATCGCCGCCCGCAGATACACCACCGATTGCCTCCTCACGCTGGTCCTGATGATTCCCGCGCTGCGGGCGTCGGCATGGTAAACCGAAAGTCGCGCCGTTCACGCCCGGCGCCGGCACAGTCACGCAGTCGCCTGCCGTTTCGCACGCGCCTGGGCGATGGCCGCCACCAGCAGGTCGCCGGTCACCGGCTTGCGCAGGAAGCCATCGAAGCCGGCGGCCAGCACCTGGGTTTCGGCGTAGGCATCGGAACGGGCGGTCACTGCCACCAGCGGCAGTTCATAGCCCATGGTGCGCAGCTGGCGGGCGATGGCCGTACCGTCCAGCGCGGGCAGATCGAGATCGAGCAGGCCGACGTCGAAACCATCGGTGGCGATCTCCGACAGCGCACCCAGGCCATGCAGCACGTGGACCACCTCATGCCCGCGCACCCGCAGCAGGCCGGCGATGACCTCGGCCACCGTGGCGTCGTCCTCGACCAGCAGGATGCGCAGCGGCGGCAGTTCCGGCAGGGCCGCCACCTCGCCCGCGGTGCTGGCGGCCTGGCGCGTCCAGGGCAGGGGCAGGCGCACGCGGAACCGCGCACCCTTGCCAGGCTGGCTGTCCACTTCGATACGCCCCCCCATCGCCACCGCCAGTTCCTGGCAGATTGCCAGTCCCAGGCCACTGCCGCCGTAGCGCGACGCGGTGCGCGGACCGTCGGCCTGTTCAAAACGATGGAACAGGCGCTGCTGCTGCTCGGCATTGATGCCCGGGCCACTGTCATGCACTTCGAAACACAGGCCGCCCTTCTCTTCCAGGCGCACGGCCAGGCCGACGTGGCCGCGCTCGGTGAACTTGATGGCGTTGCCGAGCAGGTTCAGCAGGATCTGGCGCACGCGCATCTCGTCGCCGCTGACACTGACCGGCCCTGCCGGGTTTTCACCGCGCCGGAATTCCAGCTGGCGCTGCTGCGCCATCGGCTGCATCAGGCCCTGCACCTGGTCGAGCAGTTCCTCCAGGTCGAACGGACGCAGATCCAGCTCAAGCCGCCCGGCTTCGATGCGGGCCAGGTCCAGCGCATCGTTGACCAGCCGCAGCAGATGGCTGCCGGCCTGCTGGATCGACCCCGCGTAGCCACGCTGCACCGGATCCAGCGGAGTCGCCAGCAGCAGTTCGCTCATGCCCAGCACGCCGGTCATCGGCGTGCGTACTTCGTGGCCCAGCGTGGCCAGGAAACGGCTCTTGGCCTGCGAGGCCTGCTCGGCCAGCTGCTGCTTGTGCACCGTCAGCTGCCATTGCTGGCGACGGCGCAGCCGCGCGCGGACCGACCAGACCAGGACCACCAGCAGCAGCGACCCCAGCAGGATGTAGCCGAAGATCGCCATGCCGCTGCGCCACCACGGCGGCAGCACCTTCACCTGCAACTGCTGCGAAGGCGTCCACGCGCCCCGGGCGGTCGCTGCCTGCACCTCGATGACGTAGCTGCCGGTCGGCAGCCGCGACAGGGTGCGCTGGCCATCGCCCCCCTGCTCCACCCAGTCCTGGTCATAGCCCTGCACGCGGAAGCGGTAACGGTTGCCCTGCGGGCTGGCATAGGACAGCAGCCGCGCATCGATCTGCAGATCGCGGTCATCCGGTCCCAGCAACAGGGTGCCGGTGAGCGGCAACGGTTGCCAGCCGCGCGCGTCGTCGCGGCGTACGCGCACTTCGGCGATCACCAGCGATGAAGAAGGCAGCACCGTGTCGTCGGCATTCACATCGAAGGCAACCAACCCGGTCTGGGTGACGGCCAGCACGCGACCATCTGCATTCACTGCCGGTGGCCGGCCGGTGAACTCCGCATCGGACAGTCCATCGCGCTCGTTGAACTGCTGCAGGCGCCGCGTTTTCGGGTCCCAACGCAGCAGGCCGCGCGGCGTCGTCGCCCACAGCTGGCCGTTGCCGGCCAGCGCCAGCCCGCCCATGGTGACCGGCGGCACGCCTGCACTGCCGTCGATGCGCTGGATCAGGCGCAGGCTCAGGCCATCCCACTGGTAGCGCTCGAACGCGCCTTGGCGCGCCAGCCACAACTGTTGCGGATCGATCCACACCAGGTCGTAGATGGGCCCGCGCGAAACGCCCGGTACTGCCTCGAAGCGTCCAGCCTGCTCGCGCCAGATGCCCATGTCACCCATCACCCAGGGCCGGCCATGGGCGTCGAAGCGGATCTGCTCGATCGGCGCATCGGCGGTCCCGCGGAAATGCTCCAGCGGATAGCGGTGCAGCAGCCGGCCCTCTGCATCGCGCTGCTGCAGGTCCAGGCCCATCACCGACACCCACACCGTGCCATCAGGCGCCTGCCGCATCAGGTCGATGCGCTGGCGCAGGTCGGCACTGCCATCGATCCGCAGATCGCGCAGCGCGCCGGTAGCCGGATCGTAGACGGTGATGCGGCCGCCGCGTCCCAGCCACAGGCGCCCATCCGGGCGCGGCAGCACCGACCACACCACGCCGCTGCCGAGCTGCCGGTCGCTGGCCAGCAGGCGCAGGGTGCCCTGCGCATCGAGCTGGTACACCCCTCGCGCCGAGCCGACGTAGTAGTTCTTCCCATCGCTGGCCGCGCTCAACAGGTACTGGCTGTCCAGCGGCTTGCCGTCGAGTTGGTTCCAGATCGAGAAGCGCCGCCAGTCCGGTGGCAGATAGGCCAGGCCCTGGGTCAGCAGCGCCACCCACAATCCGCCCTCGTGGTCCTGCAGCAGATCGAGCACACCGCTGTGCGCGGTCAGGAAGCCGCTGCCGCGGTCGCCCTCCAGCCGGCGCAGCGCCGCCGCATCCCCCCGCAAGAGGCCATCGGAGGTGCCAGCCCAGTAGCCCCCCTGGCGATCGGCCAGGACCAGGGCCGAGCGCAGCTGGGCGCTGTCGGCCCATCGCGGACGACTGACCCGGTCCTGCCCATCGATGCGGTACAGGCCATCGTTCTGGCTGCCGACCCAGATCGAACCCTCCGCATCCCGGCTCAACCGGAGCACGCTCAGCGTGCCCAGTTCCCGCGCGGCCACCGGCTCGAATCCGCTGCCGTTCCAACGCGCCACGCCCGCTTCGGTGCCCAGCCACAGGCGGCCCTGCGCATCGACCAGGCTGGTGAAGATGCTGTTGCTGGGCAGGCCCCCCGGCTGCGCCGGGTCATGGGTGTAGAGGCGCACGCTGCCGTCCTCGCCAAGCCGGCAGACGCCATGGTTGTTGGTCCCGATCCACAAGGCGTCGTCGACATAGGCCAGCGCCCAGAACTGCCCCTGGCAGGTGGAATTGACCGTGTCGAAGGTCCGGAAGCGCTCGCGGTCGGCATCCAGGCGGGCCACGCCCTTGCCGTTGATGCCCACCCAGACCCGGTCCAGCGGATCGATCAGCAGGGTCTCGATCTCGTTGCCGGGCAGCGAGCCCGGCTGTTCCGGATCGTGCTCCCAGACCCGCAGGCTGTTGCCGTCATAACGGGCGAGTCCACCATCGGTGGCGGCCCAGATGTGGCCCTGGCGATCCTCGGCCAGCGCCACCACCATGCGTGACGGCAAGCCTTCGGCGGCACCGAAGCGGCGCAGGCGCGGTGTTTCTGCCATGTCCAGGGTCGCAGCCGCCGTGGCCATCGCCATCAGCAGCAGTCCCATACCTGCGATGCCACGGCACCACCGGCGCCAGCCGCTCGTCATCCTGAACCCCCTGTCCTGGGCCGATTGTCACACAGGGCCGGGTTCATGGCTGCAACAGGCTGTTTCCAGCGGCGGCACCACCACGAACTGTTGCAGCCATGCACGCAACGTTGGCAGGGGGCTGTGCGTATGATCACAGCGTCACCTTCCGGAGCCCGCCATCGATGCGTCCCTGCCTGGCCCTGCTGCCGATGCTGCTCGCCACCGCCCCTGCCTGGGCGGCCGCCGACACCTATCGCCTCGATCCGGTGCACACGCGGGTGCTGTTCTCCATCGATCACGCGGGCTACTCGCAGGCCATGGGCACCGTGTCCGGCAGCGAGGGCCGCGTGCTGTTCGATCCCGACAACTGGCGCGACGCCACCCTGGAAGTGGACATTCCGGTGTCGCGTCTGGACCTTGGCGACGCCAAGTGGAACCAGGCCACGCTGGCCCGCAGCCTGCTCGATGGCGAGCGATTCCCCAGCGCACGCTTCGTCTCCAGCCGGGTCGAACCGATCGACGCCAAGCGTGCGCATGTGATCGGCACGCTGACCCTTCGCGGGGTCAGCCAGGAAGTCACCCTGGACGTGACCCTCAACGCGCTCAAGCGCTACCCGCTCCCTCCATTCCGACGCACCGCCGGGTTTTCCGCCAGCACGACGCTGAGCCGGCGCGCGTTCGGCATCACCGCCTGGCCGGGGGTCATCGGTGATGCGGTACAGGTGCGGATCGAGGCCGAAGCCACCCTCGACCGCAGCGACGCCCCGGGAACTCCCGCTCCCGTTCCACACTCCGACCACACGACGGCCCCCAAGGACCCTTCATGACCGCCAAGAACACCCCCGCCGCGTGGGGAAGTGTCAGCCAGCTCCTGCACTGGTTGATCGCACTGCTGATCCTCGCCCTGGGCGTGGTCGGCCTGATCATGGGCGAACTGCCCAAGACGCCCAAGTACTTCTGGGTCTACACCGCGCACAAGTCGATCGGCATCACCGTGCTGGCGCTGGTGCTGTTCCGTCTCGGCTGGCGCCTGTATGCCGGTGCGCCGAAGCCGGTGCCGGGCGTGCCCAGCTGGCAGGAACGCATCGCCAGTGCCACCCACGTGCTGCTGTACGTGCTGATGTTTGCCATTCCGCTGTCGGGCTGGCTGTACGATTCGGCCAGTGGCCTGCGCCCGTTCCGTTGGTTCGGCCTGGTCGACGTGCCCAAGCTGAGCGGCCCCGACCCGCAGGTCGTCGCGGTGTCCCATGCCCTCCACGAATACGGCTTCTGGCTGTTGATCGCGGTGGTGCTGGCCCATGCCGGCGCTGCCTTCTACCACCACCTGTTCCAGCGCGATGCAACGCTGTCCCGCATGTTGCCGCGCGGCTGGCTCGCCTCCCCTCAGAAGGACTGACCGATGAACCTGAAACTGACCACTCCGGCCGCCGTGGCCGCCGCCCTGGCCGGCATGCTGGCCACCGCCCCGGCGCTCGCTGCGGAGTATGCGCAGGCCCCCGGTGCCGGCTCGATCCTGGTGTTCGCCAGCAAGTACGACGGCGAAGTGTTCACCGGCAGCTTCCCGGGCTTCGCCACCAAGCTCAGCTTCGACCCGGCCAACCCGGCCGCCGGTTCGCTGGATGTGGTGATTCCGCTGGCAGGCGCCAGGAGCGGCAACAGCGACCGTGACTCGACCCTGCAGGGCGCCGACTTCTTCAATGTCGGCAAGTTCGCCACCGCGCGTTACACCGCCAAGGGCTTCCGCGCCGTGGGCAACGACCAGTTCGCCGCCGATGGCACCCTGGAACTGCGCGGCGTCAGCAAGCCGGTCACCCTGACCTTCACCTGGAAGCCGGGCACCCAGCCGGTGCTGACCGGCAAGGCCACGGTCAAGCGCCTGGACTTCGGCGTCGGCGGCGGTGACTGGGCCGATACCAAGACCATTCCGGACGACACCGCGATCAGCACGATCGTGAAGTTCGACGCGAAATAAGACCCATCCGGTGATGCCGTGCCCGCGGCCGGCATCACCGGGCATCGCAACGCATCCGGTAGTGCCGGCCGCTGGCCGGCATCACCGGGAACAGAGGGGTTGCCGGCCAGCGGCCGGCACTACTGATCGACGGCCAACCAGGCCTGCACCGTGGCCGCATCGAACGGCCAGTCCAGCTCGCGCTCGCCGCGCTCGTCGCGCAGCACCGGCACCCGCGTGCCATAGCGCGCTTCCAGCGCCGGCTGGTCATCCAGGAACACCGATTCGAACTCCGGCGCCCGCGCCTTGGCCAGCTCGGCCAGGGCCAGGTCGCACAGGTGGCAATCGTCACGCTGGATCAGGGTCAGCACCAGTCAGGCTCCCGTGGCGGAAATGCTGCGCCGCAGCCATCGGATGGCCCGGCAAGCCGCTAGAATAGCCGCTTGTCCGGTACCCGCAGTTTGGCATCCATGGCTGTCAGCACGTTCGACGTTTTCAAGATCGGCATTGGCCCGAGCTCCTCGCACACCGTCGGACCGATGAAGGCCGCCGAGCGATTCATCCATCGCTGGCTGCTCGACCCGGGCCGCCTGCACGAGGTCGCGCGCATCCGCGCCGATGTCTACGGCTCGCTGGCCTTGACCGGCCGCGGCCATGGCACCGACAAGGCGATCCTGCTGGGCCTGGAAGGCCAACGGCCTAACCTGATCGACCCGGACATCATTCCGGCCACCCTGGAGCGCATCCGCAGCAGCAAGCGCATCCAGCTGATGGGCCAGCACGAGATCGCCTTCGACGAGAAGCGCGATCTCGGCATGAACAAGCGCCAGAAGCTGCCCTACCACACCAACGGCATGCGCTTCACCGCGTACAACGCCGACGACGAAGTGATCGCGACCCGCGATTACTACTCGGTCGGTGGTGGCTTCGTGGTCAACCAGGACGACGCGGCCGATGACCGCATCGTGCCCGATGAAACCCCGCTGCCCTACCCGTTCAAGAGCGGCGACGAGCTGCTGGCACAGACCGCGCGCAGCGGCCTGAGCATCGCCCAGCTGATGTTCGAGAACGAAAAGTGCTGGCGCAGCGAAGACGAGATCCGCGCCCAGCTGCGCGAGATCTGGAGCGCGATGCAGTCGTGCGTCACCCGCGGCATCCGCGAGGAGGGCGTGCTGCCGGGTGGCCTGAAGGTCGGCCGTCGTGCACCGGCGCTGTACCGCGAGCTGTCGTCGAAGCCGGAAGCGGCGATGCGCGATCCGCTGACGACGCTGGACTGGGTCAACCTGTACGCACTGGCAGTGAACGAAGAGAACGCTGCCGGTGGCCGCGTGGTGACCGCACCGACCAACGGTGCGGCCGGCGTACTGCCGGCGGTGCTGCATTACTTCGACCGCTTCTGCCCCGGCGCCAACGAACAGCGCGTGTTCGATTTCCTGCTGACCTCGGCGGCGATCGGCATCCTGTACAAGGAAAACGCTTCGATTTCCGGTGCCGAAGTGGGCTGCCAGGGCGAAGTGGGCGTGGCCTGCTCGATGGCGGCCGGTGGCCTGGTCGCGGCGCTGGGGGGCAACCCGAGCCAGATCGAGAACGCCGCGGAAATCGGCATGGAACACAACCTGGGCCTGACCTGCGACCCGATCGGCGGCCTGGTGCAGATTCCCTGCATCGAGCGCAATGCAATGGGCGCGGTGAAGGCGATCAATGCCTCGCGCATGGCGATGCGTGGCGACGGCAAGCACAAGGTGTCGCTGGACAAGGTCATCAAGACCATGCGCGATACCGGCCGCGACATGCAGGACAAGTACAAGGAAACCAGCCGCGGTGGCTTGGCGGTGAACGTCATCGAGTGCTGAGGGCGACCGGCTCCGGCGCGATGGCGACGGGCCACAGGTAGAGTCGACTGTCAGTCGACCATCGCGCGCAGCGCGGGATTTCCGCGGCCTGAGGGAAGAGCAGTCGACCAACAGTCGACTCTACCCGGTCACCCTTGCCCGTACGGGCGACACCGTCACCGCGTTCCGGTTAGGCTCGGGGCTTCCCCACCCCGGATTGCCCCATGCGCGTGATCGCTGCCGCCCTGCTTGCCTGCCTTCCGCTGGCCGCCCTGGCCGCCCCCACCTACGGGCCTCGGCTGGAGGGTTTCGACTACGGCTATCCGGTGAAGACCTTCGCGCTGGAATCGCAGCGGCAGCCGCTGGAGATGGCCTACCTGGACATCGCGCCGAAGAAGGCACCCATCGGCGTGGTGGTGCTGCTGCACGGCAAGAACTTCTGTGCCGCCACCTGGAAGGAATCGATCAAGCCACTGGTCGCCGCCGGCTATCGGGTGATCGCCCCGGACCAGGTGGGCTTCTGCAAATCCAGCAAGCCCGAGCGTTACCAGTATTCGTTCGCGCAGCTGGCCGCCAACACCCATGCCCTGCTGCAACAGCTGCAACTGGGTGACGTCCCGGTGCACCTGGTCGGTCATTCGATGGGCGGCATGCTGGCGGTGCGCTACGCGCTGATGTTCCCGCAGGACCTGCGCAGCCTGTCGCTGGTCAATCCGATCGGGCTGGAGGACTGGAAGGCGCTGGGCGTCCCCTGGCGCAGCGTCGACGCGTGGTACGCCGGCGAAATGAACATCAGCTATGACAGCATCCGCCGCTACCAGCTGGAGGTGTACTACGACGGCAAATGGAAACCGGCCTACGAACCGTGGGCGCGGATGCAGTCGGGCATGTACGAAGGCCCGGGCAAGCAGGCCGTTGCATGGAGCCAGGCGCTGGCCTCGGACATGGTGTTCAACCAGCCGGTGGTCTACGAACTGAAGCACGTGCAGGTGCCGACCACGCTGTTCATCGGCCAGAAGGACCGCACCGCGATCGGGCGCGACCTGGCGCCGCCTGCGGTGAAGGCGACGCTGGGCAATTATCCGGTGCTGGGCAAAGCAGCGGCCGCAGCGATTCCCGGCGCGACGCTGGTCGAGTTCGCCGAACTGGGCCATTCGCCGCAGGTGCAGGACCCCAAGCAGTTCAACAGCGCGTTGTTGAAGGCCCTGAAGTCCCGCTGACCGGCAGGCGTGCCCTCTGTAGAGCCGAGCCCACGCTCGGCTCATGCGGCAGGACCGGGGTTCTGTCAGGAGCAGCCGAGCGTGGGCTCGGCGCTACAGGAACAATGCGATCAACCCACGATCCGCAGCACGTCATCCAGCAACGCGGCCGCAGTGACTTCCGCGCCGGCACCCGGTCCCTGGATCAACAAGGGTTGGCGGCGGTAGCGATCGCTGTGGATGGCCACGCGGTTGTCGGTGCCGGCACCCTGCGCCAACGGATGATCGGCCGGCAGTTCGCGCAGGCCCACCTGCGCACCTTCGCTGTCAACACGGCCAACGAAACGCAGCACGCGGCCGTTGTCACGTGCCTGCTGCCAACGCGCCTGCAGCGGCGCATCCAGCTGCTCCAAGGCAGCCACGGCATCCTCCAGCGGCAACGCTGCCAGCGCTTCGGGCACCAGTGAATCCACCTGTACCTGCGACGCATCCAGCGCCAGCCCGCTGCTGCGCGCCAGGATCAGCAGCTTGCGGCGCACGTCCTCGCCGGACAGGTCCAGGCGCGGGTCTGGCTCGGTATAACCGGCCGCCAGCGCCTCGCGCACCGCCGCCGAGAACGGCGACTGGCCGTCATAGCGATGGAACAGCCACGCCAGCGAGCCGGACAGCACGCCCTCGATGGCATGGATGTGATCGCCACCGGCCACCAGCGCGCGCAGGCTGCTCAACAGCGGCAGCCCGGCACCAACGGTGGCACTGTCGCCATAACGCGCGCCACTGTCGGCACAGCTTTCGGCAATGGCCTGCGCGCGGGCGAGCTGCGCGCCCCGGCCCAGCTTGTTGGCGGTCACCACATGCACGCCGCGCGCCAGCCATTGCACGTGACGGGCGGCCACGTCTTCACTGGCCGTGGCATCGACCACCACGTCGCCACGCTCCAGCCCTTCGGCGCTCGCCCATGGTGGCGAACTGTGGCAGTCGCGGGGGGCTCGACGTGCCAGTTCCAAGGGCAGCGCCAGGTCGCGATCGATCTCCAGCGCGGTGCGCGAGTTGGCCAGCCATTGCACGCTGGGCAGTTCCAACCCGCGCGCCTGCAGCGCCTGGTAGCGCTGTACGAAGGCCGAACCGACCGTGCCCGTACCGAGCAGCGCCAGGCGTCCCACGCCCAGAGCAGGAATTTCTGCGGCGAGCGCGCTCATGCATCCACCACCTGTTTGCGGCGCGCAGCCGCATCAATCACCGCTTCGGCGCGCTGCAGCGCGGCGCCGAGATCGGCCAGCAGGTCACGCTCGGCCTCGATGCCGACCGACAGGCGCAGCAGCCCTTCGCTGATGCCGGCGGCTGCACGCGCTTCGGCGGTCATCGCCGCATGAGTCATCGTGGCCGGATGTGCGATCAGGCTTTCGACGCCGCCCAGCGATTCGGCCAGGGTGAAACAGCGTAGCCCGTCCACAAATGCACGCACCGCCGCATGCGGATCATCACCGGCGCAGTGCGCCAGTTCGAATGACAGCATCGCGCCGAAGCCATTCTGCTGGCGCGCGGCGATGGCGTGGCCCGGGTGATCGGCCAGGCCCGGGTAGTACACCGCGCCGACCGCCGGATGCTGGTCCAGCAGGGCAACGATCGACGCCGTGTTTTCCTGGTGCACGCGCAGGCGCGCATCCAGCGTGCGCAGGCCGCGCAGGGTCAGGAAGGCATCGAACGGCGAACCGGTCAGGCCCAGCGCGTTGCCCCACCACACCAGCTGCTCGTGCAGCGCCGGATCGCGCGCGACCACCGCCCCACCCACCACATCGCTGTGGCCATTGATGTACTTGGTGGTGGAATGCAGCACCAGGTCCGCACCAAACGACAGCGGCTGCTGCAGCGCCGGTGACAGGAAGGTGTTGTCGACCACCACGAGGGCACCGGCCTTGTGCGCGGCATCGATGACGAAGCGCAGGTCGGTGATGCGCAGCAGCGGGTTGGACGGGGTTTCCACCAGCACCAGCTTTGGCTGCGTGGCCAGCGCCTGCGCCAGCGCTCGCGGATCGGTCAGGTCGGCGGTGACCAGTTCGAAGTGCCCCTTCTTTGCCAACGCGTTGAACAGCCGCCAGCTGCCGCCGTAGGCATCGTGCGGCACCACCAGGGTGTCGCCCGGCTGCAGCAGCGCGTTCAGCACCAGGTTGATCGCGCCCATGCCGGTCGCGGTGATGACGCCGCCGGCGCCGCCTTCCAGTTCGGCCAGCGCTTCACCCAGCAGGTCGCGGGTCGGGTTGCCACTGCGCGTGTAATCGTACTGGCGCTTGTTGCCGAAGCCTTCAAAACTGAAGTTCGACGACAGCACGATCGGCGGCGTGACCGCGCCATGCGCGGTGTCCCGATCGATGCCGGCACGGACGGCGGCAGTGGTACGACTACAGGACGGCTCGTTGGCGTGCAGGCTCATGCGGACTCTCCAGAAGTGCGGAAGGCGGTGGCGAGGATCGCATCGATGCGATCGGTTTCTTTGAGGAAGGCATCGTGGCCATAGGGCGAGCGCAGCACGCGCAGGCTGCCGCGCGGGCCCAGCCCTTCGACCAGGCCGACCAGGTCGGCCAGCGGCACCAGGCGGTCGCCCTCCACGGCCACCACCACGGTCGGCGGCAGGATCGCGGTGGGATCGACGCGGTGCAGGTCGATTGATTCCGACAGGCGCAGGTAAGCGGTCACTGGCGTGCGCGCGACGTACTGCGCACCGGCCGCGTCGAGATAGTCTTCGGCAGCCACGCGCACGCGGCCATTGATGACCTCCGGCGCAGCATCAAAGCGCTCGCCGAACTCTTCCGGGGTGCGGTAGCTGAGCATGGCGAACTGCCGGGCCAGGGCCAGGCCGTGGTCTTCGCCGCACTGCAGCTGGCCCAGCGCGACCGCGCGGCGCTGCAATGCGCGCCAGGCGGCGGCATACGGATGCGGTCGGTGCGCACCGCTGGCCAGCACCAGCTGGCGCACGCGGGCACGATGACGGATCGCGAACTGCTGGCCGACCAGCGCGCCATACGAATAGCCAACGAAGGCCTTCAGCGTGCGGATGCCGAGATGGTCCAGCAGCAGCGCCAAGGCATCGGCCTGGTCGGCGGTATCGATCGGCACATCCAGTGCACCGTCGGCGCCGATGAAGTCGAAGGCCAGCACGCGCAGCTGCTGCGGATCCAGCGCGCGGCCGCTGCCCACCAGGTCTTCGGCCCAGCCCTTCTCGCGGAACTGCGTGTTGGACGCCACGTGGCGATGGGCGGAAATGCCGCCGGCCAGCACCACCACCGGTGCATTGGCCGGACCGACCCACTCATAGCGCAGGCGCACAGGGCTGGGGCCGGCGTGGCGCATCGACAGCACCGCCGCGAACTCACCGCGCTCGGCATGCACGCGGTCTTCGACCGGCACGCTGACGGGGACAAAGGGTTCGGGGCGAATGGCGGTACTGGCGGCGAAGCTCATGGCGGGATCCGGTTGGGGAATCGGCCATCGAGCCTTCGCGGGGCCCGCGTTCGAGATGCACGTGTGGTGCATGGTTCGAACCATCTTTCGGTGGACGCCACGGTCCCCGCAGGATTTGGCACCTACGCAGACGCTTGCGCGCCTGCGGGCTGCCCCGGCTTCAAAGGGCCTGTCCCTCTGCCGGTCTCGATGGTGGGGCCACGATGCCAGCCCTTTCCGGCACTGTCAATCCCTTCATGCGGATAAAGCGATGAATATTCTTGGGACAGCTATGCGAAGGCCGTCGCGGTCGCCCTGTTCAGGATCGGGTACAGTCCGGGCGGTCCATTCCGCTGGAAACGCCGATGTCGCGCCTGCCCCTGTCCTGCCTGCTGCTGCCTCTGCTGGCGAGCGCGACCGCACACGCCGGCGACTGGCGCCAGGGCTGGGGACTGGCTCCCCCTTCCGCCCCGGCCACCCGCGCAGGCAGTGCCGAGGGCGCCGCCCCCATGGCCCAATTGCGCCTGCAGCCGGTCGGTACGCAATGGCAGGCCCGGATCGACAACGGGCTGGCAGGGCCGCTGCAGATCCAGCTGCGCGCCGCCCCCGGGCACCCGGTCGAAGGCCTCCCGGTCGAGTCGCTGATCCAGGGCGACAGCAGCCTGGTAGTCGGCCACCTGCCCGCCCCGATCGATGGCCGCATGCTGGATCTGCGCCTGCAGTCGGTGCCGGGCAACCCGGCCGCACAGGCCGAAGATGTCGCCTACCGCCTGCCATTCGATGCGGCGCGCCTGCGCGTGGACCAGGCGCCGCAGGGACGATTCAGCCATGACGACGAGGAGAACCGCGACGCGGTCGACTTCGCACTGCCGGAGGGCACCCTGGTGCTGGCCGCGCGCGAGGGTACGGTGATGCAGATCCAGGATGGCTTCCGTGGCAACGGCCAGGACCGCGAACGCGATGGTGCCCGCGCCAACTTCATCCGCGTGCTGCACAGCGACGGCAGCATGGCACTGTACGGCCACCTGCAGGCCGGCGGCATGCGCGTGCGTCGTGGCCAGGCGATAGGGGCCGGACAGCCGATCGGCCTGTCTGGCAACAGCGGCTACAGCAGTGCCCCGCACCTGCACTTCGTGGTGCAGGTCAATCGCGGCATGGGCCTGCGCTCGGTGCCGGTGCGCATCTTCGCCGAGCAGGGCCAGCTGCAGTTCGCCCGCCAGGGCGAGGCCGAAGGCGGTACCGGGCGCTGACCGCCCCCGGCCGGTATAATCGGGCGCTTATCTCTTTGAAAAGCGCCCCGGGCGGGCGCCACTGCCATGTCCGAAGTCGCCAACGAAGCGTCGCGTCGCCGCACCTTCGCCATCATTTCCCACCCTGACGCCGGAAAGACCACGCTGACCGAAAAGCTGCTGCTGTTCGGGGGCGCGATCCAGATGGCCGGTTCGGTCAAGGGCCGCAAGGCTGCCCGCCACGCCACCTCCGACTGGATGGCGCTGGAAAAGGAGCGCGGCATCTCCGTCACCTCCTCGGTGATGCAGTTCCCGTATGAAGGCAAGATCGTCAACCTGCTCGACACCCCCGGCCACGCCGACTTCGGCGAAGACACCTACCGCGTGCTGACCGCGGTGGACTCGGCGCTGATGGTGATCGACGTGGCCAAGGGCGTGGAAGAGCGCACCATCAAGCTGATGGAAGTGTGCCGCCTGCGCGACACCCCGATCATGACCTTCATCAACAAGCTCGACCGCGAGGGCAAGGACCCGATCGAGCTGCTGGATGAAGTGGAAACCGTGCTCGGCATCCAGTGCGCGCCGGTCACCTGGCCGATCGGCATGGGCCAGCGCCTGAAGGGCGTGGTCCACCTGCTGACCGGCGAAGTGCACCTGTACGAACCGGGCCGCAACTTCACCCGCCAGGACTCGACCATTTTCCCGTCCATCGATGCTCCCGGCCTGGCCGAGAAGATCGGTGCACAGATGCTGGCCGACCTGCGCGACGAGCTGGAACTGGTGCAGGGCGCCAGCCACCCGTTCGACCTGCAGGCCTACCGCGAGGGCAAGCAGACGCCGGTGTTCTTCGGCTCGGGCGTCAACAACTTCGGCGTGCAGCCGCTGCTGGACTTCTTCGTCGAACACGCACCCGCACCGCAGGCGCGCTCCACCACCGGCCGCGAGATCGCCCCGGAAGAAAACAAGCTGACCGGCTTCGTGTTCAAGATCCAGGCCAACATGGACCCGCAGCACCGCGACCGCGTGGCCTTCATGCGGGTCTGCTCGGGCCGCTTCAGCGCCGGCATGAAGACCTTCCACGTGCGTACCGGCAAGGAAATGAAGCTGGCCAACGCGCTGACCTTCATGGCCAGCGACCGTGAGATCGCCGCCGAGGCGTGGCCGGGCGATGTGATCGGCATCCACAACCACGGCACCATCTCCATTGGCGATACCTTCACCGAAGGCGAAGCGGTCACCTTCACCGGGATCCCCAACTTCGCCCCGGAACTGTTCCGCCGCGCCCGCCTGCGCGATCCGCTCAAGCTCAAGCAGCTGCAGAAGGGCCTGGCCCAGCTGTCCGAGGAAGGCGCGACCCAGTTCTTCCGCCCGCTCACCAGCAACGACCTGATCCTGGGTGCCGTCGGCGTGCTGCAGTTCGACGTGGCCGCCTACCGCCTGAAGGACGAGTACGGCGTGGAAGCCACCTTCGAGCCGGTGAGCGTGACCACTGCGCGCTGGGTCCACTGCAGCAACGAGAAGAAGCTGGAAGAGTTCCGCGAGAAGAACGCGCTGAACCTGGCGCTGGATGCCGCCGGGCACCTGGTCTACCTGGCGCCGACCCGGGTCAACCTGCAGCTGGCCCAGGAACGCTCGCCGGACGTGCGCTTCTCTGCCACCCGCGAAGCGGCGCATACCGTTTCGGCAGGCTGATGCCACGGGGTCGGATCCCTTTCCGGCAGGAAAGGGCTCTGACCCCAGCCAACGCAAGGCAGGCATTCACCCACCATACGGTGACAGGCGTGCACGCATCGCCCATCGCGGCGATGATAGGGGGGTGCGGGTCCCCCTCCCCGCGAACAATGCCTACGCCATGTCCACGACGTCCATTGCTTCGATCCGTGAAGAAATCGCCAGCGCCCTGACCCATGGCCTGGGCGCGGTATTCGCCCTGGCAGCCAGCGCGGTGTTGATCACCCTGGCGGCGATCTACGGCGACGGCTGGCAGCTGGCCAGCGCGATCGTATTCGGTATCGCGCTGTTGCTGCTGTACACCGCCTCCACGCTGTACCACGCCATCCAGCATCCGGTCGCCAAGGGCCGGTTGAAGGTGTTCGACCATTGCGCGATCTATGTGCTGATCGCGGGCACCTATACCCCGTTCACCCTGATCGGCCTGCGCGGTCCGTGGGGCTGGGGCCTGTTCACCGCGATCTGGGCGCTGGCGCTGGGCGGCGTGGTGTTCAAGCTGTTCTACACCGGCCGCTTCAAGGTGCTCTCAACGGTGATCTACATCGCCATGGGCTGGCTGGTGGTCGTGGCGATCAAGCCGATGTGGGCCTCGATCGATGGCGGCACCCTCACCTGGCTGTTCGCCGGCGGCCTGTCGTACACGCTGGGGACCTATTTCTACCACCGTGAATCGATCCCGTACTCGCATGCCATCTGGCACCTGTTCGTGATCGGCGGCAGCGTCTGCCACTTCGTCGCGGTCACCATGCAGGTGCTGTAACGGCCGCTCGACGGCAGCGCGTGCACACCATGCACATGGTCGCTTCGCGCCCTGTCCACGAAGAGGGGGCAACCATGGCAGCGTGAATGCTGCCGCCTCCCCTGCCGCAAAGCGCACGCCCCGCTGGCGCCTCCGCCGCCCCGGCCCACGAGGCCGGCGCTGGCTCACGATCCTGATCTTCCTGCTGGCGGCGATCCTGGTACTGATCGCGTTGTGGGACTGGAACTGGTTCAAGGGGCCGGTGGAGCGCGCGGTGCAGGCACGCACCGGCCGCGTGCTGCACATCGGGAACCTTGATGTCGACCTCGGCCGCACCAGCACGATCCGCGCCGATGCGGTCACCTTCGCCAATGCCAGCTGGGCGAAACAACCCGATATGGCCAGCGCCGACCGCGTCGAGATCGACGTGCGGGTCTGGCCCCTGCTGCGCGGCAGCGTGCAGCTGCCCGAAGTGCGCCTGACCCGGCCGGACGTGCTGCTGGAAACCGCCCCGCGCAAAGGCGAACCGGGCAACTGGGATTTTCTCGGTGACAGCGCCGGCGGGACCAGCCCCCAGCTCAAACGGTTGCGCGTCGATGACGGTCGCCTGCAGTTCCTCGATGCGCTCGGCCGCACCGATATCCGCGTGGACGTGCGCAGCGGCCAGCCGGAACAGGCCGACGCGGCGCCACCGCTGCTGGTGCAGGGCAAGGGACGCTGGCAGGGCAATCCGTTCACCCTGCGCGGTGGTACTGAATCACCGCTGGAGCTGACCGACAGCGGCCACCCGTTCCGCATCCACCTCGACGGTCGCGCTGGCGCCACCCACGCCGTCGCCAGCGGCACATTGACCAATCCCTTCCAGCTGCGCGTGTTCGACCTGCAGTTCGCGCTCAGCGGCCAGGACCTGGCCGACCTCTACCCCTTGCTCGGCATCGCCATTCCGCCGTCCCCGCCCTACGCGTTGAACGGTCGGCTCAAGCGTGACCACGACCTTTGGCGTTACGAGCAGTTCACCGGCAAGGTCGGCGACAGCGACCTCGGTGGCAACCTGCAGTTCGAAGTGGGAGGCGCGCGCCCGCGACTGACCGCCACGCTGGAATCCAGACGCCTGGACTTCGATGACCTGGCCGGCTTCGTCGGTGCGCCACCGAAGACCGGCGGCGGCGAAACCGCCAATGCAGAGCAGAAGGCCGAGGCCGCACGGGTCGCCGCGCGTGCGCGTGTGTTGCCGGACACGCCCTACAACCTCGGCAAGCTGCGTGCGATGGATGCCGACGTGCGTTGGAAAGCCCACCGCATCAACGCGCCGTCATTGCCATTGGACGACATGGATGCACACCTGTTGCTGGATGACGGTGTGCTGCGGCTGGACCCACTGAACTTCGGCGTCGCCGGCGGCGACATCCGCAGCACGATCCGCATGGACGCGCGCCAGCCGCAGATCAGTACCGCGCTGAAGGCCAGTGTGCGCGGTGTGCAGCTTGGCCAGTTGTTCCCCGACGCCAAGCTGGCCGAACAGGCCAAGGGTGGCATCGGCGGCGAGGTGGACCTGAGTGGCCGCGGCAATTCGATCGCCGCGATGCTCGGCAGCAGCAGCGGCAAGGTCGGCCTGGCAATGGGCCGTGGCCATGTCGGCAACCTGGTGATGGAACTGGCCGGCCTGGACATCACCGAGTCGCTGAAATTCCTGGTGACCGGCGACAAGCAGATTCCCCTGCGTTGCGCCTTCGCCGACTTCGGCGTGCGCGACGGCCTGATGACCAGCCAGGCGCTGGCGGTGGATACCACCGACACGATCCTCATCGGCGAAGGCACGGTCAGCCTGCGCGACGAGAGCCTGGACCTGCTGTTGAAGCCACGCCCGAAGGACAAGAGCATCCTGGTGCTGCGCTCGCCACTGCACATCGCCGGCGCTTTCAAGGACCCGTCGTTCCGCCCGGACTTCAAGGCGCTGGGCATCCGCGGCGCGGTGGCCCTGGCACTGGGCAGCATCGCCCCGCCGGCGGCATTGCTGGCAACCATCGAACTGGGGCCGGGCAAGGATGCCGACTGCGGGGGGCAGTATGCGAAGTAGGGTTACAGCGTTGTTCGCGGCGCCTGCATTGATGGTGGCTTGAGGGGGACGGGTGACGCAGGCAGGACACGCCGCAAGTACGTCCCTGTAGGCTCGATGGCGCCATCCATGGCGCCAACGGTCCTGCCTGCCTCACCCGTCCCCCTCCTGACAGTTTCCTGCGCGCGCGGAACGAGAGCGGAAATTCAAAGTCAAAAAAAAAAGCAAAGTCAAAAGCTGTTGCCAACCAAGGTTGGCGGCTACCAAAGGCGAGGCACCGCGCATGTACGCACCGCGCTCGCGGAAATGTTTCCAGAGGCGGAGGGCATGGGCGTGCAGGACCGTTGGCGCCATGGATGGCGCCATCGAGCCTACAGGGACGTACTTGCGGCGTGTCCTGCACGCCCATGCCCTCCGCCTCTCCGACGTATCAGGAAGGCGCCGCTTCTGCTTCTGCACTTGCTGTTGGCGGGCCGGCGGGCCGCAGGCCCGCCGGTGAACACCTCACCCCGCCACGATGTACTGCTGCAGCTGGTCCAGCTCGCGCCGCTGCGCATCAATCACCGACTTCACCAGGTCGCCGATGGAGATCACCCCCAGCACCTGCGCGCCCTCCACCACCGGCAGATGGCGGATGCGGTAGTCGGTCACCAGTTGCAGGCAATGCTCCACCTGCTCACCGGGCGACACCGTCACCACCTGCGCCGTCATGATCTCCGCCACCGCGGTATCGCGCGATGAACGATCACGCAGCACGATCTTGCGTGCGTAGTCACGCTCGGACAGGATCCCGACCAGCCGCGGCCCGTCCATCACCAGTACCGCACCGATGCCCTTTTCCGCCATCAACCGGATCGCATCGATCACCGCCGCGTCCGGCGCGACCGCATGTACTTCAGGAGACTTGCCATCCAACAGTTGTCGTACCGTCGTCATCTGCCTGCCCTCCGAGGGTGGGTTGCAGGGCCGAGTCTGCCACGGCGGATGCTAGCCACGCGTCAACCAGGTACAACGGCCGCTGCTTGGACTCTTCGTACAGCCGCCCCAGGTACTCTCCCACCAGCCCCAGCGCGATCAACTGCACTCCCCCCAGGAACAGGATCACCGCCATCATCGTCGGCCAACCCGCCACCCGGTCGCCATACAGCGCCGCCTTCACGATCACCCACAGGCCGAACACGAACGCGACTGCGGCGGTTGCCAGTCCCAGGTAGGTGGCAGCCCGCAGCGGCACAGTCGAGAAGCCGGTGATGCCTTCGAGGGCGAAATTCCACAGCCGCCACAGGCTGAATTTGCTGGTGCCGGCCACGCGCGCGTGGCGGTGATAGGGCACGGCAATCCGCTTGAAGCCTACCCAGCTGAAAAGCCCCTTCATGAAACGGTGGCGCTCACGCATCCCGCGCAGGGCGCTCAGCGCGCGCGGGGACAGCAGGCGGAAATCTCCGGTATCGGCCGGAATCGGCGTACGCGACAGGCGACCCATCACCCGGTAGAACATCGCTGCCGTGGCGCGCTTGATCCAGGACTCGCCATCGCGGGCCATGCGCGTGCCGTAGACGTTGTCATGGCCCTCGCGCCAGCGCGCGACGAATTGCGGCACCAGCTCCGGCGGGTCCTGGCCGTCGGCATCGAGGATCATCGCTGCCCCCTCGTGCACCAGATCCAGGCCCGCGGTCAGCGCCGCCTCCTTGCCGAAGTTGCGCGACAGCTTCAGCGCCGAGACGCGCGCATCAGCCTGGGCCAACCCCGCGATCACCTCCCATGTGCGGTCATGACTGCCGTCATCCACATAGAGGATGTGGCCGTCGATGTCGGGCATGCCGTCCAGCACCGCGCACAGCCGTGGATGCAGCAGCGGTAATGCCAGGGCCTCGTTGTAGGCGGCGATGACAAAAGTGAGCCGTTCGCGGGTCATGCCCGGATTGTACATTGCCGGCCAGGCGCACGACCCGTCGCCCGCCGCTCACGCCACGCCTGCCTCAGTCCTCCGACAAGTATGACGCGCCTCCCAGCTGGCGCGCCTGGCGCTGGATCCATGCGGCGCGCCGCTGCACATACGGCCCCGGTGCGGCCGCGTTGTAGCGTCGCGGTGCCGGCAGTACCGCCGCCAGTCGCGCACTCTCGGCCGGGCTCAACCGGGCCGCGTCCTTGCCCCAGTATTTCTGGGCTGCCGCCTGCGCACCGTACACACCATCACCGAACTCGGCGATGTTGGCGTACATCTCCAGGATGCGCTCCTTCGGCCACAGCGCCTCGATCAGCACCGTGTACCAGACTTCCAGGCCCTTGCGGATCCAGCTGCGGCCCTGCCACAGGAACAGGTTCTTGGCCACCTGCTGGCTGATCGTGCTGGCGCCACGCAGGCGCCCTCCCCTGGCGTTATGGTCGCGGGCCTTTTCGATGGCCTGCAGATCGAAGCCATTGTGGTCGGGGAAGCGCTGGTCCTCGGCCGCCACCAGCGAGATCGGCAGGCTCGGCGCCATCTGGTCGAGGTCGCGCCACTGGTAATGCAGCCGATAGGACCAGTCCGCCTCGCCCAGCGCCTCGCCATAACGCCACAGCATCACCGTGGACACCGGCGGGTCGATGAAGCGCAGCACCAGCACCTGCAGGCAGCTGAAGGCGGCCAGCAGCACCGGCAGCCACAGCAGCCGCTTCCAGCGCCAGCGTCGCCGGCGCGGTGCGGCCACCTCCGCCACTACCTTGTGCTGCTCTCCCGCTGCCCCCATTACTGGTGCATCCTTCTTCTGTCTGGTTGTCGGCGCATTATCCGGCAACCGCCCCCGTTTACGCGCGATGTGAGCCGATGACCGCCAACTCCGATTCCCTGATCCGTTTCCTGCTCCCCGACGCCGGCGTCCGCGGCGTGCATGTGCACCTGCAGGCCACCTGGCAGGAAATCCTGTCCCACGCCGTGTACCCGGACGCCGCTGCCGAGCTGCTCGGCGAGGCCTGTGTCGCCTCGGCCCTGTTCACCGGCCACACCAAGATCGACGGCCGCCTGTCAGTGCAGCTGCGCAGCAGCACTGCCCTGCGCACCCTGTTCGCCGAATGCACCGCGGGCGGCACCCTGCGTGGCATCGCCCAGCTCAGCGAAGGCGCCGACGCGCCGCGTGACCTGTCCAGCCTCGGCGATGACGCCATCCTCGCCATCACCATCGAGAACCCCGGCCTGGACCCGCGCGAGCCGCAGCGCTACCAGAGCCTGGTCGCGCTGACCGCGCCGGAACTGGACGAGGCCTTCGAGGACTACTTCCGCCAGTCGGAGCAGCTGCCCACCCGCCTGCTGCTGGCGGCCGACCGCAACGGTGCCGCCGGCCTGCTGCTGCAGAAACTGCCGGGCGACGAAGGCGACGAAGATGGCTGGGCGCGCGCCAGCGCCCTGTTCGAGACCCTGGGCAAGGCCGAACTGCTGGCGACCCCGGCCGAGCAGCTGCTGCACCGCCTGTTCCACGAGGAGCGGCCGGAGCTGCTGGGTGAAAAGCCGCTCTCCTTCGCCTGCTCCTGCTCGCGCGAGCGGGTGGCCGGCATGCTGCAGTCGCTGGGGGAAGAGGAGGCCCGAGCGGCCGCCGAGGACACTGGCGCCGTCGAGGTGCGTTGCGAATTCTGCGGACGCGAGTATCACTTTCCATTGACGGAGTTCGGCATACTGTTCCACGGCGCCCAGGGGGCTGTACCGGCGCCTGAACGACTTCAGTGAACGGCAGTCTTGTACCTGGGGAGGATCAAGGCTTGTTAAGAATTCATAAACACCCTAGGATCGAGTTCCCGTCCCCACGGGAACTTCCGTTGTCTGTCCCTGTCTGAACTGGTCCGATGCGTACCTTCCTGCGTCTACCGCTGGCCCTGCTGATCGCCCTTGGCGCGATCACGGGCGTGCATGCGCAGAGCAAGGACACCCGCACCGTGCTGCCGGTCTGGAACAAGGGCAGCGGCAAGGTCGAGGCGCTGCTGTACCTTGAGCCGACCGGCGAACAGGCGGCCGGCGCCCGCTGGCATTTCGGCCGCAACTCGCTGGACGCGGCCTTTGGCCTGTCCTCCGGCGATTCGCTGGGCCTGCTCTGCAACAGCAGCAGCGGCACCAGCATCAGCGGTCTGGCCAGCCATTGCATGCTGGCCAGCCTGGGCGACGAGGATGATCTGAACAGCCGTCGTTTCAGCGGTACCGCCGCGCTGAACCGCGGCAACAGCCGCCTGGGCATCACCGCCGGCACTGGCCGTGAAACCCTGCCCGCCTGGTTGTCGGGCCCGAACAAGACGCCCTCGCTGCGTGCCGAGCAGAACGATCTGACCGTGTTCGCGCAGAAGAACATCGGTCGCGAAGGCTTCGTCTCCATCGCCGGTACCTACGCCAAGGCGCGCCTGGTTCCGCTGGCCGACGCCTCGCCGGCCATCGTCGATCGCTGGGACAGCAAGAGCCTGAGCATCGGCGCCGGTTACGGCAACTTCACCGGCAGCATCATCGGCCGCGTGGTCGACGTCCCGGGCAAGCCCGGCAAGTGGGAAGGCCTGGGCATCGGCCTGACCTGGCGTACCCCGTGGTCCGGCCAGCTCACCGTCGGCGCCGAGAATGTGATCAGCCGCGGCAAGAATCCGTTCTCCCCGCGCAACGAAAGCAACGACGACGGCACCGTGCCGTATGTGCGCTACGAACAGGATCTCTGATCCCGGTAAACAGGCTCAGCAACGATATTCCCAAAGGCGCCGAAAGGCGCCTTTTGCATGTGCAAGCCTGCCGCGCACTTGCGTAACCGGTATCGCCGCTGGGCGATGAAACGCTGCGCACCGACATAGTGAGATACATTTCAATCGAAACTTTTTTCATCATTCTGCGTTAACAAACGAGGCAGAGCGCCCTGACTATGCCGGTAAACTATTGATTGGCATGGGAAAAGCGCATCTTTACCAAAATCACAGGCTTGATTAACACAGCTTTAATTCTTGGCGAACGCCCGTTACTATCGGGTCAGCCTCGCGATTTGGGAGCGCTTTTTCGCTCCCCGCCGGGCATTAACCCCAGCCAAGATTTCTTGGAGAGAGAGAGCCAATGAAACTCAAGTCCAGCCAGCTGCGTGACGCAGTTGTGATCGCGCTTGTCGCCGGTGCCACCACCGCGACGGCCCACGCCCAGGAAGCCACCAACCTCGACCGCATCGAGGTCACCGGTTCGCGCATCCGTCAGGTCGATACCGAAACCGCCCAGCCCGTTCTGAGCATCAGCCGCGCTTCGATCGAGAAGAGCGGTTTCAAGACGGTCGCCGACGTCCTGCAGAACATCGCCGCAGCCGGCAGCCCGGCCATCAGCCGTTCCGAGCCGCTGTCCTCCGGTGAAGCCGTCGGTGGCTTCTACATCGACCTGCGCAACCTCGGCGCCGAACGCACCCTGGTGCTGGTCGACGGCAAGCGCCTCGGCGCCAGCGTCAGCGGCCTGCAGGACGTGTCGCAGATTCCGTCGGCCATCGTCGAGCGCATCGACGTCCTGAAGGACGGCGCGTCGTCGATCTACGGCTCCGACGCGATCGCCGGTGTGATCAACATCATCACCCGCAAGAACTTCCAGGGCCTGGAAGCCAACGCCTACGTCGGCCAGTACGGCGAAGGCGACGGCCAGAAGACCAGCTACGACTTCGTGGCCGGCTTCACCGGTGACCGCGGTTCGATCACCATCGGCGCCGAGTACGCCGAAGAAAAGGAAGTGTGGGCCAAGGATCGCTGGTTCAGCCGTTATCCGCGCACCACCTTCCACCCGGCCCAGAACTGGAGCCCGGTCAGCCAGTGGGGCACCATCATCGATCCGGATACCGATGACTGGCTGGTGCTGAACCGCGGTGGCGACTACCGCGACGTCAACCAGTACCACGACCAGGACTTCGCCGGCATCACCGGTGACACCAGCAACTCCAATACGCAGATGCACCTGCTGACGCCGACCAAGCGTCGCTCGGTGTTCGCCAACGTCCAGTACGACCTGACCGACAACATCCGCTTCGTCTCCGACCTGCTGTACACCCGTCGTGAGTCGCAGGCCCAGGTCGCAGGCTATCCGTTGCAGTCTGCGTCGTATGAGCGCCTGGGTGCCAAGTGGGATGCCGACAGCTACTACAACCCCTTCGGCAAGGACATGGGCTTCATGCGCCGTGGCTGGGAAGTGCCGCGCCTGTCGACCAACAAGCTGACCACCTTCCGCTTCACCGGCGCCCTGCAGGGCAGCTTCCAGTTCAATGACAAGTACTTCGACTGGGAAGCCGGCTACATCTACCAGAACTCGGAGAACCAGCAGAGCCAGACCGGCAACTACAACGTGCTGGCGGTCAATGCCGCCACCGGCCCGTCGTTCTACAACCCGGCCACCGGCCGCGTCGAGTGCGGCACGGCAGCAGGCCTGGTCGATGGCTCCAACCCGATCTATGGCCCGGGCGCCGGCGGCTGCCTGCCGTGGAACCCGGCCATTCCGTACGGCCGTACCGGTGACGGTGGCCTGACCGGCAACCCGGATCTGCAGCAGTTCCTGTTCCCGACCACCAAGAACACCGGTGAAGTCACCACCAAGACCTACTACGCGAACATCGCCGGCAGCCTGTTCACCCTGCCCGCCGGCGACCTGGGCTTCGCGCTGGGTTACGAGTACCGCGAGGACAAGGGTTCGTACAATCCGGACGCCCTGTCGCAGACCGGCTACTCGACCGACCTGGCCGCCGGCCCGACCGGTGGTGGTTACGACGTCAACGAAGTCTATCTGGAGCTGAATGTTCCGATCCTGGCCGACCTGCCGGGTGCCAAGGAACTGAGCTTCAACGCCGCGACGCGCTACTCGAAGTACAGCACCTTCGGCAACACCACCAACAACAAGTTCGGCCTGAAGTGGAAGCCGATCGACCAGCTGCTGGTGCGTGCGACCTACGCCGAAGGCTTCCGTGCGCCGACCATCGACAATCTGTACGGTGGCAGCTCGCAGACCTTCGCGTACTTCACCGATCCGTGCGATACCGACTTCGGTTCGACCGGCCAGCCGGGCGTCGCTGCCCGTTGCGCCGCGGCCATCGGCCCGACCGCCAGCACCTTCCGCCAGCTGCGCCAGGGCTACGTGCCGGCCAGCGGTCCGGATGAGCAGACGCCGGACCCGTTCAACGCCGTCTCCAACCCGAACCTGACTCCGGAAAAGTCCAAGTCCAAGACCGTTGGCCTGGTGTGGAGCCCGACCTTCGCCCAGGGCCTGAACATGAGCCTGGACTGGTGGAACATCAAGATCACCAACACGATCGTCACCGACAGCCCGGATGACCAGCTGAATGACTGCTACGTGCTTGGCATCGCCGAGCGCTGCAACTCGTTCACCCGTGATCCGAACCGTCACAACGTGATCAACCTGACCTACGCACCGCGTAACGCCGGTTACCAGGAAACCGAAGGCTTCGACTTCGACGTGGCGTACCGCTTCGAGACCGACAGCTGGGGTACCTTCAACGCCAACCTGCAGAACAGCTACGTCACCAAGAACGTGCTGAAGACCACCAATGCGCAGCAGGTGCCTGTGTCGATCCTCAATGGCTTCGGCAGCAACTTCCGCCTGCGTTCGAACCTGGTGCTGGGCTGGGAGCGTGGCGACTGGGGCGTGACCTGGGGCACCCGTTACTTCTCCAGCGTCAAGGAGCGTTGCTACTACAGCGACGAGTGCAGCCTGCCGGACTTCGGTTCGCCGGATCCGGTGCGCGACCAGCCGATGAACAAGCGTGGTTCGACCATGTTCCACGACGTCCAGGTTTCCTGGAACGCACCGTGGAATGCGACCATCGCCGTCGGCGCACGTAACGTGTTCGACCACTACGGCCCGCAGATGTACTCGGCACCGAACTCGCAGTTCTCCTACTACGGTGGCTACGACATCGGTCGCTTCATGTACATGCAGTACAAGCAGAAGTTCTGATCGGCACTCTGATCAGCTGATGCAGCAACGGCCCCGCAAGGGGCCGTTGTTCTTTGTGCGCCATGGACGGAGGCTGGCCGGCGCGCAACAAAAAAGGCCGCGGTGTCGCCGCGGCCTTCCTTCGACATCATTCCCGGGCGCTCATCCGTTCGGAATCAGCGTCTCGATCAGATGCTCGACGTACGCTTCGAAATCCTCGCGCGCCTGCTTGGGCTGCTGCAGCTGCAGCGACAACTGCAGGAAGCCGACATAGGCGGCATAGGCCAGGCGCGCGCGATGGCGTGCATCGGTCGAGCTGAGGCCGGCCTGGCGGAACGAGGCGACCAGATAATCGAGGCGGCGCTGCGAGACGCGGTCGATCACCGGCCGCACCATCGGATGATCCAGTGCCTTCAGCAGCTCGCTGTAGATGATGTGCGGCTGCACTTCATGCGCCACCATCTGGAACAGCTGGCGCAGGCGCACGCGCGGATCAGGTACGTCTTCCAGGCTGCCGAACACCTGTTCCTGTTCGAACAGTTCCCAGCGTTCCAGCGCCGCCTGCAGCAATGCATCGCGCGAAGGGAAATGCCAGTAGAAACTGCCCTTGGTGACGCCGAGCCGCCGTGCCAGCGGCTCCACCGCGACGGCGCCGACACCTTGTTCAGCAATCAGATCGAGGGCCGCCTGGGCCCAGTCTTCGGCACTCAGGCGGCTGTTGCGGCCGGCGCGCGGTTCGCCGGCGGAAGCGTCAGGTTGATTCATGGGCTGATTTAACCATACGCCGGGGTTCGTTGCAGTACGCGGTTGCGGTCGAAACCGTCGCAGCCTCCCAGGCGAGGTCCATTCAGGGGACTTCCGCAGCGCACCATACCGTGCAGTATTGACTTCCCCCCGAACCGATCCATACTAGCAAGTATGGTTACGTCCCCACCTCCCGCTGCGTTCCATGACCTGCGCCTGGACGCCGCCCATGGCGCTCGCCTGGCCGCCACCGCCAGCGACCATGGCCGGCGCGGCCGGGTGCTGTTCGCGCATGGCTTCGGCCAGACCCGCCACGCCTGGAATGCCACTGCCCGCGCACTGAATGCCGCCGGCCTGCAGACGCTGGCCTACGACGCCCGCGGCCACGGCGATTCGGACTGGAATGCCGCCAACCTGCCCTATCACGGCGAACAGTTCGCCGATGACCTGATCGTGCTGGCCGGCGAGCAGCCGCGCCCGCCGGTACTGGTTGCCGCATCGATGGGCGGGCTGTTCGGCCTGCTGGCCGAGTCGCGCTGGCCCGGCCTGTTCTCGGCGATGGTGCTGGTCGACATCACCCCGCGCTGGGATACCGCCGGCGTCGAGCGCATCCTCGCCTTCATGACCGCCCATCCCGACGGCTTCGCTTCGCTGGCCCAGGCCGCCGACGTGATCTCGGCGTACATGCCGCACCGTCCGCGCAAATCCGAGCAGTCGCTGCGTGCGCTGCTGCGCGAGGACGGCCGCGGCCGCTGGCGCTGGCACTGGGATCCGCGCCTGGTGGCCGAACTGGCCCGCGACAGCGAACAGCACCAGGACGCACTGGCCGAGGCCGCGCGCCAGGTGAAGTGCCCGCTGCTGCTGGTCAGCGGCGGACGCAGCGACCTGGTCACGCCGCAGACCGTGGCCGAGTTCCTGGCGTTGGCGCCGCATGCGCGCCATGTGCAGCTGCCGCAGGCCACCCATATGGTCGCCGGCGATGACAACGACGCCTTTACCGCTACTGTGTTGGACTATCTGGACGTGTTGCCCGCAGCGGACGCTGCGGCTTCGTCCGCCACAAACGAGCACGTCACCGGAGCACGCTCATGAGCATCGTTCTTCCCTTCCTCGCCCTGCTGCTGGCAGGCGCGTTCGTCGCCTACCACCGCATGCGGCTGGTTACCTGGACGCTGATCAGCGTGGCCCTGCTGGCCGCCTGCTGGTTCATTCCCTACGTCAACCAGACCGCCACGATCGTCGCGGCCGCCGTGTTGGCCGTCATCGCCGTGCCGCTGCTGCTGCCGTTCATCCGCAAGCCGCTGCTGACCGGCCCGATGATGAAGGTGTTCCGCAAGGTGCTGCCGCCGCTGTCGCAGACCGAGCGCATCGCACTGGAAACCGGTTCGGTCGGTTTCGAGGGCGAACTGTTCACCGGTGATCCGGACTGGAACATCCTGCTCAACTATCCCAAGCCGCAGCTGACCGCCGAGGAACAGGCCTTCCTCGATGGCCCGGTGGAAGAGCTGTGCGCGATGGTCAACGACTGGGAAATCACCCATGTCCATGCGGACCTGCCGCCGGAACTGT
This sequence comes from Stenotrophomonas sp. YJH_SMC_73, assembly GCF_059370155.1. NCBI lineage: Bacteria > Pseudomonadati > Pseudomonadota > Gammaproteobacteria > Lysobacterales > Lysobacteraceae > Stenotrophomonas > Stenotrophomonas sp. YJH_SMC_73. The sequence continues at coordinate 16,950 of NZ_JCAFTJ010000009.1, read as the reverse complement.
GGGCCTTCATCAAGAAGAACAAGTTCTTCGGCATGATCATCCCGAAGGAATATGGCGGGCTGGGCTTCTCCGCACTGGCCCACCACAAGGTGATCCAGAAGCTGGCGTCGGTGTCTTCGGTGGTCAGCTCCACCGTCGGCGTGCCCAACTCGCTGGGCCCGGGTGAACTGCTGGTGCATTACGGCACCCAGGAACAGAAGGACCAGTACCTGCCGCGCCTGGCCGATGGCCGCGAAGTGCCCTGCTTCGGCCTGACCGGTCCGTTCGCCGGCTCCGACGCCACCTCGATCCCGGACTACGGCATCGTCTGCAAGGGCGAGTGGAACGGCGAGCAGGTGCTCGGCGTCAAGCTCACCTTCGACAAGCGCTACATCACCCTGGCCCCGGTCGCTTCGCTGATCGGCCTGGCGTTCCGCATGTACGACCCGGATGGCCTGATCGGCGATACCCGCGACATCGGCATCACCCTGGGCCTGCTGCCGCGCGACACCGCCGGCGTTGAAATCGGCCGTCGCCACTTCCCGCTGAACTCGACGTTCCAGAACGGCCCGATCCGCGGCAAGGACGTGTTCATTCCGCTGACCCAGCTGATCGGTGGCGCGGCGATGGCCGGCAAGGGCTGGAACATGCTCAACGAGTGCCTGGCCGTGGGCCGCTCGATCACCCTGCCGTCCACCGCCAGTGGTGGTGCCAAGGCCGGTGCCGCGGTGACCGGCGCCTATGCGCGCATCCGCAAGCAGTTCGGCCTGTCGGTCGGCCGCTTCGAGGGCGTGGAAGAAGCGCTGGCCCGCATCGGCGGCAAGGCGTACAAGATCAGTGCGCTGTCGCAGGCCACCGCCGCCGCGGTTGACCGTGGCGACGTGCCGTCGGTGCCGTCGGCGATCGCCAAGTACCACTGCACCACCATGAGTCGCGAAGTGATCTCGGACATGATGGACGTGATCGGCGGCAAGGGCATCATCCTGGGGCCGCGCAACTTCGCTGGCCGCAGCTGGCAGGCCGCGCCGATCGCGATCACCGTGGAAGGCGCCAACATCATGACCCGCAGCCTGCTGATCTTCGGCCAGGGTGCGATCCTGTGCCACCCGTGGGTGCTGAAGGAAATGAAGGCCGCGCAGGATCCGGATACCCGCGCCGGCCTGCAGGACTTCGACCGCAGCCTGTTCGGTCACATCCGCTTCGGCATCTCCAATGCCGTGCGTTCGTTCTGGTTCGGCCTGACCGGCGCGCGCTTCGGTGCCGCCCCGGGCGACGCCTATACCCGCCGCTACTTCCGCAAGCTGGACCGCTACTCGGCCAACCTGGCGCTGATGGCCGACATCTCGATGATGACCCTCGGCGGCAAGCTGAAGTTCAAGGAATCGCTGTCCGGCCGCCTGGGCGATGTGCTGAGCCACGTCTACATGACCAGCGCCATGCTCAAGCGCTACCACGACGAAGGCGCACCGCAGGCCGACCAGCCGCTGCTGGCCTGGGCCTTCCATGACAGCGTGCACAAGATCGAAGAGTCGCTGTCGGCCGCACTGCGCAACTTCCCGATCCGTCCGATCGGCTGGCTGATGTGGGCACTGATCTTCCCGCTGGGCCGTCGTGCCGAGGCTCCGGGCGATCGCCTGAGCCGTCGTGTCGCCGCCCTGCTGATGGCGCCGAATGAAGCCCGCGACCGTCTGGCCAGTGGCGTGTTCCTGACCCCGTGCGAGAACAACCCGGGCGGCCGTATCAACAGCTACCTGAGCAAGGCGATCATGGCCGAGCCGGTGGAGCGCAAGTTCCTGAAGGCGCTGAAGAGCAAGGGCATCGAGGCGCTGGACTTCAAGGCGCAGCTGGACGAAGCCGTGGCCGAGGGCGTGATCACCCAGGATGAGCGCAGCCTGCTGGAAGAGCTGCGCACGCTGACCCTGGACACCATCAGCGTGGACGACTTCGACACCCACGAACTGCGCGCGGCCAGCTACTACGACCGCCAGCACAAGGACCCGCATTCGCAGGCAGCCTGATCGCCCGCGACACGCGTTGCTTCGACGGCGGGCCTCGGCCCGCCGTCGCTTTATCCGCCGACCGGAATACCCACCATGTCCACGCCCCTGCTCTCGCTTTACCACCGGCTGCAGCGCTGGCCCGCCGGCACCTGGCTGTTCTCGCGCGCGGTGTGCTTCAAGGCGCCCTACTTCGCCAGCATCGCGCCACGCATCACCCGCCTGGAACACGGCCGCTGCGAAGGCACGCTGGCCGACCGCCGCAGGGTGCGCAACCACATCGGCACGGTGCACGCGATCGCGATGTGCAACCTGGCCGAACTGACCGCCGGGTTGATGGTCGATGCATCGCTGCCGAAGGGCATGCGCTGGATCCCGAAGGGGATGCAGGTGCAGTACCTGGCCAAGGCACGTGGCACGCTGCAGGCGGTGGCGTTGCCGGCACAGCCGATTGTCGTCGCGGCCGAGGGCTATGCGCTGCCGGTGACGGTGAGCGTGCGCGACCGTGCGGGCACGGAGGTGTTCAGCGCGGTGATCGACATGTGGTTGTCGCCGGCGAAGTAGGTTCCCGCGAACGGCGCAGCCCCTCGTGGGTGGACGGTTGATCGCGGAAAGCCCTGGTTAGGCTGGGGACGGTGGGTTCGCGGGGGACGCCGTGAACCCATCCCTGGGGGCTTGGCCGCGGCATCCATGCCGCGGACACCCCCGCGACCCCACCGCCCCCAGCCTCGGACGCATCTCTGCGGCGTCCACCCACGCAAGAGAAAAAAGAAGGGCAGAAGCAAAAGCAAAAGCGGCCCACCGGCCGCTTTTTGCTGTTGCTGTTGCTGTTGCTCTTGAACTTCTTTTTCTTCTCCGTGGGCTGGCCGCGCCCTGAAACTGTCAGGGGTGTGGCGGGTGGGCCGTTCAGGGGCGTTGGCGCCATGGATGGCGCCATCGAGCTTACATGGACGTACTTGCAGCGTCCCCTGCACGGCCCACCCGCCACACCCCAACACATGACCCGCTCCACGCGACCAACCCACGAGGGGCTGCGCCGTTGGCTGGAAACTACGCCAGCGCGCGAAACACCAACGCCAGGATCGCCGGCATCGCCTGGATCATGAAAATACGGCGGCTCACGCTGTACGCGCCATAGCACCCCGCCACCACCACGCAGGCCAGCGAGAACGTCACCAGCACCGGCTGATCGATCACCAGCCCCACCACGATGCCTGCCGCCAGGAAGCCGTTGTACAGGCCCTGGTTGGCCGCCAGCACGCGCGTGGCCCCGGCCTTCTCCGGCGTGTTGCGGAAGGTCTTCAGGCCCAGCGGGCGGGTCCACAGGAACATCTCCAGCACCAGGAAATAGACGTGCAGCAGTGCGACCAGCAAGGTCAGGGCGAGTGCGATCCAGTACATGTGCGGTTCCTTGGACAGGGAAGGAGAATGGGGTCAGCGCCCTTTCCTCACGGGAAAGGGCTCTGACCCCGGCAAATCAACGGTCGCGCGGCAGCTTCTTTTCTTCGCGCAGCACGCCGAATGCAGCCAGGGTCATGAAGCCGGCCACCAGCACGCCGCCGATGAACACCACGTGCGAACCGAACAGGGTCAGTGCCTTGTGGATCCAGGTGAACCCCAGGTCCGCGCCGCGGTACACCACGGTGTCGATCGCCGCGCCGGCCTTGTAGCGCCACTGCCGGTCCACGCGCGTGTAGATGGTCTCGCGCGCCGGCTTGGCCAGTGCGAATTCGCTGGCGCGGGTCATCACCTGCACCACCGCGACCATCAGCGGCATCGGCGAGGCTGCCAGCACCGAGAAGCCGATCAGGATCGCGAAACCGGGAATCAGCAGCGCCGGCGCGATGCCGTGGCGCGACAGCAGCCAGCGGGTCAGGCCCACCTGCATCAGCAGCGCCAGCGCGTTCACCGCCAGGTCGATGCGCGAGAAGAACGCGGTACTGGCCGCCGGGTCGGTAAACGCCGCGCGCACGATGCTGGCCTGCTGGTTGTACAGCAGCGTGCCGACGCCCACGCCGAACACCACCATCACCGCCAACCAGCGCAGCAGCGGCTCGCGCACGATCAGTTTCAGGCCGTCCAGCACGCTGCCGCCCATCGGTTGCTCGCCGGACACCAGTTGCTGCTCGCGTTCGCGCAGCACCGCCCAATGCCGCAGCCGCCAGATGCACAACAGGCACACGACCAGGAATGCTGCCGAGACCAGCATCAGGTTGGCGATGCCCACGCGCTGCGCCAGCGCGCTGGTGATCAACGGGCCGAGGAACGCGCCAACGGTGCCGGCCGCACCGATGTAGCCGTAGTAGGCACGCGCCTGTGCGTTGGAGAACACGTCGGCCATGAAGCTCCAGAACACCGCCACCGCGAACAGGTTGAAGACCATCACCCAGAGGAAGAAGGCCATGCCCCGCCCTGGCACGTGACTGTCGAACAGTGCGTAGAACCCCAGCAGGGTGACGATGAAGAAGCCGTACACCATGGGAAGGAATACACGGCGCGGGAAGCGGCTGACCAGCCAGCCGTACACCGGCTGCAGCACCAGCATGATCACGAACACGCAGGAGAACAGGAACTGCAGGACGAAGTCCTTCAACGCGATGCCATGGCTGGCGAACCAGGTGATCAGCACGGGCGGGAACACCGTTTCCAGGTCCGCCGAGGCGGCCATGGCCTCACGCACCGGGCGCAGCACGTAGTAGCCGCTGAGCAGGCAGAAGAAGTACAGGAACGACCACCACAGCGCCGGCGACTCGCGCAGCGCCGCCGCCAGGCCCTGCAGCGGCCCCTTGCCCGATGCAGCGCTCATGCAGCGCCCCTCGCCCACAGACGGCGGTTGGACAGCAGCATGGCAGGCTCCGGGGCGGTGAAGCGCGTACGTTAGCCAATGCACTGCAACATCGCCAGCGTGACGCGCCCTCGCGCCTGCGGACGGACGCGACGACCGGCCTGGACGACACGTTCCGATACACACTTTCGGGGCGTCAAAATTCCAACTTTTTCAACAAGATGCGCATTCATCTTCGCTTTGTTTGTGCACAGGGGAAAAGCGGCGCTAGAATCGCCATCAGCAGTCGCGCACGGGTCCAACCGATGAAAAAGAACAGCCTGCGTCGTCCGATCCGTTCGGCGGCCACCGGTTTGCTGGGCATGTTGATGCCCGTTGCCTTGTCCACCACCGCGCAGACACCGCCGGCGTTGCCGCCGATGCCGACCAACATCGAATCCGCGACGGCTGCCACCGTCGCCCACACCCAGCCTGCGGCCTACCGCACCGGTCTGGTGCCGCGCGTCCAGGCGCCGGCGGCTGGCTTCAACGTCGCCAACATCGAATCGATGGCGCAGCAGCTGACCTATGGCGAGCGCGTGCCAGGCATGGCGGTGGCGATCGTGCAGGGCGGCCGCATTCTCAGCGCGCGTGGCTATGGCGTCACCGACGTCAACAACCCGCTGCCGGTCGATGCGCACACCGTGTTCCGCCTGGCCTCGCTGTCCAAGGCCTTCGCCGGCACCATGGCCGGCCTGCTGGTCAACGACGGCACGCTGCGCTGGGACAGCAAGGTCACCGACTACGTGCCGGGCTTCCGCCTCAATTCGCCCGAAGCCACCGACCGCCTGACCGTGGCCGACGTGCTCAGCCATCGCGTCGGCCTGCCGTACAACGCCTACGACCGCGACATCGAAGGCAACGCCGAGTACTACGCGCTGACCCAGAAGCTGGCCAACACCAGCCTGAAATGCCTGCCGGGCGACTGCTACGCCTACCAGAACGTGGCCTTCAGCCTGATCGGCGACGTTGTCTATGCGGCCTCGGGCAGCTTCTACGAGCAGTCGGTCGAGCGCCGCATCTTCAAGCCGCTGGGCATGAATGATGCCAGCCTCGGCCTGGCCGGCATCCAGGCCAGCTCGCGCTGGGCGCGTCCGCACGTGCGCAGCCGCAACGGCTGGGTCTCGCTGACGCCCAAGCCCACCTATTACCGCGTCGCTCCGGCGGCTGGCGTCAACGCCAGCGCCAGCGACATGGCGCAGTGGCTGCTGGCCCACACCGGCCATCGCCCCGACGTGCTGCCGGCACCGCTGCTGGCCACCCTGCATTCAAGCCTGATCAACACGCCGGGCGAGATGCGTTCGGGCTGGCGCCGTGAGCGCCTGCACTCGGCGGGCTACGCATTGGGTTGGCGTACCTTCGACTACGCCGGCCACGACGTGGTGTTCCATGCAGGTGCCGTGCAGGGCTATCGCGGCCTGGTCGCGCTGGTGCCGGAACGTGACCTCGGCATCGCCATCCTCTGGAATGGCGAAAGCGGCCTGCCCAGCGGCCTGCTGCCGACCGTGCTCGACTCGGCGCTCGGCCTGCCGGCGCAGCGCTGGCTGGATGTGGACACCGACTTCGGCAGCGACAACCTGATGGCCGAGGGCGCAAGCCCGGCGCAGCAGGACAAGCGCAAGGGCAAGGGCGCCTCGGGCAACCGCGCGGTGGCTTCGCCGCGCTGACCAGGCGGGCTCGACCGTGTGTGCGAAGGGCGGCCCATCGGTCGCCCTTTTTGTTGGCCGTTGCAGCGTCGAGCCCATGCTCGGCTCTGCAGTTCCGCAGCGCTAGTGCGCGAAGTAGTGCATGCCGCCGTCCACTGGAATCACCGCACCGGTGATGTAACCCGCCAGCGGCGAGGCCAGGAACGCCACCAGCGGCGCCACTTCCCCCGGTTCACCAAAGCGTCCGATCGGGATGTTGCGGGCAATGAACGCGCGTCTGCTTTCCTCGGTGGGGTGCAGGCGGTCCAGGATCTGCGCGCTGTTGATGCGCCCCGGTGCAATCGCGTTCACCGTGATGCCCTGCCCCGCCACCTCCGACGACAGGCCCTTGCTCCACAGGTGCAATGCCGCCTTCGCCGCGGTGGCCGCGTTCACCGCGCGCGGTTCCATCGAACCGCTGAAATTGATCACCCGTCCCCATGCCTGCGCCTGCATGCCGGGCAACAGCGCCTGGGTCAGCCGTCGTGCGGCGGAGAAGTTCAGGGCGATCGCTTCCTCCCAGATATCGTCATCGGCATCGACCGTGGTCGGCCGGGAACCGCCTGCGGCATTGACCAGGATGTCGACACGCTGCAATGCCTCACGGGATGCGTCCGCGATGTACCGGAGGTCGCCGGCAACCGTGACATCGCCGACCACGATGACCGGTGCAGCGCCGCCTTCGGCTTCGATCCGCGCCGCCAGCGCCTGCAGCGGTGCCCGCTGCCGCGACGTGATGGCAATGCGCACGCCCTGGGCCGCCAGCTGCCTGGCGACGGCGGCACCGATGCCGCTGGCCGCGCCCGTCACCAACGCGGTACGGCCAGCAAGATTCAAGTCCATGGTGTTCTCCTGTCAGCGTGGCCGGCGAATCCGGTCCGTGCACGACATGCTGTTTGATCACCCCTGATTGATAAACTCCACGCAGGTTTCAGCATTCAACACCCGGGGTGTCAGATGAACCTGCTGGAGAGCATGCAGGTCTACGTGCTGATCGTGGACAAGGGCAGCCTCAGTGCGGCAGCCGCGGCGATGGATATCTCGGCAACGATGGCCGGCAAGCACCTGCGCGCATTGGAAGCCCGGCTGGGCATGCAGCTGTTGAGCCGTACCACCCGGCGCCAGCACATGACACCGTTCGGCGAGGACTACTACGCGCGCTGCAAGGAGATCCTGCGCCTGGTGGAGGAAACCGACGCGCAGGCGCAGCACCAGCAGCTCTCACCGGCGGGCACGCTGCGCATCAGCGCACCGGTGATCTTCGGTACACACGCGCTGGTACCGGCGCTGGCCGAGTACATGGCCCGTCATCCGGATGTCCGGGTCGAAGCCACGCTGACCGATCGTGTGGTCGACCTGGCCGAAGAGGGCTTCGAGGCGGCACTGCGCATCGGCACGCTGGCCGACAGCAGCGTGCTGGTGGCCCGAGCACTGGCCCCCTATCGCTTGATGATGTGCGCATCGCCGGCGTATCTGGCCAGGCACGGCACGCCACGCAGCGTGCACGCACTTGCCGGCCATCAATGCCTGTCGTTCGAACCGAGTGCGCTTGCGCAGTGGCTGCAGGACGACGCTGGCGAGCTCGACCACGTGCCCGACGGCCGACTGCAGATCAACAATGGCGAAGCGCTGCGTTCGGCGGCGCTGCATGGCCTTGGCATCGTCCTGCAATCGACGCTGCTGCTGGCCGCCGATGTCGAGGCGGGGCGTCTGGTGCAGCTGTTCCCGGAATACGGTCAGGCCGGTCGGCCGATGCACGTGGTCTATGCGCACGACCGTTACCACTCCACCCGCCTGCGCAGCTTCCTCGACTTCCTGATGGAGCGCTTTCCAGCGACGCCGCACGGCTAGCGCCGACCGTCAGGAAAGCGGTCGAGCCTGGCTCGACTCGACGCTACAAGTGGCCCATAAAAAAACCCCCTCCCCGCTGGGCAGCCAGGGAAGGGGGTTTCAGGATGCGGCTATCGGGAAGTACTTAGATCAGCGGCGCCGGAGTTGCCGGCAGAGCGACCGGAGCGGCCTTCTTCTTGCGGGCGGCCGGCTTGCGCTTGGCAACCTTCTTCGCTGCCTTCTTCGGGGCAGCCTTCTTGGTGGCCTTCTTCGCGGTCTTCTTCACTGCCTTCTTGGCGGTCTTCTTGACGGCCTTCTTGGCAGTGGCCTTCTTCGCGACCTTCTTGGCCGGCTTGCGCGCCGCGGCCTTCTTGGCAGTCTTCTTGGTGGCCTTCTTGGCAACCTTCTTGGTGGCCTTCTTGGCAGCGGACTTCTTGGCTACCTTCTTCGCCGCCTTCTTCACTGCCTTCTTCGCAGTGGTCTTCTTGGCGACCTTCTTCGCAGCCTTCTTCACTGCCTTCTTGGCGGTTGCCTTCTTCGCGACCTTCTTCACTGCCTTCTTGGCAGCGGCCTTCTTCGCGACCTTCTTCACCGCTTTCTTGGCGGCGGGCTTCTTCTTCGCAGCTTTCTTGGTTGCCATGGGATGGCTCCTCGTCAGTGATAGGGAGTTGAAACGCCCAGTTGGATCAAACCCGCGGATGCTGCGTGCGGGGACCGCCGGCGCGTCAGGCGCGCCGTTACGGATGCGGCAATGCCCGCCTCGATCGGCGGAGCGGGCATCGGAACGGGAGTTGCCTTGCATTTCTCCGGGGGAAGCGGGGCCATGTCCACCGTCATCAGGGTCGCGGTGGTCTTAAAGGGGCTGCTTCGCATCGGACGATTGATTCTGCGCACTCGGTTGGGCAGGCAAGGTCTGCTGAGGCGAAACCTAATCACGGTTTTTTTTACTGTCAACAACCCCCGCGAAAAATTTTCACATCCGCGCCTTCCCGGGCGCCGCCGGCGCCACCACTCTGCACGGCCTGCAACGACGGTGGAAGCGGCGCGCACGCACGTTGCCTGCATCGATGCCAATGCAGGCGTTGATCAAAAAACACTTGAAATAAGCACTCCGCGTAGACAGGCGCAGGCAAGGCACAACGGCGTACGCGCATCGTCGGTGGTCACCGGCACCGCCGCCAACGCCAGCACAACGGCGCCGCAACGGGGGGCGAAAAGTTTTCACATTCGAACGCTTCGGCGCGGGGCTGAAACGCGGATTTGCGCAAAACTGCGCACGCCCATCGGCACCGTTCGCCTGTCGGCTGATGCCACGCCGAGGGTGCACAGCGAACCCCGCGTCATGAGTCCGACGCGGTCGCCAAAACAAAAACGGCCACCCGAAGGTGGCCGTTCCAGAATCCGGAAACGACGACTCAGTGGTCGTCGTTCTCCAGGGCTTCGGCGTACGCGTCCGGGTCCAGCAGCTCGTTGACCTCTTCGGCGTTGGTCAGTTCGATCACGAACATCCAGCCTTCGCCGTAGGCATCTTCGTTGATGGTTTCCGGCTTGTCGGACAGGGCCGAGTTGACCTCGACGACCTTGCCGCTGATCGGGCTGTAGACGTCCGAGGCGGCCTTCACCGACTCGACGACGGCGATCTGTTCGCCGGCCTTGGCGTCGGCGCCGACTTCCGGCAGTTCGACGTAGACCAGGTCACCCAGCAGGCCCTGGGCGTGGTCGGAAATACCGACGGTGACGCGGCCATTGCCTTCGACACGGGCCCACTCATGGGACTTGAGGAACTTGAGGTCGCCGGGGATCTCGCTCATGGGACTGCTCCAGAGATATGCAGGGGTGGAAAAAACGGGGCTAGTGTAACCAACCGGCCGCCACTGCTGTCAGTGACGACCGGCACGTTCGGATCAGGCGTCGGCGAGCACGCCGGGCTGGGCCTGGCCTTCGCGCACGAACGGGAACTTGACCACGCGCACCGGCACCTGCCGGCCGCGGATGTCGACGGTGACCTCGCCGAGTTCACCGGCCGGCACGCGGGCGAAGGCGATGCCCTTGGCCAGGGTCGGCGAGAAGGTGCCGGACAGGATCTCGCCCTGGCCGCCAGCGGTGGTCACCGCCTGGCCGTGGCGCAGCACGCCCTTCTCGTCCATCACCAGGCCGATCATCTGGCGCGCGGTGCCGGCGGCCTTCTGCGCCTCCAGCACGTCGCGGCCGATGAAGTCGCGGCCTTCGTCCAGCGACACGGTCCAGGCCAGTGCCGCTTCATACGGGCTGATCTCTTCGTCCATGTCCTGGCCGTACAGGTTCATGCCGGCCTCCAGGCGCAGGGTGTCGCGCGCACCGAGGCCGGCCGGCTTCACGCCTGCCGCCAGCAGGCGGTTCCAGAAGGCGACCACGGCATCCTGCGGCAGCAGGATCTCGAAACCGTCTTCACCGGTGTAGCCGGTGCGGGCGACAAACAACTCGACGCCGTCGTCGGACTGCGCCTGCAGGGCGGCGAAGCGGCCCAGCTTGGTCAGTGCTGCACGGTCGGCATCGCGGGCTAGGCCGATCACGATGTCGCGCGCCTGCGGGCCCTGTACGGCGAGGATGGCCAGGTCCGGGCGCTGCTCGACGGAAACACCGAACGGTGCCGCCTGCTCACGCAGCCAGGCCAGGTCCTTTTCGCGGGTGGAGGCATTGACCACCATGCGGAAGAAATCGTCGCCCAGGTAGTAGACGATCAGGTCGTCGATGACGCCGCCGCGCGGATTCAGCATGCACGAGTACAGGGCCTTGCCAGTCACCTTCAGTTTGTCGATCGAATTGGCCAGCAGGCGGCGCAGGAACGGCTTGACCTGGTCACCGCGCAGGTCGACCACGGTCATGTGACTGACGTCGAACACGCCGGCTTCGCGACGCACCAGGTGGTGTTCGTCCAGCTGCGAGCCGTAGTGGATGGGCATGTCCCAACCCCCGAAATCGACCATCTTGGCGCCAAGGGCGCGGTGGGTATCGTTGAGCAGCGTCTTCTGGGTCATGACCGGTCCGGCAGCAGAGGAAACAGGAATTCCCATTATCCCAGATCGGTCGCCCGCAGGCGTGCCGCAGCGCAGCGGTTCGTGGAAGCGGAAGCGCGGTCCGCCGCGCCCTTTCCCTTTCGGGCGAGGCAATGGCTGCGCTCCCCGCAACCGCCTGTTACAGGCGCACCCGCCCACGCAGGATGTCGACGAACATCACCCAGTCACCCATGAATGAATACAGCGGATGCCGGAAGGTGGCCGGGCGATTCTTCTCGAAGAAGAAGTGGCCGACCCAGGCGAATCCATAACCGCAGAACAACGCGGCCAGCAGGAGCGTCGGCTGGCCGCGCAACACGGCAGCCGCAGCCAGCAGCAGCACTCCGCAGCTGCCGATGAAATGCAGGCGCCGCGAGACCGGGTGGCGGTGCTCGCTGAGATAGAACGGATAGAACTCGCGGAAGCTGGCGAAGCGGGACATGCGCGTGCTCCGGGGGCCGTGGTCACTGCCATCATGCGCCTTACCGGGATGCAGCGCTGCGCGCTTGCGGGGCATGGCCCGGCGGTCGTTGTAGAGCCGAGCCATGCTCGGCTGCCTTGGCCTTTGTAGCGCCAAGCTTGCTCGACTGCTCCCCGGAGAAGCAGCCGAGCATGGCTCGGCTCTACAAAAGGGTGGGCGCGGTCGAGCCTGGCTCGACGCTACACCGGGGGCATGCGCGGACCGAACATGATCACCGCCATGCCGGCCAGGCACAGGGCTGCACCGAACAGGTCCCAGCGGCTGGGGCGGATGCCGTCGACCAGCCACAACCAGAACAGCGCGGTGCCGATGTACACGCCACCGTAGGCGGCATAGACCCGTCCACTGGCAGTCGGGTGCAGAGTCAGCAGCCAGGCGAACAGGGCCAGGCTGGCCGCGGCCGGCAGCAGCAACCAGACGCTGCCTCCCTTGCGCAGCCACAACCATGGCAGGTAACAGCCGACGATCTCGGCCAGCGCGGTCAGCAGGAACAGGCCAAGCGTCTTCACGCTTTTTCTGCTGCCTTGGCGTGCTGCCACAGCGCTTCCTGCGCATCCAGGTCCAGTGCCGCCAACGCCTCCCCCTGCGCCTCGGCCTGCGCTTCCATCGCGCGGAAGCGCCGCTCGAACTTGTGGTTGGCCCCGCGCAGTGCGGCGCCCAGATCGATATCGGCGTGCCGGGCCAGGTTGGCGCAGACGAACAGCAGGTCGCCCAGTTCTTCCTGCAGGCGCGCCTTGTTGCCCGCGATATCGCCGCGCTCGAATTCCTCGCGCAGCTCCTGCAGCTCCTCGGCCGCCTTGTCCAGCACAGGCAGCGGGCCCGGCCAGTCGAAACCGACCCTGGCCGCGCGCGACTGGAGCTTCACGGCGCGCTGCCATTCCGGCAGGCCACGCGAGATACCGGCCAGTGCGGAGGTGTCCTGCTCGCCCTTGGCGGCACGCTCGGCGCGCTTGATCGCGTCCCAGTTGCGCATCACCCCGTCGGCATCGTCGACGCTGACATCGGCAAACACATGCGGGTGACGGCGCTGCATCTTGTCGCTGATCGCACGTGCGACATCGGCGAAGGCAAATGCCCCCTGCTCCTCGGCCATGCGTGCGTGGAACACCACCTGCAGCAGCAGGTCGCCGAGCTCGTCGCAGAGATCGTCGAGGTCGCCGCGGTCGATCGCATCGGCCACCTCGTAGGCTTCCTCGATGGTGTACGGGGCAATGGTCGAGAAGTCCTGCTCCAGGTCCCATGGGCAACCTCCCTGCGGGTCGCGCAGGCGCGCCATGATGACCAGCAGGCGTTCCAGTTGACGGCTTGCCTCGCTGCCGGTGGCAGGGGTGTCGTGCGCGCTCATGCGGCCTCCAGGTTCAGTCGGACAACCAGTCGCGCCACGGCAGGCTGGTATCACCAAGGGCAATGAAATCGCCGTTCAACAGCGTTTCGCGGCGGTTGTAACGGAACGGCTTGCCGGTCGCGGCCGACAGCACCGCGCCACCCGCCGCATGCAGCACGCACTGGCCGGCGGCGGTATCCCATTCAGAGGTCGGGCCGAGCCGCGGATAGACATCCAGGCCGCCTTCGGCGATCCGGCAGAATTTCAGCGACGATCCCTGCGCGATGGTCTCGATGCGGCCCATGCGCGCCAGCAGCGCCTCGGTTTCCGGCGAACGGTGCGATCGGCTGGCGGCGACGCGCAGCGGAGCAGTGGCCGGCGTGCGGGTGCGCAGCACGGTGTCGTGCAGACCCTGCCGCCGATAGGCCAGTTCCCCGCGCATGGCATGCCAGACAATGCCGGTGACCGGCGCCAGCACCACGCCGAATGCCGGTGCGCCCTGGTAGATCAAGGCAATGTTGACGCTGAACTCACCGTTGCGCTTGACGAACTCGCGGGTGCCGTCGAGCGGGTCCACCAGCCAGTAGGCGCCCCAGTGGCGGCGCTGCTCCCAGCCCACCTGCGCCGATTCCTCGGACAGGATCGGCAGGTCCGGGGTCAGCTGGCGCAGGCCCAGTTCAATGACCTGGTTGGCGGCCAGGTCAGCTGCGGTGACCGGGCTGTTGTCGTCCTTGATCTGCACGTCGAAGCCATCGGCATACACCTGCATGATGGCCTGTCCGGCTTCCTGGGCGATGGCGATGGCGGTCTCGCGCAGGTCCGTCGTCAGCTTGATCATCGCGTTCCCTGCAGCCACTGGCGGGCAATGAACAGCGCCGCCAGCGAGCGTCCCTCTGAGAAGTCCTCGCGCAGCATCAGCTGGTCCAGTTCGGCCAGCTTCCACGGCACCACTTCCAGCTCCTCCGGCTCGTCGCCGGCCAGTTTTTCCGGGTACAGGTCGCGCGCCACCACCAGCCACGACTGGTGGCTCATGTAGGTCGGGGCCAGGGTCATCGCGCGCAGCACGTCGACCCGGCGCGCACCATAACCGGCCTCTTCCTTCAGTTCGCGGTCGGCCGCCTGCTCGGGCGTCTCGCCGGCATCGATCCGGCCCTTCACCAGCCCCAGTTCGTAACGGTGCATGCCAGCGGCGTATTCACGTACCAGCAGCACGGTCTCGTCGTCGAGCATCGGCACCACCACCACCGCACCGTGCCCACGGCTGACCAGGCGCTCGAAGCGGCGGCGTTCGCCGTTGGAGAACTCCAGGTCCAGGTGCTGGCGCTGGAAGGGGCCGTTCTCCTCATCGGTGATTCGATGGATGATCGGCAAGCGACGGCCGGCACGGTCATCGTTCATGCGGAATCTCCGCGGCGACCGGCGGCTGCGCCGGGGCCGATAGAATGTGCAGGCAGCAACATGTTCATGAGCCCGAAATGCTAGCAGACCCAACCCCCTCCCCGCTGGCCCGCCACTGGCGGCAGCGCGACCTGCAGGTGCTGTGGCACCCGTGCACGCAGATGCGTGAGCATCCGGACACCCTGCCGCTGGTACCGATTGCCCGTGGCGAAGGCGCGTGGCTGATCGACCACGACGGCAACCGCTATCTGGACGCGGTCAGCAGCTGGTGGACCAATCTGTTCGGTCATGCCGAACCGCGCATCGGTGGTGCCATCGCTGCCCAGGCCGGGCAGCTGGAACAGGTGATGCTCGCCGGTTTCGGCCACGAGCCGGCGATCACCCTGGCCGAACGCCTGCTGGCACTGGCGCCACGCCAGGCCGGCCGCGAACCGCTGGCCAAGGTGTTCTACGCCGACAACGGGTCCGCCGGCGTGGAAGTGGCGCTGAAGATGGCCTTCCAGTACTTCCAGAACCGCGGAGAGCCCCGGCGCACGCGCTTCATCGCGCTCGAGAACGGCTACCACGGCGAAACCCTGGGCGCGCTGGCGCTGGGTGACATTCCGCTGTACCGCCGCGTCTATGCGCCGCTGCTGGCCGAGGGCCTGTTCGCGCCGTCGCCCGATGCCTACCTGGCCGAACCGGGCCAGAGCGCGGCCGATCGCGCACGGCAGGCGGCCGATGGCCTGGCCACGCTGTTCGACCAGCACCCGGGCGAGGTCTGCGCGGTGATCCTGGAACCGCGCCTGCAGTGTGCCGGCGGCATGCGCATGCATGACCCGGTCTACCTGCAGCGCGTGCGCGAACTGTGCGATGCCCATGGCGCGTTCATGATCGCCGACGAGATCGCCACCGGCTTCGGCCGCACCGGCACCCTGTTCGCCTGCGAGCAGGCCGGGGTGATGCCGGACCTGATGTGCCTGTCCAAGGGCCTGACCGGCGGCTTCCTGCCACTGGCCGCCGTACTGGCGACGCAGGCGCTGTATGACGCCTTCCTCGACGACTCGCGCGAGCGCGCCTTCCTGCATTCGCACAGTTACACCGGCAACCCGCTGGCCTGCGCCGCGGCGCTGGCGACGCTGGACATCTTCCGCGACGACGATGTGATCGCGCGCAACCGGGGCATCGCCTCGGTGATGGGCACGCTGGCGGCACCGTTTGCCGACCACCCGCACGTGGCCGACGTGCGCCAGGCCGGCATGGTGGTGGCGTTCGAGCTGTCGCGCGACGGCAACAAGCGCACGCCGTTCGACCCGGGCCTGCGGCTGGGCCTGCAGGCCTACAAGGCCGCCCTCAAGCGCGGCGTGGTGCTGCGCCCGCTGGGCGACGTGCTGTACTGGATGCCACCCTACTGCGTGGACGACGAACAACTGGAGCTGCTGGCGCACACTACGCTGGCGGCCATCGACGAGGCGATTGCATGCGCGTGACCCGCTGCCCCATCGACCTGGCGCTGCACAGCGGCCAGACCGTGACCCTGCCGGAAGAGACCGCCAACCACCTGGTGCGGGTGATGCGCCTGCGCGAAGGCGATACCTGCGTGCTGTTCAACGGCGATGGCCACGACTACAGCGCGACGCTGACCGTGGCCGGCAAGCGCGAGGTGCAGGTCCGCATCGACGCCGTGCAGGCCATCGACAACGAATCCCCGCTGGCGATCACCCTGCTGCAGGGCATCGCCCGTGGCGAGAAGATGGACCTGATCCTGCAGAAGGCCACCGAGCTGGGCGTGGCCGCGATCATTCCGGTCAACGCCGAGCGCACCGAGGTGAAGCTGGACGCGGCACGGGCGGAAAAGCGCGTGGCGCACTGGAACAACGTGGTGACCTCGGCCTGCGGCCAGTCCGGGCGCGCGCGCATTCCGCCGGTAGGTTCGCCGCTGTCGCTGGCGCAGGCTGCGGCGGCGCTGCCAGCCGATTCGCTGCGGCTGACCCTGGATCCGCAGGGAGCACATCGCCTGTCGACGCTGGAAGCCGCTCCCGCTGGCGGCATCGTGATTGCAATCGGCCCGGAAGGCGGCTGGTCGCCACGCGACCGCGATCAACTGGCCGCGGCGGGATTCCAGGGGCTGCAACTGGGGCCGCGGATCCTGCGCACGGAAACGGCCGGACTGGCCGCGATCGCGGCGTTGCAGGCGCGGTTGGGCGATCTGGGGTAAGGCTGATTCGTGGTAGTGCCGGCCGCTGGCCGGCATCCACGGGATCATGAGGTTGCCGGCCAGCGGCCGGCACTACCGGGAACCCGACCGGCGGATTGCCGATCAGGCCGCCAGCGGATGTCGACGCTGGAAGCCGCTCCCGCTGGCGGCATCGTGATTGCAATCGGCGGGATTCCAGGGGCTGCAACTGGGCCCGCGGA